>DATGIF010000028.1:0-297146 GCA_035295845.1 Xanthobacteraceae bacterium
AGCGATCAAGCCCAAACATACCAACACCCTCGCAACCGACGATTGCCGGTGCGTCGACCCCGCGGCTGCGTTCACGCGATAGCCCCTCTGCGCTGACCAGCGAGCGGCAGCAGTATTGCGAAGAAAGCGGGAATTGCCAACAGATAGGCTGCGCCGCTCACTTCGAGCACGGCCGCGAGCCCGAATGAGGTTGCAACCAGCGGCACGACGGCGGCGCCGATCACCGAGAAACAACCGTTGATACCCCAGGCCCACAGGAACATGTGGTCCTTGCCGAGGCGGGCGAGCGAGGTCATCGCGGTCGGCATCGGGAAGCCCATGAGGAAGGCGGGCGGCAAGATCAGCGCGAAGCAGAAGACGAGGCGGAACCAATAGGGGAAGGTGCCGATGAGGTCGAGCGCCCGGTCGAGGAAGAGGCCGTAGCCGATCAGGAGCGCGCCGATGGCGAGGAAGATTTTCGGCATCACCACGCGCGCGCGATCGAGATAGCGCTCGGACACGAGGCTGCCGAGGCCGGAGAAGACGAGCATGCCCGTGATCAACACCGAGGCCGACACGATCGGGTTGCTGAGCGCGAGGATGAAGTCGGCGATCAGGCCGACCTCGACCATGATGTAGCCGAGGCCGAGGCAGGCGAAATAGACGATGGTGCGGAACTTGCCGGGGTAGCGGCTGAAGATCGTGCGCCAGCCGAAAATCACGGGAAGCGCGATCAGCGATGTGGCGAGCACGGTCGCGACGCCCAGCGTCGCCCAAACGAGAATATATCCCCACTCGTCCTGAAAGAGTTCGAGGCGATCGAGAATGCGCGGCAGATCCAGCGGCCGCACATAGGCGGCGAAGTAGGGCCGCGAGTTTTCGAGGATGCGGGTGTCGAAGACGTAGCTTTGCGCGATCGCGTCCCAGCCGCCATGCACGAGACGGTCCCAGGCCAGTTGCCCCATGGTGGTGGCGGGGACGGTGGAGGCGGGCTGGTCGGGATCGTCCTTGCCGCTTTCGACGGGCGCGTCGGGCGGCGGCTCGTCCTTGGGCTCGTCGCCCTGTTCGTTGGCGTTGAAGAAAATCTGGTTCTGGTAGCCGTCGAGGACTTCCGCCGTTTTCTTGTCGTCGTATTGGATGCCCGGATAATAAATCTCGTCGAAGGACATGGCGCGCGTGTGGGCGCGGAGCTTCGCGATTTCCTCGGCGGAAAAACCGCTGCGTTTGTAGAGCACGGTGGCGGTGGACAGATAACTCGCGGCGACGAAGAAGTGGCCGGCGATGTTGTCGTCGAGCGCGCGGGCGGCGGCGGCCATGGTGGCGTAAAGCTTCAGCACCGATTTCGGCGGCTCTTCCTTGTTCCACAAGGTAACGGCGAGCACGCCGTCGTCCTTCAGCGCGCGCATGTAGCTTTGCATCGCTTCGCGCGTATAGGAGAATTTCTCGACAATGGCGAAGCCGCCGGGATTGGAGAGGCCGGCGGAGTCGGCGAGGCTTAGATCAATCACGTCGTAGCGATTTTGCGTATAGGCGAGATACAGCCTGCCGTCGTAATCGATCACGCGCACTTTCGGATTGTGGAGAATATCGCCGGTGAAATCGCGCAGGCCCTTGTCGCCGCGGAAGGCGGCAAGCACCGCGGGATTGCCTTCGGCGACGGTGACGGTTTTCGAATTCTTCAGCGCGACCGCGGTGGAAAGCCCGCCGCCGAATTGCACCACGAAGGTGTTGGGCGCGCTCTTCACGAGATAGGGATAATACATCGAGAGAAAACGGAAATATTCGGTCTCCTTCGGCGGCAGGTCGCGGATGATGCCGCTCGGGCCGTCGCCGTCGATGTACATGCCGAGATAGGCGTTGGCGGGCATCGTCGGCAGATTAAAGGCGGCGTTGTCGGAAAGCCCCGGCGCGAAGTGCAGATACGAGCTCGAGTAAACCTCCAAATAGCCGAAGGGGGTCGCGCGCTCGTAGACGCGGATGCTGTCGGGAAATTTGCGGGCGTAGGCAACGCCCTTGTAGTCGGAGACCGCGAGCTTCTTGATGTCGAGGAGATCGGGCAGCGAAAAGTGGGCGGCGACCGCGAGCGCCGCAAAGCCGGCGAGCCAAAGGCTTCCGCGCCGGTGATCGACCGCTTCGAACCACAAGACCGTTCCCGCGAACCACAAGAGCAAGGGAACGACGATCAGATTTTCCGGATTGATCCAGAACATCGCGGCGAGAAACAGAAGGCCGCCGATGCCGGAGCCGGTGAGGTCGGCGAAATAGGCGCGGTTGAAGATTTTCTGCGCCTTCAGGAAGACGGTGCCGAGAAACACGGCGCCGGCGAGGAACGGGCACATGTAAAGCAGGAAATTCCCGAACAGCCGCCATTTCTGCATCGGGTCGGAGATGAGAAAAATCGCGTTGAACGGGATTTGCTGCGCGAGCAAATTCGCCGCCACCATCAGCGGCCCGAACAGAAACAGCGCCGCCGCGGCCACACCCTGCCAGTGGCGCTCGAACCAGCCCTTGGCGATGCACATGACAGCGCTCGTCAGCCCGAAGCCGAGCATCGCGAGGCTCACGACCAGCGAGCCGAAATGCGCCCAGCTCCCGACCGAGAAAATCCGCATGATGCAGATTTGCAGCGCGATCACCGCGCCGGCGACGAGGCCGACCGATAGATAAAGATAAGGCCGCGGCTTCAGCTCAACGCCGGCCGCCGCCGGCGGCCGGTCGAGGCCGATCGCGCTCGGGGCGTTCACAGGTTGTGGGTGCCTTTGATCGCGTCGCCTTCAAGCTTGGTGAAGGGCACGAAGGGAACGATCTTGCCGCCGTAGATGTCGGAGCGCGCGACCGTGATCGAGCCGTCGGAGGCTTTCTCCTTCACGACCTTGAGCACACGCTGGGCGCCGGGCGGGCCGACCGGGATCACCATGATGCCGCCGGGCCGCAACTGCTGCAAAAGCGGCGGCGGAATGTGGTCGATGCCGCAGGTGACGATGATCTTGTCGAAGGGCGCCGCTTCCTCCCAGCCATAATAGCCGTCGGCCTGCTTGGTGTTGATCGCCTTGAACTCGCTGTAGCCGCGCTCGATCAGCCCGTCGTAGATGCCGCGCGTGCGGCTCGCGAGCGGGCGGATGATCTCGATCGTGTAGACCTTGTCGGTGAGGTTGGCGAGATAAGCCGACTGATAGCCGGAGCCGGTGCCGATCTCGAGCACCTTCTCGCCGAGCTTGACGTCGATCGTCGAGGTCATGCGGCTCACGAGATGCGGGCCGGAGATGGTCACGCCATAGCCGATGTCGAGAAATTCGTGCTGGTAGACGTGGCCGAGATTCTGCTTCAGCACGAACTCTTCGCGCGGCGTCATCAGGAAGGCGCGTTCGTTGCGCTTGTCCCACACGTCCTTGTTGCGCACGAGCACTTCGTAACGGCTCCAGCGCTCGCCGAGATAAACGGGATTTTCGCCGCGGTTCGACTGCATCCAGTTGATGAAGGCGTCGCGGCCCTGGGTCGGCGGAAACAGGTCGTAGCTATAGGGCTTGATGATGCCCGCCGAAGCGAGACGGGGAAGCATCGCACTGGTGAAGGCCGCAGCCGACGACAAAAGAAAAGACCGTCTCTGCAAGGCGACCCTCCTCGTAGCAATGCCATCTAGGGCTGGGGAATCGGCGGCGATAGTAATCGAGCGACAATTCCGGCGCCATCATGACAAAGTAGCCGTCCGGGACCTTTTATTGCCGGTTTGACCGGTCTCCGCCTGCACAGCGGGCGGGCAATTTCCCGCCGGCGAACAAGGACCCGTGCGAATTCCGCCACAGTCGAACTTTCATAGTGCGATTTCGGGGTGCGACATCGCCTGCCCGTCAAGCCTTCCGCCGCCCGGCTTGGCCTTGACGCTGAGAGAACTTCAATGGTGAGTTGATCGCCAAGCTGGGGAGAGGAAATCATGCATAAGCAAGTTCATCGTTGTTTGGGGGCTGCCGCGGGTTCGCTCGCGCTTGCCGCGATCTGCGCGGCCACGGCCGGCGCCGAAGCAATGAAAGGGCCGAAGACGCCGCTGGATCTCGCCATCGAGCGCCAGACCTCGGCCGAAGCGACGCACAGCAAGGTCTATGGCGGCCAGGACGCGCCTCCCGGCGCGTTTCCATACCAGGTCTCGCTGATCCTTTCGGAGGCGAGAAAGGGCGAGGAGTTCAATTATCACTTTTGCGGCGGATCGCTGATCGCGGATACGTGGGTGCTGACCGCCGGCCATTGCGTCACCCAGCAGGGCGAGATCGTCGATCCGAAGGGCATCAACGTCTATATCGGCTCGGTCAATTTCAAGAACGGCGACCGCATCGCGGTGAAGTCCGTATACCGGCATCCGCAATACAACGCCGACTTCACCGACAACGACGTCGCGCTGCTGAAGCTCGAACGCGCGCCGAAGGGCGTCAAGTTCGGCAAGATCGCCCTGATCGACGGAACGAAAGACGCTTCACTCGAAACGCCGGGCACGGATCTCACGATCGTCGGATGGGGCACCACCGAGCAGGGATCGCTGTCGAAGAACCTGCGCTACACCTCGGTCAAGATGGTGGATCGCGCCGAGTGCAACGCCAACATCCTGCAGAACCGGGCGGCGAACCTCGACGACAGCCTGTCGGTCATCTTCCGTAATTTCCGCATCGACACCGACGAGAAGATGAACGATGTCCGCGCCGCGATCCTGAAGGATGCGGGCCAGATCGTGAACGAGAACATGATTTGCGCCGGCGAGCCCAATCCGAAGGCCGGCGCGGAATTCGTGCACGATACCTGCCAGGGCGACAGCGGCGGCCCGCTCGTTGCGAAGTCCGGCGACAAGCCGGTGCAGGTCGGCATCGTCAGCTGGGGCGAGGGCTGCGGCATTCCCAAGCTGCACGGCGTCTATACGCGGCTCGGCAAGTTCGTCGATTGGGTAAAGTCGACCGCGACGGATTGAATTCCGGGGCCTGGATTCGCGCGGCTCACCGCTTGCCGCGAAGATCCAGGTCCCATTCCACCAGCGTGACGGTGGCGGGATTTTTGTCGAAGGGGGTCGCCCGCGTGCCTTCGGTGTCGCCCGCAAGCCCGTCGTCGAAATTCAGCTGATCGGATCCGCCTCGCCCGGCACCGCCGGCGTCGAGGTTGTTCAGATTGATGATGTCGTCGAAATTCCGCGCCCCCACATTCTGCCGCTGCGGCGTGGAAAGAATCACCAGCGTGAAGCGCTCGAGATCGGCGCCGCCCGGCAGCGCCCGGCCGTAATTGATCTTGCAGGAGCGGGTCGCGCCCGGCGCCAGCGTCGAGTCTTTTCCGCCTTGCTCGCAGAAGTCGATGAAATTCCACTTGTCGTCGATGAGGAACGGATTCACGAAACGGGGAAGGGGGCCCTCGTTCTTGATGTTGATCTGCACGCGCATGCAGGGGGTCGCGACAAGCGGGCCTTCCACGGTCTGCATGCTTGCCAGCTGATCGGCCTCGCAGCGCCCGCTCTTGCCGTCATAGTTCAGCGGCATGGAGCCGAAGCCCACCTTCAGACGCGGCCGGCCGGGAAGGCCTCCGGCATCCGTGGCCGCGAGCCGCCGCAATCTTTCCACGCGATAGGCGCGGAGGAGAATCCGCTGCGTTGCGGCTTTGACTTCGTCGAGCGGCTCGCTGCCCTTGAGATCGACGGCCGCGCCGATGTCGAGTTTCAAGGGATCGCTGCCGGCGGGGGCCATGCGAAAACCGTCGGCGGTGACCCACCAGATGAAATCGGGCGCGGTGTCGTCGAAGCGCACGCGGCCCTGCAGCTGTTTGTTTTCTGAGCCGGAGGCGCCGAACGCATTGAAAACTTCTGCGGCACGCGCGCGCAGCGTTTCCGGCGTCCGCTCGGTGAAGCGCGGCGCCGACACGGCGAAGGCGAAGTCGAGGGGCGGCGAGAGCAGCCGCGCATAGCGCGCGCGGGTGATGATCTCGGCGCCGCCCATGCGGCAGGCGGGATTGCCGTCGACGAGCGGGCAGGGATATTCGCGGAGCGGCGATATTTTCGCTTCGGTGGGGCTCGCCTCGATCACCTGCGCATAGCCGGTGGCCGCGGTGTCCTTGGCGCTCGGATCGTCATAGAGCGCGAGGATCGCGCCCTTCTCGATGCCGTTGGCGATGCCGCCATAGACGATCTCGTGCGCGACCTGCCACTGCAATGCGGCGTCGGGCGCCGCGTCATGGCCGAAGACCAGGCGGTTGATCATGTTGCCCTCGATGCCCGCGGTCTGGGTGACGTGGCCGCCGGATGTGCCCATGACGCGGTTCACTTCCTCGATGATCTGGCTGTAGGTCAGTTTCGGCGCCCGCGTCATCACCGTCACCAGCGCGTGGGTGAACACCGAGCGCCAGACGGCGTCTTTCGCTGGCACCGAGCCCGGCATCGGGATTTCGGTCGAGGTTTCATTGGCACGCGAGGCCGAGAAAAAGACGTAACGCCCGCGGGCATCCGTTGAGCGGCTCGCGGCCGCGTACGGGGCGTGGATGACGGCTGTTTTCCTGGATGAGGGGCTCTTGTCCACCCGCACGCCGAGCTCCCACGGCTCGATTTTCTTTTCGTGGAATTGGCCGCTTGCCCTGAGGCCGGTGCCGGAATGGCAGCTGTCGAGGATGAACCAGAGGTCCACGCCCTTGTCGCGGATCGCATCGGCGAATTCGCCGAGCTCGTCGTCGATGATCGCGTTCCTGATCGCCTGTGCGTTCTGCTCCAGCGGCGTGGGCTCCACGTCATAGGGAATGAACACCTCGTCGAAGCCGTCCTCCTCGTCGTGGCGGGGATCGCCCTCGGGCTGGTCGGGCTGATAGGAGCCGTGGCCGGAAAAATAGACGATGGCGAAGTCGCCGCGCTGCGAGCGCTCGGTGAGCGCGCGCAGGGCGTCCATGATGTTCTGCCGCGTCGGTTTCTCGGCCGAAACGCCGTCGGCGAGCAGGGTAATGTTGTTTTTCTTGACGCCGCGCTGCAGCAGGAATTCCTGGATTTCCTTGACGTCGTTCTTCGGCCCCGAAAGATATTTGCTGGGGTCGAGGTTCTGGTAGTTGGAAACGCCGACAATGAGCGCGCGCGTTTCGGCGGCAGCGGGACCGGATGCTGCGATCGCGGCGAGCGCGAACAGGGCGGCAAGGCTGCCGGTCTTCATAGAAGCGCCGTTTTCCTCAGCTTGACGGGAGACGCGGGCGACACGGAAGATAAGCACAACTATGTGCGAATTGCGGTGTCGGGAGGATGGGAATGGATCGCCAGCGCAAAGGTAGCGCCCGCAAATTTGCGATTTCAACCTCCGTCATAAGGCCAGCTTACCGCTTTCGCGGGTTTTTCCTTGCCGGCGCATTGCTGGCATTCAGCGTGGCGCCTTCCCGCGCCGATAATTACGCGCTTTTGATCGGCGCCGCCGATTACCAGAACCCCAACATTAACAAACTTAAAGGCCCGCCCAACGACGTCACGTTAATGTGGCGGCTGTTGACCGAGAAGCGCGGATTCAATGCCGCGAACATTACCGTCCTCGCCGACGGGCTGAAGGATAAAGCGGGGCTGCGCTGCGTCCGCAACGGCAAGCCCGACCAGCCATGCTTTCCGAGCGTCAACGGCGAGCCGAAGCGCGCCGCCATCATGAAGGCGTTCGCCGACCTCGCGGACAAGGCGAAGAGCGGCGACCTCGTGCTGATTTTTTATTCCGGCCATGGCACCGAGCAGCCGGTGAAGAACGCGGACCAGAATCCGGAGCGCGACAACCTCGATCAGGTCATGCTGCCGACCGATACCGGCGATTACGATCGCGCGACGAAAACCGTGCAGAACGGAATCGTCGACGACGATATCGGCGCCGCGCTCGACAAGATCCGCGACAAGAACGCCGATGTCTGGGTCATCATCGACGCCTGTCACGCCGGCTCCATGACGCGCGGCCTCGTCGACGGCACCGCCGTGCGCGGCGTCGATCCCTCGCGGCTTGGAATTCCGCCGGCGCCGCCGGCTCCCGTGACGGCCAAGGCAACGGCGCCGGAGGCCTGGGCGCTGCCGTCGAAATCGGCGCGCGGATCGCTCGTCGGCTTCTTCGCCGTCGATTCATCGCGCGAGGCGATCGAGCGCGCCTTCGAGGAATTCGATTCGCCGATGGTCGGCGAGGGCTCCGAAAAGCGGGCCGGGGTATTCACTTATTTCCTGTGGCGCGCGCTCAGCGACAGCAAACACAACGCCTCGCGCTATCAGGACCTCGCCAGCCTGATCGTCACCGAAATGCGGAATTCCGAAAACCCGCCGTCGGCAAGGCCCGCGTTCGACGGCGACCTCAACCGCCCGGTGTTGGCCGGTGGCGCGGTGCCCACCAATCCGGTGTGGAAGGTGGAGATCGACGGCGATCACGTCGCGGTACCTGCCGGCACGCTGCACGGGCTTGCCGCCAATACCGTGCTCAAGCTTTCGGCCTCGCCCGACGGCCCGAAATGGGGAACGGCGACGGTCACGAAAGTGGCCGCCATCCATTCGACGGCGGACCTCGACAAGCCCGTGCCCGGCGGCGAGCGGCCGGCCGAGCTCTGGGCGAGCGTGCTCGTGCCGAGCGTGTCGTTTCAGCTGACGGTGGCGGAGCCGCCGGCTTCCGAACTGAGCGATCCCGCCGCCGCTCAATTCGTCGAGAAGCTGAAGGCCGCCGCCAGGGACGGCGCCATCGAATGGGTCGCGGCACAAGCGCCGGCGCAGCTCCGGCTCCGCGTCTATAACGGCAAGGTGTGGCTGCTCGGCACCGATGGCGAATGGATCCGCAAGGATTTGCAGGAAAAAGATTCGCGGCTGCGCGCTTATCCCGAAAACTATTCGGTTTCGATCGAGCCGGAGCGGGCCGAAAAGAGCGTGAGCGAGCTTGCGGCCACGCTTTCCAAGAAAGCGCGCGCGGCGAACCTCGTGCGGGTGGCGCAAAACTGGAGCGAGACGCAGGCGAACGATGGCGCCGCCAAGGACATCGTGATTACGGCCGAGCGCTACGTTCAGCGCGGCAACAACGACCCCTATCGCGAATGTCCGAAGCAGTTCTCGCCCGACGTTTATGAAAAGGTGTCTTCGTTCGAGGACAAGACCGTTCCTTCGCTGCAGCATTGCGACGCGATCCGCGTGAAGGTCGAGAACGTGAGCGCGCGCGACTTCGACATCAATGTTTCCTACATCGACGCCGCCGGCACGATCGTGTCGCTGACGGACCCTTGCGTCGTGACCTTGCCCGCGCGATCGCCCGCCTGGACGTTTCCGGCGAAAGTTTCCAACTGGCGCGGCGGCAAGACCGGCGCCCCCGATACGGTCGGCCGCGAGCATATCGTGGTGACGGCGCTCGAGCAGAAGGACGGCATCCAGTCGAGCGACCTTTGCTTCAATCAGGTGGTGACCCGGGGGATCAAGGCGAACAATCCGCCGGTGCCGGGCGCCGCGCGATCTTTCTTGAATACACTCAAGGACGCAGCACTGGCGCCGGCGGCGACGCGCGGAATCGTCATCCAGAAGGAGCCCGACGAGACGCAAGAAGCGAGCGCCACGGTGTTCAGTTTCGAGATCATGCCGGCGCGGCTTCCGTGAGGCATCCGAGCGAAACCGGTTCAAGGGGGATTTGATGATCGAGAAAATCGCCGGCCGCCGTATCTTTGTCGCGGGCGCTTTGGCGCTTGCCGCCGCGTGCGCGGCGAGCGCCGATCCCTTGATGCAGAAGAGCCAGCCCGGCAGCAAAGGCGGCGAGGAAAGCCGCGGCATGAGCTTCGAGCGGGAAATCTCGGAGACGGCGGCGCAAACTTCGCCCGGCGCCATTCCGCTCGCGGACGAAATGCAGGGGATGGGCAGCGTCTTCGACAATCGCGATCGCGCGGTGCCGCCGGCGCAGCTTTCGAAGATGCAAAAATCTGGCGGTCAGACGCAGCGCGGCATCGACATCCGCCAGGGCCTCAGGACGATATCGGTGACGCCCGACGGCAAGGTGCGCACCCAAGCGGTTTCGCCCGAGCTCGAAAAGCGCATTCTCGAGGGCATTCACCGGCTCGAAAACGAAAAGGCCGAGACGGAAAAAGGCTCGAAGGCCGGCGGGGATCGCGATTTCAGCCGCGACGAGCACGCGCGGAACGTCATCGGCACGGACCAGCGCGTGCAGGTGACGGCCACCAAGGATTATCCGTACCGGGCGATCGGCTCGATCGCCATCGGCTGCACCGGCACGCTGATCGGACCGCACCACGTGCTGACCGCGGGCCACTGCGTCTATAACGTCGACAACGACAAATGGTACAAGCACATCGAATTTTCGCCCGCTCATAATGGCGGCGAATTCCCCTACGGCACGATCGGCTGGAAAACCGCGCTCACCGTCACCGGCTGGACCAGCGATCACGACGAACGCTTCGATTACGCGATGATCATTCTTGATCGCGACATCGGCAATCAGACCGGGTGGCTCGGCTTTGCCTATCAGGAGCCGATGCCGAACTACACGATCAACATCAACGGCTATCCCGGCGACAAGCCCGAGGGCACGATGTGGCATTCCGAATGCCAAATCCAGGAAGCGCGGAAGGAAAAACTCTTTTACCTCTGCAGCACCATGGGCGGCATGAGCGGATCGAGCATCTACGTCTATGACAAGAATAAAGACAGCCGCCTCGTCTACGGCGTGCATGCCTATGGCGCCAATGATCGTAACAGCGGCACGCGCATCGATCAGGCAAAATACGAAATCATCGCCGGTTGGAAGCGGGATAACTGAAATCCGCGGCCGGCAAGCGAGGGTCCATTAACCTCGTTCCGCACCGCGAGCCGCCTTGGGTATTCATGCTGCGCTGGTATACATGAGAGCGCCCGCGGCTTGGGCACCTCATCCGCTCCGAAAACATCATCGCATCTGCGGTAGCGGCTTCTTGACCCGGAACCTCGTTTCGCTAAAGGTTCGGCCCACAAAGCCCCAGAAGAACGGCGAGTAAGGCCGCATCATTCTTCGATGACACTCGGGCTGAAGGTCCGAAACAGGGAGGATTCCATGCAATTCGGGTGGCGTGCAAAACTCGCGGGCGCGGTCGCGCTCGCGGCAATTCCGTTCGCGATGCCGGTGTCCGGCGCCGACGAAACCATCAAGATCGCCTATGTCGATCCGCTCTCGGGCGGCATGGCGAGCATCGGCGAAGTCGGGCTCAAGACGTTTCAGTATCTCGCCGACGAACTCAACACCAAGGGCGGCGCGCTCGGCCATAAATTCGAGATCGTTCCCTACGACAACAAGCTGAACGCGCAGGAAACGCTCGTTCAGGTGCAGAAGGCGATCGATTCCGGCATCCGCATCATCACGCAGGGCAACGGCTCGGCCTTCGCCGCCGCGATCTCCGACTTCGTCACCAAGTACAACGAGCGCAACCCCGGCAAGGAAGTCATCTACTTCAACTATGCCGCGGTCGATCCGGTGCTGACCAACGACAAGTGCAGCTTCTGGCACTTCCGCTGGGACGCGAATTCCGACCAGAAAATGGAAGCGCTCACCAACTACATGAAGGACCGCAAGAACATCAAAAAGGTCTACCTGATCAATCAGGATTACTCCTTCGGTCAGGCGGTGCGCGCGGCGGCAGTCGCGATGATCAAGGCCAAGCGCCCGGACATCGAGATCGTCGGCGACGAGTTGCATCCCTTGGCCAAGATCACCGACTTCTCGCCCTATATCGCCAAGATCAAGGCTTCCGGCGCCGATAGCGTGATCACCGGCAACTGGGGGCAGGACTTCTCGCTCCTGTTGAAGGCCGCGGCCGATGCCGGCTTGCAGACCGACTGGTACACCTATTATGCCGGCGGCACCGGCGGCCCGACCGCGATCAAGCAGACGGGCCTCAATCACCGCGTCTTTGCGATCGGCGAAGGCATTCCGAACCTTGGTGGTCCGGCGGCCGATTTCGAGAAGGCGTTCCGCGCCAAATACAAAACGGACGGGGCCGGAGGAAGCAATTTGAGCCTCTTCTATCCGCGTGCCGTGAACCAAATGCGCATGCTGCAGGCCGCGATCGTGAAGGCGAAGTCGATAGAGCCCGCGAAGATCGGGGCGGCACTCGAGGGCATGAAGTTCGAAGTCCTTGACGGCGGCGAAGGCGTGATGCGGGCGGACGATCATCAGTTCATCCAGCCCCTCTACATCGCCTCGTTCGGCGACCGCAACGCGAACGAGCCGTTCGACGAGGAAGGCACCGGCTGGGGCTGGCGGATGGCGGGCAAGGTCGATGCCGCCAATACCGTGCTCCCGACCACCTGCAAGATGAGCCGTCCGGCGAGCTGACGCCGATTGATTGCCGCCCGGCCGCGCAGCGCGGCCGGGCGGATTTCATCCAAGAACAATAAGAAAAGTCACTTTGCGTAGTTGGGGTGGGCCGCCGTGCTCGAACTCGTTCTCGTCTCGACCCTGAACGGCGTGCTCTACGGCATGCTGCTCTTTCTCATGGCGAGCGGCCTCACCCTCATCTTCAGCATGATGGGTGTTTTGAATTTCGCGCATGCGAGCTTCTATATGCTCGGCGCTTTCTTCGGATATCAAATCAGCCAATTCACCGGCTTCTGGCCGGGACTGATTCTGGCGCCGCTTCTCGCCGGTTTTATCGGCGCCCTCATCGAGCGTTACGGGCTGCGGAACGTCCACCGCCACGGCCACGTCGCCGAGCTTCTCTTCACCTTCGGTCTTGCCTTCGTGATCGAGGAAGTGGTGCAGATGATCTGGGGGAAGCTGCCGGCCGATTATCGCATTCCCTCCTCGCTCGATTTCAGCGCCTTTACGATTTTTTCGACCAACTATCCCGCCTACAAGATGTTCATGCTGTTGTTCGCGATCGGCATCTTCGTGGCGCTGCTGCTGGTGCTGACGAAGACGCGCATCGGGCTGATCATCCAGGCCTCGCTCACGCACCCGCACATGGTGGGAATGCTCGGCCATAACGTGCCGCTCATTTTCATGATGGTGTTCGGCTTCGGCTGTGCGCTCGCGGCGGTCGCCGGCGTCATCGCGGGGCCGGCGCTCGTCACGCAATCGAACATGGCGGCGCTCTTGGGACCGATCCTGTTCGTCGTCGTCGTCATCGGCGGCCTCGGCTCGCTTTCCGGCGCCTTCATCGCCTCGCTTCTGATCGGGCTCCTGCAAACCTTCGCGGTGGCGGTCAATCTTTCCATCGCCGATGTGTTCGGATGGTTCGGCGTGTACACCAATCCGGTGCCGTTCCTCTCCGACATCTGGCGCGTGACGGTCGCGCAGATCGCGCCGATCATGCCGTATCTGTTGCTGGTCCTGATCCTCGTATTCCGGCCGACCGGATTGATGGGAACCCGCGATACATGAGCGAAGGGGCGCATACCGCGCGGCTCGCGCGTACTTCCGGCGGCTTCCTCGCCACCGCCGCCCGCTACGGCGCCTGGGTGGTGCTGGCGGCGCTCCTGTTGACGCTGCCGAAAGTCCTCACCTCGGGCTTCGCGCTGACGTTGCTCTGCCTGATGGGCATTTCCATCATCTTCGCGCTTTCCTACAACATGCTCCTCGGGCAGACCGGGATGCTGTCGTTCGGGCACGCGGTCTATTACGGCCTCGGCGGCTTCCTCGTCGTGCACGCGATGAACACGATCACCCGGAATTCGCTGCCGATCCCGCTGCCCGTGATGCCGCTCGTCGGCGGTTTCGCCGGTCTCTTGTTCGGGATCGTCTTCGGATCGGTTTCCACGCGGCGCGGCGGCACGGCCTTCGCCATGATCTCGCTGGGCTTGAGCGAACTTGTCGCCTCTTCCGCGCTCATTCTCCGCTCCTTCTTCGGCGGCGAGGAGGGAATCACCACCAACCGCACCAAGCTCCTGCACGTCTTCGATTGGGGCTTCGGGCCGCAAATCCAGGTCTACTACCTGATCGCGTTCTGGTGCTTCGTCTCCGTGCTCGCGATGTACGCGCTCACCCGCACGCCGTTCGGGCGGATGTGCAACGCGGTGCGCGACAATTTCGAGCGCGCCGAGTTCGTCGGCTACAACCCGCAGCTCGTCCGCTTCATCGCCTTTTGCCTGGCGGGATTTTTCGCCGGCATTGCCGGCGGGCTCGCCGCGATCAATTTCGAAATCGTGAATTCGAGCTATGTCGGCGCCGAGCAGTCCGGCACGGTGCTGCTCGCGGCTTATATCGGCGGCATCGGCTTCTTCTCGGGTCCGATCATCGGGGCGGTGCTCGTCACCTGGCTGCAGGTGATGCTCAGCGACATCACCGAGGTGTGGCAGCTCTATTTCGGCCTTCTGTTCGTCGGCATGGTGATGTTCGCGCCGTTCGGGATCGCGGGCCTGTTGATGATGCACGCGCCGCTCTGGCGCGCGCGCGTGTTGTGGCGCCTCGTGCCGGCTTATCTCCTGGCGCTCGCGGCCGGCCTCGTGATGCTCGCGGGCGCGAGCATGCTCATCGAGATGGCCTACCACCTTTCGACCAAGGCGACGGACGGGCCGATGATGTCGTTCATGCATATAGCCTTCAGCGTGCGTTCCTTCTTGCCGTGGGGCGTGGCCGTGGCGTTGCTCACCGGCGGCTATTTCGCTTTCCGTCGGTGCGCGCCGTATGTCGAAGCCGCCTGGCACGACGCGCTGATGAAGGCGCGCGAGCGCGGGAGTGCGGCATGAACGCGATCGAGCTTTCGAACGTGACGAAGAATTTCGGCCGCACCGAAATCATCCGCGGCGTTGATTTTGCCGTCCGCACCGGCGAGCGCCATGCGATGATCGGCCCGAACGGCGCCGGCAAATCGACGCTGTTCAACCTGATCAGCGGCCGTCTCACGCCGACCGCGGGCGCAATCCGTCTCCGGGGCGAGGAGATCACGGGCTTGCGGCCCTACGAGATCAACCGGCGCGGACTTTCGCGGAGCTTCCAGGTCACCAACATTTTCCCGCGGTTGAGCGTGTGGGAAAACATGCGCTGCGCGTTGCTGTGGTCGATGGGCTACAAATATTCGTTCTGGCACAATGTCGATGCGCTTTCCGACGTCTCCGATCGCACCGAACAGATCCTCCGCCAGATCAACCTTCTCGACCGGCGGCATTTTCCGGCCGGCGTCCTCACCTACGCCGAGCAGCGGGCGCTCGAGATCGGGATCACCGTCGGCGGCGGCGCCGAAATCATCCTCCTCGACGAGCCGACCGCGGGCATGAGCCACGGCGAGGCCGAGCACGCGGTGGCGCTGATCCGCAAGCTCTCCGAAGGCCGCACGCTCCTCATCATCGAGCACGACATGAGCGTCGTCTTCAATCTCGCCGACCGCATCTCCGTGCTCGTTTACGGCAAGGTGATCGCTTCCGACGAGCCGGCGAAGATCAAGGCCAATCGCGCGGTGCAGGAAGCGTATCTGGGGACGGCGGCGTGATGCTCGAAGTCGAGGACCTGCACGCCTATTACGGCAAGAGCCATATCCTGCAGGGCGTGAATTTGCGCGTCGGCGAGGGCGAGATCGTGAGCATCCTCGGCCGCAACGGCGTCGGCCGCTCGACGACGCTGAAGGCGATCATGGGGGACGTCCAGCCGGCGGGCTCGATCATCTTCAAGGGCAAGCCGATCGCGGGCTTGAAACCCTACGAGATCGCCCATTGCGGGCTCGGCTACGTGCCGGAGGACCGCCAGATTTTTCCGACGCTGACCGTGGGGCAGAACCTTTTGCTTGGCGCCAAGGGCGGCCGCAAGAACGGCCGCTGGGGCTTCAAGGACACCTATGCGCTGTTTCCGGTCCTGCAGGAGCGCGCCGATACCGCGGCGGGCGTGCTTTCCGGCGGCGAGCAGCAGATGCTCACCATCTGCCGCACGCTGATGGGTGACCCCGACCTCATCATGATCGACGAGCCGACCGAGGGGCTGGCGCCGCAAATGGTCGAGAAGATCGCGGCGCTCCTGCAAAGCATCGCGGAGCGGAAGATCTCGATCCTCCTGGTCGAGCAGAAGCTCACTATTGCGATGAAAATCTCGCACCGCCTCTACGTCATGGGCCATGGCCACATGGTGTTCGAGGGCACCCCCGGCGACTTGCGCGCCAACGATCAGGTGCGGCGCGAATGGCTGGAGGTCTGAGCGGCCGGCGTCGCTAGCGGTTCAGCGGGCCGACAATGTTGCCGATCGACCGCATGAGGTCGCAGGCCTCGCCTGCCGCCAAGGTCTTGGGAAAGACGATGCCGACATAGACGAGACCGTCGCCCGTCCATTGTTTTTGCAGAAGCGGCGCATCCGGCGCGGGATTGTCATCGCAACTCAAGGGCTGCGCCTGAAATTCGTTCGCTTCCTCCGGCGTGATGAATTTGTACGTTTGCAACGACTGCAAGATTCGCTGCAGGAAGTAGCCCTCGTCGGCGACGAGAGCGGGCGGTGCGAGATAGCTTGCGAGGAAGGCGGCGGGCTTCCCGTCCGCGGTCGTATAGCCGCGCACGAGCTCGGGGTTCCACGTTTGGGTCTCCGGGCCGAGCCATGCTTTCCACGCCGCGGGCTTGCAGAGCGCGATATTGATCTCGCGCGAGCGCCCCGCGTCAAAGTCCTTGAAGCCCGGCGAAAATTCCTTTTCCAGCGCGAGCTTGCCGTTCAGATAAAATTCGGCGCGATAATCCCCCGGCGGCAGGCAATGCTCATGATCGGTCCGCCGCAGGAAGGATTCGCTCGCGGCGTAGACGTCATTGCCGAAATCAAGCGCGTTGGAGACGTTGACGGCGCCGCCAACATCCGGCAGCGCGCGCCAAACCGGCGTATCCGCGGCGCCCGGCGCGGGCTTGTCGCGCACGGACCAGACGATCGCGAGTTGATCCGTGCCGGGCGTGAAGTTTTCGATGGTGCCGCGCCATTCGACGATTGCCGGGCTCACATTGATCGTCACGTCATGAATGGCGGCATTGCCGGGCGAGAGCGGCTTGTCGAAGATGCCTGCCACCATCGCTTCCTTCGCCGCGAGAATTTCTGTTTTCATCTGCTGGCAGCGTTCCGCCGAATAGAGATTGGGGCAATTCTGATCGAGCACCTCGAAGGTGGTGAGTGCCGTCGTGATCAGCTCCCAATTTCCCGCCGCGCCCAGCGCAAGCGCCTGCTTGAAGCGCGTGAGCGCTTCCGCCGCGTTGCCGGCGGTGAGCGACGCGAGCGCGAGATTGAGATGCGGCAGAAGCTCGGTTGCCTGCAACGGTTCGGGTTTTGCGCCCGGCGGATGCGCGTCGCCCGCATGCAGAAAACCGATCGCTTCGATCGCCCGCTGAAATTGCACCGTGCTGTTTTCGAGCGCCTTGCGGTCGCCATAGGCGACGGCAAGATGCCACGAATCCGCGCCGTAGCTGTTCAGCACGTTGGGCGGTACGAAGTAATCGAGGCGCTGCAGGCCCTTGATCGCGCGCCGGCGGATTTTCACGATATGCGGAAGCTTTTCCTTCGGCCGGATGCTGAGATAGGCCTGATCGCTTTGCGGCGATCCCGCGAGCGCATAGGCCGAGCCGAGATAGACATAGGCTAGACCGAAATCGCGCCGCGCCCTGACCGCGCAATCAAAGGCTTTGGCGGCTTCCTGGTAATCCGCGGCGCTGCGCGCGTTTTCGAAGAGCGGCCTGCCCCTGGCGTAATGAAAGGCGGCGATTTGCGTGAGGATTTCGGAAGCGGGTGCTTCGGGATCGATGTCCTTGTCCGCAACCCTGCATTCCTCCGGCAATGATTGCGCCGAGCGATGGCCGCGATCGAGCGAAGCAAGCCCCGTGAATATCAGGGCGCAGGCGACGAAGGCGCCGCCCGCACCGGCAAGGAGCTTGGCAAGCCGCGACGTGCCGATGCTGAGCGATTGACCGAAGAAATAGACGGCGATCGCGCAGAGCGTGAGCACGGAAAGATAAGAAGTGGCCTTGCCGCCCCAAACGAGCGCGAGCTCGCTATAGCCGTCCCATAGCGCATAGGCGCGAAACGGATTGTTGGCGGCCGAGCCGTGAACGACGTCGTAATAGAATTGCTGCGGAAATTTGCGGTCGGATTCAAGTCCGGCCGGGCCGTCGAGCGTCTCGGCAATGCGCTTGTTCTCGCTGCTCACGGCCTTGCAGCGCAATTCCTGCTCGGCGCGCAGTTCGTCGGCGCCCGCCATGAGCTTGCCGCCGGCGGCAAGCGCCTCGCGCTGAAGGCTCGCCGCGCATTCGGCGCGCCGGTCGAGCGCGTCGGCAAACAAGTCGAACACGTACAATGTCGCGGCGTTCGGGCGCGAGCTGCGTTTGGTCATTTCGACCTGCTGCTCGAAGCCCTTGAGCGCGTCCTGGCTCATGTTTGTCGTGGCATCGCTGTAGCGATAGCCCGCCCAGGCGCTCAACAGCACGGTGGCGGCGATCGCGACCGCGACGAGGCGGGAAAAATTGTCGTGCGCATGCCGGCTGACAAGATGGGAGCCGGCGAAGCCGTGCGGCTCCGCCTCCATCAGATGCGTGGCTTCGCCGCTGGCGCTGAGCCAGGAGGGCAGTCCCTTGCGCAAACCGAGGAGACCGAGGGCAATCGTGACGAGCGTCGCGGCGAGCACGGTGGCCTTGATCCAGATCGCGAGCGCGAGCGACATCAGATAGGCAATGGTGGCGAGGCTGATGACGATCGCGAAGAGGGCGAAGGTTCGCGTGCCGCGCTCTTTTTCGAAAAAGACATCGGCCAGCGCGAAAAAGAAAAGGGCGAGAACGAAGAAGGCGACCGCGAGCGCAAGTCGCGGAAGCTTTTCGTGATTCATCTCGATCATCTCAAGGAGCCGGCGCCAGATCGACGCGCTCGCGCCATGATCGTTGGCGCCGGGTTTTTCCCAGCTCACGGGGAATCCCATGGATTGCAGCCGCCGCGCGGCGCGCTTGGTCAGGCTTTGCTCGATCGAAAGGCCGGCATCGAATGGATTGGGGAGAAAATCGAGAAAAGGCTGCAAGGCGCGGGCGCGCATGAAATCTTCGCCGGCTTCGAGTTCGAGGAGTTGCGCCCGGCGCGGATCGTCTTTGCGTATTTCATCGGCGAGTTGCGCGCGCTGTTTTGCCTCGGCGATGAGCGCGCCGCGGCGGAGGTCGAACGTCTCGCGCTTGGCGCCGCGATCGAGGAGGCTCTGGCGATATTCGAGCTCAAGCATGTGGCCCTGGGTGAGCCGGCGCTCGAGCACGGCGGCCTCGTATTCGGTCTTCGCGGTCAGATACGCGATAAAAGCGCCGAGGATTGCGACCACGACCATCGCGAGCGCGAGGATGACGCGCCGGTCACTGCGCGCCGTTGCGTGCTCGCGATTTTCCGACCGGGCACCGTCGGTGCTGTCCGCGGACATGGCCTGGTTCCCCCAACCCGCATCCGGATAGCACAAGTCTTAATCATCGTCCCGCGGCCGGCCGCGGCCGCCGGGCGACGGATACAGAGAAAAGAAGCGAGGCAAACCGCGTCTGGCCGTGCGGCGCCTTCACGCTTCATCAACGTTAACGGATCGTCGCCGTGCGCGGGCGAATTTTCCGCAATTGCCGGAAGGAATATCCACGGGCCCTGTTTAGTGTTCGAGAACGCCACTTCAGGTGAATACGGGCCCGATGTTCACTTTCCTTTCGCGCAAACGCCGGCACGAAGAATTGCCGCTGGAGATCTATGCCTCGCTCGTAGACTGGCTCTACGACGGCTCGCTTCCTTTGCTCGCGGGCGGCGCCGCCACGTCGCTTGGCATGCTGCTGACCGCGTGGAAGACGCAATACGGGCCGCTTTGGATTTGCACCGCCGCCTTCTCGCTGATCACCGTTCTCCGCGCGATCGACATGTCCGCCTACAAGCGGAGGCAGTCGACGCATTCGCATGAGAAGTCGCCGCCCCCGCGCGAGGCGACGTTGTCGTTGGAGTTGCGTTATGCCATCGCGACAGGCGTCCATCACGCCATATTGGGGATATGGGCCTTCATCAGCATCGCGTTGGTGTCCGACCCCGCCGTACACACGATCGTTGCCACCGTGCTGGTGGCTTACGCCGCCAGCGGGGCGGGAAGGAATTGCGGCCGGCCTTATATCGTAATGATGCAATTTTTGGTCGCGATCGGTCCCTTTGCGTTGGGACTGTTGTGGACCGGCGATCCGTATTACCTGGGCTTGGCGGTGCTCAATCTGGCCTTCTTCCTGGCCGTGATGCGCCTTTCGCTCAATCTCTACGGGACCATTCTCACGTCGCTCAATGCGACGCGCGAAGTAAGCCAGCTGGCGGGCCAATTCGACACCGCGCTCAACAACATGCCGCACGGGCTCTGCATGTTCGACTCGGAGGGGCGTCTTCTGGTGGGCAATGACCGGGCGAGCCAGCTGCTTGGCCTGCCCCGCGAGCTTGCGCAAAAGGACATGACGCTGTGGGAGATGCTCTACGAATGCGTGCGGTCGGAGCTCATCTCCGAATACACGGCCGAGCGCGTCGCGTTGCAGTTCGAAACCCATCAGTCCGATCGCAATACCGGCAACATCATCATCGATACGCTGGACGGGCGCAATTTTTCGCTCACCTTCCAGCCGATGGAGAACGGCGGTTCGGTCGTGCTCATTGAAGACATCACCGAGCGCAAGAACACCGAGGCGAAGATCAGCCACATGGCGCGCTACGACGCACTCACGGGCCTTCCGAACCGCACCTACTTCCGCGACCAGATCGACAAGGCGCTGGGGCCGACGCGGCACGCGGGCAAGTCCTGCGCCGTCTTGTTCATCGATCTCGATCAGTTCAAGCAGGTCAACGACACGCTCGGCCATCCGTGCGGCGATCAATTGCTCTGTGCGGTGGCCGACCGGCTGCGCAAAATCGTCCGCGACACCGACGTCGTGGCGCGCTTCGGCGGCGACGAATTCGTCGTCTTCCAGTCGCCGGTCAAGCATCCCAAGGAAGCGGCGTCGCTCGCCAAGAACATCGTCAAGTGGCTCGAGGAGCCCTATGACATCGAGGGCCACCACGTGGTGATCGGCGCCAGCATCGGCATTGCGGTTACGCCGCACGAAGCGATCAGCGCCGACCATCTCCTGAAGAACGCCGACATGGCGCTCTACCGCGCCAAGGCCGACGGCCGCGGCACCTGGCGCTTCTTCGAGCCGGACATGGCGGCGCAGGCGCAGGCGCGGCGCAGCCTGGAGCTGGACCTGCGCGCGGCGTTGAACAACAACGCCTTCAAGGTTTTCTACCAGCCGCTCGTCAACCTGAAGACGCGCCGCGTTTCGACCTGCGAGGCGCTGTTGCGCTGGCCGCATCCCGAGCGCGGGATGATTCCGCCCGCCGAATTCATTCCGATCGCCGAGGAAATGGGTCTCATTCAGGACATCGGCCGCTGGGTGTTGAAGCAGGCTTGCGTCGAGGCGACGCAATGGCCGAAAGGGGTGCGGGTCGCGGTGAATCTGTCGCCGATCCAGTTCCGGCGGGGCGACGTCGTGGCCGATGTCCGCGATGCGCTCGAACTGTCGGGCCTGGCGCCGAACCGGCTCGAGGTCGAAATCACCGAGTCGGTCTTGCTGCAGGACACGCCTTCGACGCGCGCGGCGCTGCATCAGCTGCGCGAGCTCGGCGTGCGCATCTCGCTCGACGATTTCGGCACCGGCTATTCGAGCTTGAGCTATCTGCACAGCTTCCCGCTACAGAAGGTCAAGATCGACCGTTCGTTCCTCGAGGGCCTCGGCTCAAGCGACCGGCCGGTTACGCTCTTGCACGGCGTCGCGCGGCTCTCCGCCGAATTGGGCATGTCGGTGGTGGTCGAGGGCATCGAGACCGAGGAACAGCTCGCGCTCGTCTCCGCGGAAGAGGGGATCGAGGAGGCGCAGGGCTATTTGTTCAGCCCGCCGATTCCCGGCCGGCAGGTCCGCAAACTGCTGCAGGCGACTTCCGCCGATATTCGGCAGGTTGCATAAGCCCGAACGGCGTTTCCCCGAAAACAATGGGTTTGCGCGAGCGGCCGGTCTTCGTATTCCGCTCCGCGTGACGACAAACTTCTACCCGTACGTGTGCTTACGCGCGCCCGTTTTATGACGCCATCATTAACCTTAAGGCCGCAATAACTTTGCAGTCCCGTTAGCAAAGCATTAACCTTGCCCGCTCGAGGGGGTCGATTTCCTTCGGGAGGGTAGGCGTATGGTTGCGGCTGCGGTTGCAACGGCGCGGGGATTTTCGGATCGCGTATCCGATCTCCTCGATCGGCTGGACTACCGGCTGATCGAGACCGGCGACGAAAGAGAGCAGATTTTCCGCCTCCGCTACGAGGCGTATCTCCGCGAAGGGGCGATTGCACCCAACTTCACCAAGAAACTCTCCGACCCTTTTGATGACGCGGAAAATTCCTGGACCTTCGGCCTTCATGTCGACGGCAGGATCGTAGCCTCGTTCCGTATCAGCGTCTCCTCGCCCGAACAGCCGATGACCCCGGCGGTGGACGCCTTTCCGGATCTCCTGGGGCCCGAAATCGAGCGCGGCAAGGTCATCATCGATTCCAACCGCTTCGTCGCCGATGCCGCGGCCGCGCGGGCATTTCCCGGATTGCCCCATCTCGCCGTGCGGCTCGGTTATCTCGCATGCATCTATTTCGATGCGGATATCGCGACCGCAACCGTGCGGCGCGAGCATCAGGCATTCTACAAGCGGGTTTTCACCGGATTCAAAGCGGTGTGCGAGCCGCGGCCCTATCCTTCCCTGACGAAACCGTTGTCGCTGATGATGCTCGACTTCCGCGTCGAGCGCCAAAAGATCCTGGCGCGGAATCCGTTTTTCCGTTCGACTTTTTTCGAACGCCGGATGATGTTCGAGCGCCCGGATCTGCCGCGCCGGACGGCGGCGATGCTGCAGACGAAACTGCCTTCGGCCAACATCAACGACGCGCCGGAGCCGGCCGCTTCCGCCGGCCGGCGCTGAAGAACGCCCACAGCCTTCCGCCCGGCTGCTTACTTATAAGCCCTGGCCTGAGCCGCGATTTCATTCTCGTCGAACTTGTTGATGTCGTCGATCAGCTCATTGGTGATGAGGTCGCTCGTCGGCACCTTTTCCTTGAGGATTCCGTTCTTGAGAAGAAAATCCACATAGGCGTCGTAGTTCGCGACGGAATTCTCGCCCCATTTGGTGATGCCGCCGCCCCGGAACTTCCAGCTCCTGATACGGGCGTTGAGGGTCGCGAGATCATCCTTTAGCGCCGTCGCCTCGTCCTTGCCGGTCGCCTTGGTCTGCGGATAGACCTCCCACAGAATGCGGATCGCGGCCTCGGGATTGGCGATCGCGAAGACCTCGCCCTTGGCATAGCCTTGCGCAAAAGCGACCGACTGGGCGCGCTTGTTCTGCAGGGTTTCTTCGAGCGCCACGAAGCCGTTGGAGGGGAAACTCGCCATGCTCTTGTTGTCTTCCTCGAGCGCGCGGAGCTTGGCGCCGGCGTTTTCGGTGAGGGCGTATTGCGTGTCGAACTGCGACAGCGCGTCGATCTGACCGCTGCGGAGGAGAGCGGCGGTCTGCGCCGCTTCGCCCGCCACCACGATCGAGATGTCGCGGTCCGGATCCATGCCGTTGATGGCGGCCATGGCGCGCGCGATGATCACGCCGGCGGAAGCCATCGAGGTCACGCCGATGCGCTTGCCCTTGAGATCGGTGAAGCGCCGCACGCTGCTGTCGGCGGGCACCATGATGCCGTAAATATTGCCCTGATAGGCGGTGTAGTAGTTTTTCGCTTTCACGCCCTGCGGGCGGATGATGGCGAGCGGCTCGATCGAAGGCAGCGAGTAGTCGAGGTCCTTGGTCGCAACCGCCTTTACGCAGTCGGTCGAGCCGGGAAGCGGCACGAGCTCGACCTTAAACCCGGCCTTCTCGAACCAGCCCATCTTGGTCGCGATCGCGAACGGCGCCGCGGCGGAACTCACGGTGCGGGCGCACCAGCCGACGCGAACCGTCGTTTGCGCCGCGGCCGGTTGCACGAGCGCGGCAATAACGCCAGCCGCGAGCGCGGCGAGGACAGAACGTTTCACTGCATACCTCCCTTGCCGGCGGCGGCGTTTCCCGCCGCGTCGGCTTTTTGCGATGGATCCCAGAACAGAACGCGCCGCCGCACCTCGGAGACGAGGCTGTTCAGCAACAATCCGAGCATGGACAGGATCAGCAATATGGAGAACTGACCGGCCACGTCCATGGTGAAATTCATGCTCTGGATCAGCATGCCGAGGCCCGATTGGGCGCCGACGAATTCGCCGACAATGGCGCCGATGAGCGCGAAGATCATCGCGATCTCAAGCCCGGCGAAGATATAGGGAAGCGCGTTCGGCAGTTGCAGCATCCAGAAAATCTGCCAGCGCGAGGCCGCAAGCGAGCGCATGAGATTGATGCGGTCCTCTTCCGCCGAGCGCAGGCCAACGATCGTGTTCACCATCAGCGGGAAGAAGGCGACAAGGGCCGCGCTCACCACCTTCGAGGTGATGCCGAGGCCGAACCAGATGATGATCAGGGGCGCGAGCGCGACCTTGGGCATCGCCTGAAACATAACGATGAAGGGGTAGAGGAAATATTCGATGCGGCGGGAGAGCGCGACGGCAATCCCGAGCGCAAAAGCGAGCGCCGAGCCCATGGCGAAGCCCATCAGCGTTTCGGCGAGCGTCACGCCAATGTGGTCGACATAGAGACGGCTCACGACGCCGCGATAAAGCGCAAGCAGCACGTTGCTCGGCGGCGGAAGAATGAAGGCGGGCACCGCGAAGAACCGCACAAGCGCTTCCCAGGCAAGGAGCGTCGCGGCGATCAATAGAAGCCGCAGGGAAAGGCCGCGCAAGCCTTGGGTCATTCGAGCCCTCCTTCGGCATGCAGCACCGAGCGGATGCGGCGCACATAGCCGCCGAATTTTTCCGTGTTCATGACGTCAAGCGAACGCGGCCGCGGCAGCTCGACCGGGAAGAGATCGCCCACTTTTCCCGGCCGTGGCGTCATCACGAGGACGCGGTCGCCGAGGAACACGGCTTCAGCGGTCGAGTGGGTGATGAAGACGACGGTCTTCTTCCGCTCCATCCAGATGCGCTGCAATTCGACGCTCATCGTCTCGCGGGTCATGGCATCGAGCGCGCCGAAAGGCTCATCCATGAGAAGAAGGGCGGGATCGTGAATCAGCGCGCGCACGAGCGCCACGCGCTGCTGCATGCCGCCGGAGAGCTCCCACGGATAGCGGCGCTCGAAGCCGTCGAGGCCGACAAGTTTCAGGAGGCCGTAGGCGCGCGCGGTCATCTCCTCGCGCCCGAGCCGCTGCACGTCGACGGGCAGTAGCACGTTGCCGAGCACCGAGCGCCAGGGGAATAGAACCGGGGACTGGAACACGACGCCGATGTCGTGGCGTGGCCCGTCGATAGCGGTGCCGTTCAGGAGCGCCTGGCCTGCGGTCGCGGGAATGAGGCCGGCGAGAATTTTCAGGAGCGTCGATTTTCCGCAGCCCGAAGGCCCGACGATCGACAGGAACTCGCGGTCGGGAACGGAAAAATCGATGTCCTTGAGCGCGAGGATCGCGTCCGGCTGGTTGCCATAGCGCTTGCTCAGCTGCCTGACCGCGATGAGGTCCTTCGCCGCGGTCTCTGCGGCGGTCGCGACGACACGCAATCCCCCCTGTAGAATGTTCGGCTCCCTCTTGCGCAGTTTTTGTGGTCCGGCGCAATTTCGCCCTGCGCAATGACGTTTCGGGCCGGTATGTGGGTAGGCTAGGGTCCAGCGCCCAGCCGGTCAACAATCACCGCCACCGGCAACGGCGCCGGTTCAGGCAAAGGAAAGGCAATGTCCAAGAAGATCAAAGTGTGGGGACGCTTCTCGTCCTCGAACGTGAAGAAGGTGCTGTGGCTCGCCGACGAGCTGAAGCTCGATATCGACCGGATCGACGCCGGCCGCCAGTTCGGCGTCGTCGACACGCCGGCCTACAAGGCGCTCAATCCGAACTCGCGGGTGCCGACGATCGAGGATGGAGACTTCGTTTTGTGGGAGTCGAACTCGATCATGCGCTATCTCTGCATGAAATACGGCGGCGAGGCGCTCTATCCCGCGGATCCGGCAACGCGCGCCGATATCGACCGCTGGCTCGACTGGTCGCTTTCGATTTTGGTGCCGGCCGAAAGTCCGCTGTTCCTCGGCACCGTGCGCACGCCACCCGAGAAGCAGGACAAGGCCGCGATTGCCGCGGGCACGGAGAAGCTCGGCGCGATTTACGGCATTCTCGAACGGCGGCTCGAGGGCCGCGACTATCTCGTCAAGAACTTCTCCATCGCCGATCTCGGACTTTCAATTTTCGTCGACCGCTGGCTGCGCAACCCGTTCCTCGCGGGCCGGCCCGATTCGCCGCGGCTCGCGGCGTGGATCGGACGTATTCGTCAGCGGCATGGCTTCCAGAAGTTCGTCGATGTTCCGCTCGAGTAAACCGACTGTTACATTGAGCTGAAACCTTCTCAACCCGTTCTCCGGACAAAATCGATCGAAAGGAAACTGCAATGAATATTGTCACGATTTGCGGCAGCCTGCGCAAAGGCTCGTTTAACCGCATGCTGATGAATACGCTGCCGAAGCTCGCGCCTACGGGCGTGCACCTGAAAGAGGCGCCCTACGACAAGCTTCCGTTCTACAACGCGGATCTGCATGCCGACGGGAAGTTTCCGGAGGCGGTGACGGCGCTTGCCGACACGCTCCGCGCCGCCGACGGCATCATCATCGTCACGCCGGAATACAATTACACGATCCCGGGCGCGCTCAAGAACGCGGTGGACTGGGTGTCGCGGCTTCCGAACCAGCCGTTCAAGGAGAAACCCGTCGCCATTCAATCGGCCTCGCAGGGGCCGCTCGGCGGCGCGCGCATGCAGTATCACGTGCGCACGATGCTCGTGTTTCTCAACGCCTTCGTGTTCAACACGCCGGAAATTTTCGTGGGCACGGCGCAGACCAAGTTCGATGACAAGGGCGAGTTGAAGGACGAGGCGACGAAGGACATCATCAAGAAGCAGCTGGAGGCCTTCGCCAAGTTCGTCGAGCGCGTTAAAGCGTAAGCGGCTTGCCTTCGAGCCAAGCTTTGCCGCGCGCGTAAAGCGCCTCGACGGCCGGGCCTTTGAGGCCCGGCATGTCGGGCTTCACGGCAAATTCGTTCTGCGCCTGCAAATAGGCAAGGTGGCGGTAGCCCTCGGGAAAGCGCGCGAGCTGATCGTGATCGAGCGCGAGTTTCAAAGCGGGATCGACCGGATCCATGCGGTCTTTTTCATAGATCGGCTGGCGCAGCACGATGCCCCAGTGGCCGGCGCGCTTCTCGATGAAATCATAGAAGCGGCCGGTGCACACCACATCGACGAGAACATCGTGCACGGCGGCGCGCTGCATGATCTGCATCTTCGTCTGCGCGATCGCGCGGCTGCCCGCGATTTCGGACGTGTGGCCGCCGAGAAAGTGCAGAATGTTGACGCCGCGCTCAAAGCCCTCGCGGCTGACCTTGATGAATTCCTCGGCCGGACCCTGAAACCAGGTCGCCATCATGCGGCCGTCCGCGTGCCAGACGGTGCGGAAGCGCTCCCAGTCGCCGGCGTCGCGCCATAGCACCCAGTTCTCCACGAGCTCGCGGATCGCCTGTTTGTCGGCCGCTTCGCTCATCGTTTTGCGTTCGCGATTTCGATCAGGAAATCGGCGTGACAGGGGCCATCGAGCGGGCACCAGCAGGCGAGATCGCGTCCGGCGAGCTCGCGGCGCGCGTCCTCGGCCGAGACTTTCAGCTTGCCGGCAAGGAAATCGCGCCTGTATTTCGCGACGGCCTCGGCGCGCGTCATCTTGCCGACGCGGTAGGGATTGCCCCATTTCGTCGGCCGCGCCACCACCACCGCGCCTTTCGGCAGGTGGGCGCCTTTCTGGCGCGAAAGCTTGAGGCGGCGGGGCTTTGCCATGTTCAATCGTCCTTGTCGCGGCGGTAATCGTCCTCGAAGCGCTCGATATCGTCCTCGCCAAAATAGCGGCCGGTTTGCACCTCGATCAATTCGAGCGGGATTTTGCCGCGGTTTTCCAGCCGGTGCTTGCTGCCCACGGGGACGTAGACCGATTCATTTTCCTGGAGCGTCCTGACTTTGTTGCCGATGGTGACGCGCGCCTTTCCCCGTACCACCACCCAATGCTCGGAACGGCGGCGGTGCTTTTGTAGGGACAGCCGGCCGCCGGGCTTCACCACGATGCGCTTGACCTGAAACCGCTCGCCCTGATCGAGGCTCTGGTAATTTCCCCATGGCCGGTGCACGCGCGCGTGCAGGCTCGCTTCTGGGCGCTTCTTCTTGCGGAGCTCGTCTACGAGCTTGCGCATGTCCTCGGCGCGGCCGCGGTCGGCGATCAGCACCGCGTCGTGCTCGATCACGACCACGAGATCCTTGACGCCGAGGAGGGCCGCGAGCTTGCCGTCGCTTGCCACATAAGAATCGCGCGCGTCGAGGAGGACGACTTCGCCGCGCGCGGCATTGCCGGCGGCGTCGCGCGGCGTCTCGGTCCACACCGCGTGCCAGCCGCCGAGATCCGACCAGCCGTAATCGGCGCGCACGACCGCGGCGCGGCGGGTTTTCTCCATCACCGCGTAATCGACCGACTTTTGCGCCGCCGCCGCGAAGGCCTTTTTGTCGAGAAGACGGAAGCCGAGGTCTTCGGAAGCGTGTTTGACGGCGCGCGCGATGGCTTTGGCGCTCGCAGGCTCGAAGGCCGCGTATTCGGCGAGGAAGGTGTCGACACGGAAGAGAAAATTTCCGGAATTCCAGAGATAGCCGCCGGCGATGTAGCGCGCCGCGGTCTTCGCATCGGGCTTCTCGACGAATTGCGCGACCTCGCTCGCGCCTTTGACGCCTTCGACCGGCTTGCCGGGCTTGATATAGCCGTAGCCCGTCGCCGGGCTATCAGGCACGCAGCCGAAGGTGACGATCTTGCCGCGCTCGGCGGCGGCGCGCGCCACCAGACACGCGGCGACAAAGCGGTCGGGCTTGCGCACGATATGATCGGCGGCCAGCACCAAGGCGAGCGTCGCGGGGCCGCGGGCGGCAAGCAATTCGCTCGCGGCGGCGACCGCGGGGCCTGAATCGCGGCGCGCGGGCTCCAAGAGGATTTCCGCGTCGCGGCCGATCTCGTCGAGCTGCTCGCGCACGAGAAAGCGATAGTCGCGGTTCGTGACAATGACCGGCCTGCCGAAGATTTTCGGATTGGCGACGCGCTTCACCGTTTCCTGCAACGTCGAGAGCGGGCCCAGAAGTTTCAGGAATTGCTTGGGGCGGCTGTCGCGCGAGGCGGGCCATAGCCGCGTGCCGGCTCCCCCGCAAAGTATCACCGGATGAATAAGCTTCGCCATCGCCGCAGCCCCTCGCCGGCGGCCGTCAGGCGCTCGCCGCCCGCCGCTCGTCGAACTGCATCTGGTAGAAGGCGTGGTAGCGGCCGCGCCGCGCCACCAGTTCGTCATGGCGGCCCACCTCGACGATACGGCCGGCTTCCACCACCAGAATGCGGTTGGCGGCGATCACCGTCTGCAGGCGATGCGCGATCACGAGCGTCGTGCGCGAGACGCGCAGCGCATCGAGCGCCTTCTGCACCATGAGCTCGGATTCGGAATCGAGCGCCGCGGTCGGCTCGTCGAGGAGGAGGATCGGCGCGTTCTTCAGGAATGCCCGCGCAATCGCGATGCGCGCGCGCTGGCCGCCGGACAATTGCATGCCGTGCTCGCCCACGGGCGTGTCGTAGCCAGGGCCGAATTGATTGATGAAATCATGCGCATGCGCTTGCTTGGCGGCGGCGATAATTTCGCTTTCGCGCGCGCCCGGCCGGCCGAAGGCGATGTTGTCGCGGATGGTGCCGGAAAAAAGAAAGACGTCCTGGCTTACATAGGCAATCGCCGCGCGCAGCGAATGACGCGAAACCTTGGTGATATCCTGCCCGTCGATCAGGATCGTGCCCGCCTGCGGGTCATTGAACCGCTCGATCAGGTTCATGACCGTCGACTTGCCCGCGCCCGAAGGGCCAACAAGGGCGGTGGTCTGCGAAGGCTCGGCCATGAGGGAGAGGCGGCGCAGCACCGGCTCGCCGGGCCGATAGGCGAATTCGACGTCGCGGAATTCGATCTTGCCGCTTTTCACCGCGAGCTGCGGCAGGCCTTCGGGCTCGCGTTCGGCGGGCGTCGAGTCGATTACCTCGAAGAGATTGCGGACATAGACGAGGTTCGCCGCGAGGTCGATGTTGACGCGGGCAAGGCGCTTCGCAGGCTCATAAGCGAGGAGGAGCGCGGTGATCACCGAAAAGAATTCGCCCGGCAGGCGCCCGCCCTTCAAGACGCCGAGGCCCGCATACATGACGGCGGCCGCGACCGCGAAGCCGCCGAGCATTTCCATCAACGGGCTCGAGCGCGAGCTTACGCTGACCCATTTGTTCATCGCCTGCTCGACTTCGCTAACATGGGTCTTCATGCGCTCGCGCATGATCTCTTCGAGGTTGAAGGACTTGACGACGCGAATGCCCTGAATGGTCTCCTGCATGGTCTGCAGAATTTTTCCGGCGCCGACGAATTGGCGCTGCACGATCTTGCGCGTGCGCCGGATGAGCGAGCGCACGCCGACGACCGCGATCGGAAGTGCGACGAGGCAAATAAAGGCCAGAAACGCATCCTGAATGATCATCACCGTGACAAGGCCGACGAGCGACAGGAGGTCGCGGCCAAGCGTCGTGATCAGGATTTCGAGGATGGTGCGGGCGCCCACGGCGCCCGAATTCAGGCGGTTGAGCAGTTCCGTCGAGTGACGCTCTGAGAAGAAGGGAATGCCCTGTACCAGCAGATTGCCGTAGAGGCGCTTCTGGTAGCCGGCGATGATGCGGTTGCCGATGCGCCCGAGCGTCACCGCCTGGCCGTAGGCCGAAAAGCCCTTGATCGCCGAAAGCGCGATCAGCACGCCGCCGAGCCACCAGATTGCCTGCTCGCGGCCCTCGACGAAGATTTTATTGACGACGTCCTTCATCAAATAAGCGGAGAGCGAGGTCGCGCCCGCGACGAACAACATGAACATGAGCGCGAGCGAATAGCGCCACGCATAGTGGCGGCCATCGGTGAGCAGGAGGCGCGGGATGATCGAGCGCGCATCCTCGCCGAGGAACCCGGACAGGCGGTACTTAATGCGCTCGAAAATCAGCATGGCGGGGTGCCCGCGATGAAGCCGGTTTTTGCCGCAAAGTCAATGGCCTAGGCGAGGAACGGAGCTCCACTTTCGCGCTCATTTTCGCCCGAGCAGCGCGTTCAATTCGGCGCGGAAATCAGCGGCGAGATCGGCGCGCGCGAGCGCGTAGGCGACGTTGGCGGACAGAAACCCGATCTTCGAGCCGCAGTCGAAGGTGCGGCCCTCGAAGTCGATGCCGTAGAAGGGCTGCTTCTTCGCGAGCATGAGCATCGCGTCGGTGAGCTGGATCTCGCCGCCGGCGCCGCGCTCCTGCTTTTCGAGGTATTCGAAAATTTCCGGCTGCAGGATGTAGCGGCCGGTGATGATGCGGTTCGACGGCGCCTTGTCGCGCGGCGGCTTCTCGACCATGCCGGTGATCTCGAAGGCCTTTCCCTTGCGCGCGCCCATGCCGACCACGCCATACATGTGAATGCGGTCATCCGGCACTTCCTCGACCGCGATCAAATTCGCATTTTCGCCGAGTGCTGCGTAGGCGTCGGTCATCTGCGCCAAGCATGACTTCTTCGCCTGCACCAGAACGTCGGGGAGCAAGAGGCCGAACGGCTCGTCGCCGACGATTTCGCGCGCGCACCACACGGCGTGGCCGAGCCCGAGCGGCGCCTGCTGGCGGATGAAGCTTGCGGCACCGGCGCCGGGAAGATCGCGCTCAAGTTGCGCGAGTTCCGTCTTCTTGCCGCGCTCGCGCAACGTGGATTCCAGCTCGAACTGGCGGTCGAAATGGTCTTCGATCACGCCCTTGTTGCGGCCGGTGACGAAAATAAAGTGCTCGATCCCGGCCTCGCGCGCTTCGTCAACGACGTGCTGGATCAGCGGCTTGTCGACCACCGTCAGCATCTCCTTCGGCATCGCCTTGGTTGCGGGCAAAAACCGCGTGCCGAGGCCGGCGACCGGGAAAACAGCCTTGCGTATCTTTCGCATCGCCTTCTTCTTCGCTTGCAGCAAAGGGGATTCGACGCTTCTATGTCGCGTCTTTCGCGGCTTGGCAAATCGGCAGGACAAAGGGATCGATGAGCGGACCCATTCTCGTCTTCGGCGCGCGCGGGCAGGTAGGGCGCGAAATTGTGGCGCTCGCGGCCGCGCGCGGCCTGCCCGTGGTGGGGCTTTCGCGCGCTGAGGCCGACATCACTAATGAGACGACGGTTCGTGTCACGCTCGATGTGCACCGGCCGGCGGTGGTGGTGAACGGCGCCGCCTATACCTCGATCGACCGGGCGGAGCGGGAGCCGGAAATCGCCGCCGCCGCCAATGTGACGGGCCCGGCGGTGCTCGCGGCGGTGTGCGCGAGCACCGGCGTGCCGCTGATCCATGTCTCCTGCGACTACGTCTTCAACGGCGCGAAGAAAAGCGCCTATGTCGAAAGCGACCGCGTGGCGCCGCTCAACGTCTATGGCCGCACCAAGGCGGAAGGGGAGGCGAAGGCGCGCGAGCTATTGCCGCGCGCCGTGATTCTGCGCAGCTCCTGGATCTATAGCGCGCATGGCCAGAATTTCCTGCGCAACGTCCTGAAGCTTGCTTCCGAGCGCGACGAGTTGCGCATGGTCGGCGATCAGATCGGCTGCCCGACGGCGGCGATCGACATTGCCGAAGCCGTGCTCGCGGTCGTGCGCAAGCTCGCCACCGAAGCGAAGGTTTCCGGCATTTTTCATTTCGCGGGAGCCGGCGCCACCAGCCGCTTCGGCTTTGCCTCCGAGATTGTGCAGCGGCAGGCGATCTTTACCGGGCGCACGCCGAAGGTGACGGAAATCAAAATGGCTGAATATCCGGTGGCTGCCAAGCGGCCACTCAATTGCGAGCTCGATTCGTCGCGCTTCCGCACGGCATTCGGCTATAGCGCAGCACCCTGGCAGCACCGCGTCGCCGAAGTGGTCGCGATGCTCCTGGCGCCGGCGATGGCGAAAAAGGTCGCGAGCGGATAGCCGCTCAGCCGACCGCCGGGCGGCCGATGCTGAAATAGCGGAATCCTTCCGCCGCCATTTCTTCCGGCCGGTAGATGTTGCGGAGATCCACCACGAGCGGCTCCCTTAAATCGCGCTTCAGGCGTTCGAGATCGAGGGCGCGATAGGCATCCCACTCGGTGAGGATCACGAGCGCGTCGGCGTCCTTGGCCGCCTCGTACGGGTTCTTGCACATTTCGACGCCGCGCAGCACTTTCGCGGCCTCGTGCATGGCCTGCGGATCGTGGACGCGGAGCTTGGCGCCCGCGGCCTGCAACGCCGGAACGATGACGAGGCTCGCGGCTTCGCGCATGTCGTCGGTATTGGGCTTGAAGGCGAGCCCTAGAACCGCAATCGTCTTGCCCGCGACCGAGCCGCCGCAGGCGGCGATGACCTTTTCGGCCATTGCGCGCTTGCGCCGATCGTTCACGGCGACCACGGTCTCGACGATCTTTGCCGGCGTACCCGCTTCCTGCGCGGTTTTCATCAGCGCGAGCGTGTCCTTCGGAAAACAAGAGCCGCCGAAGCCGGGGCCGGCATGCAGAAATTTCGAGCCGATGCGGTTGTCGAAGCCAATGCCGCGCGCGACCTCCTGCACATTGGCGCCGACCTTCTCGCAAAGATCTGCCATCTCGTTGATGAAGGTGATCTTGGTCGCGAGAAACGCGTTCGCCGCGTATTTGATGAGCTCGGCGGTGCGGCGCTCGGTGAAGAGAAGGGGGGCGGCGTTGAGATAGAGCGGGCGATAGACCTCGGTCATCACCTCGCGCGCGTGCGCGTCGGCGGTTCCGATCACGATGCGGTCCGGCCGCTTGAAGTCGCTGATGGCGGCGCCCTCGCGCAGGAATTCGGGGTTGGAGACCACGGCGAATTCCGCTTTCGGGTTAGCCGCACGGATCGTGCGTTCGACGTCGTCGCCGGTGCCGACGGGCACGGTCGATTTCGTCACGATGACGGTGTAGCCAGAAATCGCCGCGGCGATCTCGCGCGCGGCGCCCAGCACGTAGCTGAGATCGGCATGGCCATCGCCGCGGCGCGACGGCGTGCCGACGGCGATGAAGACGACCTCCGCGTCCTTCACCGCCGGGGCGAGTTCGGTCGCAAAGCCGAGCCGGCCTTCCTTGACGTTGCTTGCGACCAGTTCGTCGAGACCGGGCTCGAAGATCGGAATTTCGCCGCGCTTCAGGGCGGCGATTTTCTTCTCGTCCTTGTCGATGCAGACGACCTGGTGGCCGAAATCGGCGAAGCAGGCCCCAGAAACGAGGCCGACATAGCCGCTGCCAATCATGGCGATACGCATGAAACCTACCCCGCGACGGGCGCGGGTTTCGCATGGCGAGGAAGCGCGGGCAAGCGGTGGAAGCGGTTGTGGTTATTCGGCGGCGGTGCGCCAGCTCTCGAGCGCGCGCTCCCAGGCAAGGGCGTGGGTGACGATGGTGGAAAGATTGTCGAGCTTCGGCTGCCAACCGAGCTCGGCGCGGACCCTGTCGGCGCGGGCGACAATGGCGGCGGGATCGCCGGGCCGGCGCGGCGCGTAGAACACCGGGAAATCCTTGCCCGAAAGCCGCTTCACGGTGTCGATCACTTCGAGCACCGAGTAGCCGCGGCCATAGCCGCAGTTGAGGGTGAGGCTCCCGCCGCCGGCGCGGAGATGCTTCAGCGCTTCGAGATGGGCGGCGACAAGATCGGTGACGTGGATGTAGTCGCGCACGCAGGTGCCGTCGGCGGTCGGATAATCAGTGCCGAATACCTCCATGCGGTTGCGCTTTCCGAGCGCGGTCTCGCAGGCGACCTTGATGAGGTGGGTCGCGTTCGGCGTCGACTGGCCGGAACGGCCGGCGGGGTCGGCGCCGGCGACGTTGAAGTAGCGGAGCGCGACGCAGTTCAGCCCGTGCGCGGCGCCGGCATCGCGCAGCATCCACTCGGTCATCAGCTTCGAAGTGCCGTAGGGCGAGATCGGCGTCGTCGGCGCATTCTCGCTCACCGGATTTTCGGCGGGCATGCCGTAAACCGCGGCGGTCGAGGAGAAGACGAAGCGTCTGACGCCGGCGGCGATCGTCGCCGCCATCAGCGCGCGCGATTTCACCGTGTTCGCGAGATAATAGCCGAGCGGATCGGCGACCGAATCCGGCACCACGATGCGGGCGGCGAAGTGGATCACCGCGTCGATGCCGTGCTCGGCGATCAGCCGAAGAACGAGCGCCTCGTCGGCGACGTCGCCTTCCACGAAGCGCGCCTTGGAATGCACCGCGCGCGCAAAGCCGGTGGAGAGATCGTCGAGCACGACGACCTCTTCGCCCGCATCGACGAGGGCGAGCGCCATGTGGCTGCCGATATAGCCGGCGCCGCCGGTGACAAGCACGGCCATCGCTGGTCCTCCCGTGACGGGGATAATGCAGGAATGTGACGGCTTATTTAACCGGCGCCAAGAAAGGTTAACAGCCGTTAACGATTTAGCCGCGGCCCTTCGAGCGCTCGACAAGCCGCGTGGTGCTGCGCTCGGGGAGCGTCTCGACGATGACCACCTCGCCGCCGGCGGCCTCGACGATCTCGCCGCCGACGACCTGGTCCTTGTTGTAGTCGCCGCCCTTCACGAGCACGGCCGGCTGCACGCGGCGAATCAGTTCGAGCGGCGTGTCCTCCTCGAAGGGCACCACGAGGTCGACGGCTTCCAGCGCGGCCAGCACTTCGGCGCGCGCGACCTCGTCCTGGATGGGCCGGCTCGGCCCCTTCAGACGGCGGGCGGAGGCGTCGCTATTCAACCCCACGATTAGCCGGTCGCAGGCGGCGCGGGCGCCGGCGAGCACCTTGAGGTGGCCGGGGTGGATGAGATCGAAGCAGCCATTGGTGAAGCCGATACGCAGACCCTTCTTGCGCCATTCTTCCAGATGCTCTTCGAGGATTTTCGGATCGCGCACGATCTTTTCGTCGTGGGCGCGCAGGGCGCTCGGCACGAGCACCGCGCGCATTTCGACGAAGTTGACGGCGGCGGTGCCGCGTTTTCCCACCACGACCGCGGCGGCGGCGTTGGCGGCGCGGGCGGTGGCCTCGAGTTCGGCGCCCATCGCGAGCATGGCGGCGATCGTCGCCGCCACGGTGTCGCCGGCGCCGGAGACGTCCCGCACTTTCACCGGATAGGACGGAATGTGGACGGGCGCTTCGCCGCGCGCAACGAGCGTCATGCCTTCTTCGCTGCGGGTGACGAGGATGGCGGAAAGATCAGCGTCCGCCATGAGCTTGCTCGCCGCCTCGACGATGTCCTCGGCCGAACGCACGTCGCGATGCGCGGCGCGCGCAAGCTCCGCACGGTTCGGGGTGACAACGGTGGCGCCTTTATAGGCGCGATAATCGAGATGCTTGGGATCGACGATCACCGGCTTCTTCGCCTTGCGGGCGGCGGCAATCAGCGTCTCGATCACCTTCGGCGTGAGCACGCCCTTGCCGTAATCGGACAGAACCACCGCGCCGCAATTCGGCAGCACCTTCAGCGCAACCGTGAGAACTTCATCCTCGCAATGCTTGGGCAGCGGGTGGGTTTCTTCCCAATCGGCGCGGAGAAGATGGGTCGAATGATGCTCCGACACGAAACGCGCCTTCTCGGTCGTCGGCCGCGAGGCGTCGATCGCGAGCTTGGCGTCGATCTGGCCGCCGGTCTTGCCGAAGAAGGCCCCGAGCGTGCGGCCGGCATCATCGTCGCCGACGGCGCTTACCAGGATGCAGCGCGCGCCCAGGCCCGCGATATTGCGCGCGACATTGCCGGCGCCGCCGGGCGTGGTTTCCTCGCGCCGCACCGCGAGTACAGGCGCCGGCGCCTCGGGCGAAATGCGCGCGACCTCGCCATAGACGAAGCGGTCGAGCATGAGGTCGCCGACGCAGAGCACGGTCTGCGCGGCAAGTTCGGCGAGGCGTTTTTCGTAATCGAACATGGTGACCCGGCAATCAGCGATAAGGATCGGGGCGGTCGAGATATTGCGTCACGTAACGCTCGACCGCCTGTTCCAGCGGCGTGAACGGGGCATCGTAGCCCGCCGCGCGCAAGCGCTCCATCCTTGCTTCGGTGAAATATTGATAGCGTCCGGCAAGCTCGGGCGGGATCGGGATGCGCTCGATCCTGGGCTCGCGCCCGATCGCTTTCCACATCGCGATCATCATGGCGTCGAAGCTTCGCGCCTTGCCGGTGCCGACATTATAGATGCCGGAGACGTGCGGATTGTCGATCAGCCACAGCACGACGTTGGCCGCGTCCTCGACATAGATGAAGTCGCGCACGATCTCGCCGCCGGCGATATCCGGCCGGTCGGCCTTGAAAAGGCGCACGGGCTTGCCGGCCTTGGCGTCGGGAAAGACCTTGGCGAGCACGCTTCGCATGTCGCCCTTGTGATACTCGTTGGGGCCGAACACGTTGAAGAATTTGAGACCCACCCATTGCGGCGGCATGGCGCTGCCGACACGGGCGCGGGCGTATGCGGCGAGGTCGAAGCGGGATTTGCTGCGGCCATATAGATTAAGGGGCGCGAGTTCGTTGAGCAGTTCCGGCGCGTCGTCGAAGCCGCGGCTACCGTCGCCGTAGGTGGCGGCCGAAGAGGCGTAAATGAAGGGCGTCTTTGTCTCCGTGCACCATTCGAGCAGGCGCAGCGGCAAGTCGAAATTCGCCGCCATCACCGCGTGCTCGTCAGTGACGGTGGTGGAGGAAATCGCACCCATGTGCAGGATCGCATTGAGTTTGCGGCCGCCGAGCCAGCGTAAGATCTCTTCCGGCGGGACGATCTCGGCATAGCGACGCTTGGCGAGGTTCTTCGCTTTTGGCGCGTCGACGTGGTCGCCCACGGCGATTTCGGACACGCCCCGCTCGTTCAGGCTCGCGAGGATATTCGAGCCGATGAAGCCGGCGCCGCCGGTTAACAGGATCATGCTTAACGCCCGTCCCTTTGCGCGCGCTTCCTTTGCCGCAAGCGCGAGAGGAGCGCAACGGCGGCAATCTGGACACCCTTAATGACGGGTGCTACCCGCTCGCGCGAGGGAGCCCCATGAACGCAGCGGATTTGGACTACGCGAAGAAGCATCTCGCCGCGTCGCGCGAGGCTTTCGTCAAGGCCGCGGACGATGCCGATTTCGTGGCCGTTCTCGGCAAGATCGCCGATGCCATGGCGACTTCGCTGAAAGGCGGCGGCAAGATTCTCCTCTGCGGCAATGGCGGCAGTGCCGCCGACGCGCAGCACATCGCGGGCGAGCTCTTGTCGCGCTATGAGTTCGACCGCGCGCCGATGGCCGCGGTCGCGCTCACCACCGATACGTCCGTGCTCACCGCCATCGGCAACGACTACGGCTACGAGCAACTGTTCGAGCGGCAGGTGCTCGGGCTCGGCAAAAAGGGCGACGTGCTCGTGGCGCTTTCCACCTCCGGGCGCTCGCCGAACATCCTGCGCGCGCTTGATGCGGCGAAGAAGAGCGGCGTCGTCACCATCGGCTTCACCGGCAAGGCGGGCGGCGAGATGGCCTCGCGTTGCGATTTCATTTTACGGGCGCCCTCCGACAAGACGCCCGTGATCCAGCAAATCCACATCACCGCGGCGCATGTGATCTGCGGCCTGATCGAGCGCTCCATTGGCGGCAAACGCTGAGCGTGCACGGCCGCGACGGCCCGCGGTCTTTCTCGATCGTGACGGCGTGATCAACGTCGACCGCGGCTATGTGTCGAACCGCGCCGACTTCAAATGGATCCCGGGCGCCATTGCGGCGATCAAGGCGCTCAACGAGGCGGGATATTATGTCTTCGTCGCCACTAACCAGTCGGGCATTGCGCGCGGGCTTTATTCGGAAAGCGATATGCAGGCATTGCACGGTTACATTGCACAGGAGCTCGCCGCGAACGGCGCTCACATCGATGACTGGCGTCATTGTCCTTTCCATCCGCAAGGGACGATCGCGAAGTTCAAGCGCGTTTCCGATTGGCGCAAGCCCGGCCCCGGCATGATCCTCGATTTGATGCAGACGTGGCCGGTCGACCGCGCGAAGAGCGTGCTGATCGGCGACAAGGAGAGCGACGTGGCGGCGGCGCGCGCCGCGGGCATCCGGGGCTTGCGCTTTGACAGCGGCAATCTTCTCGCCTTCGTTCGAGCGCGCGTGCTCGGGACGAGGCCGCGGCGATGACGGCGGCAACGAATTCGCCGATTCTCCTCGTCCCCTATCAGTGGATCGGCGACTTCGTGCGCTGTCATTCGGTGGTGCAGCTCTTGAAGCGGCGCTTTCCCGAGCGGCCGGTCGATATTCTGAGCTCGACGCTCGCGGCACCGCTCGCCGCCTACATGCCGGGCGTCCGCAAGGCCGTGGTGCATGATCTGCCGCGCGGACGGCTCGGCTATGGCGAGAATGCCCGGCTCGCGGAGAAGCTTGCGCCCGAGCGCTACGGTACCGCGCTCGTTATGTCGCGCAAATGGAAGGCGGCGCTGGCGCCTTATCTCGCGGGCATTCCGGAGCGCGTGGGATTTCTCGGCGAGATGCGGTTCGTGCTGCTTTCCGACATTCGTCCGGGCGAGAAAAACTATCCGACCATGGCCGAGCAGTGCGCGGCGCTCGCCTTGCCACGCGGCGCCGCGCTGCCGCCGCTGCCGGAGCCCAAGCTGGCTGCGTCCGCGGCGCAGGTGAAATCCTGGCGGGAGCGGACCCGCCTCGAAAAGAACGGCCAGCGCGTCGTCGCGCTCGCGCCGGGATCGGTATGGTCGTCGAAGCGCTGGCCAACGGCGCATTACGCGCGGCTTGCCGTGCTTCTCCGCGAACGCGGCCATGAAGTGTGGATCACGGGCGGCCGCGACGAGGAGCCGCTTGCGGAAGAAATCCGCGCGACGGCGTCCGCGGTGTACGATCTCACCGATCTCGCTCTCGGCGACGGCGCGCTGGCGTTAGGCCAGGCGGATTGCGCCGTCACCAACGATTCCGGCGCGCTGCATATGGCGGCGGCCTTCGGCACGCCGACCTTGGCGCTGTTCGGGCCGACCGATCCCGCGGCCTGGATGCCGCTCAACCCATCGGCGAAAGCGTTGCTCGCCGATGAGCCGCTCGATTGCCGGCCGTGCGCAAAGCACGATTGCCCGCTCGGCCATCACAAATGCCTTGTGGATCTTTCGCCTCAGACGGTCTTCGCCGCGGTCGAACGGGCGCTCGCCCACAGCCGCTCATAGACCGCGAAGATTTCCTTCGCTTCGCGCTCGATGTTGAAATGCGCTTCCACGCGCTTGCGCCCGGCCTTGCCCATGGCCTCGGCGCGCGCGGGGTCTTGCATCAATTGCTCGATGCGATCGGTCAGCGCGCCGGCATCCTCGATCGGAACCAGGAATCCCGTTTCGCCTTCGGCGACGAGATGCGCCGCGGCGCCGGCGCGCGTTGCCACCACCGCCATTTCGCTGGCCATGGCTTCCAGCGTCGTCAATCCGAAGCCTTCGTTGCGTTGTGGCCCGACGAAGATCAGCAGCCTGCGGAACCAGAGCGGCACCTCGTCCGGCGGCAATTCGCCGGTGAAGACGATGCGGCCGGCGAGCCCGGCGGCAGCCACCTTCGATTTGAGTTCGGCTTCGAAGCCCTTGTCCATCTCGGTCGCGAGTCCAATGACCACCGCGGTGAAATCGGGATAGCGCGGCAGCAACTTCAGCATCGCCTCGATGAAAAGATCGGTGCCCTTCTGCGGCCGGATGCGGCCAAAGACGCCGATGCCGTAGCAGCCGGGGAGGCCCGTCTCTTTCCACGCAGCCGCGCGGTCGGGAGCAGGGCGGTAGCGCGCAATGTCGACGCCGTGCAACGCCACCGTGACCGGCAAAGTGAGGTAGCTCGCGGCTTCGGGCGACGGCGAAATCAACGCGTCCATCCGGCGCATGAGAAATTTGCTGAAGGCGGTGTGGTGGCGCTGCGCCGCCGAGGTGAAGACCATGCCGAGCTTCAGCCCGAAAATATGCTTGAGCAGAAGCCCCGCGATCATCTCGTCGTTGCGGCGCGCGTGCCAGATGCGGAAGGGCCGTCCGGCGGGCAGCGAGCGGCCGAACCGCCTCACCTGGCGCAAGCTCAGCGTCGGCACGCCGGGCGCTTCGCCCGCGCCCACGATCGCGACCCGGCAAAGGCGGCTCATGGCGGGCGCGAGCGTCAGAATCGTCGTGGTCACGCCGGAATAGCGGCGATGCAGGTTCGGGTGCAAAACCTCGATCAGCGCGGGGTCGAAACGGACGGGGAGGGCCATGTTGGGCAAAAGCTCTCGGCGGGTCTTGACGGCGCGGGCGCGCCCGCATAGCCCCGTTTATCTCTCCCGCGCAAGCAGGAAGGCCGCCATGACCACGCTCGCCTCGCTCAAAGTGAAGCTTTTCACCGACGGCGCCGACAAGGCGCAGATCGTCGAGATGGCGAAGCAGAAATACATCGCGGGCTTCACCACCAATCCCTCGCTGCTGAAAAAAGCGGGGGTCAAGGACTACGAATCCTACGCGCGCGAGCTCGTGGCGGCGGTGCCGGACAAGCCTATTTCCTTCGAGGTCATCTCCGACGACATCGACGGCATGGTGGCGGAGGCGCGCCTCATCACCACCTGGGGCAAGAACGTCTATGTGAAGCTCCCGGTGATCAACACCAAGAGCGAGCCGCTTTACGACGCGATCAAGATGCTCTCGGGCGAGGGCGTGAAAATCAACGTCACGGTGATCACCACCGAAGAGCAGGCGAAGCGGGCGACCGCGGCGCTCTCGAAAGGGCCGGGGGGATGCGTGTCGGTTTTTGCCGGCAGGCTCGCCGACCTCGGGATCGACTATGTTCCCGCGGTGGAAACGGCGGTGCGCGAGGCGCGCGCGACCAAGCAGGTCGAGGTGATCTGGGCGTCGACACGCGAGGTGTGGAACGTGATCGAGGCCGACCGCATGGGCTGCCACATCATCACCGCGCCCGCCGATATTCTGAAGAAACTCCCCGCGCTTGGCACCAAAACCGCCGGGGATCTGTCGCTCGACGGCGTCAAGGCGTTCCGCGACGATACGCTGGCGGCGGGCCTAAGCCTTCGGGTCGGAAACGTGCGGCGCACTGCCGCGGAATGACGTTGTTTTCCCTGTAAACCATTGACATCATTTGTGAGTGGGGCCCTCTCCGGGGCTGTCGCCTGATCCCTCCGGGCATGCTAGGAAAACCGAACCCGGGAGAGGGGAAATAAAAATCATGGTGGCTGGTTCGGATCGCGCGAAACCGCGCGAAGTGTCCTCCGACAATCTCCGCTTCGGCATCATCGGCGTCGGCGTCATGGGATCGAACCATGCCCGCGTGCTCTCCGAACTCCCCGGCATCGAACTCGTCGCCATCGCCGACCCCGACCGCAGCCTGGCGATGAAAATCGCCAAGGCCGTCCGCTGCGACGCGGTCGCCGACCACAATACGCTGATCGGCCTCGGCCTCGACGCCGTCGTCGTCGCGGCGCCTACGCATTTGCACCACGCGATTGCGCTCGATTGCATCGAGGCGGGGGTCAATCTCCTGGTGGAAAAGCCGATCGCGCCGACGGTGGAGGAGGGCCGCCAGATCGTCGCCGCCGCACGGCGGGCGGGCGTGAAGCTGATGGTCGGCCATGTCGAGCGCTTCAATCCGACCGTGGAGGCGATCAAGCAGGCGCTTTCGAGCGAGGATATTCTTTCCATCGCCATCACCCGCGTCGGTCCGTTCCCGCCGCGCATGTCGAATGTCGGCGTGGTCATCGATCTCGCGGTGCACGACATCGACCTCATCCGCTGGTTCACGGAATCGGAAATCATCGAGGTGCAGCCGCAGCTCACGAAAGCGCGCGCCGCGCGCGAGGACATCGCGCTCCTGCAATTCCGCACGGCCTCCGGCGTGCTCGCGCACATCAACACCAACTGGCTCACGCCCTTCAAGGCGCGCACGGTGCATGTCGCCACCCGCGACAAATACATCATCGGCGATCTCCTGACGCGGCAGGTGACCGAGTGCTTCGGCTTCCAGCCCGACGGCAGCTATTCGATGCGGCATCTGTCGGTCGGTCACGCCGAGCCGCTGCGCGCCGAACTCTTGGCCTTCGTGAAGTCGATCCGCAACGACGAAAAACCCGTTGTCGGCGGCGACGAAGGGGTCGCGAGCCTCGAGGTCGCGATCCAGTGCCTCGACGGCGGCTCCTCCGCCGTGCCGCAGCGCGCGCCGCGCAAAGTCGTCGGCTGAATTCGAGCCGTCGAATGAACGAACGTCCGCGGATCGATTCTCAGCCCATTCCTTTCATCGACGTCGCCGCCCAGCGCCGCCGCTTGGGCCGCGCCATCGACGACGCGGTGGCGCGCGTGCTCGGCCACTGCCAGTTTATCCTGGGTCCGGAAGTGCGCGAGCTTGAATCGCAGCTCGCCGCCTTTTCCGGCGCCCGCCACGCGATTTCCTGCGCCAGCGGCACCGATGCGCTGATGCTTATCCTGCTCGCCAAGGGCGTCGGCCCCGGCGACGCGATTTTCTGCCCGTCCTTCACCTTCGCTGCCACCTTCGAAGCCGCGGCCCTGCTCGGCGCTTCGCCGGTCTTCGTCGACATCGAAGAGGCTACGTTCAACATCGATGCTTTGAGCCTCGAGCGCGCGATTGCGACCGCGAAAAAGAAGGGGCTGAAACCGAAAGCGGTGATCGCGGTCGATCTCTTCGGCCTGCCGGCCGACCACGATTCGATTGCGGAGATCGCGGAAGCGGAAGGGCTGTTCGTGATCGATGATGCAGCCCAAGGCTTCGGCGCGAGTTACAAGGGCAAGAAGCTCGGCACTTTCGGGCTTGCCACGGCGACGAGCTTCTTTCCGGCAAAACCGCTCGGCTGCTATGGCGACGGCGGCGCGGTGTTCACCGACGACGATGCGCTCGCGGAAACCATCAAGGGCTTGCGCGTTCACGGTCAGCTGCTGGGGAAACCGGAGTTCTCCCATCTCGGCATCACCGGCCGCCTCGATACGATCCAGGCGGCGGTCTTGATCGAAAAGCTCAGAATTTTCGAAGACGAGATCGTCGCGCGCGACCGCATCGCGCGCCGCTATGGCGAAAAGCTCGGCAATGTGGCCATCGTCCCGCGCGTGCCCGAAGGCTACACTTCGGTATGGGCGCAATATACGATTCGGTTGCCTGCGGGCGCGCGCGACACGGTCGCCGCGGCGCTGAAAGCGGAAGGGATTCCGACCGCGATCTATTACGCCAAGCCTCCGCATCTGCACGAGGCCTACAAGCGCTATCCGGTCGCGGAGGGCGGCTTGCCGGTCACCGAGAAGCTTGCGCACGAGGTGATCAGCCTGCCGATGCACGCCTATCTCGACGAGCCGACGCAGGACCGCATCGTCGACGCGGTGAAGCGCGCGCTCGGGCGCTGATTAGAGGCGCCCGCGGGGCGGCCTCATGATCCGCAACATCTTCACCGTCGGCGGCTGGACGCTGGTTTCACGCGTCACCGGCTTCGCGCGCGACATCGTGATGGCGGCGGTGCTCGGCGCCGGGCCCGTGGCCGATGCGTTTCTCGTCGCCTTCCGGCTGCCGAACCATTTCCGCGCGATTTTCGCCGAGGGCGCGTTTGCCGCCGCCTTCGTGCCGGCCTATGCGCGGCGATTGCAGCAGGGCGGGCGCGGAGAGGCGATGCGCTTTGCCGACGGCATCGGCACCGGGCTCATGCTCGTGCTTGGCGCGATGCTTGTTCTCGCACTCATCTTCACGCCGGCGGTCGTGCGCGTGCTCGCGCCCGGACTTTCCGCCGATCCCGCGCGCTTTGATCTCGCGGTCGCGCTCACGCGCATCACCTTCCCGTATCTCGCGCTGATGTCGATCGAGACGCTGATCGCGGGCATGCTCAACGCCAATCACCGCTTTGCCGCGGCGGCCGGCGCGCCGGTGCTTCTCAACATCTCGATGGTGGGGACGCTTCTGCTCGCGGCCTTTTTCCCGACCGCGGGGCATGCCGCCGCCTGGGGAGTGCTCGTCGCCGGCATCCTGCAAGCGCTTCTCGTCGGTGCCGATGCCGAGAGAAACGGATTCGGCCTCAGGCTGCGCTGGCCCACCTTTGATGCGCCGACCGTGCAATTCCTGAAGGCGCTCGGACCCGCGATCATCGGCGCCGGCGGCGTGCAGCTCGCGCTCTTCGCCGACACCGTAATCGCGACGTTCCTGCCGACCGGCGCGCTGTCGGCGCTCTATTATGCCGACCGCATCAATCAGTTGCCGATCGGCGTCGTCGGCATCGCGGTCGGCATCGTGCTCCTGCCGGAAATGTCGCGGCGGCTCGCTGCCGGCGACGAAGCGGGCGCCGCATCGGCGCAAGGGCGCGCGATCGAGCTCACCTTGCTCATCGCTATTCCCTTCGTCGCCGCGGCAATCGCCATTCCCGATCTCGTGATGCGCGCGCTCTTTGCGCGCGGCGCTTTCACCAATGCGGATGCATCCGCGGCGGCGGCGACACTCACCGCCTATGCGTTCGGGCTCATACCGTTCATGTGGATGCGGAGCTTCACCGCGCCGTTTCTCGCGCGCGGCGATACGGCAACGCCGGTGAAGGCGGCGCTCACCGCCGCCCTCGTGAACATTCTGTTGAAGATCGCGCTGATGGGGCCGCTCGCGCAGGTGGGCCTTGCGCTCGCGACCGCGGTCGGCGCCTGGCTCAATTGGGCGCTGCTTGTCTGGTTCGCGCGAAGCAAGGGCTTTGAGCGGCCGGACGCGCCGCTCGCCCGCGGCCTTTATCTCGTCGCCATCGGGCTGCTCTTGGGGGTTGCGTTTTACGCAGGGCAGCGCTTCGCGGGTTCGGCGCTTTCTGGTATTCCACGCTTTCGGGAGGAAATATTGCTTCTGGTTCTGCTCGTGGCCGGCACGATTCTATATGCGGCGCTTGTTCTCGCGCTCATTGGCCGCAACTGGTTGCAAACGCTCCTCCTTGACGCCGGGACGCGAAAGCCAGGCGCCGACGTTACGTCCTACGAAATTTGACGAAAATTTGTAGCGGCCCCCTTGCACCGGGTTTCGCAATTGCGAGATATGGTCTAATACCCCGGGCCTTGGATTTTACATGATTCAATTTTCGTTCACAGCGCGCGTCGCCGCGCTCGCTGCCCTCCTCTTCGCGCTCGCCAGTTGCGGCCAGAACCCGCCGGCGCCGCCGGCGCCGCAAGTCACGGTTGCGAAGCCCGAGAAGCGCGAGATCGTCGATATGGACGAATATGTCGGCCGCTTCGTCGCCGTCGACATGGTCGAAGTGCGCGCGCGCGTCTCGGGCTATCTCGACCAGATCCATTTCAAGGACGGCCAGATCGTGCAGGCCGGCGACCTTCTCTTCACCATCGACAAGCGGCCGTTCCAGAACGCGCTCGACCAGGCGAAGGGCACGCTCGCGCAGGCGCGCGCCAATCTCGCCTTTGCCGAATCCGACCTGATCCGCGCGCAGAAGCTCGTCGGCGAAAAGACGATTTCCGAGCAGGTCTTCGAGCAGCGCACGCAGGCGAAGCGTACCGCCGAGGCCTCGGTTTCCGCGAACGAGGCCGCGGTGCGGCAGGCGGAACTCGACCTGCAGTTCACCGAATTGCGCGCGCCGGTGACCGGGCGCATCGGCGACCGCCGCGTGTCGACGGGCAATCTCGTGACCGGCGGCACGACCGGCAACACGACGCTGCTCGCCACCATCGTTTCGATCGATCCCATCCGCTTCGAGTTCACCGCCGACGAAGGCGCCTTCATCCGCTACGAGCGCATCGCAAAGAACGGCATGGATCCCGAATCCCGTTACACGTCGACACCGGTGACATTGAAGCTCCTCGACGAGCAGGACTTCGTGCACCATGGCAAGATCGACTTCGTCGACAACGTGATCGATCAATCGTCGGGTACCATTCGCGGCCGGGCTCTCGTTGAAAATCCCGACGGGTTCCTCACGCCTGGCATGTTCGCGCGCGTGCGGGTGCCGGGCTCGCCGAAATACGATGCGCTGCTGGTTCCGGATTCCGCCATCGGCAGCGAGCAAATCCGCAAGTTCGTTTTCGTCGTCGACGGCGACAATGCGGTGAAGCAAAAATACGTCACGCTCGGCACGCTGCAGGGCAATATGCGCGTGGTGAAAGGACTCGACCCCGACGACCGCGTGATCGTGAACGGGCTTATGCGCGCGCGTCCCGGCGTCAAGGTGACGCCGATGGAAGAGGGCGCGCCGCCGCCGGCGGCCGGAAAGCCGACCGCGCAAGACGGCACGCCGCCCGCGAAATCGAACTAGGCGGGGGACGCGAGCGATGCGCATCTCGCATTTCTTTATTGACCGGCCGATTTTTGCGGCGGTGGTGTCGATCATTTTCGTGATTGTCGGCGCCGTGAGCTTCTCGCGGCTGCCGGTCGCGCAATATCCGGACATCGCCCCGCCGGTGATCAACGTCACCGGCCAGTATCCCGGCGCCAGCGCCGAAATCGTCGCCGCCACCGTGGTCTCGCCGATCGAGGACCAGATCAACGGCGTCGAGAACATGCTCTACATGTATTCGAACTCGACCGCCGACGGACGCTTCACCATCCAGGTGACGTTCGATCTCGGCACCAATCTCGATATCGCGCAGGTGCAGGTGCAGAACCGCGTCGCGATCGCGCAGCCGCGGCTGCCGTCGGACGTGCGCAATATCGGCGTCACCGTCGCAAAGGCCTCGCCCGACCTGATGATGGTGGTGAGCCTGGTGTCGCCGGACAAGACGCGCGATGCGCTGTTCATCTCCAACTACGCCAACCTTCAGATCAAGGACCAGCTGGCGCGGCTGCCCGGCGTCGGCTCCATCACGGTGTTCGGCAGCCGCGACTACTCGATGTTTGTCTGGCTCGACCCGCAGCGGCTGCAAACGCTCAACCTCACGGCGAACGATGTCGTCGCCGCCCTGCAAGGGCAGAACGTGCAGGTCGCCTCGGGCGTGCTCAACTCGCCGCCGGTGGAGAGCCCGCGCGCCTTCCAGATCGCGGTGCAGACGCAAGGGCGGCTCACCGACCCCGCCGAGTTCGGCAACATCGTCATCAAGCAGACGGCGGGGGCCGTGGTGCGGCTTCGGGACGTGGCGCGGGTCGAACTCACAGGGCTCGACTATTCGTCCAACCTCTATATCGATCGCGACCCCTCGGTTGGCATTGCCGTCTTCCAGCAACCCGGCACCAACGCGCTCGATGCGGCGAAGGCGATCGCCCGCACGATGGAGGAGCTCTCCAAGCAGTTTCCGGCGGATCTGCGGTACGACATCTTCTACAATCCGACGCAATTCATTTCAGAATCCGTGAGCGCGGTGCAGGAGACGATCTTCGAGGCGATCGTGCTCGTCGTCATCGTGGTCATCCTGTTCCTGCAAACGTGGCGCGCGGCCGTCATTCCGCTGGTGGCGATCCCGGTATCGCTCGTCGGCACCTTCTTTTTCATGGCGATTTTCGGCTTTTCGCTGAACAACCTCACGCTGTTCGGCCTCGTGCTTGCGATCGGCATCGTGGTCGACGACGCCATCGTCGTCGTCGAAAACGTCGAGCGCAACATCGAGGCAGGGCTCAGTCCGCATGACGCCGCGGTCAAGAGCATGGACGAGGTCGGCGGCGCGCTGATCGCGATTGCGCTGGTGCTCTGCGCCGTGTTCGTGCCTTCGGCGTTCATCACCGGAATTTCCGGCCAATTCTACCGGCAGTTCGCGCTGACGATCGCCGGCGCCACCATCATTTCGCTGATCGTCTCGTTGACGTTATCGCCGGCCATGTGCTCGCTGATCCTGAAGCCGCACGAAGAGACGCGAAAGTCGTCAACCAGGCCGTGGGACGGCCCGATCCGCAAGTTCTTCGAATACTTCAACCTTTATTTCGACAGGCTCTCCCACTTGTACAGCCGCCTCGCGGGCTGGATCACGCGCCGCGCCTTCATCATGCTCGCGATCTATGCCGGCATCATCGCGTTCGGGCTGAACGAATTTCGCCGCACGCCGGTCGGCTTCATCCCGCAGGTCGATCAGGGCTACCTAATCGGGGTTGTGCAGCTGCCGCCGGGAGCGGCGATCTCGCGCACCGACGCCGTGATGAAACGCGCGGTCGATAGCGTGCTTCAGATCCCCGGCATCGCGCATGCGGTCTCCGTTGTCGGCTTTTCCGGCGCCACCTTCACCAACGCGCCCAATTCCGGCGCGATCTTCATGGTGCTGAAGCCGTTCGACGAGCGCGGCAAAGACACCAATCAATCGGCGGCCGCGATCCAGATGCAGGCTCTGCGCCGGCTGTCGTCGATCCAAGAAGGACTGATCTTCGTCGTCTCGCCGCCGCCGGTGCGCGGCATCGGCACGGCCGGCGGCTTCCGCATGATGATCGAGGACCGGCAGAATGCGGGATCGGCGGCGCTGCTTGGCGCGACCTATGCCATGATGGGACGCGCGGCACAGACGCCGGGCGTGCAGCAGGTGTTTTCGCTGTTCGAGGCCTCGACGCCGCAGCTCTATCTCGACATCGACCGCACCAAGGCGGAAATGCTCGGCATCAACGTGCCTGACGTGTTCACCGCCCTGCAGGTTTATATCGGCTCCGCCTACGTCAACGATTTCAATCTGTTGGGCAAGACCTGGCGCGTGATGGTGCAGGCAGACAATCCATACCGCAAGGGATTCGAGGACCTCTTGAAGCTTCGCGTGCGCAACGCGCGCGGCGACACCGTGCCGATCGGCTCGTTCGCGACGGTGAGCGACATTTCCGGCCCCTATCGCGTGCCCCGCTACAATCTCTATCCCGCGGCCGAGCTCGACGGCAGCGCCGCGCCCGGCTACTCGCAAGGCCAGGCGATCGAGATCATGCAACGACTCGCGCGCGAGACTTTGCCGCAGGGCTTCTTCTTCGAGTGGACGACGCTCGCGCTGCAGCAGATCAGGGCCGGCAACACGGCGATTTTCGCCTTTACGCTCGCGGTCGTCTTCGTGTTTCTGGTGCTCGCGGCGCAATACGAGAGCCTTACGCTGCCGTTGGGCGTGATCCTGATCGTGCCGATGTGTCTTGTCGCCGCCATTTCCGGCGTCGTGCTGCGCGGACAGGACAACAACATCCTCACGCAGGTTGGCTTCATCGTGCTCATCGGTCTCGCGGCGAAGAACGCGATTCTGATCATCGAATTCGCGAAGCAGCTCGAGGATCAGGGCATGAAGCGGATCGAGGCGACGGTCGAGGCGGCGCACCGAAGGCTGCGGCCGATCCTGATGACGTCGTTCGCCTTCATCCTCGGCGTGACGCCGCTCGTGTGGGCGATCGGCGCCGGCGCCGAACTGCGTCAGACGCTCGGCACCGCCGTGTTCTTCGGCATGATCGGCGTCACCACATTCGGTCTCATATTCACGCCTGCCTTCTACATTATCTGCCGCTGGATTGCCGATCGTGCCGAAAGCTTCTGGGCGAGCCGGGCACCGAAGCGCTCGCCGCAGGCGCCGGCGGAGTGAAGGCATGAATGTCACCATGCGGCCGATGAAGTTCGGCGTCGGCCAGCCGCACCGGCGGATCGAGGATGCGGCCCTCATTTCCGGCCACGGGCGCTACGTCGCCGACGCGGTGCCGGAAGGGGCGCTTGCCGCCGTTGTCGTGCGCTCGCCGCACGCGCATGCGCGCTTTCGCTTCACCGATTTGGAGACCGCGAAGAAGATGCCCGGCGTGCGGCTCATTCTCACCGCCGCCGATGTCGCCGATTTGGCGCCGCTTCCCTGCTTCGGCCAGATCAAGCCGAAGGACGAGGAGAAAATGTGGGTGCCGCCTTTTCCGGTGCTGGCTGCGGACGAGGTGCGCTTTGGCGGCGATGCGGTCGCATTCGTCGTCGCCGATACGCTGAACGCGGCAAAGGACGCCGCGGAAAAAATCGAGATCGATTGGGAGCCGCTTCCTGCCGTCGCCGAGACGGCGGGCGCGGTCGCCGGTGGCGCGCCGCTCGTATGGAACGAGCGCAAGCAGAACGTCACCTACAGCGCCGAGCATGGCGACGCGGCGGCAACCGCGCGCGCCTTCGAAAGTGCGGCGAAGGTCGTGAAGATCGAGATCGTCAATCCGCGCATCGTGACGAATTTCATGGAGCCGCGCGGCGCCATCGCGGAGCTTGGGCCGGGAGAGGGGCGGCTCACAGTCACCGCCAGCACGCAGGGCAGCCACATCGTCCGCGGCGCGCTCGCGGGCATCCTGAAAATGCCGCCCGACAAGCTCCGCGTCGTAACCCACGACGTCGGCGGCGGCTTCGGCACCAAGGCCGGCCCCTATCGCGAATACGCGCTGGTGGCGGTCGCCGCGCAAAAGCTCAACCGGCCGGTCGCCTGGATCGCCGATCGCAGCGAGCACTTCCTCGGCGATTATCAGGGCCGCGACAATGTGACGGTCGCGGAAATGGCGCTTGACGCCGCGGGAAATTTCCTCGCGCTCCGCGTCGACACCCTCGCCAATATGGGCGCGTATCTCTCCTTCTTCGCGCCGTTCATTCCGTGGAACGGCGCCACCATGCTGCCGGGCTGCTACCGCATTCCGGCGATGCACGTGCGCATCCGCGGCGTCTATACGCATACGCCGCCGGTCGATGCCTATCGCGGCGCCGGGCGGCCGGAAGCGACCTACGTGATCGAGCGGCTCGTCGATGCCGTTGCCCGCGCGCGGGGCGAGGGGCAGGACGAAGTGCGGCGGCGCAATTTCATCCGTCCCGAAGAGATGCCCTACAAGACCGCGACCGGCCGCACCTACGATTCCGGCGAGTTCCTCGGCCACATGGAACGCGCGCAGCAAATCGCCGACTGGAAGGGCTTTGAGAAGCGCGCCGCCGAATCGAAGGCGCGCGGCAAGCTGCGCGGCCTTGGGCTTGCCTCCTACATCGAAGCCTGCGGCGGCGCCTCCGCCGAGAAAGCGCGGCTGAGGCTCGAGCCCGACGGCACCGTGACGCTCTGGATCGGCACGCAGTCGAACGGCCAGGGGCACAAAACAACCTACGCGCAGATCATCGCCGGCGAACTCGACATTCCGCTTGAGCAGATCAACGTCCACCAGGGCGACACCGACGAGATCGCCACGGGCGGCGGCACCATCGGCTCGCGCTCGATGCCCACGGGCGGCGTTTCGGTTTCCAAGGCCACGAAAAATCTCGCCGAGAACCTCAAGAAGCTCGCCGCCGACGAACTCGAAGTCGCCGCCGACGATCTCGAATTCGTCGCGGGCTCCGTGCGCGTCGCCGGCACCAATCACGCGGTTTCGCTGCAGGCGCTCGGCGCGAAGTCCGACGCCTCGTTGTTGAGTGCCGAAGACCAGCACGCGCCTTCCGTCGGCACCTATCCGAACGGCACGCATATTTGCGAGGTCGAGGTCGATCCCGCGACGGGCGCGACGAAAATCCTCCGCTACACCGTGGTCGATGACTTCGGCGTCACGCTCAATCCGCTTTTGCTCGAAGGACAGGTGCAGGGCGGCATCGGCCAGGGCATCGGCCAGGCGCTATTCGAACACGCGGTGTTCGACGAGAGCGGCCAGCTGCTCACCGCGAGCTTCATGGATTACGCCATCCCGCGCGCCGACGACACGGCGTCCTACGCGTTCGAGAGCCGCGACGTGCCCTGCAAGACCAACCCGCTCGGCATCAAGGGCGCGGGCGAGGCGGGGGCGATCGGCTCGTGCCCGGCGATCATCAATGCGATCGTCGATGCGCTCGACCGCGGTTTCGGCATTACGCACATCGACATGCCGGCGACGCCGGAGAAGGTGTGGCGCGCGATCGAGGGCGCCGGACGGAAATCATAGCCGCTGCCGCATTGCGCCGCGACGCGGCCTGACGAACACGCTAGAACGGACCGGCACCGGGAGGGTTCGATGCGGCGCTTGATCCTGCTTTTATTGGTTCTCGGCGTGATTGGCGGCGCGGCGTTGTGGTTCGTGGCGCTGCCGCAATGGGTGACGATCGAGCCGGTCGGCTTCTATCAGCCCAATCTCGACAATGGCCGCACGATCTTTCTCGCCGGCGGCTGCGCCTCCTGTCACGCAACGCCGAAGCAGGACGACCCCTTGCGTCTCGGCGGCGGGCTCGCGCTGAAATCTCCCTTCGGCACGTTTTATCCGCCGAATATTTCACCGCATCCGCGCGACGGCATCGGCGCCTTCACCGAACTCGAATTCATCAACGCCATTTTGAAGGGCGTCTCTCCCGAGGGCCATCATTATTATCCGGCCTTTCCCTACACCTCCTATCAGCGCCTGGTGCTCGGCGACGTGCGGGATCTCTTCGGCTATCTCAAGACGCTCGCGCCGGTCGAAGGCCGTGCGCCCGCGCACGCGCTCAATTTTCCGTTCAACATCCGCGAAGGCGTCGGGCTGTGGAAACTCCTCTATTTCGACGGCGAGGAGTTCCGTTTGGATCCCACCAAATCGCGGCAATGGAATCGCGGCGCCTATCTCGTCGAGGGCGCGGGCCACTGCGCCGAATGCCACAGCCCGCGCAATTGGCTGGGGGCGATCGTGGCCTCGAAGCGCTTTGCCGGCGGACCCAACCCCGCGGGCAAGGGCGAAATCCCCGACATCACCCAGGACAAGGACGGGCTCGCGGATTGGAGCGAAGAAGACATCTACAAGGCGCTGACGGACGGGGTGACGCCTTCCGGCGACCGGCTCGGCGGCTCCATGGCCGAAATCGTGCGCAATATCTCGCAGCTTTCCGACGAGGACCGCAGGGCGATGGCGGTTTATGTCAAGTCGCTGCCGCCGGTCGCCGGGGCGAAGTAGAAGCCGCGGATCGCCGATGAACGTCTTTCTCGGCATAGCGCTGCAACTCGGCGCGACTTTCTCCTTCACCGTGATGGGCGCTTTCGTCCGCTACATCGGCGAACGGGTGCCGCTCGGCGAGCAGGTTTTTGCGCGCTCCTTTTTCGCGCTGATCCCGCTGATCGCGATGCTGCAGTGGCGCGGCGAGCTTGCGAGCGCCGTCCGCACGAACAATCCGTTCGGGCATTTGCGGCGCGGGCTCACCGGCGTCTTTGCCATGGTCTGCATGTTCGCGGCCCTCGCGCGGCTGCCGCTTGTCGACGCCACGGCGATCGGTTTCGCTACGCCCTTGATCAACGTCGCGCTCGCCGCGATCTTTCTCGGCGAAAAGGTGCATATATTCCGCTGGAGCGCGGTGGCGGTGGGTCTTGTCGGCGTGATCGTGATGCTGTCGCCGCATCTTTTCGGCGCCGAGCGGCAGGAATCGAGCGCGATCGGCGCGCTGCTCGCGGTCTCCGGCGCCTTCCTGACCGCGGCCGCCATGACCCAGGTGCGCCACATGAGCGCGACGGAGACGACCGCCTCGCTTGTCTTCTCGTTCTCGCTGATTTCGACGGTGGCGTCGCTCGCCACCCTTCCGTGGGGCTGGATCAAGCCCGCGCCGATGGATTCCCTGGTGCTGTTCCTGACCGGCATCGTCGGCGGGATCGCGCAGATCATGATCACCGAGAGCTATCGTCACGCCAGCGCCGGCACGGTGGCGCCGTTTTCCTACACGGCGATGCTGTGGTCGATCGCGCTCGGATTCCTGTTCTTCGGCGAAATACCCGAGCCGGTCGTGCTCGCAGGCGCGCTGCTCGTGATCGCGGCGGGGCTCTTCGTCATCTTCCGCGAGCGCAGGCTCGGGATTGACCGCACGCTCGAGCGCGAGGCGGAGACGCCGCCGGCGGGGCCGGCGGTGTAATTTCCTGGAAGGTGATCCTTACCGAAAACCGGGTCCCCCTTTTCGGGAGCCGCGCCTAGAACGCCTTGAACGTAATGATGGTCCGGGTATCGAGGATGCCGGGGATCGTCTGCACTTTCTCGTTGATGAAGTGGCCGATGTCGGTGCCGTCGTTGACGTAGAACTTCACCAGGAGATCGAAATCGCCGGCGGTGGAGTAGATTTCGGAGGCGATTTCAGCGTCGCCAATGCGGTTCGCGACCTCATAGGCCTTGCCGAGCTGGCACTTGATCTGAACGAAGAACGGGACCATTCACGCCTCTCCCTCGGCCGACGTCGGCTTTTGGCGAAGCAACCAGAAAGGCTTCGCCGATGCAAGTCCGCGGCCGGATCGCCGAATGGACTTGCCTCGGTGATGGGGCGCTCCTAGTTTCGCGGCCGCAATGAAGCTCGATATTTCGCTCTACGTCCTCGTCGATCCGGCGATCGCGAAAGGAAAGCCCCTCGATCAGCTCGCCGCGGCGGCGGCGAAGGGCGGCGCCACGCTCGTGCAGTTGCGGGACAAGACGGGAACGACGCGGCGGTCGATCGACGAAGCGCGCGCGATCAAGCATGCGCTGCGCGGCACCGGCGTGCCGCTCATCATCAACGACCGCGCCGATGTGGCGCTTGCCGTCGATGCCGGTGGAATTCATGTCGGCCGCGACGATCTCGATCCGCGCGATGCGCGCCGGCTCCTCGGCCCGCGCGCGATCATAGGCGTTTCGGTCAAGAGCGAAGCCGATATCGAGGCGCTCCCCATCGGCGCCGTGGACTATGCCTGTATCGGCGGCGTGTTTGCGACCACGAGCAAGGACAACCCCGATCGTCCGATCGGTCTTGACGGCTTTCGCCGGCTGCATGCGCGCCTACGCGCGCGCGCGCCGCAACTGCCGATCGGGGCGATCGCCGGGATCAACGAGACGAACGCCGCCGCGGTGATCGGCGCGGGCGCGGAAGGAATTGCGGTGATCTCGGCGGTGATCGCGGCCGCCGACGCGGAAGCGGCTGCGCGGCGGCTGCGCGCGCTTGTCGACGGCGCGCGGTCGAAAAGCGAAACTGCCGCATGACGGCGCCGGTCGCGCTCACCATCGCGGGCTCGGATTCGGGCGGCGGTGCCGGCATCCAGGCGGATCTCAAGACATTTTCCGCGCTCGGCGTTTACGGCGCCTCGGTGATCACCGCGCTCACGGCGCAGAATACCCTCGGCGTTGTGGGTGTGTTCGACGTTCCGGCGGAATTCGTCACGGCGCAAATGGAGGCGGTTTATTCCGATCTCGCCATTGCCGCGACCAAGATCGGCATGCTCTCCCGGAGCGAAACGATCGAGGCGGTGGCGGCCAACCTCGACCGGCATGCCGCGAAAAACGTGGTGCTCGACCCGGTCATGGTCGCGGCCTCGGGCGATCCGTTGTTGCGGCCGGATGCCGTTGCCACGCTAAAGCGGCAACTCATTCCGCGCGCGCTTCTCGTCACGCCCAATCTCGCGGAGGCGGCCGTACTTGTCGGCGCGCCGGTCGCCGCGGACGAAGCGGCGATGCAAAAGCAGGGCGAGGCCATCCTCGCGCTTGGCTGCAAGGCGGTGCTGGTGAAGGGCGGTCACGGCAAGGGGCCGCAGGCCGTCGATCTCCTGATCGAGAAGGGTGGCGCGCGCCGCTACACGGCCGACCGCGTCGATACAAAGAACACCCACGGCACGGGTTGCACGCTATCCTCGGCGATCGCGGCGGGACTCGCGAAAGGAATGCCGCTCGCTGACGCCGTTGCTGCGGCCAAAGACTTCGTCACCGGCGCGATCAAGGCGGCAAACGAGCTTTCGATCGGCAAGGGCCGCGGCCCGCTGCATCATTTTTATTCGTGGTGGCCGAAGGCGTAGATCGAAGGCCTCGGTGCCTCAGTTCAGATGAAACCGGATCGGCAGCACGAAGTCCCGCGTTTCCGCCTGCATGCTCGGGGGGAAGACCGGGAAAGGCTCCGCGCGCTGGATCATGTCCAGCGCTTCCTGATCGAGGTCGGCAAAGCCCGAACTTTTTAGAATGCTGCGGGCGAGTACGCGACCGCTGCGGTTGATCGTGAAGCTCACCGAGGCGACACCTTCTTCGCGGTTTGCCGCTGCGGTTTTGGGGTAGCGCTTGAATTTTTGCAGATGCGCGACCAGCAAGCCCTGCCAGGACGACTCCGCCAGATCCGGCCGTGCGTTCGAAGCGCCGATCGCCGGCGCTCGCAAGGCGGGTCCCGGGGGCGCTTCGAGATGCGGTGCCGTCGTCGTCGCGGGTGCGGATCGCGCCTCATCGACGTCGGGCTTCTTGGGCGGGGCAACGGTGGTCGCAATGTCCGGCGCGGCTGGAAGTGCTTCGCGGACCTGGTCGGGTTGCTTCAGCTTTTCCTGGGCCTGCGTCATCTCAGGTCCCGGCGCGACATCCGTTGGCGGTGTCTGCGGTGCGCTCGGCGTCGCCGAAAGATCGATCAGGACGACGGGAACCCCCTCGGCCGCGGGCGGGCCGGAAAAATTCAACAACAGGCACCCGGCGACGGCCGCGATGTGAGCGGCAAGCACGAAGAGGCTCGCCGTACCCCAACGCAGCAATAGATTGCGATCGTCCTCTTCAAAATAGGGGAGAGGCAACGCTCTCACTTGGCGTCCCTGTTCTCAAGCCCGACCAGCGCCACTTTCAGGTAACCCGCGTCGCGCAACCGATTCATGATTTCCATGACACTGCCGTAGCTGACGATCCTGTCGGCACGGAGAAATATGCGCTGGTTCTTGTCGCCACGGGTCGCGGCCGCAAGGGTTGCGGGCAGCGCGTCGAGGGTGGTCGGGTCGTCACCGACCGTCAGCGACAAATCGGACTTCACGGTCAGAAAAACCGGCAGCTCCGGTCGCGGCGACGGCTCGATCGTCGAACCCGGGAGATCGACGGGAACGTCGACCGTCGCGATGGGTGCGGCGACCATGAAGATGATCAAGAGGACCAGCATCACGTCGATAAACGGCGTGACGTTGATCTCGTGGGTTTCTTCGAGATCGTTCTCGCTTTCGTGAAGACGGATCGCCATCGTTACTCCGCCGCGCGTGGAAGCCTGAGCTTTCCGCGCTCGAGGTCGCGGCTTACGAGCCGCATGATCGCAGCCACGGCATCGCCGATCAGCGCGCGATAGTCGCGGATGCCGCGCGAGAAGACGTTGTAAATCACCACGGCGGGAATGGCGGCAAAAAGGCCGAGCGCGGTTGCGAGCAGCGCTTCCGCTATACCCGGGGCGACGACGGCGAGATTTGTCGTATGCGCCAGAGAAATTCCGATGAAGCTGTTCATGATCCCCCAGACGGTCCCGAACAGTCCGACGAACGGCGCGGTTGCGCCAATCGTGGCGAGCACGCCGGTGCCGCGCGACATCTGACGGCTGAGCGATGCCTCGATCCGTTCCAGTTGCCAGGCGGTCCGTTCTTTCAGCGCTTCGCCATGGGCATCGACGGACAGGCGGATTTCAGCTGTCACGGCCTGGAGGAGCTTTGTCACACCGCCGCCTTCGCTGCCGAGTTGCTTGTCCGCTTCGGCGAGCGTGCGCGATTGATTGAGCACGCGCACGGCATGGGCGGCATCGCGTTTTGCTTTTCTCAGCTCCAAGGTCTTGACGAGCCACACCGTCCAGGTCACGAGCGAGGCAAAGGCGAGGCCGATCATGACCGCCTTCACCAAAATGTCGGCATGGATAAACATGCCCCACGGCGACAGGTCGCGTGGAAGCAGCGAGAGCGCGGCGGGCGCCGCGGACTCTTGCGCGTTTGCCGCGAGCGGAAAGAAGGTTGGCAGAAGCGCCGCGGCGCTGCGCGCCAGATGGTTTTTTATCGGGGCCATTCCGCTATCGATCATGGGCAACTCACAGTCGTTTCGACAAGCCGACAAAATAGCCGCGGCGGGGGCCGAATTGCGGCGCGAATACGCCGATGCCCGAGCCGTCCCTGATCTCGTAAACCTTGTCGAATAAGTTGACGATATCGAAGCGCGCCGTGAGCGGTCCGCCGTCATCGACCTTGAAGTCGTGCGAGATGCCCACATTGACCTGCGTGTAGTAGGGCACGTGATCGCTGTTCGCGAATCCAGCGCGCAGCCCGCTGCCGTAGATGAGGTCGGCGCTGAAACGGGTGCCGTTCCAAAGATAGGAGGCGCCGGCGGAGCCCGTCCAATTCTGCGAGTGATCCGTGAAGATCCAGTGCGAATCGATGTAGGCGAGCTCGACCGGATCGGTGAAAAGATACTGGTTCGAAACGACCTTCGTCGCCATCTGTTGCGCCCAGGCAAGATTGGCATAGGCCCGGAAGTTTCCGGCGGTGTAGGCGGCCTTCAACTCGACGCCGACATTCTTGCCTTGCGCGTAGTTGAACCCGTTCAAGACATAGGCTGCCCCGAACTGTCCGTCGTCGAGAAGATCCTTGGCGAGCTTGTAATAGGCATCGATGCCGACCTCGAAGCCGGGAAATATTTTTTGCGTCACGCCGACATCGAAGACGTTGGACCGCTCCGGCAGCACCGGCCCGTAGGGCGGCGGTACGCCGGTATTTTGCTGAACGGTGGTGCAGCCCGGTGTGGGCGGGGTGCAGCCCGCAAACAGCGCGGTGTTGGTCGGCGTTGCGATTACCTGCGACGGCGGCGTGAAGTTGCGCGCGTAGCCGGCATGAAACACGGTGCCTTCGAACGGCTTGTAGGTGAGACCGACGCGCGGGCTGAATTGGTTGGCGTCAACAAATTGATACATCTGGTCGAAGCGGAGGCCGGTGTTCAGGGTCAGCTTGTCGGTGATCCGCCATTCGTCCTGCACATAGGTGCCGATCAGCCAGCCGAGCTTGGAGGTGGAATCGACAACGCCGAAGGGGATATCGCCGAAAGGCTGCAGGGTTTGCGTTGCGGCATCGACGGGCAGCAGCTGCGACGAGTTGGCGACCTGAGTCTGTTCGCCGCTGACCGAGAAGCCGGCGCGTAAGGTGTGTGCTTGGTTCAGGTGATAGGCGGCGTCGGCCTGAATGCCGTTGGTGAAGCCGCTGCGAAACACGTCGGTGGCAGCGCCGTTGAACATCAGGTCGCCGATCGTGTCCGGCATGAAGTGAACGCTGCTGTATTGGCTGAAGTAGGAGAGCTGCAGATCAACGTCCCCGAAGGACTTCTGCAGCGCCAGCACCGCGAAATGATTTTGCTCGAACTGGTTCTCGTTGAGGCGGGCGGAATCGAAAGCGGTGATGCCGAAGGCGGTGAACGCCGGCATTTGGCCGGGATTGTCCGGAATCTGATATTTTTTGACCGAGGTGCCGAAAATCAGGCTAAGCCGCGTCGAGTCGTCGATGACGGTGGAAACGTATCCGAAGCCCGATTCCTGCCGGGTGAAATCGTGGATGGCGTTGGGGCTCGACGTTGGATTCTCGAGGCCAAGATTGTCTTGCAGGTAGCGGCCGGTGAAAAAATACTCGGTGTTGCCGATCGTGCCGCTGTATTCGAAGTTCGGCGCGATCGTTCCGTGACTGCCGCCATAGACGCCGAAGGCGCCGCCGTTCTCGAAGCCGTTCCGTGTCGTGATGTCGACGATGCCGGCGGTGCGTAAGCCGAACTGGGCCGGCAGCGCTCCTGTGATCAACGAGAGATTACCGACAAAACGGGTGTCGAGCACCTGGCCGAAACCCGAAACACCGTCCGGCAACATGATGCCGTTCACGCGGTACTGGATATTGGCGTGCTCGTTGCGGATATGCAGGTCACCGCTTGCCGCGGAATCCTGCGTGACGCCCGGCGTCTGCAAGAGCACCTTCTCGATCGGCGTGTCGGCTCCCTGCGGCAAGGCTTGAATTGCATCGCGGCCGATATCGTAGGAATTGGCGCCGGTCTTCGGCGATAGCTGCGAGCGCGCCGAATCGAATCGCCCGGTCTTCGCGGCGAGTTCGGCGGCCTCGGCCGAAGCGGGCTCAGCGTTCGCCGCCCCCGGATTGACGGGGGCGGGTTTCTTTTTCGGCGGGGGTTGCGGCTGTGTTACGTCGATGGGCGGAAGCGTGCTTTGCCCTGCGGCCGGGTTGCCGAGGCCGAGGATGCCGAGCGCCGGACCGCACGCGGCCAAGATCGCCAGAGACCGGAGCCGCATTGCATTCCCCCTGCACCCAACGCCCGCCGCGGTGATGCGAGCGAGCAGCGTTCATGCATCTGTTATACTATATCATCCCCGTAGTTATATTATATCTTTTGCCAAGGCGGCAAGCGCCCGGCGCCGCGAATCCGACGATCCTCGATGATCGAACGAGGCAGGGCTGCCGCGTTGACCGGCGGCTTCGCGGCTATTTTCGTCGGCCCCGAAAATTGTGATATTGAGACCGGGGAAGCCGACATGGTGAGGGCAAATCGCCGCTACCAAACGGGTTGGCGCCGGCTCTTGGGCTGGTGCGCTGCCTATTTGCTCGTTCTGCATGTCGGCTTCGCCGGCGCCGCGACCGCGCATTTCTTCGCGCCGGTGAACGATGCCGGTCACGTCTTCTGCCTGAACGGCACCGACGGGCCGTCCTCACCCGCGAACGCGCCGGCGCAGGAAACGCACGGCAAGATTCACTGCGTGCTCTGCTCGGGCGGTGGCGCGATGGCGCTGCCATCGATGCAACCGCCGGCCGCTCCCCGGCCAAGGCTTGCGGCCACCTTCGTTCCGGCGAGCGAGCAAGCGCCTTCCCCCAATCGCCGCCACGCGCCGAACCAATCCCGCGCGCCTCCGCTCGAAGTCTGAGAGCAGCGACGGCCACGCCGTCATCGCCAATCTCGTTCTTCTTTGCGGAGACGTTTTATGCCATCCACGCGTTCAATCCTGCTTGCAGCCGCATTCGCGCTGCAATTCTGCCTGCCGCACGAAGCGGCGGCCCACTGCTTTATCGGCGCGCGCTTTTTCCCCGCCGGCGTCGTCAGCGACGATCCCTGTGTCGCCGACGAGCTTTCGCTGCCGACGTTTTCGACCATTCAAATGCCGGCGACGGACACCGATCCCGCCACCCGCGTGACGTCCTACTCATTCGATTATTCGAAGCGGATCACGCCCGATCTCGGCATCGGCGTGGGCGGAAATTATTTGAAGCTCACCCCGCAGGGTCTTCGCGGCGCGAGCGGCTGGGACAATTTCAGCACCTCGCTCAAATATCAGCTCTACGCCGACGCGCCGCACGAATTCGTCCTGTCGTTTGGGCTCGATGCCGATCTCGGCGGCACGGGTGCGAAACGCGTCGGCGCTGACAGCTTCAGCACGCTCACGCCGCAAATTTATGCGGGCAAGGGCTTTGGCGATCTCCCCGACAGCCTCGCTTACCTCAGGCCCTTCGGCATTACCGGCGTCGTCGGCTACGGCATTCCGACGCGCGCCGAGACGCTCATCCCGAACGGCACGCCAACTCCGGATGTCGAATTTAATCCGCGCATGCTGAATACCTCGCTCAGCGTGCAATACAGCCTGCCGTATCTGCAATCGAACGTGCGCGATACCGGTTTTGCGAGCATCGCCAATCATCTGATTCCGCTGGTCGAGTTCAGCTTCCAGACGCCGGTCAATACCATGCAAAAGGGTCAGACCGTCGGTACGATCAATCCCGGCTTCGTCTGGATCGAGCGGTACTACCAGGTCAGCGTGCAGGCGATCATTCCGGCCAACAGCCGCACCGGCAACAATACCGGCGTGATCGCGCAGCTCCACTTCTATCTCGACGACATTTTCCCCAACTCGATCGGCAAGCCGATCTTCGGCGGGAGGCCGTGACATGCGGAAGTTCGCGAGCTTCATCATTGCCCTTGCCGTGAGCCTCCTGGCGACAGGCGCCTTTGCCCACGCGATGCTGGATCACGCAAGCCCCGCGGTCGGCGCGAGCGTCTCGGGTTCGCCCGGCGCGGTCAGGCTGTGGTTTACCGAGGCGCTGGAGCCGCGCTTTTCCGGCGCCGAGGTCACCGGTCCCGTGGGCCGGGTGGGCGGGCGCGCTTCGGTTTCCGGCAATCAGCTCACCATCAGCCTGCCGCATCTCGCGCCCGGCGCGTATCGGGTGAACTGGCACGTGATCTCGGTCGATACCCACAAGACCGAGGGCTCGTTCTCCTTCGAGGTGAGACCCTGATCGCGGCGATGGATGCCAATCTCGTCGCCACGCGCTTCGTGCATTTTGCCGCGGCGATGCTCCTCTTCGGCGCATCGCTGTTCCGGCTTTATGCCGGTGCGGGCGAGGCGGGAGGACAACGCGTGGAGGCGGCATTCAGACGCTGGCTTGCGAACGCATTGCTGATCGCGGCCATTGCCGCGTTTCTTTCGGCGCTCGCCTGGTGGGACGCGCTGGCCGTCTATATGGGCGACGGCTGGGCCGACGCGCTGAACGGCGGCACCCTTTCAGCGGTGCTGTTCGACACCGTCTTTGGCCGCGTGTGGATCTGGCGGCTCGTCATCGGCGCCGCCTTGATCGCGGTGCTTTTCGCGGCGCGATCGAGGGTGCGGATTCCGCACGCCGATCCGCTCGTCGCGGTTTTATCGTTTGCCCTCCTGGTTACGCTTGCGGCCGTCGGCCACGGAGCCATGCACGAAGGTGCGGCCCGAACCTTTCACGAAACGGCGCAGGCCATTCATCTCATCGCAGCCGGCGCCTGGATCGGCGCCCTCGTTCCGCTCGGTTATGTGCTCGGTAAGGCTGCGCTCGAAGGCGGCGACTGGACGACGTTCCTTCTTCATGCGCTGCCGCGTTTTTCCCGCCTCGGCTATTTCGCCGTGAGCTTTTTGCTCCTGTCAGGCGTGCTGCTCGGCGGGCAGATGATCGGCGGCCTTTCGGGTCTGTTCGGCACATCCTACGGCCGCACGGTGCTGGTGAAAATTTGTCTGTTCGCGCTGATGACGGCGGTTGCGCTTTTCAATCGCTTCGATTTGACGCCGCGAATTGTCTCGGCGCACCGCCGTCAAAAGCACAAGCCGATGCTTCGCCTGTTTTGGCGAAGCGTCCTCTTCGAACAGGGACTTGCGCTCGCGGCGCTCATGGCGGCGAGCATCCTCGGCACGTTGCATCCGTAACTATTTCGCCGGCACCACCTTGCAACGCTGCTCGCCGAGACCTTCGATCCCCATGGTGACCACATCGCCGGGTTTCAACCATTTCGGCGACGGCTGCCCTTGCGCGTCCTTCATGCCTTGCGCCACGCCGGGCGGCGTGCCGGTGGTGATGATGTCGCCGGGCTCGAGCACGAAAAACTGCGAGCAGTACCAGACGAGGTGTACGGCGCCGAAGATCATGGTCCTGGTGGAGCCGTGCTGGCGCTTCTCGCCGTTCACGTTCAGCCACATCTTCAGGTTCTGCGCGTCCTTGATTTCGTCAGGGGTCACGAGCCACGGGCCCACGGGACCGAAATTCTCAGCGCCCTTGCCCTTGCCCCACTGGGTGCCGCCGCGATCGATCTGGAAGGCGCGCTCGGAGACGTCGTTGCAGATGGTGTAGCCGGCGATATAGCTCGCGGCTTCCGCTTCCGACTTGATGTAGCGCGCGCGCTTGCCGATGACGATGCAAAGCTCCACCTCGTAGTCGAGCTTGGTCGAACCCTTGGGAACGATGATGTTGTCGGTCGGCCCGCAGATGCTGTTCGGCGCCTTGGCGAAGATGATCGGCTCCTTCGGCAGGGGCATTCCGACCTCGGCCGCGTGGTCGGAGTAGTTGAGGCCGATCGCGATGAAATGCCGCACATGGCCGACCGGGGGTCCGAGCCGCGGCTTCCCCGGCACGCGGGGCAGCTTCTCGATCTTCGCCTTTTTGATTTTGGCAAGACCCGCGGCGGAAAGCGTTTCGCCGGCGATGTCGGGCACGATCTTCGACAGGTTCCGGATGTGGCCGTCCTTATCGATGATGCCGGGTTTTTCGCGGCCGGGCGGGCCGAAGCGCACGAGCTTCATGGGTGTTCCTCTTTTATTCGGGATGGCAGGCTTGCGGGTCCGCGATCATGCGACGGCAAGCGATGGGGGACAAGCCTCTTGCGCGAAGAGCGGCTCTGCTGAAATCAAATTTCCTTCTGGCAGCGCTCAGGCCGCGTGCCGTGACAAGGACACAGGGCAGGCCTAGCTTGCAGGCCGTGAACACCGCGGTTTCCGTAACCCGCCTTCCCACCGCCGCCGACGTCGAAGACGCCGCGCGCGTGCTCGCGGGGGTCGCCGTGCGCACGCCGCTCGTGTCGAACGCGGTGCTGGACGATATCACCGGCGGGCGCGTGTTCCTGAAGGCGGAAGTCCTTCAGCGCACCGGCTCCTTCAAATTTCGCGGCGCCTATAACCGCATTGCGCGCATTCCCGAAGGCGCCCGTGCCGGCGGCGTGGTCGCCTTTTCGTCGGGCAATCACGCGCAAGGGGTGGCGGCGGCGGCGAAGCTCCGCGGGCTGCCGGCGCTCATCGTGATGCCGGCCGACGCGCCGAAGGCGAAAATCGAGCGAACGAAATCGCACGGCGCCGAGGTCGTTTTTTACGACCGCGAGCGCGAGGACCGCGAGGAAATCGGCAAGAAGCTCGCGCGCGAGCGCGGGGCGACCTTGGTGCCGCCGTTCGACGATCCGTTCGTGATCGCGGGCCAGGGCACGATTGGGCGCGAGATTTGCGAGGACTTGTCAGCGAAGGAGCTTCAGCCCGACATCGTCATGATGCCGGCTTCCGGCGGCGGCATGGCCGCCGGCATTTCGCTCGCGGTGAAGGAGCGGTATCCCGCGGCGCGGATCCTGACCGTCGAGCCCGCGGGCTTCGACGATCACGCGCGCTCGTTTCGCGCCGGCAAGCGCGTGCGCGGTCCGCATCACGCGGGCTCGATCTGCGACGCGCTGTTGATGCCCGAGCCAGGCCAACTCACCTTCGAGATCACCCGCCGCCTCGTCGGCGAGGGGTGTGCGGTCACCGACGACGAGGTGCGCGCGGCCATGCGCTTTGCCTTCAACGAGCTGAAGCTCGTGGTCGAGCCGGGCGGGGCGGTCGCGCTCGCGGCGATTCTCGCGAAGAAGATCGACATGCGCGGCAAGATCGCGGCCGCGGTGCTTTCGGGCGGCAACGTCGACGCCGGTCTTTTTGCCGAAATAATCGGCGGCTGAAATCAGCTCGCGGCTGAAAGGTCGGAGAAGCCCTTGAGGCCGCTCTCCTCCGACGCCTTGAACAGCGCCTCGATCGCCCGGTCGAGTTCGCTCGTCCGCGCTTGCAGATGGCGCGAGAAATCGAGCACCGATTTCGAGGCTTCCTGCGTCTTTCCGATCGCGTCCTCGACGGTTTTGAGGGCTTGCGACACCGTGGCGGCGTTGGCGGCGGTGCGGTCGGCGCTCGCAGTGATGCTTTCGGTGGCGCTCGTCTGCTCGTCGACGGCGGTCGCGACCGTCTCGACAATGGAAGCGATTTCGTCGATCGATTTTACCGAGCCCGCGATTTCGGCGACCGAGAGCCGGGTTGCTGCCTCGACCACGGCGATCTGGCGCCCGATCTCCTCGGTCGCCTTCGAGGTTTGGGTGGCAAGCGATTTCACCTCGGAAGCGACCACCGAGAAGCCGCGGCCGGCCTCGCCCGCGCGCGCGGCCTCGATCGTGGCGTTGAGCGCGAGCAAATTGGTTTGCGAGGCGATGTCGGCAATGAGGTTCACCACCGAGCCGATCTTGCCGACCGCGTCGGAGAGTGAACGGATCGCGGCATTGGCGCGCTCGGACGAAGCGACGCCGTCGCGCGCCATCGCCGCACTGCGCGAGGCTTGCGTGTGAATTTCCGCGATCGAGGTCGTCAGCTGCCCGGCGGCCGTCGCCATTTCGCCGGCGTTGTGCGAGGTGTTGTCCGCGGCCTTGGCGGCGGCATTGGTGTTCGTGGAAGCGTCTTGCGCAAGGCCCGAGAGGTTGGCCGAGGCTTCGCCCAGCGAGGTGACGGCAGTGCCGACCGTTTGCCGGACGTTCTTGGCAATGGCGCCGAAGTCGCCCATCGCCTTGCGCACCGCTTCGCTGCCTTTCTTGGAAGCACCGAAGGCAAAGCTGTAATGAAGCGAAACGGCGGTGGCGGAATCGAGCATGAGGATGCGCGTTGCCGTGTCGACAAGACGGAGCGCGTGTGCCTTCGATTGAAACCGGCGCGCCGCCACGAGCCGCGTGAATTCGATGATCAGCGACATCGCGACGCCCGAACGGCTGCGCATGTCGTGGCCAAGCCGGATCTCGGCCTCGACATGATCCTTGCAGTCCTGCACCCACGCTTCATCGAAAGGATTGCAAAACAGGCGCTCGGTATATTTCAGGATCACCTGCTTATAGGGACTGTCGGTGGGATCCTGGCTGCGGCCGCGGATCTTGTCCGCGAGATACGGCGCGCCGCGCAAAACGAGGGCATAGTGGCGCTCGATGATCGCATCGAGATGCGGCGCGAGGATTTCCCATACATCGCGCCGCAACGCCAAGGTTTCGGCGTCGATCTGATAGAGCGTCAAACCAACCTGGTAAGCGGGATGAACCGGCATGTTCGTCGCGAGGAAGGATGGTTCAGCGTACGAACGCGGACTCTGCGTTTATCCAAATAATAAATCGTTAACCTCGCGCCTACAGAACCGGCAGGCAGCATATTCTTTATGCCAGCAGCCCTGATTTCAGGAAAATAGCGCCATCCGCTCGGCGGGCGACAGCGCTTCGATCGCTTCGTTCAGCCGTGCGGAAAGCCGCGACGGCGCGGGAGACTTCGGCGGAGCCGCGAGGGGTTGCGGGCCCGCCGTCGCTTCCTTCAGGGCGACCGGAGGCGCCGTGGGCTTGGCCGGCACGATCGCGGCCTCGCTGATGGCGAGATCGGCCGCGACTTCGCGGGCGATTTCTTCGGCGGGTATCGACGCGGGTTCGCGCCAGCCGATGTCGTCGCTGCGATCGATCGCGATGATGTCGTCGATCTCGACTTGCCGCAGCCCCTCGCCGGGCCGCGCTGGACCGTGGAGAAACGGATCGTCGCTGCCGGGCTCCGGTTCCTGCGCGTCGGATTCAGATATGCGCAGAATGTCGATCATCGCGTCGATGCGTGCTTCGAGGAAGCGCATGACGTTGACGATGCGGCGAATGCGCTGGCCGGTGAGATCCTGGAAGGAGCAGGCGGTATAAGCTTCGGCCGCCTGCGCATCGAGAAGGTCGCATATGGCGGGGTCGATGCCTTGTTCGCGCAAGCGCCAGGCGATTTCCTGGATGCGCTCGACGGCGGAGAGAATTTCGGACGTCGCCTTTTCAGTGGTGCCGACGATGGCGCCGAGCTCGTCGGTGGCGATCGCGATCTTTCCTTCCCGGTCCTCCGCCGGCTTGATCGCGGCGATCTCCGCCTTGGCGCGCGAGATCGCGCTCGCCATGTCGACGAGATCGAGATGGATGCGGCCGGCGCCGGCGGCGCCGGGCCGCTCCCGCAGGCTGCGCTCCAGCCGTTCGATCGCCGAGAGCACAAGCTTGGTGTCGGCCTGGCGGTTGCGGCGCGCGTGCTCGCCGAGAAACCAGCGTCCGCGCGCGGTTTCCTGCACGGCGCTTTCGATCGCTTCGTAGTCGGCCTCGCTCATCGGCAACGAGGGAGGGTTCGTCATGGCGGCTCCAGGTCGCGGCCCCAACTCCGCGAAGCGCGGTATAACGCGAATGACTCCACCCGAATCTCTAAGAACAGCTTACTCATGAAGCGATTGCCGGCCAATCAGCGCTCGCGGGCGAAAAGGCGAGGACCCCTCGCGACCGCCGCGGGCTATAGCGCGTTGTGCGCTGCGATCGGCGTGCAGATGCCGTTCCTGCCGCTGTTTCTCACCGCGCGCGGCCTTGGCCCCGAGGCGATCGGGATCGCGATCGCGATGCCCATGGCGATCCGGCTCGTGGCGATGCCGCTTGCGGGCGTGGTGTCGGACCGGAGCGGGATGCCGCGCGCGGTGCTCGCAGCCCTCGGCCTCGCCTCGGCCGCGGTGTTCGCGCTCGTGGGTCTCGTGGCGGGCACGGCCGCGATCCTCGTCGCAGTGGGGTTGTCGGCGTTCGTCTGGAGCCCGGCCTTTCCCTTGCTCGAATCCTACGCCGTGCAGCTCGCGAAAGGGCGCGCGGTGGACTATGGCCGGTCGCGGCTCTGGGGATCGGGCTCCTTCGTCGCCGCCAATCTCGCGGTCGGTTATCTCCTCGATTTCATCAATCCCGGCGCAATCATCTGGCTGATCGCGGCGCCGTGTTTCCTGTTCGCGCTCACGACGCGTTTCCTGCCGCCGCTCGCGCATCCCGAGCATGAAGGCGGCTTGCCCGCCGTGCGCCCGCCGAAGGTGCTCCTGCTCGGGGTTGTTGCCGCGGCCCTTGTGCAGGCGAGCCACGCGCTCTTCTACGGCTTCTCGTCGCTGCAGTGGAGCGCGAAAGGGCTGTCGCCCGGGACCATCGGCTTTCTGTGGTCCCTCGGCACGATCGCCGAGATGGGGCTGTTTTTCGGCGGCACCAAGCTCACGCGCAAAATTCCGGCGCTGCGCTTGATCGCGCTCGGCGGCCTTGCCGCGACGCTTCGCTTCGGCGCTTTCGCGCTCGATCCTCCGACCGTGTCGATCGCGCTGTTGCAACTCCTGCACGCGTTCAGCTTCGGGGCGACCCATCTCGGCTTGATGGTGCTGATCGCCGAGCATGTGCCGGCGCATCAGGCGGGCCGCGCGCAGACCTTTGCCTCGGCGGTGCTCGGCTTCGTGATGGCGGCGGGCACGGTCGCCGCCGGCCCGCTTTACGTGCGCTTTGGCACTGGCGCCTATGGCTGGTTCGCGGTCCTCGGCGCCATCGGCGGATTGCTCGCGCTTCTCGGCCGCGCTCAGCCCCAAAGGGCGGGATCGGGCGGCGAAATCTCGGCGCCGTTATAGCGCAACCCGTCCGGCCGGTCGCGCGCGAGCAGGAGCGGGCCGTCGAGGTCGACGAAACGCGCGCGCGCGGCCAGCAATAGGGCAGGGGCGACCCCGAGTGAGGTGCCGACCATGGAGCCCAGCATGATGCCGAATCCCGCGCGCTCGGCGGCATCGACGAGCGCGAGCGCCTCGGTGAGGCCGCCGGTTTTGTCGAGCTTGACGTTCACGAGATCGTATTTGCCCGCGAGGGCCGCAAGGCTTGCGCGATCATGCACGCTTTCGTCGGCGCAGACCGGCACCGGCCGCTTGATGTCGAGAAGCGCGCGGTCGTCGTCGGCCGGCAGCGGCTGCTCGATCATCTCGACCCTGGCTTCGGCGCAGGCGGCGAAATTTTCCGCGAGATTGCTCCGCCGCCAGCCTTCATTGGCATCGACGATCAGCCGCGCATCTCGTTTCGCCGACCGCACCGCGCGGAGCCGCGCAGGATCGCCGGCGGCGCCGAGCTTGAGCTTCAAGAGCGGAAAATCCACGCGCCGCGCCGCCTCCGCCATGGCTTCGGGCGTGTCGAGCGAGATCGTGTAGGCGGTGATGACCGGAGCCGGCACAGGGAGGGCGGCGATTTCCCAGACGCGCTTTTTCGCGCGCTTGGCGTCGAGATCCCATAGCGCGCAGTCGACGGCGTTGCGCGCGGCGCCCGGCGGCAAGGCCGATTGCAATTCTTCCCGGCCGAGACCTTTCTCGATCCTGTCCGCGAGCTTTTCGATCCCGGCGCGCACGCTGTCGATGGTTTCGCCGTAGCGCCCATAGGGCACGCATTCGCCGCGGCCAGAGACATCGCCGTCGCGGATTTCCGCGACAATGACCTCCGCCTCGGTTTTGGCGCCGCGGCTGATCGTAAAGCGTCCAGCGATCGGCCAGCGCGAAACCGCAAGGGCAAGGTTTCTTGGCATGTTCGTCCGGAATGTGGCTCCGCCGGCCGCGGCGGGCCGTGGGTCAATGCCTTGAACGACGCATCCGCGATCGTGTTCGTGCAGCTCGTGCACTGGACGGCGACGAAAATCCAGACGTGAGCGGCTTGCGGCTGACGGCGAGCCGTCAGCCCAACCTACCCGCCGCGTGCGCGAGAAGCGTGTAGACCTTGCCGGTGTCGGAGGTCAGATACGTGCGCGTCAGCACCTGGCCGCGATCGTCGCGGGCGACCTGGTCGAGGAGGCGCTCGAACTCGTCGACATAGCGGTCGACGGTCTCGCGGAACTCGGTCGAGCGGCGGTATTTGCGGCGGATCTCCTCGAACGTTTTCTGGCCCTGCGCGGTATACAGCCGGCGCGTGAACACGTTGCGCTCGCCGCGCTTGTAGCGATCCCACAATTCGACGGCGGCGTCGTGGTCGACGAGGCGGGCGATATCGACCGAAAGCGCATCGAGCGAGTCGATGGCGCGCCCATCCTGGCGGGCATCCGCCCGGACGTCGGGCGCCCGGCGGCCGTCGTCCTCGCCGCCGCGCACGCGCGACAGCATGTCGTTGAGCCAGGCGCCGCCGCGCTCTTCGCGCGGTTCGCGATCATTCCGGCGCGGGCGCGGCTCGCGTTCGTCGCGGTCTTCCGGCTCGCTCCGCCGCGGCGGGCGCGGCTCGCGCTCCTCGCGCGGCAGCGGCGCTTCCGCGCGTGCGGCAGGCCGCGGGGCAGGGCGCGGTCCCTCGACGATCGAGGGCGCAAACTCCCGGCGCGGCAGCGGGCGGACCTCGGCGGCGTCCGGCGGCAGCGGCGGCTCAGCGTTCTGGGCCATCCGCCGGGTTGCCGCCGGTGCGGCATGATCGATGTTGCGGGCGTAGCGGCCGACGATGTCGTTGAGCTCGGCCAGCGCCTTGATCTGATCGGCGACGAGCCGGCGCATGGCGGCCGTGCTTTCGCGCGTCTCGTGCGGCAGCTCGAAGACGCCGCGCTTCAGCTCCTGGCGGGTCTGGTCGAGCGAATGCTGCACTTCGTTCGCGACCTCGCGCAATTCGCGCGCGGCGTCGGTGAAGCGCTGGTTCATGTCGCGGAAGAGCGTATTCACCTCGCCGGTCGCGGTCTCGTAGGTGGCGCGGAGTGCGGCGGTCGTGCGCTCGCGCTCCTCGTTCGAAGTGTTCTTGACGAGGTCGTATTGCTTGACGATCGATTGCGTCGAGTGCGAGGTCGCATCGGCCACGAGCTTGGCGATCTCCTGCGCCTTGTCCTCGGCGGCGGTGAGCTGCTCCTGCAGGATGCGGTTGAAGCGGCCGAGCCTTTCTTCGAGATCGCTCGAGCGGTTGGAGAGGTGCGTGGTGAGCGCCTCGATCGCCTCGCGGCGCTCGGACAGCGTCTTGTCGATGCGGGTGTGGGTTTCGCTCAGCGTGTCGACGGCGCCGGCGATGAAGCGGCCCTGATCCTCGAAACGCGCGGTGAGCGCCGACACATCGCTCAGAACGCGGCCGGAAACATCGCGCAAATCGCGCAATTGGCCGTCCATGTGGCCGATCGCGCCGCGCGTGGACGCGATCGTGGTTTCGAGCGCGTTCTTGAAGCCGGTGATCTTATCCAGCACCACCCCTTCGATGGGGGCGAGATTGTCGACGATGCCGGCGAGTACGTTCTTCAGCATGGCATTGGCATCGTTCAGCCGCTCGAGCACGCCGGTAACGTCGCCTTGCAGCCGCTCGTGGGCGCCGGTGACTTCGCGCGCCCGCGCGACCAGGGTCTGCGATACGTGTTCGGCGACGGCGGTGAAGCTTTTCTCGACGGAGGCGGCTTCGTCGCGGAGCTGCTGCGTGGTGCTTTCGATCTTGCTCGAAAGCTTGTCGGCGGCGGCAAGGCTCTTCTGCTCGATTGAGCTGGTGATGCCTTCGAGGCGGCTCACCACCATTTCCTCGAAGCGGGCGACGCGGGTGTCGAGGCCCTGCGTCATTTCGAGCGCGCGGCTGCCGAGCACCTGATTGATCGCGTCGGTGCGCTCGGAAATCGTGTGGGCGATTTCCTGCGCCTTGGCGGTGAAATATTCGCCCATGCCGGCGACGCTCTTTTCGACCGACTCCTGCGCGCTCTTGGAGCCCTCGGAGATGGTGCGGGCGTATTCGAGGGTGCGGCTCGCCAGCGTCTCGTTGAGGCTCTGGGTGCGGTCGGAAAGGGCCTTTTCGACGCGCCCGATGCGCTGGTCGAGCAGTTCCGCGAGTTCGTGGGTCTTGGCGACGAGGCGGGAATCGAAGTTGGTGAAATTCGTCTCGGCGCTTTTGTTGACCTTGTCGATGCTGTCGCGGATTTGCTGCACGATCTGCGAGCCGTGAACCTTGACCGTGTCGTCGAAGGTGGTGAGGCCCTGGGTGATGCGCGTGCCGAGCGCCGTCGAATCGCTCATGACGCGATCGGCGACCTCGCTGCCGCGCAGGATGATCGAATCCTCGATCTGCTGCAGGCGCGCGATCAGGACTTCCTTGATCGCCTCGCCCTTGGCGGCGATGGAGGCCGACATCATGTCGGTGGTTTCCTGCAACTCCTCGATCGTCTTGATGCCGCGCGCGGCGACGGCGTTGGAAATCTCGCGGCCCACCTGGTTGAGGTAGTCGGAGGCTTCCTGGCTCTTGTCGAGGAGGTTGCGCGTGATCTCGTCGCCGGCGCCGGTGATGTGGGCGCGGGCCGAATGCGTCTGCGCGATGAAATTGTCGATGATGCGGTTGGTCGCTTCGGTGATCGTGGCGTTGACGCGGTCGCTGACCCCTTCGACGTCGAAATTGAAAGCGTTGTGGGAATTGGCGATCGCCTCTTGCAGGCGAAGCGCGTGGCTCATCACCGAGTCGCGCTCGCTCTGCAGGTTCTCGACCAGTGTGCGAATGCGGATTTCGTTGTCGTCGTAGGCGCGCTCCAGCGTCGAGACCTCGCTCTTCACCATCGATTCAAGCTCGGAGGCGCGCGCGACCGCGCGCTCGACGCCGTCGCCGAGTGCCGCGATCTCGCGGCGGATCGCCTGGCCGATCGAAACGAAAGCGTCGGAGGAGACGTTCTCGGGCTCGGCAAAGCGCATGGTGATCTCAGTCATCGCCGCGGCGACGTAGCGCATCTCCTGCGAGCGGCGGATGAGGGCGGCGAACACGAAGAAGCCGAGGACCGGCAGCGCGATCGCGGCAACGATCGGCAGGAAGAAGGACTGCTCGTAGATCGCGCCCGAATGGGGTGCTGCCGCGAGCTGCTCGCTGTAGCGCGCGTCGAGGAAATAATAACCGCCCGCGGTCCACAGCACGGAAAGCGCGAGGGCGATGAGATAGGGGAAGCGCGAGGGCTTCTGGTTCAGGCTCGCGAGAATTTGTCCGACCGACGGCCGGTCGTCGTTCGCGGCTTCCCGCGGCGCCCGCGGCGCGCGGCTGGAAGGCGCCGGCCGGTCGGAAAAGTCGGAAAAGATGTCTTCGTCGGGGCTCGGCGGCGGCACCGGGGCAGGCGCCTTCGCTGCGGCACTCGGCTCGGGGGCCGGGGCGGGCTTCGCCGCGGCCGCCGGCTCGTTGAGCTTGAGCGCGTCTTCAATGGCCGCGAGCATATCGTCGGCCGGATCCTGCCTCTTCGGGGTGTTCGCCATAACCCGTTGCCTCGTTACGCTTCACTTTCAGGCCGGGGCGGGTTTGCCCCACCGATTTTTCCGTCGGCGGCACAGCAGCTTGCGCGCTGCGGCGCCTCCCATCGGACCGGCTCCGCCAATTGGCGATATCCCCGCGCCTTCACAGGGCCAAATTTGAGGCACCCCGCAAGAAAACTTGGGACTCCGATCCACCGCCCCGCTATCCTATCCCGCAGGGCTGCCGAGGCAACGCAAGATATTAAAGGCTTCGGAATATCGTTAACGTCTTATTCATCATGGGAACCAAGCAGGCGCTCAGGTCCAGCGGGGCTTTGAGGCTCAAGGCGCCGCTCTCGGGAGCCGGGTTCATGACCCCGGCCCAGCGCCGTTATTTGGCGCGCGGGCTCAAACAACCCGGTGGAAAACTTCCGCTGTTCGACGAGCAAGGCCAGGAAATCAGCCCCCGCACGATCGAGGCCTGCATGGAGCGGGGCTGGGCCAAGCCCTGGAGCCCGAACCCGGTCAGGCCCGGCTGGTTCGTTTGCCGGCTGACCGATGCGGGCTATCGCGCGCTCGGCAAGAAAGTTCCGCGCCGCACACCGGCCGACTGAACCGAAATCTTGAATCTCTGTTTACCAAATGGCGCGAGCATCGGCGTCGGGCGGATTCGTGCGCCCGGAGGCCGGGATCATGGGTATCGGCGTGCGGGTTGCGACGACGGAAGCATTCGGAGCGATGGCGAAAATGGGCGCGATCGATCTTTCCTTTCTCGACCGGGTGACGTTCCGCGACCGCTCGCTCGCGCGCGAGGTGCTGGTCTTATTCGGCGGGCAGGCGGAAGACCTCTTGTCGCTCATCGCCAACGCCGAGGATGAACGCGCCCGGCGCGAGGCCGCGCACAAATTGAAGGGTGCGGCGCGCGGCGTCGGCGCCTTCGACGTGGCGCGTGCCGCAGAGGAAGTCGAGGCGGCGAAGGATGCCGCGGAATTCGGAACGGCCATCGCCCATCTCACGATCCGCGTCACCGAGGCGCAGATCGCGCTCGCGGGCCTCGTCCACACCGTCTGATCGTTTCCTTCCCTTTGCAACGGCCCCCGCGCGCTCTATAGAGCGCGCAAGGGTTTCTTTCGCCCATCGGCAAGAACGGGGAGGACGATGAAAATCGACCAGTTATTCAGCGTGCGCGGCAAGGTGGCGGTGGTCACCGGCGGCAGCCGCGGCATCGGCGAGATGGTCGCGCGCGGCTATATCGAGAACGGCGCCAAGGTCTACATCACCGCGCGCAAGGCGGATGCCTGCGATGCGCTCGCGAAAGAACTTTCCAAGCACGGCGAGTGCATTTCGATCCCGGCCGACCTTTCGCAGATGGCGGAGATCGAGCGCTTCGCCAAGGAAATCGCGAAGCGCGAGAAGAAGATCGACATTCTCGTCAACAATGCCGGCGCGAGCTGGGGCGAGACCTTCGACAAATTTCCGGAATCGGGCTGGGACAAGGTCATGGACCTGAACCTGAAGTCGGTGTTTTTTCTGTCGCAGCGGCTGGTGAAGCTTCTCGAGGCCGCGGCCACCGAGGACGACTGGGCGCGCATTATCAATATCGGCTCGATCGACGGGCTGCATGTGTCCGGCATCGAGACTTATTCCTACGCCGCCTCGAAGGCGGGCGTGATCCACATGACCAAGATGATGGCGAAGTATCTGGCGCCGCGGAAAATCGCCGTGAACGCGATCGCGCCCGGCTTCTTCCCGTCGAAAATGACGGCGGCCCTTCCTTTCGACGCCATCGCCAATACCACGCCCATGAAGCGCGCGGGCCGGCCCGAGGACATGGCGGGCCTGGCGCTGTATCTTTCGTCGAAAGCAAGCGCCTTCGTCTGCGGCGCGGTGATCCCGGTCGACGGGGGCTACGCGACGACGGTGTAGGCGCCGGGCGATCCGGCCGCCCGAAAAGGCCTGGAACACCGCCGTTCGTCGCAAGTTAAAGGGTTGGCAGCCCGGCCGCTCTCCCTATATTAAAGGCGCGCGTAAACGCGCGATTTTCCCCCACCGCGAAATTGCAATGCCAAAAATCACCTTCATTGAGCACGACGGAAACAAACGCACCGTCGACGCCGAAGTCGGCTCGACCGTGATGGAAAACGCCATCAGAAACGGCGTTCCCGGCATCGTCGCCGAATGCGGGGGCGCGTGCTCCTGCGCCACCTGCCACGTACATGTGGACGAGGCGTGGAAGGAGAAGGTGGGGCCGCCCTCGCCGATGGAGGAGGACATGCTCGACTTTGCCTTCGACGTGAAGCCGACCTCGCGGCTCTCCTGTCAGATCAAGATGAGCGACGAGCTCGACGGGCTCGTCGTGCGCACGCCGGCGCAGCAGGGGTAATCAGGAGCGATGAGCAAGGCCCCGACCAGCGCACCGATCAAGACCGACGCCGTCATCATCGGCGCCGGACCCGTTGGCCTGTTCGCGGTGTTCGAGCTCGGCCTTCTCGACCTCAAGTCGCACCTCATCGACATTTTGCCCAAACCCGGCGGCCAGTGCGCCGAGCTCTACCCGGAAAAGCCGATCTACGACATTCCCGGCGTGCCGGTGATCAGCGGCGAGGGGCTGGTCGAGCAGCTGCTCACGCAGATCAAGCCGTTTGCGCCCGAGTTCCACCTCGGCGAGCGGGTCGAGAGTCTCACGCGGCTGAAGGACGGCGGCTTTTGGCTCGCCACCGACATCGGCACCGTGATCGAGGCGAAGGTCGTGGTGATCGCGGCGGGCGGCGGCTCGTTCGAATCGAAGAAGCCGCCCTTGGCGGGCCTCGAGGAGTACGAAGGAAAATCCGTCTTTTACCTCGTCCGCAAGATCGAGGACCTCCGCGGCAAGCGGATCGTGGTCGCGGGCGGCGGCGACTCGGCGCTCGACTGGACGCTCAATCTCGCGCCGGTGGCAAAGAGCCTCACGCTTCTGCACCGCCGCGACCAGTTTCGCGCCGCTCCCGACAGCGTCTCGAAGATGAAAGCGCTCGTGGCCGAGGGCAAGATCAAGTTCGAGCTCGGCCAGTTGCACGCGCTCGAAGGCGAGGGCGGCAAGCTCTCGCGCGTCATCGCCAAGCGCGAGGACAATTCCACCTTTCCGCTCGAGGCCGAGGTGCTGCTGCCCTTCTTCGGGCTGACGATGAAGCTCGGTCCGGTGGCCAATTGGGGATTGAAGCTCGAGGGCGGCCTCGTCGCCGTCGATACCGAGAAATTCCAGACGAGCGAGCCCGGTATCTTCGCCGTCGGCGACATCAACACCTATCCGGGCAAGCTCAAGCTCATTCTATCGGGCTTCCACGAGACAGCGCTGATGGCGCAGGCGGCCGCGCGCGTGGTCAACCCCGACAAACGCATCATCTTCCAGTACACCACCACTTCCACGAGCCTGCACAAGAAGCTCGGAGTGTCGTAGAAATCTTGCCAAAGTGTGCGGCTAGGGCAGAGCCGGGAGCGGGGAGGTTTCTCATGCTGCGATGGGCAGTATTTGCGGCCGCGCTAGCGGTGCTCGCCGGCTGCACGGACTCGAACAAGATTCAGGGCAACGAAACCGGCGGCATTGTGCCGGCGATCGTCAAGGGCGATGCGGCGCTCGCCGCGGCGCAGGACTATTGCAAGCAATATGGCCGCACGGCGAAGATCACGGCGCAGGGCTCGGACGCGGGCGGCACCACCATCTTCGTCTGCATTGCGCCGGGCAAGACATCGCCGTTTGAGCATTAGCCGGAGCGGGGGTGATGGCGGTCTTTGTCGTGGCACACGGCGCCTGGGCGGCGGGCTGGGCGTGGAAGAAGATGCGGCCGCTGATGGCGGCGGCCGGCCACACGCTGTTCACGCCGACCTACACGGGCCTCGGCGAGCGCGCGCATCTCGCGCATAGCGACTTGAATCTCGAATCGCACATCCGCGACATGCTCGCGGTGTTCGAATTCGAAAACCTCAGGAACGTGATCCTCATCGGCCATTCCTACGGCGGCATGGTGGCGACGGGCGTTGCCGACCGCTTGCGGGACAAGATCAGGCACCTCGTCTATCTCGATGCCTTCGTGCCGGAGGACGGGATGTCTGCAGCGGATTACATGCCGGCGGATCGCGCGGAATTGATGGTCAAGAGCGCGGTCGACGGCTGGAAGGTGCCGCCGTCGCCGGCGCCGCCCGACACCACGCTCGAGGACGCGGCCTGGGTCATGGCGCGGCGCGTGCCGACGCCGCTGCAATGTTTCGAGCAGAAGCTCGTCTTCAAGAACGGGCCGCTTTCCTTGCCGCGCACCTACATTTACGCGCAGCGGCATAATCCCGGCGACCCGTTCCGGCAGTTCATGGACCGCGCCCGCGCGGACGGCTGGCCGGTCTACGAGATGGACGCGAGCCACTCGCCGCATGTGACGGCGCCCGAGGCGCTGATGGGGATTTTGCAGAAGGTGGCGGCTTCGGGCTAAAACACCGCCATGTTCACCGCCTTCTTCCATGAGCTGAAAGCCGCGGGGCTCCCGGTCACCGTCCGCGAATACCTCACGCTGATGGAAGGCATGGACAAGAACCTCGCTTCACAGAAGATCGAGGACTTCTACTATCTGTCGCGCGCGACCCTGGTGAAGGACGAGCGCAACCTCGACAAATTCGACCGCGTGTTCGGCCACGTCTTCAAGGGCATCGAGACGCTCGGCGAAGCCACGGGCGCCGTCGAAATCCCCGCCGAGTGGCTGAAGAAGCTCGCGGAGAAGTATCTCACCGAAGAGGAAATGAAACAGATCGAGGCGCTCGGCGGCTGGGACAAGCTGATGGAGACGCTGGCGAAGCGCCTCGCGGAACAAAAGGGCCGCCACCAGGGCGGCAGCAAGTGGATCGGCACGGCCGGCACCTCGCCCTTCGGCGCCTATGGCTACAATCCCGAAGGCGTGCGCATCGGCCAGGCCGAGAGCCGCCACAAGCGCGCGGTGAAGGTGTGGGACAAGCGCGAATTCAAGGATCTCGACGACACGGTCGAATTAGGGACGCGCAACATCAAGCTCGCGCTCCGGCGGCTGCGCAAATTCGCGCGCACCGGCGCGCCGGAGGAACTCGACCTCGACGGCACGATCAAGGAGACCGCGAACAAGGGCTATCTCGATTTGCTGCTCCGCCCCGAGCGGCGGAACGCCGTGAAGGTGCTGCTCTTCCTCGACATCGGCGGCTCGATGGACTGGCACATCAAGCTCTGCGAGGAACTGTTCTCGGCGGCGCGCACCGAGTTCAAGCACCTCGAGCATTTCTACTTCCACAACTGCCTCTACGAGCGGGTGTGGAAGGACAATCGCCGCCGCTGGCAGGAGACGACGCCGACCTGGCAGGTGATGCACACCTATCCGCACGACTATAAGCTGATCTTCGTCGGCGACGCCTCGATGAGCCCCTACGAGGTGACGCAGCCGGGCGGCTCAGTCGAGCATATGAACGAGGAGCCGGGCGCCACGTGGATGCAGCGCATCACCCGCACCTATCCGCACGCCGTGTGGCTGAACCCGGTGCCGGAGAACCAGTGGGACTACACCCACTCGATCCGCATGATGAAGCAATTGATGACGGGACGGATGTATCCGCTGACGCTCACGGGATTGGACGAGGCGATGCGGGAGTTGGTGCGGTGAGATTGGAAATAAGTGAAGATGATCGAAAGCTCTAAGTCAAATATTAGATGTTATATTTCGGCTCCAGTTGGTGTCGATACTGCCGTCATACGCTCAATACTTAGGTCGCTTTCTGTAGAGATTGATCGAGAAGAGGAAACACCGCCGCCGGGTGGGAGTTCCGTTGGGTCGATTCGGGAGTCATTGAAATCAGTTGATTTTGTTTGCGGCGTAATAAGTTCTCTGGCTCCTGCCGCTAATGTGCTTTTTGAACTTGGTCTCGCTGCAGGTTTAGGTCGACCAATTTTCGTGATAGTTGATAATATTGATCTTGCCCCGCTTGGATTATTATCCTACCCGCACGTCAAAACATCTATCCAAGATAGCGAGGCTCTCCGTTACCATATAAAACTATTCCTACCGAACATTCAGAAGTCAGCACGGGCAGCGCTGACTAATCCAATCCGGAAGAAAATTCGTGTGAGGGACAACGCTCCTTTGCACATGCCTCCGAATCAAGAGGCCGAAGCACAAGACACGTTATCCCTCTTGACGTCAGCAATGCGACAAGCGGGACTTGAGGTTGTATCCGAAAAATCCTTTGTCGGGTTTGATCAAGCTTTCAAACCCGACCTTGTTGCGTGGTTGCCCGACACGTCAATCGATTTAGGGAATCCCATATTATTCGAACTCAAGACCACTCAACCGCCCGCCAATATTAGCGATTGGATCTATGCAGTTCGTCGATATTTAAAAGTTAGCGGCTTGCGAACAGGAGTTTTAGTAGTCAATGACGGTCAAATTTTGCCTAATGCTCAATTGGGCGATGGTGGATATATCTTTGTATTGCAATTGAGGGACCTATTGAATGCGATTCAGAACGGAAGACTTGCGCAGATATTATTAGAATTACGTAACCGCCTCATTCATGGAAAGAGCTGAGGTGGCAAAACTATCGAGTCAAAGAATTCGCTCGATTCTTGAGCGTGGTGATCAGGCGCCCACCGCACATGCTCGGGGTCGAGCGCTCGAAGATTTAATTGTTCATATAATGGCAAAAATTCCCGGCGTTCGTTTGGAGGATCGTGATTTTATTGCGGCGGGCGGCAGTGAAGAATTGGATGTAGTTTTTTGGAACGACAGACTTCCTTCAGCACTTCATTTTCTTCCCAATGTCCTATTATTTGAATGCAAGAATTGGAATCACCCAGTTGATAGCGCGGCTGTAAGTTTTTTTTTGGAAAAACTCCGAGCGCGTCATCTTGAATATGGTTTTCTTATTGCAGCCAATGGGATCACGGGTGACGAAAACGAACTCACCGCTGCGCATAACCATGTGAATCGTTTCTTCACGCGCGATCGGTGCGGCTTATTGATTTTTGATAGGCAGGAAATCCAAGCTCTACAAAATACGACGCAATTAATACGCCTTATCCAACATAAGATCGCTCTTTTAGTAATGAAAGCGCGTTAAAATTGTTTCCTTTGTTGTTCTCGCCGAACTATTTCAAGGTCAAGCCCTTTAATTTAGCATCGGTACCATGACGGGCCGAATTATTTATTTAATGGTCTCATCTTTTCAGCGATCCGAAAGCCTCTCAAAATCCTCCAGCACATTCGCGATCAATTTTTTCCGTCGCGGGTCTTGCGCCGCTTGCGTCGAGGCAAACAATCCAAGAAGATAGCGGGCCTTTTCGGCGGCCTCCGCCCACGTCGTCGCGGGCTCGGCGATCAATTGCTTCTCCAGCGCCTCCTGCCGCGAGCGCAGCGCCTTCTCGTCGGCTTCCACGCCCGCGAGGATGCGGCGCAGGTCGGTCGCCTTCTGCGCCGACATGCCGCGATGCTGGTCCAGATTGATCGTTTTGTCGGTCATGATGCGTCTCCTCGCGCCGCGCGCAAAAAAACCCGGCAGCGCGCCGGGCTTTCTGAATTCACCGATTGAGAACCGGCTTACTTGGTGACGGACGCCTTGTCGGCGTCGGGCTTTTGGACCGGAGGCGCGCTCTGCGCCGGCGCCGGGGTCGAGGCCGCATCGGGCTTCGCGGGATCGGCGGCAAGAATCGGTTTGTCAGTCATTGGAAGTATGCCTTTCAATGTACCTAAAAAAATATCTAGGTAGATCCCTTACATAGGAAGGATTTCCTCGAATACAAGAAGCCGCGCGGATGTTTTTAAGATCGGACGGCGTGGATCACGAGCCGAACCAGTCCCACCAGGGCGATCACGCCGCCGACGAAGCTCGCGGCAAAGGCAAACAGGCCAAGCCCGACCGGCATTGCTTGCGGATCGCGCGCCTCGACAATCCATAGCGGCACCCATGACACGACCGCGATGAAGGCGCCGACGAAGATCGTAATCAGTTTTCCTGTCATTTTATGATTGTAGACCTCGTTCAGCTTACAGCCAGCGTAAAGGCTCGCCGGAGGAGTGAAAAGGACTGCCAGGTCGCGCGACTTATTCCAATTGTCTTTGCGACGTTTCTTCTGTATATAGTCGCCGTTCGATACTTTTCGCTTTTCTTGTTTGCGCCCGCCACGATAGGGCCTTCCCCAGAACGCGCTGAAGTCGAATGAAAAGCCGCACGATCGTCGTGCGGTGGCAACAAGCGCTATCGCGCTTCTAGGAGCTCTACAAATGGCTAGCGGTACGGTTAAGTTCTTCAATTCGCAAAAAGGCTTCGGTTTCATCCAGCAGGAAGGTGGCGGACCGGATGTGTTCGTGCACGTGTCGGCGGTGGAACGCGCGGGCATGCGCGGTCTCGTCGAGGGCCAGAAACTCAACTTCGACATCGTGACCGAGCGCGGCAAGCAAGCCGCGTCGAACCTGCAAGACGCATAAGGCGCGAACGGCAGACGAAATCGAACCCGGCGCTTGATCGCGCCGGGTTTTTTGTCGCCCTTATAAAGCCGCGCTCGCGTGCCCATATAAGGGGCAATGCTTCGTTGATGTTTCAGGAGTGGACCATGGCCTTCGATTACAACGCGCCCGCCGAAATCTTCGCCGGCCGTAGCATGCGCGGGCCCCGGCCCATGCGCTACCAGCGCTTCGAGACCGGCGCCGAGGCGTTACGCTTCGCGATCGAAGTGCTGCCGCGCGCCAATCTCCTCGGCGCGATCCTGGAGGCGAATGAGCGGCGCTACTGGCACGCGGAAATCCGCAAGCTTTACGACGCCCCCGCCTATCCGCTCGCGCGCAAAGAGGCTGAAGCCAAGTCAGAGCCGGAGATCGGGCAAGCGCCGAAGAAGAACAAGAAGGCCAAGACGCCGGCCACCGCCGCCTGAAAATTAAACCGCTGAGACCAAGGAACTGATGCGTCATGGCCGGGCTCGCAGCCAACTTTAGGCAGGCTGCGCAAGCTTGCCTGCCCGGCCATCCGCGTCTTTGTGGTGATGAAGGCGTGGATGCCCGCGACAAGCGCGGGCATGATGGCGAAAGAGTTTCAATACTTCGGCGTCCACGCCACCGGCTGATAGACGTAGCGCTCGCCGTCCTTCTCCACGTGCCCGAGGCCGGGGAAGGGCAGGTGCATGCCCGCGATCATGATCCGATCCGTCGCCGCCATGTCGAAGGCGCGCTTGCGCGCGGCCGCTGCCTGCGGCCGGTCGGTGTCGAAGGGAATCGTCCATTCAGGGTGCGGGAATTGCAGGGCGGCGCTGTGCACGATATCGCCCCACATCAGCAAGCGGTCGTTGCCGCTGCCGAGCATATAGCCGGTGTGGCCGACGGTGTGACCGGGAAGCGCCACTGCTTCGATGCCGGGCACCACCGGGCCGCTCGGCGCGATCTGGCGGGTGCGGCTCTCATAAGGTTTCATCGTGGTGACCGCCATCTCGAAGAACATTTTAGCGTCGGCCGGCGCTTGCGCCGCGACCTCGGGGTTCAGCCAGAATTTGATGTCGGCCTCGGGCGCGATGATCTCTGCTTTCGGAAATTGCACTTCGCGCTCGCGCACAAGCCCGCCGAAATGGTCGGGATGCAGGTGCGTGAGCAGGATTGCGTCGACATCGTCGCGCGCAATGCCGGCCGCCGCGAGCGTTTCATTGAGATAGCCGAGGTGGGTGCCCGGAAACGCCGTGCCGAAAGTGCCGGTGCCGGTATCGATGAGGTAGAGCTTGTCGCCGGTGTTCACCGCATAGGCGTTGCACGGCGACTGGACCGGGAACGGTATGAAGGCACGCGCGGCGAGCGCCTGCTGCTCCTCGGGCTTGGCGTCGGGGAAAAGCTCGGGCGGGAAGGTGAAGTCGCCGTCGAGCAGCGCCGTCACTTCGAAGGCGCCAAACTGTTGGCGATAGATGCCGGGTACTTGCTTGCCGGCGATCGGCGCGCGCGCGAAAGCGGCCGGCGGGGAAAGCGTGGCGGAAAGGGCGAGGGCGGCGGAGCCGGCGAGCAATTCACGGCGCGAGAGCATGGGAAACCTCCATTGATGGCACGAGGCTATCGCAGGTGAGATTTCCACGCCCATGCGAAGTTTTCATGGCTCGCATCGAAGCTTCGACGCTTGAGCCACGCCGGCAGACGTGTGTGTAGAGCGCTCGTAGCCGAATACCGGCGTTGCCGCCGCTTCAATACGGTTTGATCAGCGGGCGAATAATGAAACGGCCGACATTGCGATAGAAGCCGCCGTCATCGTCGCTTTCCGGCTCGCGGCGAAACTTGTCGATCAGTTCGCGCAGCGCTCGCCGTTCCTGTTCGATTTTGCTGTTTTCCGCGTCGGGCGCACGCCCAGTTCTACGCGGTTGTCTTTCCTCTGGCACTAGCCACCCAATGGCCTCGCCCGCAAGGGTAAAAGGTAAATGCCCGGAGATGGAACAGGTTCCGGCGCGCGGCGCGATGTGACCGGCGCCGAAAGTGCGATGCGTGACGTTCGCGATGAATGGATTCGGACCTTTTTTCCTAAAACGCGATGCGTGTCAGCGCCCGGCGGAAACCGGCATCGGTCGGTAATTGAGCTTGCGCGCGAGCGTGGCGAGCTCGCAGCCTTCGCAGTAGCGCGAATCCTTAAAGTCGATCCAGTTGTGGGCGTAGATGTTCTCCGGCGGGATGCCGTAGCGCTCCTGCAAGAAGCGGACGAGCACGAGCCAGGCGGCGGTCTGCGCCTCGGTCACGGGCTTCCGCACATCGGGATAGTTGCCGGAAAACTCGATGCCGATCGAATTCTCCTTGGTCACGGCGTGGAAGGTCTTGGTGTTGTCGATGTATTTGTTGTCGTTGCGATTGCCGCCATCGCCTTGCGTCGTGATCGTCGTCTCGGGCACCGCCCAATAGACGGTGCCGTCGGTTTCGACCCACACGATCACGCCGCGCCGCGTCGGATTTTTCGCCTGCTCCGCGGCCCCGTTCTTGGCCGAGCCCGGAGGCCCCTCGGTCTGGTGCACGAGGATGTTTTTCCATTTGGCCTCGGCCGGATTTCCGAGCGGGGCGAGATAAACGATGTTGAGGCCGGGGATCTGCGGCGTCCCCGAAGCGCGCGCGACTTCGCTCCACGAGGGCTCGCAAAGGGCCGGGGCGGCAAAGGCCAAGCCGAACAGAAGCATTAGGAGCGCGAGGGCGCGTTTCGTCATGCTTTTTCCTGAAATGGAATCATTACATCTCATGCTACAACGGGAACCTTTCAGGTTGGCGGAAATTGGTGGAACGCCATCATTCATCGGGATCGCAATCTGCTCAGAAATACTTCCGTATCTCCCGCGCCCTTGCAATTCGCCCGGGCGCAAGCGATGGGATCGGGCTTTGACCGGGGGCCTTTGCGGCCATGAGCCTTAGATCCCGTCTTGCGGTCGTGGTTACCATGGCGATGGTGCCGCCCCTGGCGATCACCGCCTACAACACCTATGCATGGCGCGAATTTCTTGAGCGGCGGGCGAACCAAGAAGCGCTCGACTCGGCGCGCCTGGTTTCGGCTGAACTCTCGCAACTCGTCGAGGGCAGCCGCCGCCTGATGATCACGCTCGTCAAGCATCCGGCCGTGCCCGGGCGCGAAGAGGAGTGTGCCGCCTATTTCAAGGCGGTGATCTCGGACCTCCCCATCTACCGCGAAGCCGCGCTGATCGACCGCGACGGCAAGTTCCATTGCTCGACGATTCCCATCCCGCCGGCGCTCGACGTGCGCGACCGCCTCTACTTCTCCGAGCCGTTGCGAACCGGAAAGCTCACCATCGGCACGCTGACGACCGGCCGCGTCACCGGCGAGCGCTCGATCCATATCTCGATCCCCTACAAGAGTCCCGACGGACGCTTTGACGGCATCATCGCGCTCGTCCTCAACCCGGACCGGATCGGGCAGGAATTCGCCGAGCGCCGCTTCCAGATCTACCATCGCATCATGGTGGTCGACCGGGAAGGCTCGCTCGTCTTCACCATCCCGAACGAAAACGAGGCCGGCGCACAGGCGATGATCAAGCAGGTCTTCGCGAGCGCGCATACCGGCGGCGATCATGTTTTTGTCGTCAAGAACGACCAGGGCGACGACCAGATCCTCGGCGTCGTGCCGCTCGAGGAATCGCCCGAAGGCATGTTCGTTGCGGTGGCGATCGACCGCGATCTTGCGCTTGCCGAGTTCAACATCGTCGCGCGGCGAAGCGTCGTGTTCGGCGCACTCGCGCTCCTGTTCGCGCTCGCCGGCATTCTCGCGGCTTCCGACGCGCTGATCCGGCGGCCGGTGCTCGGCATGGTGCGGGTGGCACGGCGGCGCGAGGGCGGCGACCTCTCGGCGCAGTTTCCGCGCCTTCGCTCCTCCACCGAACTCGGCGAGCTTTCCGGAGCGCTGCGCGCAATGTCCGTCCGAATCGACGAGTTGCTCGCGCAAAAGGAATTTTTGCTGCGCGAATTGCAGCACCGGGTGATGAACAGCCTGCAGATCCTCTCAAGCCTTCTCGGCATGCAAGGACGGGAAGCCGTCGATCCCGCGGCGCGCATTGAGCTCGCCCGCGCCCGCGAGCGCGTGATGGGAATGAGCGCGATCTACAAATATCTCTATGGCGCCGAGGTCTCGGAGAAGGTCGATTTCGGCGAACTCCTGCGCGCGATTTGCGCCGAAAGCGAGAAGAGCTATTCCGGCGAAAGCCGGACGATTACCTGCGAAAGCATCCCGTTGATCGTTTCCGGCGGACAGGCGGCTTCGCTCGCCGTGCTCGTGAATGAGCTCATCACCAACGCGCTCAAGCATGCTTATCCGGAAGGCGAGCCGGGGCCGATCCTGGTGCGGCTCCTGCGGAACGAGGAGGGCATGGTCGAACTCCGGGTCGCCGATCGCGGCGGCGGGTTCACGGGCGAAGTTGATCTGTCGCGCCCGGCTTCGCTTGGCCTCAAGGTGATCGTTTCCACCGCGCGGCAGTTCGGCGGGACCGTAAGCTTCATCCGCCTCGATCCGGGGACTGAATTCGTGGTGCGCTTCCCGCCGGAGTTCGGCTCGAGTCCTGAATCCGCCGCGGCCTGAATTATTTCGACTCACCCTTCTGGCCATCCGCGGGCGGGATCACCGGCATTTTCGATCCGGTTTCCGGAGGCTGAATCCGCATTTTCGGATCGACATCGGGCGGGCAGATCACGCCCTTCGAGGGACCGCCCGCGCCGTTGTTCGCGCATTCGGGGCTGGCGGCAGGCGGGACCGGTTGCGGCTGCACCGAGGGCGGCTGCGGCGGCGGCGTTTGTTGCGCGGCGGCGGGAGCCACCGCGAGCACACTGACAAATAGAGCAAGCGGGAATTTTGGCATCGGCGTCAACACGAACTCGGCACGCCCGGCCGCACGCTCGGATTGGTCGTGGGGGCGACACCCGTGTCCGGCGCGTTGCGGGCGCCGATGTTGGGAACGCCGAGCGCGGCATTGTTGGGATTGGACAGAGGCGCGGTCGCGATCCCGGCATTGCCGCCGATCGAGCCGATCGCGCCCGAGCCGTTGCCGCAAGGATGGAGCGAGCCGGGATTGATCGTGCCCGGCGTGCCCGATGCGCTGACGCCCGGAATGATGATCGTGCTTTTCCCCGGCGTGCGTCCGCGCGGAACAGTCGGCGTGGTGGGCGTCGTGATGGTGCCATTTACGTGCGGCATCGCGGGGCGTGCACCGATCCCAACCGGCGGCATTTGCAGCAAGCCTTGCGCCGAACCTTCGCCCGCGTAAGCGGCGCCGGCGAGAACGAGCGCGGCCAGAAGCGTGCTGCGGATTGTGCGTCCTCTCATCACAAGGCCCTCTCTCATTCAAATGATAACGCGTTGCGGCCGCGCAAGCTCCGCGCGCGCGTGACAAAATAGAAGCCCATGACTGCAGTCGAAGGCGGCTACATCGGATTAAATTCTTGTAATTTACGAGAAGGCATTTTCGAGCCAGCGCAATCCGCGGGAATTACGGGGCGATTCTGCATTCTGAATTTTTGTTCAGGAATGATCACAAGCTGGTGACGGCATTGCGGAACCACGGATCGCGCGGCACGTTATATTTCATGTCGTTCCGCCTCGTTGCGGTTCATTGCCGAAACGCGGCGGCCAGATTGGCCGGCGGCTTTCAGGCTGGAACGCAAAAGAGAAAGGACAACGTTATGAGCAAGATCACGCTGAACAAGGTGCTCGCGCTGGGCGTCGCCGGCGCGATCACAGTGGGGGCGGTAAGTCCGACGATGGCCTTGCCGCTCGGCTCGAATGGTGAAGCGGTGAAGCAGTCGGCGCCTGCAACGACCACCGATGTGCGTTGGCACCGCGGTTGGGGTTGGGGCGTTGGCATCGGCGCTTTCGCCCTCGGCGCCGCCGTCGCCAGCGGCTATCCGTATGGCTACGGCCCGTATTATTACGGTCCGCGCTATTACAACTACAGCTATTACGATCCCTACTACGGTAGCCCGGGGCCGTATTGCTGGTATCGCTGGGGCCACAGGTACTGCAACTACTACTAAGCCCCAAGGCTGGTAAGCGAGAGGCCGAATTCGCCGCCGGATGAGAAATCATCCGGCGGCTTTTCCTTGCCGCCGATAGCGTGTCTTGCGTGATAGAACATTTCCGGATGAACGAGACTTCGCCCACCGAGCCGTCCTATCGCTACCGCCCGCGCCTCGTGGGCGGGGAATTTGTTTTTCGTCTGACGGCCGACGCACTGGAATGGGAGATCGGCCGGCGCAGCGGCCGAATTCCCTACCGCGAGATTGCGCGCGTCCGGCTCGGATACCGTCCCACCAATCTCGCGGGCGGCCGTTTCATCGCCGAAGTCTGGCCGCGACAAGGAACGAAAATCGAGATTGCCTCTATCACGCAGCGCTCGCTCTTCGATTTCCAAAATCAGGCGCCGCTCTACCGTCCTTTTGTCGCCGAGCTCATTCGCCGGATCACGGTCGCGGGCGCCGCCTGCCGTTTCGACGCAGGATTTCCGTACTGGCGGTGGTGGCCGGCGCTTTTCGTGGCCGTAGTGACGCCCGCAGCGGCGTTGTTCGTTGCCGCACGCGCGCTGATCGAAGGCGAGTATGCACTCAGTGCGACGATCATCTTCCTCGGGCTGATTTTTCTATGGCAGGTCGGCCCGATGATCATGCGCAACCGGCCGCGGGCGTATGATCCGCATTCGATCCCGGCCGACGCGCTGCCTTAGATTTTGCGCGGGCGAAAGACCGGAAATTTATTCAAACGGCTTAGACGAAAGTCGTAGTATTGCCGTAACCATCTCTATCCAAAGGATTCTTTTTCGGTTGAGAAAATACCTCCAACCGGCTGTCGCCGCATTGTTGGGCGCGCGCGGAAGTCCTTATTATGCCCGCACCAAAAATAACTCCGGCCGGTGGGGGTTCTCATGCAGGCGGGGGAAAACACAGGGGGAAACGCCACATGTGGAATCAAGTCTACGATCCGTTGAACAGTAAGGTTTTGTCGACGATCGCCGCCGCGCTGCCGGTGGTGACGCTGCTCGTCTTGATCGCCTCCAACAAGGTCAAGGCGCATATCGCCGCGTTGATTGCGCTTCTCGTCGCCAATCTCGTCGCGGTCTTTATCTTCACCATGCCGGCGGGCATGTCGATCCGCGCCTCGATCCTCGGCGCCGTCATTGGCTTCTTCCCAATCGGCTGGATCGTCTTGAACGTCATCTTCCTTTATCGCCTCACGGTGGAGAAAGGGATGTTCTCGACCTTGCAGAGCACGATCGGCGGAGTGACCAACGATCGCCGGCTGCAGCTTCTGTTGATCGCCTTTTCGTTCGGCGCCTTCTTCGAAGGCGCTTCGGGCTTCGGCACGCCGGTCGCGGTCACCGGCGCGATCCTGATCGGGCTCGGCTTCTCGCCGCTCGCGGCTTCGGGCCTGTCGCTGATCGCGAATACCGCACCGGTCGCCTATGGCGCGCTCGGCACGCCGATCGCGGGTCTTGCCAGCGTGACCGGGTTGGACCCATTCCTGCTCGGCGCGATGGTGGGGCGGCAATTGCCGTTCTTCTCGCTGATCGTGCCGTTCTGGCTGATCTGGGCCTTTGCCGGCTGGCGCGGCATGCTCGCGATCTGGCCCGCGATCCTGGTCACGGGCGTGTCGTTCGCGATCCCGCAATTCCTGATCTCGAACTTCGTCAATCCGTGGATTGTCGATATCGGCGCTTCGCTCGTGTCGATGGCCTGCCTCATCGGCTTCCTGCAAATCTGGAAGCCGAGGGAAGTCTGGTCATCGCCCGCGCTCCGCACCCACGATGACTCGGGTAAGGGCCGCCCGGCGCCGAAGGCCGGTCCGAAGCCGACCTCCGCGCAGGTGTGGATGTCGCTCCTGCCGTGGATTATCGTTTGCGCCGTGCTTCTGCTGTGGGGCACCAACTGGTGGAAGGCGCAGGTGAATCCGTGGGCGACCTGGAACTATCCGGTTCCGGACCTGAACGGATTGATCAACAAGGTGCCGCCGGTCGTATCGGCTCCGACGAAAGAGGCCGCCGTGTTCTCCTTCACGTGGCTCTCTTACACGGGCTCGGGCATGTTGATCGCCGCGATCATCTCCGGCTTTCTCATGGGCTTCTCGCCCGTGGGGTTGGTGCAGGCCTATGGGCGCACGCTGAAGATCTGCGCCTATTCACTGATCACCATCTCGGCGATGCTCGCGATCGGCACGCTCACGCGGCTCTCCGGCATCGACGCCACGCTCGGTCTCGCCTTTGCCGGTGCCGGCGTGCTCTATCCCTTCTTCGGCACGCTGCTGGGCTGGCTGGGCGTCGCGCTGACCGGGTCGGACACGGCGTCGAACATCCTGTTCGGCAACCTGCAGAAGATCACCTCGGAGCAGTTAGGACTGTCGCCGATCCTGATGAGCGCCGCGAACTCCTCGGGCGGCGTCATGGGCAAGATGATCGACGCGCAGTCGATTGTCGTCGCCTCCACCGCCACCAACTGGTTCGGGCACGAAGGCTCGATCTTGCGCTTCGTGTTCTTCCACTCGATCGCACTCGCCTGCTTGGTCGGCATCCTGGTGATGCTGCAGGCCTATGTCTTCACGGGCATGATCGTGCACTGAACGCCCGCCTCTAGCGGACGAAAATTTTGGCCCCGCGGCATTGTCCGCGGGGCCTTACTTTTCGGCTTCGACAAGGGCGGGCGTGGCGAAAACGGCAAGCGCGCCGCTTCGTGTTTCGACTTCTTTCCAGCGGTCGGCCTCGAAATCGATGACCGCAAGGGCGGCCGTCGGCATGCGCCCGCCAAAATGCGATAGCGCCGCCTTTTCGCCGGTCGCGATCAGCTCATTCGCGATCTCTTCGAAGGCGGGATTGTGCCCGACCAGAAGCGCGGAAGGCTGCCGCGCCGGCAGGCGGCGGACGATGTCGAAGAGGGATTCGGCGGTCGCCTCGTAGATCAGCGGCTCGTCCGCCCGATCCGGCGGGGGATGCAGGAAGATATCGACGAGATCGAACGTCTCGCGGGCCCTGAGCGCGGTCGAAACAAGCGCGAAGCCGGGCTCGAGCCGGCGCGCCGCCATGAATTGGCCGATACTGCGCGCCTGCTCGCGGCCGACGCTCTTCAGCGGGCGGTCGAAATCCCGCAAGCCTTCCGCGCGGAGCGCCTTGGCATGGCGCAGGAGCATCAGGCGGCGCATGCGATTTCCCTTTTGTTATCCACGCGTTTTCCCTCTAGGAGAGCGGTCATACGCGGTCGAAATCTTTGCTCGCAAAGCCTAACATGCGCATATAAACGACAAGACGATGAACGAAGTTTTCCCCGCAACCTTCTATTCGGCGACCGCGCGACCCGCTCCCGAGCGGCGGACGCTCTTGCAGGACATCGAGACCGAGGTCTGCGTCGTGGGCGGCGGCTTCGCTGGCCTGTGGGCGGCACGCGCGCTCGCCGCCCGCGGCAAGGAGGTCGTCCTGCTGGAGGCGGGGGAGGTCGCGGGCGAAGCCTCGGGCCAGAACGGCGGCTTCGTCTCCGCGGGCTACGCCGAACGGATCGAAAAGATCACCCGGCGCGTGGGGCTTGAGCAGGCGCGCGAGCTCTATCGGCTCTCGCGCGAGGGCGTCGAGATGGTGCGCGCGTTTCTCGCCGAAGGCGACTTCGGGCTCGACCCGGTGCCGGGGCGCCTGAATGTGCTCCGCTACGACGACGAAGTGAGCCTGCGCGACCAGGCTGAAGCGCTTGCCCGCGATTTCGATCACGACGTGGTGGTGTGGCCCAAGGAGCGCGTGCGCGAAGTGCTCGCCAGCGGCCGCTACTATCAGGCGCTGCACGAGGCGGATGCCTTTCATCTGCATCCTTTGAATCTCGCCCGCGCGCTCGCCGCCGATTTCGAGGCGCGCGGCGGCACGATCTACGAGCAGAGCCGCGTGCGGGCGGCTGACCTCTCGGGCTTGCGAAAATCGCTATGGACGGACCACGGCCGCGTGCGCGCGTTCGAGGTGGTGCTCGCCGGCAGCGCCTTTCTCGGCGAAGCGTTTCCGGCGTTCGCGGACACGGTTCTGCCGGTGCGCACGCATGTCGTCGTCACGGCGCCGCTCGGCGAGGTGTTGCACGAGGCGATCCGTTATCCCGGCGCGATTTCCGACACGCGGCGCGCCGGCGATTACTACCGTGTCGTCGGCGACCGGCTGTTATGGGGCGGCCGCATTTCGACCAATCTGAAGCCGCCGAAAGATCTCGCCGAGGTGATGGCGGCGGATATCGCGAGCGTCTATCCGCAGCTCCGCGGGGCACCGATCGAGTACGCCTGGTCCGGCACCATGGGCTATGCCGTCCACAAGATGCCGCAGATCGGCCTGGCGCAGCCGGGGGTGTGGATCGCGAGCGCTTTCGGCGGGCATGGGCTCAACACAACGGCGATTGCGGGCGAGCTCATTGCCGCGGCCATGGTCGAGCAGGACGACCGCTGGCGGCTCTTTATTCCGTTCGGTCTCGTGTGGGCCGGCGGCAATGTCGGCCGCGTGGCGACGCAGGCGTCCTATTGGTCGATGCAGTTCAACGACTGGATGGACGAGGCGCAAACCAAACGCGTCGAGCAGGTACAGGCCGATATCGCCGCTGGCCTTGCGCCGGGCCTCGCCGCGCACGCCGCGCGCCGCGCCAAGCACAAATTCGTGGAAAGCCACGCGGGGCGCGCGAGCGCCCGTTTCGCCGCCGCCCTCTATTTCGCGCTCAACCGCCTGCTCGTTGGTCTGCGCTGGGCCGGCGCCATCATTTACGCGATCTCCGCTGCCGTCGGGCGTCTCCTCTACGTCGTCATCATGGCGGTCGCGACCGTGATCGGATTCGTCGCCGGTTGGGTCGGCTGGGGCATGGAGATGGTCGCGGCGGGCATCGTTCTTTGCGCCCGGGCGATCGGCTGGACCGCCGTGCTGTTCTGGCGAGGCGCCGTTGTACCGGTTTCGCTGCGGGTTGCCTCCGCTGCGAGATGGGCATGGCGGACGAGCAAGCTTGGATCAACGCGGTTTGCGAACGCAATCGGAGCGGGCGCGCGCTGGATCGCCGAAGGAATCAAGGCGGGCGCCATTTCGACCGGCAATAGGATTCGCGAAAGCGCGATCTTCGCCGCCGCACGCACGAAAGAAGGGGTCATGTGGAGTGGCGCGCGCATTCAAGATGGCGCGCAATGGACGGCGGCGCAGGCCAAGGCAGGCGCCACTGCCGCGGCGGAGCGCGGAAAGCAGGCAGCGCTCTTGTCGAGTGCGCGGACGAGGGAAGGCGCGTTGTGGACGGCCGCACGCGCGAAGAATGGCGCGCAATGGACCGCAACGCAGGTCAAAACGGGTGCGGCCACGGCGGCGGAGCATGGAAAACGGGCAGCATTATTTTCGGGCGCGCGCGCGCGGGAGGGCGCGTTGTGGATCGCCGCAAACGCGAAATATGGCGTGCAATGGACGGCAGCGCAGATCAAGGCGGGCGTGAAGGTGGCGGCGGAACGCGGAGCGCAAGCAGCCCGCTCATCGGGCACGCGCGCCCGGGAAGGCGCGTTAGGGGCCGCCGTGCGGGCCAAGGAAGCTGCCGCATGGAGCGCGCAAAAAGTCGCGACGGGCGGCCGGTTCGCATGGGGCCGCGCCATCGTTCCCGGCGCGCAGGGAGCAGCGGTCGGCGCAAGCCAGGCGGCCGGGCATATCAAGGTGGGAAGTACGAGGCTCGCGGGGCACGCGCGCGAAAATGCCCGCTCGTTCGGAGCGTGGATCGCGACGCTGCCGGGCATCGTGTGGAATGTGTTGTTGCTGCCCGCGGCGAAATACGTTCTCGACCGGGCGAGCTCGGCGAAAGAAGCCGTCATCGACGCAAGGAAGCGTCACGCCGAGGTGACCCGCATGGCCGACGCCGCGCGCAAGGATAGCGGACAAGCGGCACAGAGCCGGGCGGGGACCGGACCTGACCTGAAAGAAACGGCGGAAAAAAAGGCCGATGCGGCGCCCGTTTCTGCCGGGCAGGAGCCACACGCCAAATCAAAGAAAAAGAAGGCGAAGCAGGATTCGGTCGAGGTCTGACCGGCGCGGCCCTTTGCAGGGGAAGGACATGGCGAAAGGCGCGGAATTCATCGGCGCGAGCGCTTGCAAGCTCGTCGAAGGACTGAGGAAGAGCGAGATCACGCCGCACGATCTCCTGGATGCGCTGGAAGCGCGCATTGCCGAGGTCGATAAGAAGGTCAACGCGCTGCCGACGTTATGCTTCGAGCGCGCGCGCGCCCACGCCGATCGCTTGATGAAGAAGTCGGTAACCGAGCGCGGATTGCTCGCGGGCATGCCGGTCGCAATCAAGGACCTTACCGAAGTCGCGGGCGTGCGCACGACCCAGGGCTCGCCGATCTTCGCAAACCATGTGCCGAAGACATCGGACATCGTGGTGGAGACGCTCGAGTGTGAAGGCGGCATTGTCTATGCGAAATCCAACACGCCTGAATTCGGCGCCGGCGCCAACACCTTCAACGAGGTGTTCGGCGCGACGCTGAATCCCTGGAACACGAGCCGCTCGGCCGCCGGCTCCTCGGGCGGTGCGGCGGCGGCGCTTGCGTGTGGCACAGCATGGCTTGCGCACGGCACGGATGTCGGCGGCTCGTTGCGCAATCCCGCGAGCTTCTGCGGCGTTGTCGGCATGCGGCCGAGCATCGGCCGGGTCGCGCATACGCCCGCCTACAAGATCGACCGCAATCTCAGCCAGCACGGGCCGATGGCGCGCAATGTCGAGGATCTGGCGCTTTTCCTCGATGCAATGAGCGGCGAGCATGCCGCCGATCCCGCTTCACTGCCGCGCCTGCCGAACTCATTCCTTTCGGCGGCGCGTTCGGGCTCGCGGCCGAAACGGGTCGCCTACTCGAAGGATCTCGGCATTTCGCCGGTCGATCCGGAAGTCGCCGCGATCACTAGGGCCGCCGCGGAACGCTTCGCCGAGGAGGGCGCCATCGTGGAGGAGGCGCATCCGGATCTCCGCGAAACCATGCAATGCTTCCATGTGCTTCGCGCCTACGATTACGCGCTCAGCAAAAAGAATCTCCTGCGCGAGTATCGCACGCGGCTGAAGCCCGACGTGATCTGGAACATCGAGGAAGGGCTGAAGCTGTCGCTGGAAGACGTCATGCGCGCGGAGGCCGAGCGCCTGACGATGACGCAGCGGGCGCTGAAGTTCTTCGAGACCTACGATTTGTTGCTCGTGCCCTCGACCATCGTAGCGCCATTCCCGATCGAGCAGCGCTATGTCGCGGAGTGTGCGGGCCAGAAGTTCGGCAACTACATCGAGTGGTTGGCGGTCGTTTCGGCGATCACGCTCGTCTGTTGCCCGGCACTGTCGCTGCCTTGCGGCTTCACCGGTGAGGAGCTGCCGGTGGGCTTGCAGATCGTGGGACCCCCGCGGTCGGAAGCGCGTGTGCTCGCGGCCGCGAAGGTGCTCGAAGATATTCTCGGCCTGAAAGGCAAGACGCCGATCGACCCGCGCCAGGGCCGCTAGCGGCTTCCGTCGCGGCGCGCGAGAAATGCGAGCCGCTCGAACAGGTGCACATCCTGCTCGTTCTTCAGGAGCGCGCCGTGCAGCGGCGGGATGAGCTTCTTCGGGTCGCGCTCGCGCAGCATCTCCGGGGTCATCTCCTCGACCATCAGGAGCTTCAGCCAGTCGAGCAATTCCGAGGTCGAGGGCTTTTTCTTCAGACCCGGCACCTCGCGGATCTCGTAGAAGATTTTCAGCGCCTCCGAGACAAGCCGCTGCTTGATGCCGGGAAAATGCACCTCGACGATCGCCTTCATCGTCTCGGTGTCGGGAAAGCGGATGTAGTGGAAGAAACAGCGGCGCAGGAACGCGTCGGGCAATTCCTTCTCGTTGTTCGAGGTGATCACCACGACCGGCCGCTGTTTCGCCTTGATCGTCTCCGCGGTCTCGTAGACGAAGAACTCCATGCGGTCGAGTTCCTGCAGGAGATCGTTCGGAAACTCGATGTCGGCCTTGTCGATCTCGTCGATCAGGAGCACCGGGCGCTCGGCGGCGACAAAGGCTTCCCACAGCTTGCCGCGGCGGATGTAATTCTTGATGTCGGAGACGCGCGGGTCGCCGAGCTGGCTGTCGCGGAGCCGCGACACCGCGTCGTATTCGTAGAGACCCTGCAGCGCCTTGGTCGTCGACTTGATGTGCCATTCGATCAGCGGCGCCTTGATGGCTTTCGCGATCTCGGCGGCGAGCACGGTCTTGCCGGTGCCGGGCTCGCCCTTGATCAGGAGCGGCCGCTCGAGAGCAATGGCGGCGTTGACCGCGACCTTGAGGTCATTGTCGGCGACGTAGTCCTTGGTTCCTTCGAAACGCATGATCGCTCCCTGCTTGCGGCGCGCACCCTATGGGCTGCGTTTAATCGCGGCAAGGCGAAGAAAGCAGCGCGTTTCGCCCGGCAGAACCTGCCGGGAAGGCGCATTTCTGCCGGGCTGCCGGGTTTTTGCAATTTGCGAAAAGTGAATTGCTGCAAGCAGTTAGCGGGAGCGGTGCCGCTGGCACGGTGCTTGCGATCGATCGCGTGACGAGGTGTGCCCGGCTTTCCCGCGGCACCCGAGCTTGATGGAGGAGTAGCATGGGTATTTTCGGCGCGATGACCACGGCGGTGGGCGGGCTGCAGGCGCAGTCCTTTGCCCTCGAGAACATCTCGGGCAACATCGCCAACTCGCAGACCACGGCGTTCAAACGGACCGACACGAGCTTCTCCGACCTCGTCTCGGATGCGGCGCTGAACCAGCAAAAGGCTGGTGGCGTCATTGCCATGTCGCGGGCCACCAACACGGTGCAGGGCGACATCCAGGCAGCCTCCGTCTCCACCTTCATGGCGATCAACGGCAACGGCTTTTTCGTCGTGCAAAAGCCGTCGGGTTTCCCGGACGGCGCGCCGGTGTTTACCGGTAACGATCTCTACACCCGCCGCGGCGATTTCCAGCTTGACAAGGATGGCTTTCTCGTCAACGGCTCCGGCTATTACCTCGAGGGACTTCCGATCGATCCTGTGACCGGCAACGTGACCGGCTCGGTGCCTACTGTTTTGAAGGTATCAAACGACTTCTTGCCGGCCCAGGTGACAACCACGATCCAGTATCGCGCCAACCTCGCGGCGACGCCCATTACCGCCGCGTCCGCCGGCGGCGGCAGCGAGCTGTTGGTTCCGGGCGATTTTAACGCCGATCCGACCACCGGCGGCGGCGGTGTGGTGCAAGGCAACGACGTCTCGACCTTCCTCAACGAATCGATTTCGGGCGGCGCGGTCACGGTCTACGACCCGCAGGGCAATCCGGTGAACGTGCAGTTGCGCTGGGCGAAGACTGACTCGGCGCAAAGCGGCGGCACCGACACCTGGAACCTGTTTTATCAGGTCGATTCCACGGCGACAGGCACGACCGCGGCCTGGCTGAATGCCGGCACCGATTTCAAATTCGACGCCAACGGCCAGATGAATCCGGCGGTGAGCTCCGTCCCGCTCACCAACCTGACGGTTGACGGCCACGTCGTCGGCGACGTTACGGTCAATTTCGGATCGAACGGTGTCACGCAATTCGCCGATCCGAACGGCGTCGCGCAAGTCAACACGCTGTCGCAAAACGGCTTTGCCGCGGGCCAGCTCAATTCGATCTCGGTCAGCGACAAAGGCCGCATCGTCGCGAGCTATTCGAACGGCCGCACCCTCGACATCGCCGAGGTTCCGCTGGTGAGCTTCAATGGCGAGGACGGGCTGAAAAGCCTCGACGGCGGCGCCTTCGCCGCCACCGATGATTCGGGCCCCGCGATCTTCGGCGCGCCGGGCACCATTGTCGGCCAATCGCTGGAAGGCTCGAACACCGACATCTCCAACGAGTTCACCAAGCTGATCACGACCCAGCAGGCCTACGCCGCCAACACGCGCATCGTGACGACGGCGCAGCAGATGCTGCAGGACACCATGAACATGCTGCGATGACGGGCGCGGACGGTAAGCGCAACGGGTTCGAGGACGCGGGATAATGGGTCTGCAAACGGCGATCTCGTCGGCGCTTTCCGGCTTGCAGGCGACGCAACAGGGCTTGACCCTCGTCGCCGACAACGTCGCGAACGCCAATACCCCCGGCTACGTCCGCAAGACACTGTCGCTCGCCAACAGCGCCAGCGGCAACGGCGTCCAGGTCGTCGGCATTGCGCGCGAGCTCGACACGCTGGTGCAGCAGCAGCTGCGCACCGAGCTCGCGGGCGGAAATTACGCAAGCACAATCAATGACTTCTACACACAGCTCAGCCAGACCTTTGGCACGCCCGGCGGCAACAATGCCCTCGACACGCTGTTCAATAATTTAACCTCTTCGCTGAACGCGCTCGGGACGAGCCCCGATTCCATCGCCGCGCAAGGCGACGTGCTCAACCAGGCGCAGGTGCTGGTCCAGCACCTGAACTCCATGTCGAGCGACGTGCAGCAGCTGCGCTCGCAGGCGGAAAGCGGCATTGCCGACGGGGTGAACCGCGTCAATCAGCTGTTGCAGGATATCGCCCAGGTTTCGACCAAGCTCACGGCCGCGGGCAGTTCGGATGCGGCGTCGGCGGGGCTTCTCGATCAGCGCGACAGCGACATCACCGAGCTTTCCGGATTGATGGATATCCGCGTCGTCGCGACCGGCAATAACGGTGGCATCTCGATCTTCACGAGCTCGGGGGTGGCGCTATATGACGGCCAGGCGGCGCAGCTCTCCTTCGATGCGCGGCCCGCGCTCAATCCGTCCTCGTCCTACAGCACCGATCCGACCAAGCGCACGGTCGGAACGATTTCGCTGGTCACGCCCAACGGCGACAAGATCGATCTGATCGGCTCGAAGGCGATCCGCTCCGGCACACTCGCGGCCGACGTCCAGATGCGAGACGTTATTCTTCCGCAGGCGCAGAGTCAGCTCGACGAGATCGCGAACTCGCTCGCACTTTCACTTTCGAACCGCACTCAGCAGGGAACCGCCGCCACGTCCGGCGCGCAATCGGGTTTTGACCTCGATCTTTCGGGGCTGCAGAACGGCAATACGATTTCGCTGGTCTATACCGATAATTCCACCAACACCCAGCACAAGGTGACGATCGTCCGCGTCAACGATCCATCGACGCTGCCGCTGTCGAATTCGCTCACCGCCGATCCCAACGATCAGGTGATCGGCGTCGATTTCTCGGGCGGAATGGCGTCGGTCGTGAGCCAGCTCAATACGGCGCTTGGCAGCGCCAATCTCACGTTTTCGAATCCAAGCGGCTCGACGCTGCGCGTGCTCGACGACGGCGCCCCCAATCTTTCCGATGTGAACGGCTTCAATGCGTCGGTGACGACGACGACGTTGAATTCGGGCGATCCGACGCTTCCTTTCTTCGTCGATGGCAGCAACAACAGCCTCTACACCGGCGCGATTACCGCCGGCGGTTTGCAGAAGACCGGCTTTGCCGCGCGCATTGCCGTCAATCCCGCCTTGATGGCCAATCCTTCCGCGCTCGTCGCCTATTCGAACAACACCGCCTCGGGCGATTCGACGCGGCCTGATTTCATCTACGAACAGCTCACCGCCGCTGCCCAGCTTTTCAGCCCCACAAGCGGCATTGGCACCGCGAGCGGTCCGTTCTCGGGCACAGTCGCCGACTACATTCAGCAGACGATCAGCCAGCAGGGAGCGGCGGCTGACAACGCCTCGAAGCTCAACCAGGGCCAGCAGGTCGTCGTCAATGCGCTGCAAACGCGCTTCAACGACGCCTCCGGCGTCAACATCGACACCGAAATGTCCACCCTGTTGACGCTGCAGAACGCCTACTCCGCCAACGCGCGCGTGATGACGGCGATCAACCAGATGTTCTCCACCCTCCTCAGCATTGGAAGCACCACGGGATGAGCACGATCACCGGCTTGACCTCGAACGCGATGCTGCAAGCGCAAATGCTCGTCCAGATGCAGCAGCAGCTGAACAACCTTTCGCAGCAGCTTTCTACCGGCAAGCAGGCGCAGACCTATGCCGGCCTCGGCATTCAACGCGGCCTCGACGTCAACGTGCGTGGAACGCTGTCGCGGCTCAGCGCCTACCAGAATTCGATTACGACGGTGAGCACGAACGTGCAGTTGCAGAACACCGCCCTCAACAGCCTGAATCAGATGACGCAGGATTTGCGCACCGCCACGCTGCAGCCGATCGAGTTTACCCTTGTCGCCCGCGGCCAGACGAACACGCAGATCGAGGCGGGCAGCGACCTCGACCAGGCCTTGAGTGTCCTCAACACGCAAGCCGGCAATACGTATCTGTTCTCGGGCCGCGCCACCAATACGCCCGCGACCGACACCGCCGACCATATTCTGAACGGCAACGGCACGGCCGCGGGCCTCAAGCAAGTCATCTCCGAGCGGCTGCAAGCCGATCAGGGCTCCGACGGCCGCGGCCGCCTGCAGCAGCCTACGGCCGCGGGCGACGTGGTGACCCTCACCGAGGACAGCGAGGATCCCTCGCATCCATTCGGCTTCCAGATCGCGGGCGCGAGCACCAGCATCGCCGGCGCCACCGTGACCGGCCCTTCGGGTTCGCCGCCTTCGCTATCGATCGACTTCGGCGGCACCAACCCGCCCGACGGCTCGACCGTGCAGATCCAGTTCACGCTGCCTGACGGCACGTCGTCGTCGATCAGCCTTACGGCGTCGAGCGCGGTGCCCACGCCCGCCGGCAGCTTCGCCATCGGCGCGACCGCGGCGGACACCGCCACGAACCTCGCCAACGCCATCGACAGCCAGATTCAGACGCTTGCGAAGACCGATCTTGCCGCGGCCTCGGCGGTGCAGGCCTCGAACGAGTTCTTCAATATCGATGCCAGCCATCCGCCGCTGCGGGTCAACGGTCCGCCCTTCGACAGCGCGACCGGATTGCGCAATGCCACCGCCACCGACACGGTGCGCTGGTACACCGGCGACGATGCCACCGACGATCCGCGCTCGACCATGAGCGCGCGCGTCGATGACTCGATCACGGTCAATTACGGCATTCGCGCCAATGAGGAGGCGATTCGCAACAGCGTGCAGAATTTCGCGACCTTCGCGGCGATGACTTTCCCGGCAAGCGATCCGACGGCGCAGGACCGCTACAATGCGCTCGCAGCACGCGTCGGCGACAATCTCGCGCCGAGCACGACGAAGCAGCAGATCTCCGCAATTCAGACCGAGATTGCGGGCGCGAATGACGCGGCCAACGCGGCGAAGACACGCATCGATGACAAGACGCCCATCCTGCAGGGCGTGCTCGACAATATCGAGAACGCCGACCCCAACAGTGTCGGCGCCCAGCTCCTGACGCTGCAGACCCAGATGTCAGCGAGCCTGCAGACGACGGCGATGCTCGCGAAGCTATCGCTCGTCAACTTCATGTAAGGCACGATCGCTTCAAGTCGAACCGAGGCGCGTCTTTCGCGATCATGCTTTTCGCTGGCGCATGATCTTATCCGAAAACCGGTTTCTGCTTTTCGGGCGCGCTAAACAAAACGCGCGCCTGAGGGGCACGCGGTCTTTTTTCATCCAAGGATCAGCGAGGATCAGGCCGCTTTCGCCCGCAGGCCGGCCGCGATTTCGCAATTGATGTTGATCAGAACGCCCAGGTGTTCGGGCTCGAGCTCGCGCGCGGTTTCAATGCTCATGGTGTGCTTGGTCACGAAGATCGCAAGGTTGGCGATGTTCTGCTTGATCTCGCGCGGCAGCGGGTTCTCGGGCTGCGTCACCAAGTCGGCGAAGACAAGCCAGAGGCTGCGGTTGAAGCGAAGCGCGTTGATTCTCTCGATGAGGTCGGTCGTGGGTACGTTCTTGAGGGCCTGCAATTTGGCCGCCGCCCGCATCAGGAGCTGGGCCTCGAGTTCGCGGGGATTGCCGGTCTTTTGTGCGTTCTTGGAATACGTGTCAGCTGGCTTTGCCATGGGATAGGAGCTGCGTCTCGTAATGGATCAATAGATGGGTTTCTTTCAGCGCTTTGTAAAAGGAGTTGGTTAATATGTGATTACTGATGCGCTCGATATAGGGGCGCGTGCTTGGCGCCGCCGCGAGCACATCCTTGATCAGTTGGAAGTAAAGCTCGTGGTGCTTCTGCGGCTCGCGGGAGAGATACATCAGCTGCACGGCGAGATAGATCTTCTTGCAGGGCGTGTCGGAGCTATCGAAGGTGAGCACGTCCTTCTCACGCAGAATGGGGGCGTCGCCTTCGATGATGAGCCGCGTGCGTTGATCGCCGTTGGTGACGACGCTGTCGCCGATGATGATGCGCTCGCCGGGCTTGAGTTCGACCCTGAGACCCATCTCATTCTCCTGCAATCCCGCCAGAATCTCCATCGCAACTGTACCGCTAAAGCGCATGCGCGGCCAACGGCGCATAAAAAAGGCGGAGCCGAAGCTCCGCCTTTCGCTGTCGTTTGAAGATGGCTCAGCCGAAGAGACGGAGTACTGCCTGGTTCGACTGCGAGGCAAGCGACAAGGCCACGATCGACAGTTGCTGACGAGTCTGCAACGCCGTCAAGTTGGCGCCTTCCAAGTTGGTGTCGGCCAAGGTCAGGTTATCCGCGCCCGTCTGGAGGGTATTGATCAGGTTCTTGGTGAAGTCCTGACGGGTCTGCACGACCGTCAACGTCGAGCCGAATTGCGCAGCCTGGCTGCTCAACGTGGTGGTCGCGGTATTCAGGGCAGTGAGCGCGGTATTGACGTTCGCGTTCGTCGCCCAGCTGCCCGCGGCACCTGCGATGTTAAGCGCATTCGCGGTCTTGTCGGTGACGCCAGAGATCGTCAGCGACGAGGAGCCATTTTCATTGAAGTTGACGGTGAGGTTATCGCCGTTCAACAGGTTGATGCCGTTGTAGCCCGAGTCCCCGGCCAACTGGTCGATCTGCGTGAGCAGGGCGTTGAACTGGGTCGCGAGGCCGGAACGGGTGGTGGTGTCGGACGACGCCAGCGCCTGGTTGGCAAGCGACTTGGCGGAGTCGACGAGCTTCTGAATCGACGTAATGCCCTGGTTGGCCGCCTGAACGGTCTGCACGGCGTTCGACGCGGCGTCGAGGAGGCCGCTGAGATCGTTGGCGCGGCCGTTGAGGGCCTGAGCCGTAAAGTAGCTGATCGGATTGTCGAGCGCAGAGTTGACCTTCCTGCCCGTGGCCAGACGGTCCTGGGTCTGGTTCAACAGGCTGGCGGTATTCTGCAGCGACAACAGGTTCTGGCGTACGCCAGCGGTAAGCACGATATCAGACATGGTACTTGCTCCCTTCCTAGGAGATGGAGTTACTCAAAGACACCCCCGTACTGGAGGCATGGCGGGATTTGACACGCGAAACGCTAATGGCGGGTTACCCACTTTCGGGGGTGCAATTAAGAAAGCAGTAAGAAACCGGGGCGGCAGCGATGAATCCGGCGCCCGGCGCCGGGTTTCCACTCGCCGAGCCTTCGGGTCATCTTGTTTGCGTTGCTGCGAATTCTTGCCGCACGGACCGCGGGCGGCGCGGGGCTCGAAGTGTTACCCGAACCTGAACAAGGCCTTTCACAAGCCTTAATGAGAAAGCGGCCCCGACGCGTGACCGAACGGGGCCGCTGCAGCAAGAACGTAATTTCGGGATCGGTCAGCTCGAGCGGCTGATTATGACCGGACGGCTTGCGGTCTTGGTCGGCGCCGAACGCCCGTCGGCGCGATAGCCGTGCGGGTTGGCGCGGCGGCTCGCCTCTTCGGCCGCCCCGCGCACGATTCCCTCGGCGACCGATTGGGCGGTCGCGACCGTGCGCAGATTGCGGTTGAGAATGTCGCGGAAGGAGGCATGCGCTCGGCGCATCTCCTCGACGAGCTCCGGCACCGCGTCGCGAATGAATTTCGCGTTAGCCTTTACCGTCTCGAACTCGCGCAAATAGCGCGCGGCGAGGTTGGTCTTCTCGGAAACGAGGTCGGCGGCGGCGGAAAGCTTGCCCGCGCGCACCAGCCGCGTCTCATCCTCGAATACCTGGACGAGGGCGACCATGGTCTCGCCGATGCGCGAAAGCAGCGCCTCCGCCTCGTCGCGGGTGGAAAGCGGATTTTGCCTCGGGGCGGGTGCCGCGCTCATGCTTTCTTCTCCTGCAGGCTGATCAGTTGTTGCTGGATTTGCTTGGCGATGCCGATGCCGCCTTTGGCGGCCATCGACTTTGCGTATTCTTCGGTGAGCAGCGAGCGCCACACGCCGTTATTGGCGCCGGCGCCGAAGGGGCCGTCGTCGTCGAGGCCCTCGTACATGCTCTCGAACATGTTGGTGATGAACACGCTCTCGAAATCCTTCGACACCTTCTTGATCTTGTCGGTGCCGGCGGCGGCCGGCATCGCGGTGGGATAGGGCGTGTTACCGAGCGAGACGGGTGAGAAGCCGACGGCGTTCGCCATCACATCACCTCGATCTCGGCCTGGATTGCGCCCGAGGCTTTGATCGCCTGCAGGATCGAGATCAGATCGCGCGGTCCGACGCCGAGCGCATTGAGGCCATCGACGAGTTCGCGCAGCGAGACGCCCTCGCTCACGACACCGAGCTTGACGCCTTCCTCCTGCACGCCGATGCGCGTGCGCGGCACGACGCGGGTGGTGCCGCCGCGCGAGAAGGGGAGCGGCTGGCTTACCTGCGGCGTCTCGCTGATGGTGACGGTGAGATTTCCCTGCGCCACCGCGACGGTCGCGACCCGCACGTCGCGGCCCATGACGATGACGCCGGAACGGTCGTCGATCACGACCTTGGCCGGCAGATCAGGCTCGATCTGCAAGGGCTCGATCTCGGTGAGCAACGCGACGAGATTGCCCTGAAACCGCGGTGGCACGGCGAGCATGATGGTGGCGCGGTCGATCGGCTCGGCGGCGGGCGCGCCAAGATAGTCGTTGATCGCGCCGGCAATGCGCTTGGCGGTGGTGAGATCCGGGTTGCGCAGCGCGAGCCGCAGATTGTTCATGCGGTTGATGGCGAAATCGATCTCGCGCTCGACGAGCGCTCCGTTCGAAATGCGGCCGACCGTCGGCACGCCGCGGACGATTTTCGCGGCATCGCCTTCGGCGGAGAAACCGGCGACCGCGACCGTGCCCTGGGCCACCGCATAGACATTGCCGTCGGCGCCGAGAAGCGGCGTCACCAGGAGCGTGCCGCCCTGCAGGCTCTTGGCGTCGCCAAGTGCTGAAACCGACACGTCCACGCGCGTGCCTTGGGTCGCGAAGGCGGGGAGGTTGCCGGTCACCATGACGGCGGCGACGTTGCCGGTGCGGATCTGCGCGCCGCGGATGTTGACGCCGAGGCGCTCGAGCATCGCGGTGAGGCTCTGCTTCGTGAACGGAATGTTGTTGAGGGTGTCACCGGTGCCGTTGAGGCCGACAACAAGGCCGTAGCCGATCAACTGGTTCTCGCGCACGCCCTCGACGTCGGCGAGATCCTTGATGCGCGAGGCCGCTCCCGCCGTCGTCGCATACAAGGACAAAGCGGCGGCGGCGAGCGCCACGGCGAGAAAACGCTTGACCGGTTGTTGCATCGACAGGCTCCCCAGCTTGGTCGATGGTGAAACGACTTGCGAAAAGACCATTGCGAATGGCGTGCCAGTTGCGACGAGATTCAAACCTTTGATTTTGCTGTTCTTTTTTTCGGGCGCCGGATTCGCGGCCTGGCGATCCGTGCCCACTAGGCAGTTTCTGCCGGAAGCGTTTACGCGGGGTTAACCAAAAGAACCCAAGGGTTTCCAAGATAAGCGGGGCGATTCCGCTGGCTCGGGGGAGCAAATATGCGCATCAACGCGGCTGTACAGCCTAGCGTTTCCAGTTCCACATCCGCCCGGCGGACGGCCGGCAGCGGGTTTTCGGTTTCCAACGACAATGCGGCGAAAGAAACCGTGGCCGCCCAGGCGGCCGGCGGGATTTCCGGCATCGACGCGCTTCTCGCGCTGCAAGGGGTGGAGGACGCGGCCGAGCGCCGCCGCCGCTTCGCCCGCCGCGGCGCCAAGGCCCTCGACATGCTGGATGCCCTCAAGATCGAGATCATAGAGGGACGGATCGATGTCGCGACCCTCACCCGCTTGGAGGCGATGCTGAATGAACTCACCGAGCGGAGCGGAGAAGCGCGCCTTGACGGCGTGCTGGACGCCATTGGCGTGCGCGTTGCCGTTGAACTTGCCAAGCGCCAGCCGCGGGCAATCGCGCAATAGAATTTCGCGTCTTTTCGCGGCGTGCAGCCCGTCGGCCCCCGTGATCCGCTGGCCGAAGGGAATCCGACCACGACCAATGTGCGGCGGGAGTCACATTCCCGTATTGCTTTTCTGCTTTTCCAATTATGGCGATCAATGCCGTTGACCCGGCGGCGCGGGGCGCTATAAGCGCGCCACACAACGACCGGTCAACGGTCGAAGCACGAGGAAGCCGGGGATAGGAAGGCGTTCGATGTTGTGGGGTCAGGTACAAGAGAAAGACTACCGTCCTTCCGAGGACGAGCCTTTCATGAACGAGCGGCAGCGGGAGTATTTCCGCCAGAAGCTTTTGCGCTGGAAGGATGAGATCCTGCGCGAGGCCCGCGAAACGTTGCAGCACCTGCAAAGCGAAAACGAGAATCATCCTGATCTTGCCGACCGCGCCTCCTCGGAGACGGACCGGTCCATCGAACTCCGCGCGCGCGATCGTCAGCGCAAGCTGATCTCCAAGATCGACGCGGCCCTCGCCCGCATCGAGGACGGCACCTACGGCTATTGCGAGGAGACCGGCGAGCCGATCTCGCTCCGGCGCCTCGAGGCGCGGCCGATCGCGACGCTGTCCATCGACGCGCAGGAGCGGCACGAGCGCAAGGAAAAGGTCCACCGCGACGAGCGGGCCTGAGCGGGCGCTTCAATCCGGAAATTATCCGATTGCCTTCGACCGCCAAAGAATGTGCGAGACCGCGACGGCGGCCAGCATTCCTGTCAACTGCGCGGCGACGAAGGCGATGACGCTGCCCGGCGCGATGCCGGCGAAGGTGTTCGACAGCGCCCGTGCCACGGTGACCGCCGGATTGGCGAAAGACGTCGAGGCGGTGAACCAGTAAGCCGCGGTGATATAGAGCCCCACGGCATAGGCTATTGTCGCAGGGGCGGCTGCGAGACAGCCGAGGATCGTCAATGCCAAGCCGAAGGTGGCGACCGCCTCGGCAAACCACTGGCCGGGACCGGTTCGTATCGTGGTCGCTATCTGCACGAGCGGCAGATCGAACATCAAATGCGCGGCGAAGACGCCGAGGACGGCGCCCGTGAGTTGGCTTCCGATATAGGGTGGAATAGCGCGCCAGGGCATTTCCCCACGCAGGGCAAAGGCGAGGCTGATCGCCGGATTGAAATGCGCGCCGGAAACCGGCGCGAAAATCAGGATCAGCACCGTGAGCATGGCGCCGGTTGGCAGCGTATTGCAAAGGAGAGCGAGGGCAGCATTTCCGCCGGAAAGCCGCTCCGCCGCGATGCCTGAGCCGACCACGGCGGCAAGCAGGAAAGCGCTTCCCAGCATTTCGGCGAAGGCGCGTCGCGCGAGCATCAACTGTCTGCGCTTGCCTTGGCGCTCGCGCCTTCGATGCGACCGATTTCGAAGAGCCGAGATTGCAAGGAAAGCTGGTCGAGCGAGGAGATCTTCAGCGCCACCAAAAGTTCGATGCGGCGCAGGAGCAAGCGATAGGCTTCGCGAAAGGCGTTGGTGACTTCGGCCTCCGAACCTCGCACGGCGGCGGGATCGGATATGCCCCAATGCGCGGTCATCGGCTTGCCTGGCCAGACCGGGCAGGTTTCGCCCGCGGCATCATCGCAAACGGTAATGATGAAATCGAATTGCGGCGCGCCGGGCTTGGCGAATTCGTCCCATGATTTCGAGCGTATTCCGGAAACGTCATGACCGAGCCCCTTGAGGAGCTTGATTGTGTTCGGATTGATTTCGCCCTTCGGGTGACTGCCGGCGCTATAGGCGCGGAATTTTCCGCGCCCTTTCTCGTTGAGGATCGCCTCCGCCATGATCGAGCGCGCGGAATTACCGGTGCAGAGGAAGAGAGTGTTGTAGATCCGGCCTGTCATGTTGCGACTAGATCGCCGGTAGGGGCTGGAATTCGATACCGCTCATCATCGCTTCGAAATAGTCCCGAACCTTCCGCGGGAAGCGAAGTCCTTTGACGACGGCGGCGGACCGCAGCAGCGGAAGCACGCGGATGTCATCGAGCGAGAGCATGCCGTTGATTGCGTGCGAACTCTCGATCAACTGATCGAGCTCTTCGAGTTTGGGCATGAGTTCGTCGATGTAGCGGCGCGTGTTTGCCCGAAGCTCGATAAAGTCGCCGAAGGCTTTACGCTTGCGCAAATTGTAATGGTCGAGCGCCGCGGCGGTCGCGAATTCCGGCAGCCCAAGCAACGGGTAACGCGGCATGGTGAGCGGCGCGGTCCTCGATACGGCCGTGTCGGCCCAGGACGCGATTTCAGTTCTTTCCGGCCCCGTCAGAACCGGGTCGCCGTGGCTGTCGACGTATTTCACCATGTCCATGCTTTCGAGCATGGGACTGCCGTCGTCTTTCACCAGAATAGGAATGACCCGCTTGCCAACGAGGCCGACCATGGTCTCGGTGTCGTCATCAAGAACGACCGCCTCTTGCAGGTGCAGGCGCTTGAGTGCCGCGGTCATGCGTACGCGAAAGCAGAGCGAGCAGTGCTCGAACATATAGAGCTTCATGACGGCCCGTGAATGTGCGGACGCTTTGCTGGACGGCCCGCCTCCTTCCTGCGCGCCGCAGATTTGCGGGGCGGGGCGCATTTCTCGGGAGCGCCATGGCAGCAATTGTCGGTGAGATAGGCGATGAGCGCGTTCATCGTGTCGTAGCGCGCGGCATAGATCATCGAGCGGCCTTCGCGGCGCACGGTCACGAGGCCCGCGGCGCGCAGGCGGTCGAAGTGAAACGTCAGCGTGTTCGGCGCGAGATCAAGTGCTGCCGCAATCTCGCCGGCGGGCATTCCTTCGGGTCCCGCTTCGACGAGCAGCCGGTAGGTGTCGAGCCGATTATCCTGGGCAAGCGCGGAAAGGGCGCTGACCGCATTTGTTGTTTCCATATTTCAACGAATATTGAAATATAAAAGCCTTGTCAATCCCCGCCTCGTTTCGGGGCGATTAGCGCACCGCGAGCTGATAGCGTGCCAAGAGGCAAGGATCCTCGATCGAGCCGTGATGATGGATCTGGCGCCAGCCGCCATCGACCTTGCGGAAAATACGCGTGGTGCGGATCGCAAGCTCGAACGTTTCTTTTTCCGAGGTATGGCGCCCGCGCTCGCGGCCCATGGCGGTGAACACCTCGCCATGTTGCTGCAAGGTGTAGTCGTAAAACTCGACCTCGACCCGGCCGCGGCCGCTGAAGATACGTTCGTATACCGGCCGGATTTCCCGCCAGCCGCGCTTGATGCCACCGAGCGGATTATCCATCACCGCCTCGGCGGAATTGTCCCAGTTCGCTTCCATCAGCGCCAAATCGCGTCCGTTAAAGGCCCGGTAGAATTGCGACAGTGCCGCCAGCGGATCGGCGGGATCGGTCATCGTCTCGTGGCCGGTGATGGGCTGCTGGACGGGTTTGATCGCGGTCATGCGGGCCTCGCTCGGTTTTGCCAATAACCGGAGCGCGGGACAAACGTTCCTTCAGCCGGCGCTTCAACCGCTTCAGATGTTACTTTAAAAAGGTGCGCGGTCCCCGCGGGGAGCGTCGGGGACCGCGCGATGCCGTTCCGGGGAGCGGAAACGGCACTGACGCGAGCCGGACCCGGGTGCCGGGTCTCGCGCCAAACTCAACTCAGAACGGCAAGATCACGTCGCTGATCTGCTGCCCCCAACGCTGCTGCTGCACATCGGTAATCTGACCGCGGCCGCCATAGGCGATCCGGGCCTGCGCGATCTTGGTGGAATCGAGCGTGTTGTCGGCCTGGATGTCTTCGGGCCGCACGATGCCGGCGACGATCAGTTCGCGCAGTTCGAAATTGACGCGGACTTCCTGCTTGCCCTCGATCACCAGATTGCCGTTCGGCAAGAGCTGGGTGACGACGGCGGCGATATTGGTCTTCAACGCTTCCGAACGGTTGACCGAACCCTTGCCGTCGCTCGTGGAAGTGGAATCCGCGGTGAGCAGGCGGCCGGGAATCGGCGTCGCGGTCAGCGGCACTTTCTTCAGGCCGAACAGATTGCTGATGCCGGAATCCTCATTGTTCTGCCGGCTGCGCTGGGTTTCGTTGGCGATCTGGGCGCTGTCGGTGATGTTCACGGTGACGGTGAGAATGTCGCCGACTTGGTGCGCGCGCTGATCCTTGAAGAAGGCGCGCGAGCCGTTGCGCCACAGCGAATTCGGATTATAGGCCGCGGGCATCGGCTCGGGCATCGGCATGGTCACGGGCCTGTAGCCCTTGGCCTCGGTCGGATTATTCACGGCCGTGAGCTTCGGCTTGCTGCCCACCGACGCCAGCTGATCGAGATAGGCGCAGCCGCTCAGCGCGGTCGCCGAGAGCGCGGCGGCGGTAAACAAAAGACGGGAACGGAATGACATGATGACCTCACACAGCTGATGGGGAAACGCGCTTATTTCACTGAACCGGTGGCTTCGGGATCGGCGGCAGGAACGGCGGGCGCGCGCGCGATCACGACATGGCCGGGGCCGTCGACCATCGCCTGCACGATGCGCTTCGATTGCGGATTGAGGACCTGCACCATGTCGCCCTGCGTGCCGGCCTCGAGCGCTTTCGCCTGTACCGTCAGCTTCACGCCGGGGCTTTGGAAGACGAGCGTCACCGGATCGCCGCGGCCGACGAGTTCGGGCTTCATCAGGTCGGCGAGATGTAGAAATTGGCCGGGACGGAGATCGCGGCGGGCGGCCTGGCCGATGACAGCATCGGCCCGGCGGATGGCGTCGGGGACCTCCACCTTCGGGCGGCGTTCGATCGCGATGTCATTGTCGCGGATCGCCTCTCCGCGGCCGAGCGCGCGGGCAAGCGTCACCACCTCGGCAGTCTCGTAGAGCGCGCCGGAGATGCGCACGGGCTTACTGCGCAGGGTGGCGCTGCCCGGCACGTCGACATTCGCCTCGAAGCGCTGCGTACGCGGATCGAAGGAGAATTGCGTTAGCCGCGGCGCGCTCGTGGCGCCAGGCTCGATCGCGAGCACGCGGACATAGGCGTCGAAATTGACGGCAATATCCTTCGCCTCGCCAAAGCCATATTGGCGGGCGGCGGTGTCGGCGACGGCGCGTTCGAGTTCGGGCAGCGCAATGGTGCGGCTCGCGCGCAGCACCACGACCTCCGAAAGCCCGTGCGTGTCGAAGAGGGAAAGACCCTTGCCGCGCGCGGCCTCGATCACGCGGTAGACCTGGATGGTGCCGCTTAAGCCGAGCTCGGGCGCGCGGAAAACGGATGCCGTGGCATTCATGCCGGCATTCTCGATGAGATCGCCGAGGCGGACGAAGTCGCTGTCCACCGTGATCTCGCTTTTGAGCGAAGGCATCGCCGCCTGTTCTGCCGCGGCGCTACCGCCGAGCAAGGCGAGGACCGTGAGCGCGGCGGGAAGGGTGCGGACAAAGTGCATGGTCAGCCTCCTCACCGCATCATGTTGGCGGTCTGCTGCAGCATGTCGTCCGCCGCCGTCACGACCTTGGCGTTCATCGAATAGGCGCGCTGCGCCGTGATCAGATCCGACATTTCGGTGACGGCGCTGACGTTGGCTTGCTCGAGCTGGCTTTGCAGCAGCGTGCCCATGCCGTCGACGCCGGGATTGCCCGTTTGCGGCGCCCCGCTCGCGGCGGTTTCGAGGTAGAGGTTGTCGCCCATCGCCTCCAAGCCCGGCGGGTTCATGAAACGCGAGAGCTGGAGCTGGCCGATCACCGTCTGGGTGGTCTGGCCGGGCAACATTGCATCGACCTCCCCCTGCTGGCTGATCGTGATGTTGCTTGCGTTCTGCGGGAAGGTGATGGCGGGATCGATGAGATAGCCGTCGGGCGTGACGAGACGGCCCTGATCGTCCATCTGCAAGGAGCCCGCGCGCGTATAGGCGATGATGTTGTTGGGCAATTGCACGCGCAGGAAACCGTCGCCGCGGATCGCAACATCGAGCGGACTGTCGGTCGGCAGGAAGTTGCCCTGGCTCATGATGCGCGGCGTGCCGACGGTCTTCACGCCGGCGCCGATGTCGAGGCCGATCGGCAGCTTCGTGCCCTGGTCGGACGAGTTGGAGCCGACGCGGCGGAGGCTTTGATACATGAGGTCCTGGAATTCGGCGCGCTGGCGTTTGAATCCCGTGGTCTGCATGTTGGCGATGTTGTTCGAGATGACCTGAACGTTCAGTTCTTGCGCCGCCATTCCGGTGGCTGCGGTGTAGAGTGCGCGCATGGTTGTTCTCCCCTACCGATGCGTTACGAAGATGAGGTGTCGGCGAGCTTGTTGATCGCCGAGTTGCGAAGGTCGTCGGTACGCGTCAAAAGATTCGCGAGCGTGGTGTAGGCGCGCGAAACCTCGATCATGCGGCTCATTTCAACGACGGGCTGTACGTTCGATTTTTCGATCGAGCCCTGCACGATGTATGTGGTCGCCGTCGTGGCCTGCGCTTGCTGGCCTCCCGATGAATAAAGGCTCGCGCCTTGCTTGGTGAGCCGCTGCGTGTCGGCAAAGTTCACGAGGCGGACCTTGCCGCGGTCGACAGTCTGATTGCTGTTCAGCGCCGAGATCGATCCGTCGCGCGCGATCACGACATTGGTATCGTTCTGGTCGAACTGGATCGGGCCGTTGGCGCCGAGGACCTTGTAGCCTTCGTGCGTGACTAGTTCGCCTTGCGGGTTCAGCGCAAGCGCGCCGTTGCGCGTATAGCGCTCGCCGGTTGGCGTATCGACGGCGAGGAAGCCAGGGCCGGCGATCGCAATGTCCAGCGCATTCCCGGTCTGCGTCAGTGGTCCCTGCGAGAAGTCGGCAAGCGTCGAGCGGTCCTGCACGAAGGACACGCGTTGGTCCTTGAGCTGGAAGGCGTTCGCGCGCGCGGGCGAGGAAAGGTATTCCTCGAACTGAACGCTCTCGCCCTTGAAGCCGTTGGTATCGATATTGGCGAGATTGTTCGCAATGACGTCGAGCTGGCGCTGAAGCGCGACTTGCCGCGACAGTCCGACCAAAAGGGCGTTATCCATGCCCATCTCCCCTTCGAGGCCACGAGCTCCCCAGCCCGGCCTCGGTGCTTGTCTTGGCAGGAGACGTGCCAACTCGAATTTTCTTTTCGGATCATAGTCTTAGCTAAATACGCAGGCCGTGCCGGACCGGCAGGGTCGGCCGCATGGGCAGGAAAAGCCCGGCAAAAATTGCCGCCGATAAACAATCGTTAACCATCCTTACCTACCGTTTACGCGACCAAACCGGTTCGCGCGCGCGGGCGCGCGGTTTTGCAATTTGCAAAGAAGGGTCGAGGAACATGGCGGACGCCAAGGCAGCGGTGAACCAGGCGGAGGTTGAGGCAGCCGAAGGCGCGCCGGCGGCAAAAGGTTCTTTCCTCAGGCGGCTGCCCGGCATGGGGCTCGTCGGCAAGATCTTCGGTCTCAACAAATTCATCTTGATCGGCATTGTCGTAGCGCTCATCGCGATTGCCGGCGGCGGCTACTTCATGTTCGGCGGCCAAAAGGCGGCGGACGGCCCGAAGGCCGCGGCCAAATCCGTTTTCTTCGATATGCCGGAAATGACCGTGAACCTCTCGGCTTCGCCCGAGCGGCCGCAATATCTGCGCGTGAAGATCACGCTGGAGGCCGACGACAATGGCGTGATCGACGCAATCAAGCCGGTGATGCCGCGCGTGGTCGATGCGTTCCAAGTGCATCTCCGCGAGCTCAGGGTGACCGATCTCGAAGGCTCGGCCGGGCTCTATCGCCTGCGCGAGGAGCTGACGCGGCGCGTCAACCTTGCGATCGCGCCCAACCGCATCCGCGCTGTGCTGTTCAAAGAAATCGTCGTGCAATGACGGGCGCATAGATGGCCGCAGACGACACAGCCCCGCCGTCGAACGCCGCTTCGCCGGGCGCGGGCACCCAACAGCCGCAGGATGAAGCCGCGGCGCAATGGGCGGCGATGCTCGACGAGAACGCGGGCGCCACCACCAAGGGCGGTTCCGACCGCGCGCTCAACCAGGAAGAAATCGACGGGCTCCTCGGCTTCAGCCTCGCTGATCTCGCGCACGCCGATCATTCCGGCATTCGCGCCATCATCGACTCGGCGATGGTCTCCTACGAGCGTCTGCCGATGCTCGAGATCGTGTTCGATCGCCTGGTGCGGCTGATGACCACGAGCTTGCGCAACCTCACCTCCGACAACGTCGAAGTCTCGCTCGACCGCATCACCTCGGTGCGCTTCGGCGAATATCTCAACTCGATTCCGCTTCCCACCATCCTCGCCGTATTCAAGGCCGAGGAGTGGGAAAACTTCGGCCTCTTCAGCGTCGACTCCAGCCTGATTTACGCGATGATCGACGTGCTCTTGGGCGGGCGACGCGGGCAAAACAGCGCGCGCGTCGACGGCCGTCCCTACACCACGATCGAAACCGGCCTCGTCAAACGCATGATCGAGGTGGTGCTCGCCGACGCCGAAATCGCCTTCAAGCCGGTTTCGCCGGTGCGCTTCACCATCGACCGCCTCGAAACCAATCCGCGCTTCGCCGCGATCTCGCGGCCCACCAATGCCGCGATCCTGGTGCGGCTGCGGATCGACATGGAAGATCGCGGCGGCAATATCGAAATGCTCGTGCCCTACGCCACGATCGAACCGATCCGCGAGACACTTCTGCAAGCCTTCATGGGCGACAAGTTCGGCCGCGACCCGATCTGGGAAGGGCATCTTGCCACCGAAATCTGGCAGGCCGGCGCCGAGGTCGACGCCGTGCTCTATGACGGATCGCTGCCGCTCAAACGGCTGATGAATCTCGAGGTCGGTGACACGCTGATGCTCGACATCAAGCCGGACGCGCTGGTGAAGGTCCGTTGCGGTGAGGTCGTCTTGACCGAAGGCCGCATGGGCCGCGTCGGCGAGCGCATCGCGGTCAGCGTCGCCAAGCCCTTGCGGCGACCGCGCACGACGCTTGCCATTTTCGAAAATACCGCCGCCACCACCAAACGAATGGAGGCAACGTGAGCGCGAACTTCTACGGACTCGTTATCGAGTGCCTGGTCGCCGTCTTGTTGCTGTTGACCATCGGCTATTGCATGATTTTAAACCGGCGGCTTTCGCGGCTGAGAGCCGACGAGGGCTCCTTCAAGGCGACGATCGCCGAACTTGTCGCGGCAACCGACTCGGCTGAACGCGCGATCGCCGGTCTAAAAATGACCGTGCGCGATTGCGATGACTCGCTCGGCGAGCGGCTCCGCCGTTCTGAAGCGCTGCGCGAAACTCTCGGTCAAGAGCTTTCACGCGGGGAGCAATTGCTCGCGCGCATTGCGCGGATCGTCGCGGCGGCGAGCGAAGCCCGCCGGCCCATGGTCGAGCCGGAGGCGAACGAAAACTCGCAGCCCGTGAAGAACGAAACGCCGACCCGGCGGCGCGCAAGTGAAACCGTGGCCGCGGCGCAAGCGCTCGCGAGCCGCGCGCGCCTGCGCGCGGGAGAGGCGGCCTAGGGCATGATCCCGGACAGCGGGAACCGGTGTTCAGGAAAGATCATGCTCTAACGCTAAAGTGAAGGTTTCGGATGGAGCTGCGTCTCATTCCAGTCGTGACGTTCGCGGCGGCGAGCCTTCTCGCCGTGAAGGCGATTTCGCTTGCCCATTTTGACGGCCACCTGCCGTTCGAAACGGTGTTCAGCCGCGAAGGAACGGGCGATCTCGCGGCCGCCGGGGACGATGCCGACATTACCGGCTCGACGCCCGCACAGAAAGACGCATCGGCGAAACCCGCCGAGCCCGTTTCCAAGGAACCGATGAACTTGCCCAACACCCCCGCCGGAATTGCCGCCGGCATGCCGGGTGGTCTGTCGCCAGCCGAGCGCGCACTGCTTGAGCGGCTGCAGGAGCGCCGACAAGAGCTCGATGCGCGCAATCGCGACCTTGAATTGCGCGAGAACCTGATCAAGGACGCGGAGAAGCGGCTTGAGAACCGCATCGACGAATTGAAGGACACCGAAGACCGCATCAACGGCAAGGGCGGCGAGCAGGCGGCGAAGCTCAAGGCGCTCGTGGTCATGTATGAAGGCATGAAGCCGAAGGATGCGGCGCGCATTTTCGACCGGCTCGACCAAAACGTGCTTGTCGATGTGGCGGCCGTCATGAACCCGAGAAAGCTTGCCGACGTGCTCGCCCTGATGAACGCGGACGCCGCGCAACGGCTCACGGTGGAACTCGCCCGGCGCAATAGCGCCGGTGAACGCGGGCTTCCGGCCAGCGATTTGCCAAAAATAGAAGCAAAACCGGGTAATTAGCGGGGCCTTCGGGCGTAAGCCGGCATTAAGGACGAAACGCTAGCTTGGGGCACGGTCATTGGACCGCATGTTCCCGAGAGTAGCCGGCCTCATGCGTAGCGTTTCCGAGGCGATCCCAGCCTTCGCAACTTTCTTTCGCGGCGCCCGCCGGGCCCTTATCAATCCGTTGCTGATCGGATTGGTGAGCGCGCTCTTGCTCGCCGGCGCCCGTGCAGAGGAGAACTCGCCGCCGGTGCATGCGGACACGGCGGGTTTCACTGACCAGGGCTATGGCCGTCTGATCCTCACCTTCTCGGAGGAGACGAAAGCCGACGTGAAGCTCACGAACGGCATTCTGGTGGTGTCGTTCCCGCGGCCGGTCGAGGTTGCGGTCACGGGTTTGAAAGAGCGGCTCGCCGGTTATGTGCAGGCCATTCGCCGCGATCCCGATAACGGCGCGATCCGGCTTTCGCTCACCCGCACGGTGACCGTCAACGTGATGGAAGCGGGCGAGAAGCTCTTCATCGATCTTCTGCCCGAGGATTGGGCGGGGCTGCCGCCGGGCTTGCCGCAAGATGTGGTCGACGCGCTCGTCAAGCGCGCGCGTGATGCCGAGCATCGCGAGCGCATGGGCCAGGCGCTTCCTCGCAAGGTGTGGGCGCCGGTGAAGCTGCGCTACGCAGCGGCGCCGAATTTCGCGCGCTTCGCCTTCGAAATGGCAGAGCCGGTCGCGACCGCGGTCAGGCGTGACGGGCAGGAACTCAGCATCACCTTCGGCGCGCCAGTGCAGGTCGATTTCGGCGAGGCCAAGGCGAAGTTGCCGATGAGCGTCGCGGGCTTGGACGCGCAATATGAAAATGACGAGACGGTCGTGAAGCTCGTGCTCGCGTCGGGAGCGGGGGTCCGCACTTTCCGCGATGATGCCGCCTTCACCGTCGACGTGACGCCTCCGGCGGAGACAAAACCGCAAACCAATGAAGGCAAAGTGGAAGAGCTCGATCCCGCAAAAGAAGCCGCGGCCACGCAACCGAAAACCGATGCCGTGAAGAATGAGCTGCCGGCAGTCGAGGACGACGCGCCGGACGCTGCGGCCAAGGACACGGCAAAGGAAGCCGCCAAGGATACGGCCGCACGCGCTTCCGAGCAGAACATCGTTCCGGTGGAAGCCGCGCCGCCGCCGATCGTGAAATCCTCGAGCGAACCGGTGCTCGTCTCGGTGTCGCGGCAATCGGGAACCACCGATCTTGTTTTCGCCTTCGGCGAGCCGGTCGCGGGCGCGCTGTTCCGGCGCGGCGAGACGATTTTCCTCGTCTTCGATACCGCGCGGCGGTTTCAAGTCGGCGAGTTGACGGGCGACGCCGCGCGCATCTTGCGCGGCATCGACCAGACTGAGCTGAAACAGGGCCGCCTGATCAAGGTCAAGCTCGACCGGGGCCGGCTCGTGAGCCTCGAATTCGATGGCTCCTCCTGGGCCGTCCATATCGGCGACACGATGAGCGTCACGACCCGCCCGCTGCCGGTGCGCCGGGTTTACGCCGCGGAAAATCGCGCGGGCCTGTTCGTGCCGCTCGCCTCGCCCACGCATGTTCATGTTTTCGACGATCCGGAAAGCGGTGACGGTCTCATCGTCGTGACGGCGGTGCCGCCGGCGCGGGGCTTCATGCGTGAGCAGGATTTTGTCGATTTCCGCGCGCTTGCCACCACGCATGGTCTCGCGCTCGTGCCGTGGGTCGACGATCTTTCGCTTGAGCTTGCCGCCGAAGGCGTGACGATTACCCGGCCCGCAGGCCTCGCGATTTCGGAAATGAACACGGCGTTGCCGCCCTTGCCGGAGGCGAAGAAGAAGATCGCGCGCGCGCTTACGCCCTTCGACCCCGAAATCTGGAAGCTCGAGCGTGATGCAGCTTTCTACGATCGCGAGATGGAACTCGCTCGCGCCGTCGCCGAGACGCCGCTCGCGCGGCGCGGCGAGCCGCGCGTGGCGCTTGCGCGTTTCTACCTCGCCCAGGATCTGCCGTCGAACGCCCTCGGCACCCTGGACGCGGCGGCGGAGGAAGAAATTGGCGGGAACGAAGCGGCGTTCGCGCTCCTGCACGCGCTCGCCGAGCTTGAGCTCGCGCGGCCCGATGACGCGCTTCGCGATCTCGCGAAACCCGCGCTCGCGCCATCGCCGGAGGCGGCACTCTTGCGCGGCAGCGCGATGGTGCTGACGACGCACTTCACCGAGGCGCGCGAGCAGTTCGGCGCAGGGCAAGTAGGACTGATTGCGCTGCCGATCGAATTGCAGCGCGTGGCGCTCCTCGATGGCCTTCGTGCTTCGATCGAGGTGAGCGATTTCGCGGAGGCGAGCCGCATCCGCAATGAGTTCGAGACCATCGGTATTTCGCTTGACCAGGAGCCGATGCTGGCAACGCTCTCGGCGCGGCTCGCCGAGGGAATCGGCAAGAGCGATCAGGCGGCGAGTGAATTCGCCCGCGTCGCCGTCACCGAAGACGGTCCCGCTTCGGCGGAAGCGCGGCTGCGATTGATCGAGATGCGCTACGCGTGCGGCGATCTCGATCGCGTCAAGGCGATCGAGGCGCTGGAAGTGCTGTCCTATGCCTGGCGCGGCAACGCGACCGAACTTGAGACGCTCCGGCTCTTGGCACGGCTCTATGTACAGGAAGCGCGCTATCGCGAGGCGTTCCGCGAGCTAGATGCGGCGCTTCTCAGCCACCCCAACAGTGAAATCACACGTTCCTTCCAGACCGAGATGGCGGCCGTGTTCGAGGACCTGTTCCTCTCTGACAAGGGCGCCTCGATCGAGCCGATTGACGCGCTTGCGATCTACTACGACTTCTCGAAGCTCACGCCGATCGGGCGCCGCGGCGACGAACTGATCCGGCGGCTCGCCGACCGCCTGGTCGCGGTCGATCTTCTCGATCAAGCGGCCGAGCTCCTCGACCATCAGGTCGAATTCCGGCTTTCGGGCGCCGCCAAGGCGCAGGTCGCGACCAAGCTCGCGATGATCCACCTGATGAATAGAAAGCCTGCGGAAGCGATCCGGGTGCTTGCGTCCTCGCGCCAGCGCGAATTGCCGCAAGAGCTGCGCGAGCAGCGACTGCTACTTGAGGCGCGGGCGATTGCCGAGACGGGACGCCATGACGCGGCGCTCGAAATGATCGGCAATCTCGCGAGCAACGAAGCCATGCGCATGCGCGCCGACATTTTGTGGAACGCGAAGCGCTGGCGCGAGGCAGGCGAGGCGATCGAGAAGCTCCTGGGCGATCGCTGGAAGAACGAGGCGACCCTCGACGAGGTCGAGCGCGGCGACGTATTGCGGGCGGGGATTGCGTTCGCGCTCGGCAACGAGACGATCGGACTTTCGCGTCTCCGCGAGCGTTACGCGGCAAAGATGGACGGGCCGCAGCGCTCGGCGTTCGACATCGTCGCCTCCGACGGGCGCAGCAATCCAAAGTCGGTGAGCCAGGTGGCGAAGACCATGTCGGCCGCCGACAGCCTCGATCTCTTCATCAGGCTTTATCGCGCCCGCTTCCCCGACAAGCCGTTGCCGTCCGACGCGACCCCGCCGGCATCGGTTGCGACGCGCTGAACTTTCGCAACTTTTCTCCCGCCACGCTGATGCGCCTTTGCCTATTGAGGGCCGATCCCATCGGCGCTCTAATGGGTTGAAGCGCGAGCTCCATACGCGCCGTTGAAGGGAGGATCCGCAAATGGCCGCTCAACCCGCCCGCAAAGAGCGAGATCATAACCCGCGCACCGCCGAAGAGGCGCGCGCGCTCGTTCGCCACGTTGAATCGCTATTCATGCCCTGGAATGTCGACGCGCTGATCGACGGCTTCACCGAGGATTGCGTGGTGCGCTTCGGCACCGTTCCCGAATTCAAGGGCCGCGAGGCCTTGCGCAAATTTTTCTTGGCGCGGAGCGCGAAGCAGAAGGGTTACCGCCTGAACAAGCAGTTCCGCGCGCTCGCCGGCGACCGAATCACGAATATTTGGGACGGCGAATGGGAAGATGCCGCCAGCGGCCGGCGCATGAAGGGCTTCGGCGTGGAAGTCTGGACCATGCGCGGCGGCAAGGTCGCGGTGTGGGAAGCGGCGTTCAATACGGGACCCGCCGATCAGGCGGCGGATCTCGCGGCGGTGCTGGGTTAGCGGCCTAGCTTCCGAAGCTTTGCACCAGCGAGCCGGCGACCAGGCTCCAGCCGTCGACCAGGACGAAGAAGATCAGCTTGAACGGCAGGGAAACCACGACCGGGGGCAGCATCATCATGCCCATCGACATCAAGACCGAGGCGATGACGAGGTCGATCACGAGGAAGGGCACGAACAGGAGAAACCCGATCTCGAAGGCGCGGCGCAATTCCGAAATCATGAAGGCGGGCACCAGAACGCGGAGTTCCACCGCGTCGGGGCTCGCTGGCTTGTCTTCCTTTGCGAGATCCATGAAGAGCGCCAAATCCTTCTCGCGCACGTTCTTCAGCATGAAGCCGCGGAACGGCACGGCACCGCGATTGAACGCCTCCTGCGGCTGGATTTGCCCGGCGACCAAGGGCTGCACGGCTTGGCTGTAGGCCGTCTGAAACGCCGGGCCCATCACGAAGGCGGTCAGAAACAGCGCGAGCGACACGATCACGGCGTTCGGCGGCGCCGTTTGCAGGCCGATCGCCTGGCGCAAAAGCGACAGTACCACCACAATGCGCGTGAACGACGTCACCATGACGATGATGGCGGGCGCGAGCGACAAGATCGTCATCAGCGCCACAAGCTGGACGACGCGCTCGGTGAGGCCGGTGCCCGAGCCGAAATTGATGCTGATGTCCTGCGCCGCCGCGCCGTTCATGGCGGCAAAAGCGGCGAGCAACGCCACGACCAGCGCGCCAAGGCGCGCGGAGCGGACGAGGTGCATGCGCGTCACGAAGGATTCTTCCGCTCGTTCGGACGCAACAAACTCGCCATTTCTTCCTCAAGGGAAGCGAAAACATCGTCCCCGCCTTTTTGCGCGGGGGTCGGAGCGGGCGCGGGTGCGGGTGCAGGCGGCGTAGGTGCCATCGGACGCGCCTCCGTGGCTGGACGTGTGGCGGGCGCGGGAGTGGGTGCTACGCGCGGCTCGGCTTTGGGTCTCGCGAGAGCGCTCTCGGCTGCAGGCTGGCGCAATGCCGCTTCCAGCCGTTTGGTCACATCGTCGAATTGATCTTGCCGCGCGGCGGGCGCGGGACGCGGCGCCGCAGGCGCGGGGCGTGCCGGTTCCGGCGATCGCGGTGCCGGACGCTGCAGTACCGGCCGCGCCGTGGCCGGACGGGGTTCTTCAAAGACCGGCTCGTCATAGGGCACGAGCGAGGGATCGTATTCGGGCTCAAGCTCGATCGTCGCGCGCGGCGGCGCTTGCCGCTGCATCGGCGAAGGCGCGGTGGCCGGCTGGCCGCGAACGATATTCTCTTCGACCACGACGTCGCTCGGGCCGCCGATCAGAATCAGGTGCTCGACATTGTCGCGGCGGATGAGCACGAGACGGCGGCGGGCGTCGACGACGGTCGAATCGAGCACCGCGAGCCGTGGCACGCGATTGCGGTTGCCGCCGGAATTGGAGGCGCGGGCGCTGCCGAACTGACGGATCAGCCAGGCGGTGAGCCCGATCAGGGCCAACACCAGCACGAAAGCGATGATGAAGCGCGGAGCTAAACCAAGGTCCATGCCCAAAATGTCCCTCATCCCGTTCTCCCCCACAACACCGCAATTCGCGATGCTTTCCCGCGGGCGAGGCTCGGCAAAAATTGCCCGCCTCACCCCTAATAAACCGTTAAGAGTGAAGACCGAATCCGCCGAAAGCGCGGCGTTTTCCGCTCTACAGCCCCGCCTGTTAACGCCCTCTTAACCATAAGCCCGGCAGAATTTGCCGACAAAGGGCCGGGGAGCGGCCTTTCGGGGAATTCAATGTCGGTCGCCGACCTGCCGCTGTTTTCGGTGTTGAAAACCCGCATGCGCTGGCTCGAAGAGCGCCAGAAGCTGATCGCCGAGAACGTCGCCAACGCCGATACACCGAACTACCGCGCGCGCGACCTCAAGCAGCTTGATTTCAACACCGAGTTGAACGCGTCGGTGCAATCGCAGCTCAAGCTCGCCGCCACGTCGCCGGCGCATATCGGCGCGCCGGTCAGCGAGGGGAGCGAACACACGCAGATGCCGCGCGGCGGCTTCGAGACGAAGCCCTCCCGCAACGCCGTCGCGCTCGAAGAAGAGATGATGAAGGTCGCCGAGACCCAGATGGACCATCAGACCGTGACCTCGCTCTATACGCGCGGCCTCGCGATGCTGAAAACCGCTGTTGGCAAAAGCTGAGGAGGGTTGAGATGGATTTCATCCGCACGCTGATGATCGCAGCCTCGGGGCTGAAGGCGCAATCGGGCCGCATGCGGGTGATCTCCGAGAATATCGCCAACGCCGATTCGACCTCGGCGACGGCGGGCGGCGATCCCTATCGCCGCCGCATTCCGACCTTCCATTCGAACTTCAACAGCGAATTGCAGGCAAACCTCGTGACGCTCGGCCGCGTGCAAACCGACCGGTCCGATTTCGTAAGCCGCAATGAGCCCGGGAATCCCGCTGCCGACCCGCGCGGGATCGTCAAATACCCCAACGTCAATCCGCTGATCGAGGCGGTGGACATGCGCGAGGCGCAGCGCTCCTACGAAGCCAACCTCAACGTGATCGGCGCCACGCGCCGCATGATCTCCCGCACGCTCGATCTTCTGAAAACCTGAAACAGGGAATCCGACCAATGCCGACACCCACCGCCGCCGCCAATGCCTATGCCGCGCTTGCGCGGCTTGTTCCGGCTTCGCCGCTTGCGCCGTCGCAGGGCGAAAATTCGGGCTTCGGCGCGCTGTTGCAGGGCGCGCTCGACAAGTTCGTGGCGCAAGGACACGAGGTCGACGCCAAGGCAACGGCGCTTGCCGCCGGCAAAGCCGACCTCATCGACGTCGTGACTGCCGTTGCCGAAAGCGAGGTCGCGGTGGGCACGCTCGTGTCGGTGCGCGACAAGGTGATTTCCGCCTACGAAGAAATCATGCGGATGCCCATCTGAGGAATTCCTCTCCGCGAGGGGAGGGAGTGAGATGCAATCATGACCGGTACCGATGTACTCGACGTTGCCCGCGACGGAATCCTCACGCTTCTGATCGTCGCGGCGCCGATGATGCTGGTGGCGCTCGTCGTGGGCGTCGCGGTCTCGCTGTTGCAGGCGGTCACGCAGATTCAGGAAATGACGCTTGTTTTCATTCCGAAAATTCTCGCGATCTTCCTCGCGCTCCTGATCGCGCTTCCCTTCATGGGGGACGCGCTGCAGGGCTACATGACGCGGATTGCCGAACGCATCATCTCGCCCGGTTAAACCGGGAGCCGGAATGACCATCAATCTCAATTTTCTTCCGTCGCTCGCGGCGGTTTTTCTTTTGATGTTCGCCCGCCTCGGCACCATGGTGATGCTGATGCCGGGACTCGGCGAGCAAGGCATTCCAACGCGGGTGCGGCTCGTCACGGCGCTTTTGCTGACGCTCGTGATGCTGCCGCTGCATCAGGCCGCCTATTCGGTCGACATCACCAAGACCTTCGCGCCGCTTGTCGGCCTCTTTATCCAGGAAATGATGGTGGGTGTTGTGCTCGGCCTCACCGCGCGAGTGGCGCTTTCGGCGCTGCAGATCGCGGGCGCCACGATCGCGCAGCAATTGGGGCTTGGCTTCGTGACAAGCTTCGATCCGACGCAAGGTCAACAGGGGGTCCTGGTCGGCAACTTCCTCGCCATGCTCGGGGTTACGCTGATCTTCGCGACCGATATGCATCATATTGTGATCGCGGCGCTCGACGACAGCTACCGGCTATTCCAGCCGGGCGCGAGCCTGCCCTCCGGCGATGTCGCCGAACTCATGCTCACGACGGTGGGCGGAGCCTTCCGGGTGGGCGTGCAGATCGCCGCCCCCTTTCTCGTCTTCGGCCTCCTGTTCAACGTGGGGCTCGGGATACTCGCGCGCTTGATGCCGCAATTGCAGGTCTTCTTTCTCGGCCTTCCCGTCTCGATCATGATCGGCTTCGCGCTGCTGACCATTCTTTCCGGCGCGCTGATGACGACCTTTCTCGGTTATATCGGCGCCGTCCTCGGCGACCTCGTCCCGCGCTGACGGAGCATTGCCGTGGCCGAGTTCGAACAGGACACCGAACGCACAGAAGACCCGACTTCGAAACGGCTCGAGGAAGCGATCGAGCGCGGCGACGTCGCCAAAAGCAGTGAAGTCAACACGCTCTTCATGCTGATGGGTTCGACGCTCGCGATCTTCGCCTTTGGCGGCGCGTCGGCGATGGAGCTTGCGCGCGCGCTCAGCGGCTTGCTCGCGGGGGCCTCGCCGGTCAGCGAGCAGGGTTTTTCCTATTTGAAGCTCAGCGAAACGGTTCTCATCAAGATTCTGATCGCAACCGCGCCGGCGCTCGCGGTGCTGATCACGGCGGCGCTCGCCGGCAATTTCATCCAGCACCGTTTGCTGTGGACGCTACAGCCGCTGATCCCGCGACTCTCGCGCATCTCGCCGCTTGCGGGCGCGAAGCGCCTGTTCTCGAAGCAGGCGGCGGTCGGGCTCGCCAAGGGCTTGGCCAAGCTCGCGGTCGTCGGCGCGGTGATGTTTTTGGTCGCCGTCCCCGAGCTTGATCGCGTCATGCTGCTCGCGGGCGGAGATGTGTTGCTGGCGATGCCCGCGGCGATGACGCTCGTGCTCCGCCTGCTGGTCGGCGTGTGCTCGGTGATGGCGCTGATCGCGGCCCTCGACTGGCTGTGGACGCACCGCACCTGGTACGAGCGTCACCGCATGTCGGTGCGGGAAATCCGCGAGGAGCACAAGCAGTCCGAAGGCGATCCGACCGTCAAGGCGAAGCTCCGGCAAATCCGGGTCGCGCGCATGCGCAAGCGCATGATGACGGAGGTGCCGAAGGCGACCGTGGTTATCGCCAACCCGACCCACTTCGCGGTGGCGCTGAAATACGAACACGGCATGAACGCGCCGATCTGCGTCGCCAAGGGCATGGATCTGATCGCCCAGCGCATCCGGGAACTGGCGCGGGAACACCGCGTGCCGGTGGTGGAAAACCCGCCGCTCGCCCGCGCGCTCCACAACAGCGTCGAGGTCGACGAGGAAATCCCGGCGGAGCATTATAAGGCGGTGGCCGAAGTGATCGGCTACGTACTCCGCCTGCGGCGCTCGTTCCGGCGTTAATCGGTCATTGGCGGGGGTGCGCTTGCGGAACGCGGGTATTATCGGGCAAATCGGAGCGGCGGATGCCGCCCAGAAGGGCGGTCTCGCCGAGGAGGTGCTCGCGATGGCCGCCGATGATGCGCCCAACGCCCCAATCGACCGCGGGCATTCGTCCGGCAGCATCGGCATGGTGCTTCTCGTCGCGCTCGTCCTGATGGGGGCGGCGATTTTCCTCCTCATCATCGGGCGCGAACGGTCGGAGCCTTACATCATCGCGGTGCTCGCCACCCTGGCCGTGATCGGCGTCTTCGCGCTGTTCGCGGGCGCGGCCGGGATATTGGAACTCGCCGGGCGTGGCGGCCGCAACGACCTCACCAAAGCGGTGATCGATTCCTCGGGCGAAGGAATCTCGATCGTCGATGGCGCCGGCCGCGTGCTCTACGCCAACCGCTCCTATCTTGATCTGACCGGTGCCGACGGCCCCGACGACGTGCGGCCGGTGGAGCGGCTCTTCACCAGCGATCCTGAGGTCTCCGAGGCGATCTATCGGCTGGCGCAGGCGGCGCGTGAGGGCAATAACCACAGCGAGGAAATCCGCATCGCCAGCGCGCAGGGCGATCCCGGCCGCTGGGTTCGCCTGCGCGTGCGGCCGCTCGCCAAGGGCGGAAAGCTTTCCAAATTCGCGATGTGGGGGATTGCGGAAATTACCCGCGAGCGCGAGCGGCAGGAAAACACCTTCCTCGAATTGCAGCACGCGATCGACTTTCTCGACCACGCGCCGGCGGGGTTTTTCTCGGTCGATCCTGCGGGCGGCATCATTTATCTGAACGCGACGCTCGCGGGCTGGCTCGGCTATGACCTTGCCGAAGTCTCGCCGAGCGGGTTGAAGCTTTCCGATCTCGTGCCGGGAGCGGGTGCTGCGCTCCTTTCCAACCTTTCGCCGGTGCCGGGCGAGGTGAAGACCGAGATCCTCGACCTTGATCTCAAGCGCAAGAACGGCGAGCTCTTGCCGGTGCGGCTCCATCACAAGGTCGCCTTCGCCGGCGACGGAACGCCCGGCGCTTCGCGCACCCTCGTCCTGAATCGGACGCGCGAGGCGGCAAGCGACCTGTTGCGCGATGCCGAGGTGCGTTTCGCGCGCTTCTTCAACAACGCGCCGGTGGCGATCGCCACGATCGACGGCGCCGGCATCATCGGCAACAGCAATGCGAGCTTCAAGCGCCTGTTCGGCGCCATCGAAAAGAGCCCAATCTTCGCCGTGGTGGCGGAAAGCGAACGCGGCCATTTCGAGGCGGAGGTGCGCGCCGCCCTCGACGGCCGGCAGCAGACGCGCGAGATCGAGATGCCGCTCGTGGGCGAGGAGACGCGCTCCGCGCGCTTTTACATTACGCCGGTCGAGGGCGCGGGCGAGGGCGAAACCGCGATCGTGCACGCGATCGACACCACCGAGCAACGTGCGCTCGAAGTGCAGTTCACGCAATCGCAGAAGATGCAGGCGGTGGGCCAGCTCGCCGGCGGCGTCGCGCATGACTTCAACAACGTGTTGACTGCGATCATCGGTTATTCGGATCTGTTGCTCGCGAACCACCGGCCGACCGATCCGTCGTTCCAGGACCTGATGCAGATCAGGCAGAACGCCAACCGTGCCGCCGGGCTCGTGCGGCAACTCTTGGCCTTCTCGCGCCGCCAGACCATGCGGCCGCAGGTGCTGCAACTCGGCGAAGTGCTTTCGGATCTTTCGATCGGCATGTTGAAGCGCATCATCGGCGAGATGGTGACGCTCGACCTCAAGCTCGGGCGCGATCTGTGGCCGGTGAAGGCTGACCTCAATCATTTCGAGACGGCGATCGTGAATCTCGCAGTCAATGCCCGCGACGCGATGCCGAAGGGCGGGCAACTCACCATCCGCACGCGGAACGTTCCGCGCGAGGAATGCGCCTCTTTCGGCGAGAAGCTCCTGACCCCCGCCGACTATGTGCTCGTCGAGGTCGTCGACAATGGCGAAGGCATTCCGCCCGCCATCATCAACAAGATTTTCGAGCCGTTCTTCTCCACGAAAGAAGTCGGCAAGGGCACGGGCCTCGGGCTTTCCACCGTTTACGGCATCGTCAAGCAGATGGGGGGGTTCATCTTCGCCGATTCCAGGATCGGCGAGGGCGCGACGTTCCGCATCTTCCTGCCGCGCCACATTCCTTCGCCCGCGAGCGAAGCGGTCAAGGCGCCGGAAACGGAGCCGCGCGGCGCCGATCTCACCGGCCGCGGCACGGTGTTGCTGGTCGAGGACGAGGAGGCGGTTCGCGCATTCGCCTCGCGCGCGCTCGCTTCGCGCGGCTATCACGTGGTGGAAGCGGCGACCGGCGTCGAGGCGCTCTCGGCGATCGAGCAGAACGGCAGCGAACTTGATCTCGTCGTCTCCGACGTCGTGATGCCGGAAATGGACGGGCCGACGCTCTTGCGCGAGCTTCGGCGGCGGCGGCCGGAACTGAAAGTAATCTTCATTTCCGGCTACGCCGAAGAGGCGTTCAAGAAAAATCTGCCGGAGGGCGAGCGCTTCACCTTCCTGCCTAAGCCCTTCTCGCTCAAGGAACTGGTCGCTGCCGTGAAGGAGACGATGGCGTCGTAACTTTTTGGCGGCTTTATTCCGCGCCGCACGCCGTCATGACAATGCAATGACGCCCGCGGTGCGGGTCCTTGCAGGTTGTCAAGCCTAAGTCCTGCGCGCACCTTTTCGCGTCTTGACCACGCCGCTCGATTCGGGCCTATTCCGTGGCGCGAGGATCTGGTTTTCGGCTGGCTTGACTTCCCGCTTCCCGAATTTGGGCTGCGCTATCAAGAACCCCCAAAACTCGGATTACTGCCCGGATGCACGATGACCGCGCAGCCGGTTGAAGCGACTAGAAGCGAGGATGCGAGATGGCGACTGGGACTGTGAAGTTCTTCAATACGCAAAAAGGCTTTGGCTTCATTCAGCCGAGCGACGGCGGCAAGGACGTGTTCGTCCATATTTCCGCCGTGCAACGTGCCGGCATGCAGACATTGGTGGAAGGCCAGAAGGTCACCTACGACCTGGTCACCGAGCGCGGCAAGACTGCGGCTGGGAACCTGAAGTCGGCCTGAGGAACTTCAAATTCGGCCGGGCTAAATCCCGGTGGAATCTGAGCCCTGGCGGGCCTCCGCCGGGGCTTTTGCATTGCGGCATAACCGTCCCTATATCCGGTGAATCGGGCAGGTATCATGCGCGGCACGCAGTTTGCTGAACTCAATGCGTTTGTGGCGGTGGCGGAACGCGGCAATTTCACCAAGGCCGCAACGCATCTTCGCATTTCGCCCGCAACGCTCTCGCAGACCATTCGCGAACTCGAAGAACGGCTCGGCGTGCGCTTGCTCAATCGCACCACGCGCTCGGTGGCGCTGACGGAAGCGGGGGAGCGCCTGCTCATGCGGCTTCGTCCCGTGCTAGACGATTACGAGGCGGCGATCGATTCCGTGAACACCTTCCGCGACAAGCCCGCGGGCCTCATCCGCATCACCATGCCGCCAGTGCCGGCGACCTGGCTCGTGGGGCCGTCGCTTCCCGGCTTTCTCGCGCAATACCCCGACATACGCGTCGAGATTTCGGTCACCACGGAGCTCGTCGACATCGTGGCGAACCATTTCGACGCCGGCATCCGGCTTGGCCGGCGGCTCGAGCGCGACATGATCGCAATCAAGCTTGGCGAACTGCGCTTCGCGGTGGTGGCCGCACCCGATTATCTCGCGCACCACGCGAGGCCGATGACACCGCAGGATTTGCAACAGCACAATTGCATCCGCTTCCGGCTCGCAAGCGGCGCCTTCCTGCCGTGGCGCTTCAACATCGAGGGCAACGACACCGAGGTCGAGGTCGAGGGCTCGTTGATTATCAATTCCGTCGATTTCGCAAGCCGCGCGGTGCAGGACGGCGTCGGCCTGATGTACGCGCCGGTCGAGTATGTGATGAAGGACATCGCCGAGGGGCGCCTCGTCGAAGTGCTCAAGGATTGGATGCCCGCCGTTCCCGACAACTATTTTCTCTACTATCCGAGCCGCCGCCAGCAGCCCGTCGCGCTCAAGGCGCTGATCGACTTCCTGCGCGCGACAATCAAGAACGGAAACGGCGAAGGCTTGCCCTCCGCGCCTGCCGTGCAGGCTGGAAACGGCCGCCTGTTGCGCAAGCGCGCTTGAAACTCACCTCAAGCTCACCTCAGTCGGTGTGATCCTCTTCCTGCGGCAGCACACCGTTCTCGAACACGTGGCTCCAGGGCGCGTCGAGATGCAGCTGCTCGCGGAGTCCGTATTCGGGCCGGAAAATCCTTAGCGACTGCACGTCATCGTAGGAGGGGAAGGGCACGTTCGGATTGTAAATGGTGTCGGGCACCGCGTCGGCCGCGACGGCGGCGGAAGCGGCGAGTGCGAATGCGATCGCCAGCAGGAATTTGCGGGTCATGACAGAACTCTTTTCTTGGCGTTCATTGATCTGTCGTTTCCTCGAGGCATTTTTCTCGGCATTTTTAAAAAGATAATCCGGCGCGGCCGCCGGATTATCGGTCTTCTCCCGAAGAGTGTTTTAGGCCCCGTCGAATAGTCGATTCGAGCGCGAAAAATATGGCCGCAGCCCGTGCGCGAGAGCGCGCTCACTTGATCGTGAAGGGAGCGCCCAAAAAGAAAGCAGCCGGCCCTTTGAGGCCGGCTGCGTTCGCAACACGCACGTCCATTACTTGTTGGTGATCTTGCCGGAATATTCGGAACGGCTGAATTCGCGCGCCTCATCCGAATTTTTCCAGTCCTTGTAGTTCAGCTCGCGCGGGTGCTGATTCTGCGGCTCTGCCTGGAAGAAGCCGAGCGGCTGCCACTGCTGCTGGCCACGGGCGAACGATTCCTGGGCCGAAGCTGCGGAGATTGCGCCAAGCGTCAAGGCGCCGGCGAGGAGAAGTGCAGAACGCATGATCGATCTCCTTCAGTTTGCGATGGAGCGGAATGCTCCATGGGTTGAAGCGAGATACGCCCGCGCGGCGCAGTAAATTACCGGGAAAATTTCGAACAGATCATTCGGCGCGATCGAATAATTTGTCACACCGCCTTCGCATCGCACGCGTGCATTTCGCTGGCGGGCGAAGACAGAGAATAAAAATTCCTTCGTTCGCCGTCGGTTGAAAAAATATTTCGCCTGCGTGACGGCGGAAAATTCATTCACTCGATCGTGAACATGTCCGGTAAAAAAGAGAACGGCCGGCGCAAGGCCGGCCGTCTCTTGACGTGGTGCGGAAGAGATCCGCGCCACCGGGTCTTCAAGCACCGCCGTTTTCGCCGACGTCGGACTTGTTCGGCTCGTTCTGCGGGGCATTCTGGTACTGGGTCGAATAGCCCTGGTCGTGCGCACGGTCGATGCCCTGGGCCGAAGCGGCCGTGACGGTCGCCGCGAGAAGCGCACCGATGAGCGCAAGCTTGCTGAGCTGTTTCATGATCAGTCTCCTTTTTAAAACGGCGATAAGGCAGAGTGCCCGTCACCGTTGCGTTGCATATAGATTGCGGTGCGGTGCGGGATAACCTGAAGAATTCCAAAAGGACTATTCGGCTTGATCGAATAACGAATGCGTCACGGGGAATGACGCGCCTGTAACGGGCGCGTGAGCGCGGGAAGAAGGGGCCCCAGAATCGAGAGGCCACCCGCGGGGGCTGGGTGGCCTCGACTTGGAACCACGGCTTTTTGGGTGGGGGAGGGGCCGCGGCTCGAGAAGGAATTGGACTGGGTGGGTCCAATGAACTTGGTGTCCGATGACGAGAACCTACGAAACCCCGCTCGCAGCCACTGTGACCGCCGTCACAAAATGGGCGATTCCCGTCGCGGCTTTCCGGCCTCAAAGCAGGGTTTCAGTGCGATGTTTGCGTCTGGTCGTCCTCTTGCGGCTCTGCCAAAGCGGCGCAGGTGAGCCATCGGTCGGCAAGGCGCGCCCACAAGCCCCGCATGATGCCATCGCCGGCGGCCTCGGACATCCGGCGGCATTCGGCCGCGCGCTTGCGAAATTCCTTGGCTGAAGTCATGGACACCCCAATTCCTTTTGCCGGCTATCATCCGGCCCCCGCATAGCCAAAAATCGCAAGCGGCTCTGAAGGTTCCGCCCGATTGTCACGAAATCGGCCTGATGTGACTTTGGGGCATCGTTCGGCAGGTCACAAAGGCTCTTGCGGAGAAAGAACAAATAGTGTACACGGAACCCGTTCTGTTCTAATCAGCCTTTTGCTTCTAGGCACAGGTGCGGGAGCCCGGCAATGTCGTCAGCAGCCCTCCGACTCGTAGAAAATGCCTCCATGGACAAATCAAAGGCGCTCGACGCCGCCCTCTCGCAGATCGAACGCCATTTCGGCAAGGGCTCGATCATGCGCCTCGGCAAGCGCGACAAGGTCGATATCGACACCATCCCCTCGGGCTCCTTGGGCCTCGATATCGCGCTCGGCATCGGCGGTCTGCCGCGCGGGCGGGTGGTCGAGATTTTCGGGCCGGAATCCTCCGGTAAAACCACGCTCGCGCTGCATGCCATCGCTGAGGCGCAGAAGCGCGGCGGCGTCTGCGCCTTCATCGACGCCGAGCACGCCATGGACGCGGTCTATGCGAGAAAGCTTGGCGTCGACATCGATAATCTCCTGATCTCGCAGCCCGACGCCGGCGAGCAGGCCCTCGAAATCGCCGACACTCTCGTGCGCTCGGGCGCGGTCGACATCCTGGTGATCGATTCCGTCGCGGCCCTGGTGCCGCGGGCCGAGCTCGACGGCGAGATGGGCGACGTGCAGCCGGGTTCGCAGGCGCGCCTGATGAGCCAGGCGCTGCGCAAGCTCACCGCGTCGATTTCGCGCTCCAACACCATGGTGATCTTCATCAACCAGATCCGCATGAAGATCGGCGTCATGTACGGATCACCCGAAACCACCACCGGCGGCCACGCGCTCAAATTCTACGCCTCGGTGCGGCTCGACATCCGCCGCATCGGCGTGATCAAGGAGCGCGACGAAGTCGTTGGAAATTCCACGCGCGTGAAAGTCGTCAAGAACAAGCTCGCGCCGCCCTTCAAGCAGGTCGAGTTCGACATCATGTATGGCGAGGGCGTCTCCAAGATGGGCGAGCTGATCGATCTTGGGCTCAAGGCCGGCGTTGTCGAGAAGTCGGGCGCCTGGTTCTCCTACGACAGCCAGCGTCTCGGTCAGGGACGCGAGAACGCGAAGACTTTCCTCAAGCAGAATCCCGAAATCGCGGGCAAGATCGAGGCCGCGATTCGCCAGAATGCGGGGCTGATCGCCGAACAGATTCTCGGTCCCGCCGAGGCGGAGGACGATGACGCCGACGCGACCGAGGCGTAACGGCGGCTTTCCCGAAGTCCCCAGCCGGCTCCCGCTCGACCGGCATCGGGAAACCGCCCCGCACGAGGCCGCCCGCCGCTTCCCGGCCCCGCGCTTCATCTTCGGACGCGTTTGGCCCGCCGCAGGCACTGCCCGCCTGCGGCGGGTCCGGCTTTACGATGGCGCGTGTCGTCTATAGACATCGCGGCCATGAACGGCGTCAACGAAGTTCGCTCTACCTTCCTCGACTTCTTCGCGAAGCGCGGCCACGAAATCGTGCCGTCCTCGCCCCTGGTGCCGCGCAACGACCCGACGCTCTTGTTCACCAATGCCGGCATGGTGCAATTCAAGAATGTCTTCACCGGGATCGAGAAACGGCCCTATTCGCGCGCGGTGACGGCGCAAAAGTGCCTGCGCGCTGGCGGCAAGCATAATGATCTCGACAATGTCGGCTATACCGCGCGCCACCACACCTTTTTCGAGATGCTCGGCAATTTCTCCTTCGGCGACTATTTCAAGGAGCGCGCGATCGAGCTCGCCTGGGAGCTGATCACGAAAACCTTCGCCTTGCCGAAGGATCGCCTGCTGGTCACGGTCTATTCCGAGGACGAGGACGCCTTCAAGCTTTGGAAGAAGATCGCGGGCCTTCCCGAAGCGAAGATCATCAAGATCGCGACCTCCGACAATTTCTGGTCGATGGGCGACACCGGCCCCTGCGGGCCGTGTTCGGAAATCTTCTACGACCATGGGCGAGAAATTCCCGGCGGGCCGCCGGGCTCTCCCGATTCCGAGGGCGATCGCTTCATCGAGATCTGGAATCTCGTCTTCATGCAGTTCGAGCAGCAGACGGGCGGCAAGCGCATCTCACTGCCGAAGCCCTCGGTCGACACCGGCATGGGCCTCGAGCGCATGGCCGCCGTCATGCAAGGCGTCCACGACAACTACGACATCGATCTCTTCCGCGCGCTCATCCGCGCGAGCATCGACCTCACCGGGGTCGAGGCCACGGGCGAGCATAAAGCGAGCCATCGCGTGATCGCCGATCATTTGCGCGCCGCTTCTTTTCTTGTCGCCGACGGGGTGCTGCCTTCGAACGAGGGACGCGGCTACGTGCTCCGGCGCATCATGCGACGCGCCATGCGCCACGCCGAGCTTCTCGGCGCCAAGGAGCCCTTGATGTGGCGGCTCGTGCCGACGCTCGTGCGCGAGATGGGCCAGGCCTATCCGGAGCTTCTGCGCGCGGAGGCGTTGATCAGCGAGACCTTGAAGCTCGAGGAGACGCGGTTCCGCAAGACGCTCGAGCGCGGGCTTGCGTTGCTGGAAGAGGAAAGCAAGAGCGCCAAACACGGCGCGAAGTTTTCCGGCGAAACCGCGTTCAAGCTCTACGACACCTACGGCTTCCCGCTCGATCTCACCGAGGATGCGCTCAGGCCGCGCGGCATTTCGGTCGACACGCAGGCATTCAATGCCGCGATGGAGCGCCAGCGGCAAAAGGCGCGCGCCGCCTGGTCGGGATCGGGCGAGGCCGCGACCGAAGCCGTCTGGTTTTCGCTGCGCGAAAAGGCCGGCGCCACGGAATTCCTTGGCTACGAAACCGAGAACGCCGAAGGCGTGGTCGCGGCCCTTGTCCGCGACGGCAAGGAGGTTGACGCCTTGAAGAAAGGCGAGAGCGGCGTGGTGGTTCTGAACCAGACGCCGTTCTATGGCGAATCCGGCGGCCAGGTCGGCGATACGGGTTTCTTGACCGGCGAAGGGGTCAAATTTCGCGTCACCGACACCCAGAAAAAGGCCGGCGATCTCTTCGCGCATTTCGGCAAGGTGGAAGAGGGCGCGCTGAAGCCTGGGCTTGCGCTTTCGCTCGACGTCGATCACGCGCGCCGCCGTGAGATCCGCCGCAACCACTCGGCGACGCACCTTTTGCACGAAGCGCTTCGTCAGGTGCTTGGCGATCATGTGGCGCAAAAGGGCTCGCTGGTCGCCCCCGACCGGCTGCGCTTCGACTTCGCGCATCCGAAAACAATCGAGGACAAAGAGATCGCCAAGGTCGAGGACATCGCCAACGCGATCGTCTTGCAAAACGCGCCGGTGGAGACGCGCTTGATGGCGGTCGACGACGCGACCGCTTCCGGCGCGCGCGCTCTCTTTGGCGAGAAATACGGGGACGAGGTGCGGGTCGTGTCGATGGGCAAGGGTGGCGGCAACAGCCTCGGCTGGTCGGTCGAGCTTTGCGGCGGCACCCATGTCACGCGTACCGGCGATATCGGGCTCATCACCGTTGTCTCGGAAGGCGCGGTCGCGGCGGGCGTCCGCCGCATCGAGGCGCTCACCGGTAATGCCGCACGCCATCATCTCGCGAACGAAGCACGCGGCTTGCATGCGGCGGCAGCACTCCTCAAAGCTTCGGTCGCCGAGGTGCCGGCCCGCCTCGATGCGCTCGTTGAGGAGCGTAAGCGTCTTGAACGGGATCTCGCGGAGGCGAGAAAAAAGCTCGCCATGGGCGGCGGCGCCAAAGGCGGCGAGGACGGCGTGCAAATGGTCGGCAAGGTCAAGTACCTCGCGCGTGCGGTGACCGGCATCGAGATGAAGGATCTGAAAAGCCTCGCCGACGAAGGCAAGCGGCAGCTTGGATCCGGCGTCGTCGCCATCGTCGGCGTCAACGACGAGGGGCGTGCCGGGCTTGTGGTCGGCGTCACCGATGATCTGACCCAGCAATTCAATGCGGCCACCCTCGTGCGCCACGGTTCCGAAGCGCTGGGCGGCAAGGGCGGTGGCGGCCGCGCCGACATGGCGCAGGGCGGCGGTCCCGACGGCAGCAAGGCCGAGGCGGCGCTGAAGGCGATCGAAGCCGCGCTCGGCGGCGCCTGAGAGCTTGCCGCGCGCCGCCCGGATGAAACAGAACGCGAAACAAAGGGGCGCCGCGGAAGACGGGCATTCGGCCGCGCGCAAGATCCGCCGCCGCCTCTATCAAATCCTCGAACAGGGCCCGATTGGCGACCGCACGAGTTGGCTCGTCGGGCGGCTCCTCGCGCTCCTCATCATCGTCAATCTCTTGGCGATGACGCTCGAATCCGTGCCCTCGCTCGAAGCGCGCTATCACGGTCTTTTCGAGGTGATCGAGATCGCCTCGCTCATTCTCTTCAGCGCGGAATATCTCTTGCGGTTATGGGTCGCGGTCGAACACGCGCCGCATAGCCATCTGTCGCCGGTGCAAGCGCGCCTGAAATTCGTCTTCGGTTTCGACGGGCTCGTCGATCTTCTCGCCGTGCTGCCGTTCTGGGTGGCGCTATTCTTTTCCGCGGATTTGCGCTTTCTCCTGGTGTTGCGCGCGATCCGCTTTCTCAAGCTCGTCCGTCACTCCACGGCGATGCGCTCGCTGTTCGACGCGATCTATTCGGAGCGACGTGCATTGCTCGGCAGCCTCGGCATTCTCGCCGGCACGACGATGATCTCCGCCTCGATGATGTATCTCGTCGAGCGCGACGCCCAGCCCGATCGCTTCGGCACCATCCCCGACGCCATGTGGTGGGCGATCGTGACGCTCGGCACCGTCGGCTATGGCGATGCGGTGCCGGTCACGGTCGCCGGCAAGCTCGTCGCGGCGGTTACGATTCTGTTCGGCCTGATGATGGTCGCATTGCCGGTCGGTATCATTGCATCGGCGTTCGCCAACGAAATCCGCCGCCGTGATTTCGTCGTGACCTGGAGCATGGTCGCGCGCTTTCCGCTCTTCGCCGAGCTTAACGCGATGGAAATCGCCGACATCATCCGGCTCCTGAAGGCGCAGACTTTCGATCCCGGCGACGTGATCATCCGCAAGGGGGAGGAGGGGCATTCGATGTACTTCATCGCCGCCGGCGAGATAGAGATTGAATTGCCGAAGGAGCGCGTGCGGCTGGGGCCCGGCGAGTTCTTCGGGGAAATGGCGGCGCTCAAGCGCAGCAAGCGTTCGGCCACCGCCACGGCTGTTTCCCGCGCCAACCTGCTGATCCTGGATGCGAACGATCTTCGCGCGCTGATGGAGCGCGATCAGCGGATTGCCGAGCAGGTGCGAGCAGCGGTACTGAGGCGCGGCGGTGGAGAGCCTTGAAGCTTTGCCTTGATCAGCGCATGGCCTTCTTGAGGTTTTCGTCGACCTTGTCGAGGAAGCTTGTAGTCGAAAGCCATTTTTGATCGGCGCCGACGAGAAGCGCCAAGTCCTTGGTCATAAAGCCAGATTCGACCGTGTTGATGCAGACTTTCTCGAGCGTTGCGGCGAATTTCGCAAGCTCCGCATTGTTGTCGAGTTTGGCGCGGTGCGCGAGCCCGCGCGTCCAGGCGAAGATCGAGGCGACCGAATTGGTCGACGTCTCCTTGCCCTTCTGATGCTCGCGATAGTGCCGCGTCACCGTGCCGTGGGCGGCCTCCGCTTCCATCGTCTTGCCATCGGGTGTGATCAGCACGGAAGTCATCAGGCCAAGCGAGCCGAAGCCCTGCGCCACCGTATCTGATTGCACGTCGCCGTCGTAATTCTTGCAGGCCCAGACATAGCCGCCCGACCATTTCAGGGCGGATGCCACCATGTCGTCGATCAGCCGGTGTTCGTAGGTGATCTTCTTCTTCTCGAACTCGGCCTTGAATTCCTTATCGTAGACTTCCTGGAAAATATCCTTGAAGCGGCCGTCGTAGATTTTGAGAATGGTGTTCTTGGTCGAAAGATAGACCGGATAGCCGCGTGATAGGCCGTAATTCATCGACGCGCGGGCGAAATCGCGGATCGAGTCGTCGAGATTGTACATGGCGAGCGCGACCCCGGCGCCGGGGAATTCGAACACCTCATGCTCGATCTTCTTGCCGTCAGTGCCGGTGAAGGTGATGGTGAGCTTGCCCTTGCCCGGCACCTTGAAGTCGGTGGCGCGGTACTGATCGCCATAGGCGTGGCGGCCGATGATGATCGGCTGCGTCCAGCCCGGCACGAGGCGCGGCACGTTCTTGCAGATAATCGGCTCGCGAAAAATGACGCCGTCGAGGATGTTGCGGATGGTTCCGTTCGGCGAGCGCCACATTTTTTTCAAGCCGAACTCCTTCACGCGCGCTTCGTCGGGCGTGATCGTCGCGCATTTGACCCCGACGCCCACGCGCTTGATCGCTTCCGCCGCCTCGACGGTGACGCGGTCCTCGGTTTTGTCACGGTTTTCGATGCCAAGGTCGTAGTAGAGAAGCTCGACGTCGAGATAAGGATGGATCAGCTTGTCCTTGATGAGCTTCCAGATGATGCGCGTCATCTCGTCCCCATCGAGTTCGACGACGGGGTTCTTGACCTTGATTTTCGCCATGGCGGGGACTTTCTCTCGAAAACGGAGCGTTTGTTTTCTTTGGATGGCAGGCGGTGGCCGGAATAAAACCGGCCTAGGCGGCGAGGCTATAGCACCGGATTATAACCGGAGGAAGCCGACTTTCGCCGAGCGCGTCGAACGAGGAGATGAAGCAAAATGCCGGGCGCGGGTACCGATCGAACGAAGCCCTGGGTCGCGGGCGGCCCCGTCATCATTCTCGTCGAGCCGCAGCTCGGCGAGAATATTGGCGCCGCTGCCCGCGCCATGGCGAATTTCGGCCTCTCGGAGCTTCGCCTGGTGCGGCCGCGGGACGGCTGGCCGAACGTGCAGGCGCGCCGCTCGGCCTCGGGTGCCGACCGTATCCTCGACGAGGCGAAGCTTTTCGATACGATCGAGGCGGCGATCGCCGACTGTAATTTTCTCTTCGCCACGACCGCGCGTCAGCACGATCAGGCAAAGCCTGTGCTCGGCGCCAACGAGTCGGCGCACGCCGCGGCATCGCGCGCGGCCGCCGGCGAGAAAGTCGCGTTCATGTTCGGCCGCGAGCGGAACGGCCTCGAGAACGACGAGGTGGGTCTTGCCGATGCGATCCTCACCCTGCCGGTGAACCCGGGCTTTGCCTCGCTCAACCTTTCGCATGCGGTCGCGGTCGTCGCCTATGAATGGTTCAAGCATTCGAACAGCGGCGCGCTTCCATTTTCAATGCCGGAGAAATCCGCGCCCGCGCCCAAGGAGCAGCTCCTGGCCTTCTTCGCCAATCTTGAGCGCGAGCTTGCGCGCGTCGAGTTCTTCCGGCCGCCGGAAAAGCACACGACCATGATTGTGAACTTGCGCAACATCATCACTCGCATGCAGCCCACGCAGCAAGACATCCATACGCTGCACGGCGTGATCCTGGCACTCGCCGAAGGCCGCAAGGGGCCGGCCAAGGGAGGCGTGCTCGACGGCGAGGAGGCGGCGGTGCTGCGGGCGCTTCTCGCCGAGCACGGCGACGGCAGGGTACCGTCGGAGCGCGGGCCGGTGCGCGGGCTCGCGCGGCTCCTACGCCGCAATCCGACCGATGCCGAGCGCGCGCTATGGGACGGCTTGACGAAGGACCGCCGCTTCGCCGACCTCGGCTTCAAGCGGCAGGTGCCGGTCGGTCCGCACATCACGGACCTCGTCTCGTTTCCATTGCGCACGGTGATCGACATCGTTCCGCAAACCGAGCCGGCCGAGGCGGCGCGGGCGCGAAAAGAAAAGCGGGACTGGCTCGCGGAAAGGCAATACCGGATCATCGATGTGTCGGAGGCGGATGTCGAAAACGATTTGCCGGCGCTTCTCGGCAGGCTCCACGCCTCGATTCTCGAAGACCGCGGCGCGACTTGACGTCGCCATAGCAAGGCGTTCTTTACCGTCTCCAGCCATGCTCGATGGCGGCTTACGCGGGAAAGGAACGAATGCGCGGCCTCCCCGGTAAAACGGTTGTCGTCTTCGATTCCGGTCTCGGCGGCCTCACGGTGCTACGCGAGATCGCACAGCTCAGGCCCGATCTCCGTCTGATCTATGCCGCCGATGACGCGGCCTTTCCCTATGGCCGCTGGCCCGATGCGGCGCTGGTCGAGCGCGTCGTCACGGTCGTCGCCGGAATGATCGAGCACTGTGATCCCGAGCTCGTGGTGGTCGCCTGCAACACCGCCTCGACACTCGCGCTTCCGGCCTTGCGGGCGCGTTTCTCGATTCCTTTTGTCGGCACCGTGCCCGCGATCAAGCCTGCTTGCGAGCGCTCCGCCACGAAACGCGTAAGCGTGCTCGCAACACCCGGCACGGTGAAGCGCGACTACACGCAAAACCTCATCCGCGAATTCGCCGCAGGGTGCAACGTCGCGCTCGTCGGCAGCGACAGGCTTGCCTCGCTCGCCGAAGCTGCCCTGCAGGGCGAAGCCGTCGAGGACGCGGCGATCGCGGCGGAAATCGCGCCTGCTTTCGTCGATGATGGCGCTCGCACCGACACGGTGGTGCTCGCCTGCACGCATTATCCGCTGATCCTCGACCGGCTTGCCAAAGCGGCGCCTTGGCCAGTCAATTGGATCGATCCGGCGGGAGCGATCGCGCGCCGCGCTTCAAGCCTTGTCGGGGACGAAGGCAAGCCGCTGGGCGCGCCGATTGTATCGTTCTTCACAAGTGGAAAGCCCCCGACGCCGGAGCTTGGGCGATCCTTGCTCCAATTCGGCGTGATTGCGGTGGCGGCCGCGCCCGCAGGAGTCCCGGTTTGACAGGCGGCCGCGCTTCCGGCTAATCCAGCCGGGCTTGGCGGGCCCTCGGGCCCGCTTGGCTTTTCCCGCACCCGCGGCAAGCACCGGCGCACGGTTGTCTTGCCTGTCGGCTGGAATTTCCGGCAGAGGAGGGCGCGATCCGAAACGAGAAAGGGATCCGCGATGTCGAAGCGCAAGTCGGCGAAGCATAAGCTCGATCGCCGCATGGGCGAAAATATCTGGGGCCGCCCGAAGAGCCCCGTCAACCGCCGCGAATACGGCCCCGGCCAGCATGGCCAGCGGCGCAAGGGCAAGCTCTCCGATTTCGGCGTGCAGCTCCGCGCCAAGCAAAAGCTCCGCGGCTACTACGCCAATATTTCGGAGCGGCAATTCCGCAAGATCTATCAGGAAGCAACGCGGGTTCGCGGCGATACCGGCGCGATCCTGATCGGGCTTCTGGAGCGCCGGCTCGACGCCATCGTCTATCGCGCGAAATTCGCGCCGACGGTGTTTTCCTCCCGCCAGCTCGTCTCGCACGGCCACGTGACGGTGAACGGCAAGCGCGTCACCATCCCGAGCTTCCGCGTCAAGGTCGGCGACCTCGTGGAGCTGAAGAGCAAGGCGAAGGAAATGGCGCTCGTGCTCGAAGGCACGCAATCGACCGAACGCGAAGTGCCCGATTATCTCGAGACCGACCACAAGAAGATGACCGCGAAGATGCTGCGGGTGCCGGGGCTCGGCGAAGTGCCGTATCCGGTGCAGATGGAGCCGCACCTCGTGGTCGAGTTTTATTCGCGCTAAATCTTTCCCGCGCTAAAAATAAAAAGGCCGCCGTCAGGCGACCTTTTTATTTCTATTCGTCAGGCGTCTATGCCTGCAGGCGCTCGCGCAGCGTAACGCCCTTTTCCTTGAAGGCGCTTTGCAATTCACCCGATTGGAACATCTCGCGAATGATATCGCAGCCGCCGACAAACTCGCCCTTCACATAAAGCTGCGGAATGGTCGGCCAGTTGGAATAAGCCTTGATGCCCTGGCGGAGTTCGTCGGAATCGAGCACGTTCACGCCCTTATACGGCACACCGAGATAATCGAGGATCTGGACGACCTGGCCCGAGAAGCCGCATTGCGGGAATTGCGGCGTGCCTTTCATGAACAGTACGACGTCGTTGGATTTCAGCTGCTGATCGATGAATTGACTGATGCTCATGGTCGGTCCTTTTGCGGGCGCATGATCTTGTCCGAAAACCGGTTCCCACTTTTCGGGATCATGCGCTAACGTCCTTCCGGGATCGTGGTCTGCAGTGCGAGCGCATGCAGTGCGCCGCCCATCGAGCCCTTGAGCGCAGTATAGACCATTTGGTGCTGCTGCACACGGCTCTTTCCGCGAAAGCTCTCGGCCACGACGGTGGCGGCATAATGGTCGCCGTCGCCGGCGAGGTCACGAATTTCCACTTGCGCGTCAGGAATGGCTGCCTTGATCAGCCGTTCTATGTCGCTGGCATGCATTGCCATTGGCCGTAGCCCTATCCCGTCGCCGCACCCGCCATATAGGCAGGAAGCCACTCCTCAAACAGCGCCTGCAAAGTTGAGACCAATATTGGGTCCTCACCGGAAGTCGTCAATTGGCGGCCTCCAGTTGTACCCACAACCCGTAGCGGGACGCCGTTGTCGCCCGCCGCTGCCACAATCCTGGGCACGTCCGCGGGCTTCGCCGTGAGCGCGTAGCGGGCCTGGTCCTCGCCGAACCAGAAGGCGTGGGCCGGCATGCCCGCGGGCGGCGAATCGAGCGTGGCGCCAATGTTCGAGGCCATCGCCATCTCGGCGAGCGCCACCAACAGGCCGCCGTCGGAAAGGTCGTGGGCGGCGGTGACGCTCGCTTCCGCGATCAACTGGCGGACGAAGTCGCCGTTCCGTTTTTCGACGGCAAGATCGACCGGCGGCGGGGCGCCTTCCTCGCGGCCGAGCACCGTGGCCAGAAACGACGACTGGCCCAGCCAGCCCGTGGTTTCTCCGACAAGGAGAATGGTCTCGCCCTCGGCCTTGAAGGCAAGCGTCGCCGACTTTGCGAGATCGTCGAGGAGCCCGACGCCGCCGATCGTCGGCGTCGGCAGGATCGCGCGGCCATTGGTCTCGTTGTAGAGCGAGACGTTCCCCGAGACGACAGGGAAGTCGAGCGCCTTGCAGGCCTCGGAAATCCCGCGCACGCAGTAGACGAACTGGCCCATGATCTCCGGCCGTTCGGGATTGCCGAAATTGAGATTGTCGGTGACCGCGAGCGGCTTTGCGCCGACGGCGGTGAGATTGCGCCAGGCTTCCGCCACCGCCTGCTTGCCGCCTTCGAAGGGATCCGCCTCGCAATAGCGCGGGGTAACATCGGTGGTGAGCGCGAGCGCCTTTGGCCCGTCATGGATGCGGACGACGGCCGCATCACCACCCGGCCGCTGCACGGTGTTGTTGAGAATTAGGTGATCATACTGCTCCCACACCCAGCGCTTGGAGCAGAGATCGGGTGAGGCGATGAGCTTTTCGAGCGCTTGCTTGATCGAGCCGGAGTAGGGGAGCGATTTCGCTTCGAGGACGGGGAGCTTCTTCGGTTCAACAAAGGGCCGATTATATTCCGGCGCTTCGTCGCCGAGTTCCTTGATCGGCAGGTCCGCCATCACGTCGCCCGCGTAACGCACGATGAAACGCTTGCTGCCCGTGGTTTCGCCGACCACGGCGAAATCGAGTCCCCATTTCCTGAAAATCGCCTCGGCCTCTTTTTCCTTTTCGGGCTTCAGCACCATCAGCATGCGCTCCTGGCTTTCGGAGAGCATCATCTCGTAGGCGGTCATCGCCGCTTCGCGCGTCGGCACGCGATCAAGATCGAGCGTGACGCCGAGATCGCCCTTGGCGCCCATTTCGACCGCGGAGCAGGTGAGGCCGGCAGCGCCCATGTCCTGGATCGCGATCACGCAGCCTTTGCGCATGATTTCGAGGCAGGCCTCCAACAGAAGTTTTTCCGAGAACGGGTCACCAACCTGCACGGTCGGCCGCTTCTCCTCGGAATCCTCGCCGAACTCGGCCGAAGCCATGGTGGCGCCATGAATTCCGTCGCGGCCGGTCTTCGAGCCGAGATAAACAACGGGGCGGCCGACGCCGGTCGCCTTGGCGTAGAAGATCTTGTCCTTCTCGGCGATGCCGACAGCCATGGCGTTGACGAGAATGTTGCCGTCGTAGCGCGAGTGAAACCCGACCGAGCCGCCGACAGTCGGCACCCCGAAGGAATTGCCGTAGCCGCCGATACCGGCGACGACGCCCGCGACCAGCGCCCGCGTCTTCGGATGTTTCGGATCGCCGAAACGGAGCGCATTGAGGCAGGCGACCGGACGCGCGCCCATGGTGAAGACGTCGCGCAGAATGCCGCCGACGCCGGTCGCCGCTCCCTGATAGGGCTCGATGAAGGAGGGGTGATTGTGGCTCTCCATCTTGAAGACGCAGGCGAGGCCGCCGCCGATATCGATGACGCCGGCGTTTTCGCCCGGGCCCTGGATCACCCACGGCGCTTTGGTCGGCAGCCCGCGCAAGTGGGCCTTCGAGGATTTGTAGGAGCAGTGCTCGTTCCACATCGCCGAGACGATGCCGAGCTCGGTGAAACTCGGATCGCGGCCGATCAGGGCGCGAAAGCGTTCATATTCGTCGGGCTTGAGGCCATGTTCGGCGACAAGCTTCGGCGTGATCTGCGGCTCGTTGGGAATCATTTTCAGGCGGCGAGGGTCTCGACGAGGCTTTCAAATAAACGCCGTCCGTCCGTTGGACCAACGACCGGATCGACATGGTTTTCGGGGTGCGGCATCAGGCCGAGCACGTTTTTCTTTTCGGACAGAATGCCGGCGATGGCATTGGTGGCGCCGTTGAAATTAAAGGCGGGGTCGAGCTTGCCGTCGGGCGCGGTGTAGCGGAAGAGCACGCGGCCCTCGTCTTCAAGCTTCGCGATTGTTTCTCTGTCGGCGATATAGTTGCCTTCGCCATGGGCGACGGGCACGCGGATGACGTCGCCGGCATTGTAGCGGCGCGTGAACGGCGTGTCGGAGCGCTCGACCCGCAGGAAAACCTCGTGGCAGATGAATTTGAGCCGTGCGTTCCGCATCAACACGCCCGGCAGCAATCCCGCTTCGCAGGCGATCTGGAAGCCGTTGCAGACGGCGAGCACAAGCCCGCCTTTCGCGGCGTGCGCGCGCACCGCGTCCATGATCGGCGCGCGCGCGGCAATCGCGCCGCAGCGGAGATAATCGCCATAGGAAAATCCGCCCGGCAGCACGACGAGGTCGGTGCCTTTGGGCAAGTCGGTATCGGCGTGCCAAATCATCGCCGCCTCCTTCCCGGAGACGAACTTCAACGCGCGCGCCATGTCGTGCTCGCGATTGATGCCGGGAAAGACGACGACGGCGGATTTCATAGCAACTCCACCCGGTAATTCTCGATCACCATATTGGCGAGAAGCTTCTCGGCGGCAAGCTTCAGCGCGCTCTCGGCCTTGGCACGGTCGGCGCCTTCGATCTCGATGTCGAACACCTTGCCCTGGCGCACGCTGGCAACACCGGCGATGCCGAGCGACTTCAGCGCGCCTTCGATCGCCTTGCCCTGTGGGTCAAGAATTCCCGTCTTCAGCGTTACGGTGACGCGCGCTTTCATCGCTCTCTAGCGCTCCGAAACAGCGACGGGGGCAGAAGCCCCCGCCGAAACGCGACACGCGGCTTCGCGCCTCACTGCACGAGCACCGGCCCGCGGCCTTGCGGCGGCTCGCCTTCGGCCATGACGCCGAGGCGCTTCGCAACTTCGGTGTAGGCCTCGATCAGGCCGCCGAGGTCGCGGCGGAAGCGGTCCTTGTCGAGCTTCTCGTTGGTCTTGATGTCCCACAGCCGGCAGGTGTCGGGGCTGATTTCGTCGGCGACGACGATGCGCAGCATGTCATTTTCCCACAGCCGTCCGCACTCCATTTTGAAGTCAACGAGGCGGATGCCGATGCCGAGGAAAAGGCCGGTGAGAAAATCGTTGACACGGATCGCAAGCGCCGTGACGTCGTCGATTTCCTGCGTGTTCGCCCAGCCGAAGGCGGTGATATGCTCTTCCGACACCATCGGGTCGCCGAGCTTGTCGTTCTTGTAATAGAATTCGATGATCGAGCGCGGCAGCTGCGTCCCTTCCTCGAGGCCAAGGCGCGTTGCGAGCGAGCCCGCGGCGACGTTCCGCACCACCACTTCGAGCGGGATGATCTCGACTTCGCGCACCAATTGCTCGCGCATGTTGAGCCGGCGGACGAAATGCGTCGGCACGCCGATCTCGTTCAGCCGCTGGAAGATGTATTCCGAAATGCGGTTGTTGAGCACGCCTTTGCCGTCCACGATCTCATGCTTTTTCGCATTAAAGGCGGTGGCATCGTCTTTGAAATGCTGGATAAGGGTGTCGGGCTCGGGTCCTTCGTAAAGGATCTTCGCCTTGCCCTCATAGATTTTGCGGCGGCGGCTCATGGGAGTGTACCGTGGTTTGCGAAAATCCATCTTGGGCGAGAACTCCTGAAACAACAAACGGCATCCCGGCTCGATAGGTGGGTGCCGCAGCGTGTGGCGGCAAGAGCGGCCTCAAACCTCGTCCCCGCGCCACTTTTTGGAACCTAGCCGATCAAGGCATTCAGTACAATGCAACAAAGGCAGTTGTCCCGGGCCGTCCTCCCATTGCTTCGCGGTTGATCCTGATGCAGCGGCCCGATATCAAAGCGAATCGGTCGAGGGCCTCCGGCGCTACGACCGGCGGCAAGCCATGAGGATCCGATGACGACCTTTGACAAGCGCGAGGAAGGCTTCGAGAACAAATTCGCGCATGACGAGGAGCTGCGCTTCAAGGTAACGGCGCGGCGGAACAAACTTCTCGGCCTGTGGGCGGCGGCGAAGCTTGGCCTTGCCGGCGCGGATGCCGATGCCTACGCGAAAGCGGTCGTCGCTTCCGATTTCGAGGAGGGGAGCGACCATGATGTTTTCCGCAAGGTGCGCGCCGACCTCGATGCCAAGAAGGTCGCGGTGTCCGATCAGGAGATCCGCAAGACCATGGATGAGCTTTTGCAGCGCGCGGCCAAGGAAATCATGGCCGGAAGCTGATGCCGCCGGGCTTTCATGCCTTGCCGAAGACCCGCTTGAAGATCGTATCCACGTGCTTGAAGTGATGGTTGAGGTCGAAGAGGGCTTCAAGCTCTGATTCGCGAATCTTTTGAATCACATCCGGGTCGTGCTTCAAGAGGTTCAGGAACTCGCCTTCGCCGGCCCAAGCCTTCATCGCGTTCCGCTGTACGAGCTTGTAAGCCTCCTCGCGCGCAAGCCCCTTATTGACGAGCGCGAGGAGCACCCGCTCGGAGTTCACGAGGCCGCCCTGCCGCGCGAGGTTCCGCTTCATCGCCTCGGGGTAGACGATGAGCTTCTCAACCGCGCCCGCAAGCCGGTCGAGGGCGAAGTCGAGGGTGACCGTCGCGTCCGGGCCGATCATGCGCTCGACCGAGGAGTGCGAAATGTCGCGCTCGTGCCAGAGCGCCACGTCCTCGAGCGCGGGCGTCGCATAGGCGCGCACGAGGCGCGCTAGCCCTACGAGGTTCTCGGACAGCACCGGATTGCGCTTGTGGGGCATGGACGAAGAACCCTTTTGCCCGGCGGAGAAATATTCCTCGGCTTCGCCCACTTCGGTGCGCTGCAGATGACGGATTTCGGTGGCAAACCGCTCGACCGAAGAGGCGATCACGGCGAGCGTCGCAAAAAAGGCGGCGTGACGGTCGCGCGGGATGATCTGCGTCGAGACGGGTTCGACCGCGAGCCCAAGCTTTTTCGCCACATATGCCTCGATGCGCGGATCGTTGTTGGCATAGGTGCCGACGGCGCCGGAGATGGCGCAGGTCGCGATCTCCGCGCGCGCGTGTTCGAGGCGCGTCTTCGCGCGTGTGAATTCGGCATAGGCGAAAGCGAGCTTGAGGCCGAAGGTCGTGGGCTCCGCGTGGATACCGTGCGAGCGGCCGACCGTTGGCGTGTCCTTGTATTCGAAGGCGCGCTTCTTCAGCGCCGCGAGCAGGCGGTCGAGATCGGCGAGCAGAATGTCGGCGGCGCGCGATAGCTGCACCGCGAGGCAGGTGTCGAGAATGTCGGAAGAGGTAAGCCCGAGATGCACGTAGCGCGCCTCCGGCCCGACGATCTCCGCGAGATGCGTGAGAAAGGCGACGACGTCGTGCTTGACCTCGCGCTCGATCGCGTCGATGCGGGCAACATCGAACTTCGCGTTCTTTCCTTTTTCCCAAATTGTCTTCGCCGCTTCTTTCGGAATGAGCCCGATCTCCGCCATGGCGTCGGCGGCGTAGGCTTCGATCTCGAACCATATGCGGAAGCGTGTCTCGGGCGACCAGATCGCGGCCATCTCCGGGCGGGAATAGCGCGGGATCATGCGGCCTCGCCGCGGGCGGTTGCCGCCGCGTTGCGGATGGCGGCGATGTTGGCGCGATACGCATCCGGCTTGCCGCCCTTGAAGACCGCCGAGCCCGCGACCAGGACATTGGCGCCGGCGCGCGCGACGAGCGGCGCCGTCTCCGGCGTTATCCCGCCGTCGACCTCGATGTCGATGGGGCGGCCGCCGGCCATGACGCGAAGATTGCGGATCTTGTCGACGGCGGCGGGAATGAATTTCTGTCCGCCATAACCGGGGTTCACCGACATCACAAGAATGAGGTCGACGAGGTCAAGCACATGCTCGATCGACGATTCCGGCGTTGCCGGGTTGAGGGTGACGCCGACTTTCTTCCCGAGCGCGCGAATCGCCTGCAGCGAGCGGTGCACGTGCGGGCCCGCTTCCACGTGCACGGTGATGATGTCGGCGCCGGCCGCGGCGAAGGCCGCGAGATACGGATCGCAAGGCGCGATCATCAGGTGCACGTCGAGGGTCTTTTTCGTGTGCGGGCGGAGCGCCTTCACCACGTCCGGCCCGATGGTGATGTTCGGAACGAAGTGACCGTCCATCACGTCGACGTGGATCCAGTCGGCGCCCGCGCCTTCGACTGCGCGCACCTCTTCGCCAAGCTTGGCGAAATCGGCGGACAGGATCGAGGGCGCGACAATAAGCGGGCGAGTCATGATCTCACAGACGAGGCCGTACCACGCAGATCAGTCGCGAGGCAACCGGGCGACGAGAAGACGCGAAATCAGCGGCGATACGATTAACGGCGCAAGGTAAACGGGAAATTGGTAGGTCGCAAAATAGATCCAGGCGATATCGGGAACGGTGCCGGCGGTGGCGAGCATAATGGCCATGTTGCGGTGGCCGCCGGCAAAGCCCACGGCAAAGGCGCGCTCCAATCCGCCTGCCCTGAAGATCAGCGTCGTCAGCGCGAAAAGCCCGAGTGCGAGCGCGAAGGCGATCGCAAGCATGACCAGGACGAGATGGGGGTCGGCAAACGCCTTTGCCGTAACGCCATCCATCGATGCAACGCCAAAGATCATGAGCGTGATTACGCTCGCGCCATCAATCTCATGCCGATGCGCCGCGACACGTTCGGCGCCTAGCCATCGCCGCAACAGCAAGGCGATGACGAAGGCGCCACCGAGGAAGGCGGCGAGGCGCAGCGCAAGCACGAGGGGATCGATTGCCAGGCCAGCGCCCGCGAATAGCGCGACGAAGATCGGCGCGGTCAGCGGAGTTATCGCCGTAGTTACGATGAGCGTGGCGAGCGAGACCGCTACGTCGAGGCCGAGGATCGCGGAGAAGGCGGTGGCCGAAAGCACCGGGGGTGCAGCTGCCTGCAGGACAAGGCCGGTCAACAATCCCTCGCGCCCCGAGGCATCGACGCCGAGCCATTGAAACAGCGGACAGAAGACGAGCGGGACAACGACCATGATCCAAACGCTCGCCGCGAGTACGAGCCAGGGGCGCGCGAACACGGCCCACAGAGCGGGGGGTTCGACGCGCAGGAAGGCGAGCACCATCAGGCAGAAGACGGAGGCGCCGAAGACGGGCTTCAGGAAGGCCGCGAGCGGCGGAAACAGAATGCCGACCGCAAGACTCACGGCGATGGCGCGCGTTCCGTGGCGGCCCAGCCAGTGGAGGCCGCCGCGTAGCCGCTCGTTGATGCTCATTCCTTTGCGCTCTTGAAGCGATCGCGCCACGAAGGCAGTGCGTCCGCGAAAGGAAGGGTGTTCGCCTCGAAAATGGCGCGCGCGACGGCGCGGGCAAGGCAGTTCGCGGCGATGGTGCCGAGTTCGGCGAGGCCATGCACCGCGTCGTCAAGCTTGCGTGCCCCGGTCGAAGCGGCGAATACAATATCGCCATCCATGGGCGAGAAGACCGGATAGATCGCACGCGCGAGCCCCGCCGAAGCCATCACCGCGAGGCGCTTCGCCTGCGGCTTGGTCAGCGCGACATCGGTCGCGACCAGCGCGAGCGTGGTGTTGGTTGCGGGCAGTCGCCCCTTGAGATGCGGGATATGCGCATCGGCGGGAAATTTCGCCGGCCAGCCGAGGCCGCCGAATTCGTTCTCCTGCTCGAAGGGCGCAGCCCAGAAATGGTGGCTATTGCCGATCGTCACCCGGCCCACCGTGTTGACCGCGACGATGGCACCGAGGATCGCTCTGTCTTTCGTTTGCGCCGACGCCGAGCCGATGCCGCCTTGCAAATTCTCGGTGCTGGCGCCGGTGCCGGCGCCGACACTGCCGATCTCGAATTCGGCGGATGCCGCTTTCGCCGCGGCGTAGCCGAGTTCACGATAAGGCGGATAACGGCCCCAGCCCTTGTCACCGCCGTTCAACAGGTCGAAGAGAATCGCACCAGGCACGATCGGTACGCGCGCCGAACGCACGACGAAGCCGCGGCCTTGTTCTGCCAGATAGGCCGCGACGCCCGAACCGGTCTCGAGCCCGAAGGCGGAGCCGCCGGACAACGCGAAGGCGTCGACGCGCTCGACCGTTGCAACAGGATCGAGAAGGTCGAACTCACGCGTGCCGGTGCCGCCGCCGCGCACGTCGACGGAGGCGATGGCCGGTGCTTCGAATACAATGGCGGTCGCGCCCGAGCCGACCTTCAGATCGGTCGCGTGGCCGACGAGAACGCCGGGCACGTCGGTGATCAGGTTCTTGCGCCTTGGCACGGGCGGTGCCTCCTTCTGGGACGACTGAACCTGATCGTGGCGAAGGCGGCAAGTCATGGCTGCCATTCACGCCGCGATCAAAACGAGGCGAGGTTTTCTCGCGCTCCTTGCCCTCGGCTTCTCGGGGCGGCAGAACAGCGCCATGACCGACGTCACCATTCCGGCCGCCCTTGCCGCGGGGCTTGTTAGTTTCGTTTCGCCCTGCGTGCTGCCGCTGGTGCCGCCTTATTTATGCTTTCTCGCCGGCACGACATTCGAGCACTTGATCGCGCGCGAGCAGGCGCCTTTGGTCGCGCGGCGCGAATTGGCGACGGCGTTTCTCTTCGTTCTCGGCTTCACGACCGTGTTCGTCGCGCTTGGCGCCAGCGCCTCCGCGGTCGGCGATCTTTTGCGCGCGCATTCCGATGCGCTCGCGATCGTCGCCGGCGTCGCCATCATCGTGATGGGGCTGCACTTCCTCGGCGCCTTCAATATTCCGCTGCTCGCCCGTACGGTGCGGATGAATGTCGACAAGCCGGTCGGGCTTTGGGGCGCCTATGCGATGGGTCTTGCGTTCGCTTTCGGCTGGACGCCCTGTATCGGACCGGTGCTGGCGGCGATCCTTGCGGTCGCCGCGTCCGAGGCAACGGTGGCGCGCGGGGCTGGATTGCTCGCGGTCTATTCGCTCGGCTTGGGGATTCCGTTTCTTCTCGCCGCCTTCGCGCTGAAGCCTTTCGTCGGATTACTCGCGCGGATGCGCGCGCATTTGGGGTTCGTGGAAAAAGTCATGGGTGGCTTGCTTGTGCTCACTGGCGTCGCTTTCCTCGGCGGTTGGATCGCGCAAGCGAGCTATTGGCTTTTGGATAATTTTCCGATGCTCTCGCAATTCGGCTGAGAGCAAGAGGGAGGGTCGCAACCGATGCAACGCCACCCGCATATTCTGAGCGCCTCGACGAATTTATTGGGGATCTGTTTTGTCATCATCGGCGGCCTGAAGCTCACCGGCCAGAATCCAAATTCTTATTCCGACGAAATCGCCTGGGTCGCGGCGATCCTTCTGTTCACGAGCACGATCCTTTCCTATCTCGCGATCCGCAACGGCGATACGAGGCTGTGGCAAATCTTCGTCGCCGATTGGGCCTTCATAGGCGGCATGTTCACGCTGCTGACTTCGGTGCTCGTCGCGGCGATTTACCTTTAAGGACTGGACCGCCTGACTTTGTGCAAAGAAAAAGCCCGCCGCGAAGGCGGGCTTTCTCTTTTCAAATCGCAGACGTTCACATCTCGGAATAGGTGCCGTCCTTTTTCCAAACATAGATGACGTAGTCGAGCGTGGTGATGTCGCCCTTCTTGTCGTAGGAGATCGGGCCCAGCACCGTTGACCAGTTGCCGGCGCGGATCACCTCGGCGACTTTCTTCGGATCGGTGGTGTTGGCCTGGGTCACCGCCTGCGCCCAGATCTGGAAAGCGGCGTAGCTATAGAGCGTGTAACCCTCAGGATCGATACCCTTCGCCTTGAAGCGATCGACGATCGCGGCCGCCGTAGGCCGCTTGCGCGGATCGGAGCCGAAGGTCATCAGCGTGCCTTCGCCCGCCGCGCCGGTGATCGCCGCGAACTCCTTATCCGCGAGCGCGTCGCCGGCCATGAGCACGGTCTTCATGCCCTGGTCGCGCATCTGCCTGAGAATCAGACCCGCTTCGCGGTGATAGCCGCCGACGAACACCACTTCGATGCCCGCGGCTTTCATCTTGGAGACGATTGCGTTGAAGTCGCTGTCGCCCTTGTTATAGGACTCGAACACCTTCTCCTGCACGCCTGCCGTGTTCAACGCCTTCTTGGTCTCGTCGGCGAGTCCCTTGCCGTAGGTGGTCTTGTCGTTGAGGATCGCAATGTTGTTCTTCGCAAAGTTCTTGGCGAGATACGCGCCGGCGACCGCGCCTTGCTGGTCGTCGCGGCCGCACACACGGAAGGTATTCCACAGACCGCGCTCGGTGAAGGTCGGGTTGGTGGAAGCCGGCGTGATCTGCAACACATTGCCTTCGGCATAGGCTTCCGAAGCCGGGATCGACGACGACGAACAATAGTGCCCGGCGACGAACGGAATCTTGCCGCTTGCGATCTTTTCGGCGACGGAACGCGCCTGTTTCGGATCGCACTGATCGTCGTCGATTTCGAGCTTGAGTTTCTTGCCCAACAGGCCGCCGGCGGCGTTGATGTCGGCGACCGCGAGCTCGGCGCCGTCCTTCATCTGGCGCCCGAACACCGCTTGATCGCCGGTCATGGGACCGGCAACCGCGACGGTGATGTCCTGCGCGCTCGCCGCGCCCGCAAACAGCAGGCTGGCAGCTAAAGCAAGCGTCGAATAAGCAAGTTTCTTCATGCGCGTCTCCCCTTTGCGCGAAAAACCCGAAAGCGCTGAGGCTTGCGGGCACCTCCATCCCGTAATCATTGTGCCATGGAAGCCGGGCCTTAAGAAGGGTTTTCGCCTGTCCCCGTTTGCGGGCGCTCACGCCAGGTGAACGGCCCGGTTCGCTCATAAAGCCAGCGATATTGCGTGACCATTCGACGAGCGCGCGTGAGCCGCCAGGAGACGCCGCCGGCGGCAATCAAAAAAGCAAGGTCCGATAAATAAGAGGGGAGCGATAGAAGCTCGCCCTGAAAAAGCGCGAAATGCGCAAAGCGAATGCCGGCGCCGAGCACGAGGAGATAAGCGACGGCTTCGCCGAACGGCCGCCAATTGTTGGCGAGCGCGCGGCCTGTGGCCCAGGCCGCACTGCCGCCGATCAGGCCGGTGACGAGGAAGACCTGCAGCATTGCTTCGTGCGCGTAGAGTTCGGCCGGCACTTCAGCCTCCCTCGAGATAAGCGGCGCGGACCTCGGGACGGGCAAGGAGCTCCTTGCCCGTGCCTTGAAGCGTGACCACGCCGTTCACGAGCACGTACCCGCGGTGCGCGAGACGAAGCGCATGATAGGCGTTCTGTTCAACAAGGAAGATCGTCAACCCCTCGCGCTGGTTGAGGTCGCGGATCACGTCGAAAATCTTCCGTACGACGAGTGGGGCAAGCCCCAGCGAAGGCTCGTCGAGGAGGAGAAGCCGCGGCCGGCTCATGAGCGCGCGGGCGATCGCGAGCATTTGCTGCTCGCCGCCCGAGAGCGTGCCGCCGCGCTGGTGGCGGCGCTCTTTCAGAATGGGAAAGAGTGCAAAGGCGCGTACGAGGCCCTCCTCGAAGTCGGCGCCGCCGATGACCGCCGCGCCCATCTGCAGGTTCTCGTAAACCGTCATGCGCGGAAAGATGCGGCGGCCTTCGGGCGACTGCGCTATGCGCGAGCCGATGATTTCATGCGTCGAAAGCTTGGTGATGTCGCGGCCGTCGAAAATGACGCGGCCTTCGCTCGCATGCGGATTGCCGCAGATCGTCATCATCAAGGTTGACTTGCCAGCGCCGTTGGCGCCAATCAGCCCGACGATTTCGCCCGCGCGCACTTCCAGGTCGACGCCGTTCAGCGCCGGAATGTGGCCGTAGAAGGTCTTGACGCCTTGCACGGAAAGAAGCGGGGCGTTCACGATGCCACCTCTTCTTCGTCGACGCCGAGATAGGCGGCGATGACCTTGGGATCGTTGCGCACGTCCGCGGGCGGGCCGTCGGCGATCTTCTTGCCGTAGTCGAGCACGACCACATGGTCGGAGATATCCATTACCACGCCCATGTGATGCTCGATCAGAAGGATCGAGACTTTGCTCTCAACCCGAATGCTCGCGAGGAGCTTCTTGAGTTCGCCGGCCTCGCGCGGATTGAGGCCCGCGGCCGGTTCATCGAGGCATAGGAGAACGGGATCCGCGCACATGGCGCGCGCAATCTCAAGGCGGCGCTGGGCGCCATAGGGCAGCGCGCCGGCGGGATCGTCGGCGCGGTTCGCGAGCCCCACGCGATCGAGCCAGAAACGCGCGCAATCGATGGCGTCATGCTCGGCATGCAGATAGCCGGGCCAGCCGAAAATACCCAAGAGCGTAAATCCCGAGGCGATCATCAGCCGGTTGTGCTGGGCGACGAGGAGGTTTTCGAGCGCCGTCATGCCGGCAAAGAGGCGGATGTTCTGAAAGGTGCGGGCAACACGCGCGCGCGCAGCAATCCTGAAATCCGGCAGGCGCTCGAGAAGAAATTCTTTTTCGTCTGCATGCGCGAGCCGGATCATGCCCTCCGTCGGCTGATAGAATCCGGTGATGCAGTTGAAGACGGTGGTCTTGCCGGCGCCATTCGGGCCGATAATGGCGGTGATTTCTCCGCGCCGCGCGGTGAAAGAGAGATCGTCAACGGCCAAAAGACCGCCGAAGCGCATGGAGAGATGCCGCACGTCGAGGACGTTCCCGGCCGGCGCGCTCATTGCCGTGCCTCGTCGATGATATCGGCAGGGATGATTTTCTTCTCGTTGAGAAACACCGAAGGCGTTCGTGTCGCGATCAGCCCGCGCGGACGCCAGACCATGATCGCAACCATGGCAAATCCGAATACGAGCATGCGGAATTGCTCGAACTGGCGGAAGAACTCGAAGCCTCCGATCATCGCGATCGCGGCGATCACGACGCCCAGTTGCGAACCCATGCCGCCGAGCACCACGATCGCGAGAACGAGCGCCGACTCCATGAAGACGAACGATTCCGGACTGATGAATCCCTGGCGCGTGGCGAAGAAGGAGCCGGCGAGGCCGCCGAACAGCGCGCCTGTCGCAAAGGCGGTGAGTTTCGTGTTGGTGGTGTTGATGCCAAGCGAGCGGCAAGCGATCTCGTCCTCGCGCAGAGCCTCCCAGGCGCGGCCGATGGGCAGGCGCCGCAAGCGCAGTGTCACGAAGTTCGTGAGAAGAGCGAGCGCAAGGATCAGATAGAATAGAAATACGATGCGATGGACGGGATCGAATTCGAGGCCAAAGCGCGCGGCGAAGCCTGTATCGCTCGAGTCGAACGGAATGCCGAAGAAGCTCGGGCGCGGAATGCCGGAAATTCCGTTGGGGCCGTTGGTGAAACTCTGCCAGTTGATGATCACGAGACGGATGATCTCGCCGAAGGCGAGCGTCACGATCGCAAGATAATCACCACGCAGCCGCAGTACAGGAAAGCCGAGGAGGATTCCCCAAAAGGAGGCGAGGATTCCCGCCACCGGCAGGCAGATCCAGAACGACCAGCCGAAGGTCTGCGCGAGCAACGCATATGAGTAGGCACCGACCGCATAGAAGGCGACGTAGCCGAGGTCGAGAAGGCCGGCGAGGCCAACCACGATATTCAAGCCCCAGCCCAGCATGATGTAGGTCAGCACGAGAATGCCGAGGTCGAGGAAATAGCGGTTCGAGTAGAAGAGAACCGGCATGAGCAAGGCAAAGGCGAGAAGCGTAGGCTTCAAGCCCCAGCCCAATAGGATAAATACGAGAAGCAGAATGCTGAGATCGCGAAATTCGTGACCCGAATAGCGATAGACAATGACCGCGAGCAACCCGAGCGCGGGTAGCGCGAAGCGGCGAAACTTCTCAAACGCCGGCGCTATTGCGGCGATCAGGCGCATCAAATTCGACTGCGCGAAATCCGAGATATGGCTTCTCGCGATCAGCGCAACGATCAGCCGGCCCGCGAATACCGCAGCGACCGCGACCGCGAGCATCTCGGGCCGCGGGAAAGCGGCGAGCTGTCCGGTCGGGCCGCTGTCAGTGCGAAATCCCAGCAATAGCGAAAACAAGCCGAAGGCGACGAGGGCGGCGAGGGCCGCGTCCTTCAGCGCGCCGGCGAAATCGAGTTTAGAAGCGGACAATCGCAGGTCGGATCCGTTCGCCACGACCGAACTTTCTCAGACCTTCTCGACTTCGGGACGGCCGAGGATACCGGTCGGCATGAAGATCAAGACAAGCACAAGGATCGAAAACGCGGCGACGTCCTTATACTCGGCCGAGAAATAGGCCGACCAGAAGGTCTCGATCAGGCCGATGAGCAAACCGCCGAGCATCGCGCCCGGCAGCGAGCCGATGCCGCCAAGCACCGCGGCGGTGAACGCTTTTACGCCCGCGACAAAGCCGATGAAAAAGTCGATCACGCCGTAATAGAGGAGGTACATAATGCCAGCGACCGCGGCGAGGGCCGCGCCGATCACGAAAGTGAGCGAAATCGTGCGGTCGATGTCGACGCCGACGAGCGAAGCCATTTTCAAATCCTGCTCGCATGCGCGCATGTTACGGCCGAGCCGGGTCGCCGAGACAAGCCAAGAAAACAACGTCATCAGAATGAGCGTCGTTACTACGATGATGATCTGCACGTAGGAGAGCTGCACCACGAACCCGCCATTGTCGATCAGCGTGTAGCCGCCGGGAATGAGCGGCGGCAGCGGCTTGACGCGCGCGCCTTGCGCGAGCTGCACGTAGTTTTGCAGCACGATCGACATGCCGATGGCGGAGATCAGCGGGGCGAGCCGGTGCGAGCCGCGCAGCGGCCGGTAAGCGAAGCGCTCGACCGCCCAGCCGTAGAGTGCTGCAAGCAGCATTGCGATGATCAAAACGAGAAAGAGCGCCAGCGGAATGGCGGTGACGCCGATCGCGATCAGGACGAGGAAGGCAATCAAGGCGAGAAAGGCACCGACCATGAAAATATCGCCATGGGCGAAATTGATCATGCCGATGATGCCGTAGACCATCGTGTAGCCGATGGCGACGAGACCGTAGATCGAGCCGAGCACGATCCCGTTGATCAGCTGCTGCAGAAAATAGTCCATGCGCGTGCCCCTTGATCCCCCGCGCGCCGTCCCCTCGCGGGCTTCGCCGTCCCGCTGGCCCTAGGTTTACACGGCCTTGTTGGCTCGACAAATGCGGCGATAGGCCAAAAGCGAGACTTGACCGCATGCGCCGGGAACGCGAGAAAGTTCCCGTTCCGGGGAGGGAGCAATGTTGAAAACAGCGTTTCGAATCGCGATTGCGAGCGTTCTGGCCTGCGCGAGTGCGGCGCAGGCGCAAGAATGGCCGACACGGTCGGTTACCATGGTGATCCCGTTCGCCGCCGGCGGCCCGCAAGACGGCATTGGCCGCATCGTTGCCCAGCGCATGGGCGAGATTCTCGGGCAGCAGGTGATCGTCGAGAACGTGGGCGGCGCGGGCGGTATGACCGGCGCCGATCGTGTGGCCAAGGCCGAGCCCGACGGCTACCAGTTCGTGCTCGGAAGCGTGGGCACGCATGCGCAAAACCAGACGCTCTACAAGCGCCCCGCCTACAACGCGGCGGCGGATTTCACGCCGGTGGCGTTGATCGCGGTCACGCCGCTCGTTCTGATCACGCGCAAGGATTTTCCAGCGAACAATCTGAAAGAGTTCATTGCCTACGCCAAGGCTAACCAAGCGAAGATGTCTTACGGTTCGGCCGGCGCCGGCTCGGCGACGCATCTCGGCTGCGTGATCGTGAATTCCGTGATGGGCACCGATATCACGCATGTTCCTTATCGCGGCACGGGCCCCGCGATGCAGGACCTTTTGGGGGGCCGCATCGACTTCCTCTGCGATCTCGTCAACAACGCGAAGCCGCAGATCGACGGCGGCAGCGTGAAGGCCATCGCCATCATGACCAAGGAGCGTTCGCCGGCGCTGCCGAACGTGCCGACCGGCCTCGAGCAGGGCACCAAGGGTTTTGAAGCCTATACGTGGAGCGCAATCTTCTTGCCGAAGGGTGCGCCGGCGCCGATCGTGAAAAAGCTCAATGCCGCGGTGGTGCAGTCGATGAACACGCCGGAAGTACGCGCCCGGCTTCAGGGTATCGGCGCGCAGGTCGTGCCCGACGCGGAGGCGACGCCCAGCTATCTCGCCCAATTCGTGAAGAGCGAGATCGAGAAATGGGCGGGACCGATCAAGGCGAGCGGCGTCATCGTCGAGTAGAGACGCCGTTTGCGGGGTTGCGCCCGCGCCGCGCTTGCCTATGCTCCGATCCATGGGACAAGCGACGGCGCTGCCGCTCTTTCACCTCTACGGCGACCCCCCGGACGATCAGGCATTCGATTTCGTCCATGTCGAGACGCTGTCCTCGCGCTCGGCAATTCACAACTGGACGATCCAGGCACACCGGCACCGTAACCTCTTCCAGATTTTCGTGATCGAGCGCGGCGGCGGCGAAATGTCGTTCGAGACGACGACGATCGCCTTCAAGGCGCCAGCCGCGATCCTGGTGCCGCCCACGGTCGCGCACGGCTTCCGGTATCTCCCGGAAGTGAGCGAAGGCTGGGTCGTCACTTTCACTGAAGATGTGGCCGAAGCAATCGGCGAACGCTCGGCAGCGGCGCTTGAACGGCTGAAGGCGCTCGCGGCGGATCCTGTCGTGCCGCTTGCCAATGACGGCGAGACAAAACGTCTCGTTACGCTTTGCCAGGATCTTTACGAGGAGCATTTCCTCGCCCGCGAGGGCTATCGCATCGCCATGCGTTCCTACATCGCGCTTATTGCGGTCGAAGTGGTGCGGCTCGCGGCAAGCCGCGCACGCACGGGCGCCGTCACGCTTGCGGTTGCCGATCCCACGGTGGAGGCGCTGCGGCGGCTGATCGAGGATCATTTCCGGCGCGAACGGCATATCGCTTTTTACGCGACGAAGCTCGCGGTGACGCCCGATCGCTTGAACGATCATGTCAAACGTGCCGCTGGCGTTACCGCCGGTCACCTCATCCGGCAGCGGGTGCTGACAGAGGCGAAGCGCCAGCTCGTCTTCACCAATCTTTCTATCGGCGAGATTGCCTATGATCTCGCCTTCGCCGATCCCTCGCATTTCGCGCGTTTCTTCCGCAAGCAAACCGGCACCACGCCGCAGGCTTTTCGCTCGCACGGACATGCGGTGCAAGGCGGCCGCGCGCAACCGCTCGAGCGGGCTACGCGGCGGCGGCTGAGCGCCTAAACTCAGCCTTTGCTTTTTGCGATTTCCTCGAGGACTTCGCCTGCCTCTTTCATCGCGCTATTGGCGGCGGGAATGCCGCAATAGACCGCCTGCTGCAGGATGATTTCCTTTATGTCGTCCCTGGAGAATTTTCCTTCGACGAGCGCCGCGCGCGTGTGCAACTTGAATTCTTCCCAGCGGCCGAGCGCGATCATGGTGGAAATCACGATGATCCGCCGCGTGCGGTCGTCAAGATGCGGGCGCAGCCATACCTCTCCCCAACAGCAACGGGTGAGAAGATCGAGAAAGTCGGCGTTGAAGTCGTTCTTGCGGGCGACCGAGCGCTCCACCCAGGCATCGCCCAGGACCTTGCGGCGCTTCTTCATGCCGGCGTCAAAACGTTCCTGATCGTTCATGATACGGCTCCTAGCCGAGAAATTTCTCGATTGTGTCGGTGTATTGCTTGCCTTGCTCGATGTTCGAAAGATGCGCGGCATCGAGCTTGATGAATTTCGAGCCTTTGATTTGGCTCACGATCAGCTCCGCGTCCTTCACGGTGGTCGCCGGATCATGAGCGCCGGCGATGACGAGGGTGGGGAGCTTGATCGCGCCGATATCCCAGCGTTGATCCATGTCGCGGATCGCCGCCGAGCAACCGGCATAGCCTTGCGGCGGCGTGGTCATCAGCATTTCGCGCACGCGCGCGACGGCGGCCGCGGATTTTTCGCGAAAGGTCTTCGTGAACCAGCGCTCCAACACGCTGTCAACGATGGCGGCCATGCCCTTGCTGCGTACGGTCTGGATGCGGCCGTTCCAGATCACGGGATCACCGATCTTGGCGGCGGTGTTGCTGAGGATGAGCTTGTCGATGCGCTGAGGCGCAAGGCGGCCGAGCCACATGCCGGTGAAGCCGCCCATGGAAAGGCCGCAGAAGTGCGCGCGCTCGATCCTGAGGCCGTCAAGAATGGCAAGCACGTCCCTGCCGAGCCGTTCGAGCGTATAGGGCGTATCCGGCGCGCCGGATTTGCCGTGACCACGCTGGTCGTAGCGTACGACGCGAAATTTCTTCACGAGATGCTTCGCCTGCTCGTCCCACATATGAAGATTGGTCCCGAGCGAATTGGAAAACACGAGCACAGGCGCCCTTTCGGGGCCCTCGATCTCGACATTGATCGGACATCCGTCGGCATCGATGGTCGGCATCAGCGTTTCCTTTTTGATTTGGGCGATGGGTGTGTCAGCGATTTTTCCACGCTCGAGAGCGTGCGGTCCAAGAAGGATTCGGCGCTGCCGAGATAGGTGAGCGGATCGAAAAGTCGCATGAGTTTATCGCGCGAAATCACCTTGGTGATCTCGGGCATTTTGGACAGCACGTCGATCAACGGCCGCCGTTCCTTGGCGGCCTTCTCGCTCGCCGTTTCCAAAAGATCGTGCGCTTGCAGCCGACCGATCTCGACGCCGAGCGCCATCTGCACGGCTTCGCCCATGATCAGCCCGTGGGTTGCATCGAGATTCGCGCGCATACGAGCAGAGTCAATCTCCATGCCTTCTGCAATCTCCGCGAGACGCGATGCAACGCCGGAAGCGAGGAGAAAGAGCTCCGGGATCACCAACCATTCCGCCTGCCAGCCGCCGAGTGCGCGTTCATGCTCCTGCACCATGCCGGAGAGGACCGCCGAGACGAGGCCGGGGGCAAGATTGGCGGCGGCAAGAATCTGCGCGCAGGCGATTGGATTGCGCTTATGGGGCATGGTCGATGAGCCGCCGCGGCCATGGCCCGCGGGTTCGAACAGCTCGGCGACCTCGGTCTGCATCAGGAGCGAGACGTCGCGCGCGACCTTGCCGCTCGCGCCGATCAAAATGCCGACTGCGCTTGCGACGTTCGCAATGCGGTCGCGTTCCGCGTGCCAGGGAGATGACGGCCGAAGATCGAGTTCTTCGGCAAGCCGGTTTGCGACTTTCACACCTTTCTTGCCGAGGGCGGCGAGCGTTCCAGCCGCGCCGCCGAATTGCAGGACCGCCGCCTTTGCCGCGGCGTCGTGCAGATTTTCGCGCGCCCGTGAAACGAGCGCCGCCCAATTCGCGAGCTTCAGCCCGAAGATCGTGGGCAGCGCTTGTTGCAGCCAGGTGCGCGCCGCAAGCGGCGTCCTGCGGTGTTTGCGCGCGAATTTGGCGAAGGCCTTGATCGCGCGCACAAGGTCACGGTCGAGGAGGGCGACGCTCTCGCCGATCGCGACCACCGCCGCGGTGTCGATGATGTCCTGGCTCGTCGCGCCCCAATGCACGTAGCGCGCGGCCTCGCGGTCGCGTTTTGCGACCTCGGCGGTGAGCGCCTTGACGAGGGGGATCGCAATGTTCCCGGCAAGCGCCGCGCTTTTTCCGAGCGCTGCTGGATCGAAACGGGCGGGGTCGCAGGCGGACTTGATGGCGGCCACGGCCTTGCGCGGGATCACGCCTTCCGCCGCTTCTGCGCGTGCGAGGGCGGCTTCCACCTCAAGCATGCGCGCGATCACCGCGCGGTCGGCATGCAGCGCACGCATTGCGACCGTCGCAAACAGCGGCGCGAGAAGCGGGGAAGCGGCGAGTTCTGTCTCGGTCATGGGGGAAACAGCGGAAGGAAAGCGGACTTTACGCCGCGGTTTTGTGCGCCGGAAGGCCGGGGGTGCAAGGGCGGCTACGGATCGCTATCTTAAGCGAGAAGAGGGATTCATGGCACTCAATATGACCGGAGAATACGTGCTTCCGCTTCCGCGCACGGAAGTATGGAAGGCGTTGAACGACCCCGAAATGCTCAAGCGTTGCATCCCTGGCTGCGAATCGCTGGAGAAGGTTTCCGACACCGAGTTCACCGCGGTGGCGCGGCTTGAGGCGGGGCCGGTCAAGGCGCGCTTCAAGGGCCGCGTGAAACTCGAGGATCTGGTGCCGCCGGAAAGCTACAAGATCGTCGGCGAGGGCGAGGGCGGTGTCGCGGGCTTTGCCAAAGGCAACGCCGCCGTGACGCTGTCGGACGCGCCGGAAGGCACCAAGCTCGTCTACACGGCCGAGGCCACCGTCGGAGGCAAGATCGCCCAGCTCGGGCAGCGGTTGCTCGCCGGAACCGCGAAGAAGACCGCCGACCGTTTCTTCTCGAATTTTGCGAAGGCGCTGACTGAATGAAATGACACGGAGCAGATCATGACGGACCCGCAACCGAATGACGACGTGCTGACGATGGCCGAGCGCTGGCGGCGCGAAGGCCGTGGCGTCGCGCTCGCGACCGTGGTCGAGACGTGGGGATCGGCGCCGCGCCCAGTCGGCAGCCATCTGGTGATCGACGATCGCGACAACTTCCTCGGCTCCGTCTCCGGCGGCTGCGTCGAAGGCGAAGTGATCGCGGAAGCCGCCGAGGTAATCAAAGACGGAAATCCCAGGTTACTCGAATTTGGCGTTGCCGACGAAACCGCATGGAGGGCGGGGCTCTCCTGCGGCGGCACGATCCGCGTATACGTCGAGAAGGTGGATTAGCCGCCTCGAGCCTTCGCATGCGTCTCGATCTCATCGCTGCCTTGAACGCCGAGCGCGCCGCGCGCCGCGCTGCGATCGTCGTCACCGAACTCGCCGGTGGAACCCAGCGGCTCGTGCGCGAAGCCGAGATCAATAAAGACCCGCTGGCGGAAATCCTGAAGCCGCAGCTTCGCACCGGCAAAAGCAGCGCCGTCGAGACCGGCGGCACGCGTTACTTCCTCGAATTGCATTTGCCGCCGCCGCGCATGGTCATCACCGGCGCCGCGCATGTGAGCCAGACGCTTGCGCCGATGGCAAAGATGCTTGCCTATGACGTGATGATCGTCGATCCGCGCACCGCATTCGCTACGCCCGCGCGCTTCCCTGACGTGCCGCTGCTTGCGGAATGGCCGGATCAGGCGCTGCCGAAGATCGGCCTCGATCACTGGACTGCTTTCGTCGCGCTCACTCACGATCCGAAGATCGACGAGCCCGCGCTCGAAGCGGCACTCAAGGCCGGTTGCTTTTATGTAGGCGCGCTTGGCTCCAAAAAGACACATGCGCGCCGTGTCGAACATCTGCGCATGCGGGGGCTCAGCGACGAGGCGATCGGGCGCATCCATGCGCCGATCGGCCTTGCGATCGGCGCGGCAAGTCCGGCGGAGATCGCGCTCGCAATTCTCGCGGAGATCACGCTTCGCCTTCGCCGCGGACCGGAGGCGAAGCCGTGAAATTCGGTCCGCTGGCAATCGCCGATGCGAAAGGCGCGATCGCAGCACACTCGGTGCGCGCGGGCGGCAAGGTCGTGCGGAAGGGTACGGTGGTCTCCGAGGCCGATATCGATGCGTTGCGCGTCGCCGGTATTTCCGAGATCGTCGCGGCGCGGCTTGAGCCCGGCGACGTGCCGGAAGATGAAGCAGCGACTGCGCTTGCCCGCGCCGTAGCAGGAAAGGCGGTTTCGTTTGAGCCCGCCTTCACCGGTCGCTCGAACCTCTACGCCGAAGGCGCGGGCGTTCTCCTCATCGATGATGAAGGCGTCAAGCGGCTCAATCGCGTCGACGAGGCGGTGACCTTCGCGACTCTTCCCGCGTACCGCGCCGTTCGCGCCGGTGAAATGATCGGCACGATCAAGATTATTCCGTTTGCGGTCGCAGGCGAAATACAGCGCGCGGCGCTTGCCGCAGCGAAGCCGCTCATTTCCGTGGCGCCGTTCAAATTGAAGCGCGTGGCGCTCGTGTCCACTCAGCTGCCGGGTCTTGCCGACAAGGTGATCGACAAGACCGTACGCGTGACGGCAGCAAGGCTCGCACCGATGGAGGCGAGCGTCTTGTCCGATCAACGGGTGCCGCACGCGGTGAAGCCGCTGTCCGCCTCGATCAAGAAGGCGCTCGCGGAGGACGCCGAGCTTGTGATCGTTTTCGGCGCATCCGCGATCGCCGACCGCCGCGACGTAATCCCTGCCGCGATCGAAGACGCGGGCGGGCGCATTGAGCATTTCGGGATGCCCGTCGACCCCGGCAATCTCATGCTGATCGGCGCCGTTGGCGGAACACCGGTGATCGGCGCACCCGGCTGCGCCCGCAGCCCGAAGGAGAACGGTTTCGACTGGCTCTTGGCGCGACTCGTCGCTGGCCTTCCAGTCAGACGCGACGACGTCACCGCGCTCGGCGTTGGCGGGCTCTTGATGGAAATCGTGACGCGGCCGCAGCCGCGCGCATCGGCGCCGGAATCTCCGCATGCGCTCCGCCTCGCCGCGATCGTGCTCGCCGCCGGCCGTGGCACGCGTATGGGACCGGAAAACAAACTCCTCGCCGAACTCAACAACAAGCCAATTGTGCGGCATACGGTGGAAGCGGCGCTCGCTTCAAGAGCGCGGCCGGTAATCGTGGTGACCGGCCATGAAGGCGACCGGGTCGCCGGCGCGCTAAAGGGTTTCGGCGTTTCTTTCGTTCGCAATCCGCGTTTTGCCGATGGGCTCTCGACCTCGTTGCGGGCGGGCCTGGCGGCGCTTTCGCCCGAGGTCGACGCCGTCGCCGTGGTGCTCGGCGATATGCCGGAAATCTCCGGCGCGTTGATCGACCGTCTTGCCGCCGCGATCGATCCCGTGCGCGGCGCGCTCATTGCCGTTCCCACGCGCGACGGCAAGCGCGGTAATCCCGTGGTGTGGTCGCGGCGTCTCTTCGACGATCTCGCCCACCTCGAAGGCGATGTCGGCGCGCGGCATCTGATCGGACTTTATGCAGACGCAGTGGTCGAAGTGCCGGTCGAGGACGAAGCGGTTTTCACCGATGTCGACACGCCCGAAGCCTTGGCAAAGCTTCGCAACCGGCGATAGCAGGAAGCGCTGCGTAGCGTGTACAGCGCTTCGACCATAGATTAAGGATTGCGCCTGATAATCATGGATCACTCGGATTTTCGTGATTCATTCAATCTTGTGCGTATGCCGCGGTGCCGATTGCGTTATGATCGGCAGCGAAAAAGGACCGGATTAATATGAGCGACGCGCGCCGCAAGCTCGGCTTCGTCAACATCGCGCATTTTATCGACCACTATGTGCTGTTGATCTTTCCGACGGTCGTGCTCGGGCTGGAAACCGAGTTGAAACGTCCCTATGGCGAGTTGATCGCGCTTTCGACCGCCTGTTTCGTCGCGTTCGGACTGTTCTCGCTGCCGGCGGGCTGGCTCGGCGATCATTGGAGCCGCCGCCGGATGATCGGGGTGTTCTTCCTCGGCATTGCCGCCTCGCTGTTCGCCGTCTCAATCGCCCCCAACATGATCGCACTTGCCGCCGCGCTTTTCGTGCTCGGCATTTTCGCCGCGATTTATCATCCGGTCGGGGTGACGGTGCTGCTTGCGAACACGACTGACCGCGGGCGCACGCTTGCGACCAATGGCGTGTTCGGGAATCTCGGCGTTGCCTGCGCACCGGGCGCGACGGCGCTGATCGCGTCACTGCTCGGATGGCGCATGGCTTTCGCGCTGCCCGCTGTTCTCTGCGCGGCGATCGGCGTCGCCTATTTCTTTCTGACGAGCGAGAGAAAGGAAAATTCGTCTGAGCGCGCGCAGAAGGCGGAGGTGCGCATGAATTTTGCGACTGCGGCGATTTTCTTCGGCGTCTATGCGGTACTCTCCTTCGCTGGCGGGCTCGTCTTCAATACCGTGACGGTTTCGATTCCGAAAATCATCGGCGAGGGCACCCATGGCGATGTGCCGCTCACCTGGATCGGCTCGGTCGCGACCATCGTCCTTTTGTTCGGCGGTGCCGCGCAGCTCACGGTCGGCCGGCTCGTCTCGCGCTCGCCCCACTTTCTGTTCGCGGCGATCGGCGTGATGCAGGCGATCGGTATCGTATGGGCGTCGGTCGCGACCGGCTTTCCGCTTCTCGTGGCGCTCGCGGTTTCGATCGCCGCGATCTATGGGCAGGTGACTGTCGGCGATGTGGTGATCGCCCGCTATACCGCCGATGCCTGGCGCGGCCGCATCTATGCGGTGCGGTTTTTCCTCGCCTTCATCTCGAGCGGCCTTGCCGTATCGATGATCGCGGCGCTTTACGGCCAGGGCGGCTTTCCGCTCGTGCTCGGCGTCACCGCGGCGTTCGCAGCGGTGTTTGCGATCTGCACCATTGCGATCGCGGTCCTGGTTTCCCGCGTCGAGAGCGGGGCAGGGCAAATGCAGCCGGCCGAGTAGCGGCTCCCTTCGCCGCGTCTTCCAGTTTTATCAGTCTTTTCAAGCCGTTAGCTCGGCTCGACAGGTCTTGCATTTGCCATTACAATGACTGACTAGTCAGTCATAAATGGCGAACGCCAATGACCGCGACGAAACGAAAAATCCCAGTGCCCGCGGGGAGCGCAAATCGCGAGAAAATCCTAAGCGCGCGGGCGATCCGGAGTGCGGCGCGGCGCGAGGCGATCCTCGGCGCTGCCCTTGATGAATTCTCCGCCCGTGGCTTCGCGGCGGCACGCCTCGATGATGTCGCGAAGCGGGCGGGGGTCGCCAAGGGCACCATTTATCTTCACTTCCGCGACAAGGAAGCGCTGTTCCAGGAAATTGTGCGCTCCGTAATGGGGCCGTTCGTCGGCACCGTCGAAGGCGTGTTCGCTTCCGATATTCCCTTGCGCACGCTTGCAGACCACATGGTCGAACTGTTTTCGCGCGAAGTGTTCGGCACGCGCCGCAAGGACATCATCCGTCTCATCATGACCGAGGGACCGCGCTTTCCGAAACTCGCGGAATTCTATTATCGCGAAGTGCTTTCACGCATTCTCAAAGGCGCGAGAGCGCGGCTCGCGCGCGGGGTTGAGCGCGGGGAAATCCAGCACGCGGCCCTTGCCCGCTTTCCGCAGATCGTCGCCGCGCCCGCCCTGGTCGCGATCATCTGGACCGGTCTTTTCGATCGCTTCGAGCCGCTCGACGTGCGGGAACTTTTGCGCACCCACATGAATATTCTGTTCGGCGAGAGGAAAGCCGCATGAGGTGCCTTCGTATCATGGCGCGGCTCGCGCCCGTTCTCGCCGCGCTTCTGCTCGCGGCTTGCAACGATTCGAGCGAAACCTTTCAAGGCTGGATCGAAGGGGACTTTGTCTTCGTAGGGCCCGACGAGATGGGCCGGGTGGAGACGCTGTCCGTGCGTGAGGGCGATCGCGTGACTGTCGGCATGCCGCTTTTTACCGTCGATAGCGATTTGCAGAAAGCGGATGTGCTCTCGGGCGAGGCCGCGCTTGCGAATGCGCAGCAGACCTTCCGTCGCGCCGACGAGCTTTTGAAAAATCATACCGGCACGCAGAAGGATTTCGATACCGCGCAAGCGGCGCTCCGTGACGCGGAAGCAAAACTCAACTGGTCAAAGACGCGGCTCGCGCGCCGCGCGGTCGCGAGCCCCGCCAACGGCAGCATCCAGCAGGTCTATTACCGGCCGGGCGAAATGGTATCGGCGGGCCGCCCGGTCGTCTCGTTTCTGCCTCCCGGAAACATCAAGGTGCGGTTCTACGTGCCGGAGGCGATGCTGCCGAAGATTTCGGCGGGCCAGCCGGTGAAAGTTTCCTGCGACGGCTGTGCGCCTGACATCGTCGCGCGCGTGACCTTTATTTCGGGCACCAACGAATACACGCCGCCTGTGATCTACAGCCTCGATGAGCGCTCAAAGCTTGTCTACTTGATCGAGGCGCTGCCCGAGCGGCCAGACGGGCTTCGCGTGGGCCAGCCGGTGAGCGTCGTGGTCTCACCGAATGCGCCGAAGGAAGCAAAAAAATGAGCGCCGCGCCAGACATCGTCATCGACGTCGAGGGGCTGACGAAGTCCTTCGAAGGGCGCCAAGTGGTGCGCAATCTCTCGATGCAGGTGAGGCGCGGCACGATCTTCGGCTTCCTCGGCCCCAACGGCTCGGGCAAGACCACGACGATACGCATGCTGTGCGGGCTGCTCACGCCCGATAGCGGTCACGGCACCTGCCTCGGCTACGACATCCTCACCGATTCCGACAAGATCAAGCGCCAGGTCGGCTACATGACCCAGCGTTTCAGCCTCTACCAGGATCTTTCCGTGCGCGAGAACCTCGAATTCGTTGCGCGCATCTTTGGCCTCGCTGAGCCGGAAAAGGCGAGCCGCGAGATGGTCGAGCGTCTCGGCCTGAAAGGGCGCGAGGAGCAGGTGGCGGGCGAGCTTTCCGGCGGCTGGAAGCAGCGGCTCGCGCTCGGCGCCTGCACGCTGCCGAATCCGCAGCTTCTCCTGCTCGACGAGCCGACCGCCGGCGTCGATCCGAAGGCGCGGCGCGAGTTCTGGAGCGAGATCCACGCGCTCGCGGGCGAGGGGCTCACCGTGCTCGTCTCAACCCATTACATGGACGAGGCCGAGCGCTGCCACGAGATCGCTTACATCGCCTATGGCGAGATTCTCGCCCGCGGCACGGTGGAAGAAGTGATCGAACAGTCGAAGCTCACCACCTACACCGTGAGCGGCGACAACCTCGCGCATTTGCAAAGCGATCTCGACGCCAAGCTCGGCGTCGACATGGTGGCGCCGTTCGGCACCAGCCTCCATGTCTCGGGCCGCGACGCCGCGAAACTGGAAGCCGCGATCAAGCCCTATCGCGCCGACAAAAAGCTCAAATGGGAGCGCACCGAGCCCTCGCTCGAGGACGTGTTCATCGACCTGATGAAGCAGTCGCGGGACAATTTCCAATGACGATCATGCAACTTTTCCGCTCGGACGGCTTTTGGCGCAAGCTGAAAGCGATGATCCTGAAGGAAGTGTTGCAGCTCCGCCGCGACCGCGTGACGCTTGCGACCATGATCACGGTGCCGCTGATGCAGCTGATGTTGTTCGGTTACGCGATCAACACCACGCCGCACGACCTGCCGACGGCGGTGCTGTTGCAGGAGCGGAGCGACGTCGGCCGCTCGATTCTGGCGGCGCTCGAGAACACCAAATACTTCAAGATCACCCAGCGGGCGCAGAACGTCGACGAACTCGACCACATGCTCGCCTCCGGCAAGGTTCTGTTCGCGGTCGAAATTCCCGCCAACTTCGAGCGGGCACTCCGGCGCGGCGACAAGCCCGCCCTTCTCGTCGCCGCCGACGCGACCGACCCGGTCGCCGCGGGCTCCGCGCTCGGCTCGCTGCAGCAGGTGGTGCAGACGGCGCTCAAAAACGACCGCTCCATTCCCGATACCGGCGATCCGCCTTTCGAGATCCGCGCGCACGCCCGCTACAATCCGGCCGCGGAGACGCAGCTCAACATCGTGCCGGGTCTCCTCGGCACCATCCTCACCATGACCATGCTCATCTTCACGGCGCTGTCGGTAACGCGAGAAACGGAGCGCGGCACCATGGAGAGCTTGTTGTCGATGCCGATCACGCCGCTCGAGATCATGCTCGGCAAGATCCTGCCCTACGTGCTGATCGGATTCTTCCAGGCGACGCTGATCGTCGGCGCCGGGCTCATCCTGTTCCAGGTGCCGATCATCGGCAACGTTTTCCTGCTCGCTTGCCTGACGACACTCTTCATCGCCACCAATCTCGCCATGGGCTACACCTTCTCGACCATCGCCCAGAATCAGTTGCAGGCGGTGCAGATGGCGATGATGACGTTCCTGCCGTCGATGCTGCTTTCAGGATTCCTGTTTCCCTATGCCGGCATGCCCATCTGGGCGCAGTATCTCGGGGAGATCTTCCCGCTCACGCATTTCATCCGCATCGCCCGCTCGGTAATGCTGAAGGGCTCGACGCTCATCGACCTTCACTATGACGCCTTGATGCTGTTCATCCTGATGCTGGTGGCGATGGGGATCGCGGTGACGCGCTTCCGGCGGACGCTCGACTAACGATTTTACCGAAGCAGGATCTTTTCCGAAAACCGGTTCCCACTTTTCGGGATCATGCTTTGAGCCGCTCGATCAGCGCCATGGCGGCGGCCGGCGCTCGGACTTTTCCCTCGCGGATGAAATAGACGAAGACGTCGCGCGGCACGGGCTTTGGCTTTTTCGAATCCACATTCGGGAGATCGGCGGGGGCCTCGCCTTTCGCCCACAGGCGAACCCGCTTGGCCCATTGACCGAGCGCCTTCTCCGGGTAGCCGGACGCAACCGAATCCTTTCCCTTTTGCAGCCGCGCATAGACGAAGTCGCCGGTGATGTCGGCGATGGCGGGATAGACCGCGTGCTCCGCGAAGACGACCGGAATCGAATATTCGCGCAGAAGCGCAATGAAATCGGGCACGCAAAAGCTTTCGTGCCGGACCTCGACCACGTGGCGCAATGTTTTACTGCCGTGTTTTTTGGGCAAGAGCTTGAGAAAGGCGCCAAAATCGGCCTTGTCGAATTTCTTCGCAGGCGTGAATTGCCACAACACGGGGCCGAGCCGGTCGCCCAATTCGAGCACGCCGGAGGCGAAGAAGCGCTCGATCGAGTCGCCGGCTTCCGCGAGCACGCGGCGATTGGTGGCGAAACGCGGTCCTTTCAGGGAAAAGACAAAACCGTCCGGAACCATTTTTGCCCATTTGCGAAACGTCTCGGGCTTCTGCGAACCGTAGAAGGTCGAGTTGATCTCGATACTGGTGAGCCGCTCGCCGGCATAGGCGAGTTCTTTCGCTTGCGGCAAGCCTTTCGGATAGAAGACCCCGCGCCAGGGCGCGAAGTTCCAGCCGCCGATGCCGACATAGATGTTGCCGTGGCTTGCCATGCCAAAGGCGTATCGCGATCGCCGTCGCAGTTCAATTTTCAAATTGGCGGACGGCCCGCGGGCTCGCGCCGGAATCCGCATTTCAGCCATGCGCGCGGCAACGTGCGCCTTCGGCCGCCGCGTGGCATAAGCGCCCTGTAATCGAGTTTTGCACGAAAACGGGAGGTTCATTTGCGAGTTGCAGTGATGGCGACCGGGGCGCTGGGCGGTTATTTCGGCGGCAGGCTCGCCGAGGCAGGACATGAGGTCTTCTTCATCGCGCGCGGGGCGAATTTGGCCGCGATCCGCAAGAACGGCCTCAAGGTCGAAAGCCCCGTCGGCAATATTCACATCAAGGCGCCGAAGGCGACCGACAATCCGAAGGAGATCGGCGAGGTCGATCTCGTCCTCTTCGCCGTGAAGCTCTGGGACGTGGAAAAATCGGGCGAAGCGTCGAAGCCCCTGATCGGCAAGAACACGCGGCTCGTTTCCATGCTGAACGGGATCGACAGCGTCGAGCGGCTCGTGCCGATCCTCGGCAAAGACGTGGTCGCCGCGGCGCCAACGGTGATTTCCGCGGTCATTTCGGCGCCCGGCGTGATCGTGCACAAGAATCCGTTCGCGAGTTTCCGCTGCGGTTTTCTTGACGGCCGCGACGACGCGCGGCTTTCGGCACTCGTGGATGAAATCAAGGCGGCGAAGATCGACGCCGCCTTCTCGAAGACCATCGAGAAGGAATTATGGGAAAAATTCATCTTCATCGTCGGCATGTCGGGCGCGACCGCGAGCATGCGCTCCACCGTCGGACCGATCCGCGACGACCCGGACACCTTCGCGGTCCTGCAAGCGCTCATGCGCGAGGTGGAGGCGGTAGGCACCGCCAAGGGCGTTCCGCTGAAGGGCGCGGCGGAGAGCCGGATTGCGCTTACCAAGGGCCTGCCGCCGACGATCAAGGCGTCGATGCTCGAGGATCTCGAGCGCGGCAACCGGCTCGAGACCGATTGGCTGCAGGGTAAGGTGGTCGAACTCGGCCGCGCCCTCTCCGTACCGACGCCCGTGAACCGTGACGTCTATGCGGTGCTGAAGCTGCACCGGATGGGGAAGGGCGCGGCGTAGCCGCAAAAGAAAAGGCCCGGGAGAAATCCCGGGCCTTTCGGTTTTATTGAGCGCGGGGACTTAGAAGTCCATGCCGCCCATGCCGCCGCCCGGCATCGCCGGAGCGCTGGAGCCGCCCTTCTTCGGCAGCTCCGCCACCATCGCTTCGGTGGTGATGAGCAAGCCCGCGACCGAGGCGGCACCTTGCAGCGCCGCGCGCACGACCTTGGTCGGGTCGATGACGCCCTTGGTGACGAGGTTGCCGTACTCGCCGGTCTGCGCGTCGAAGCCGAAGGCGTACTGGTCCTTCTCCAGGACCTTGCCGACCACGACCGAGCCGTCTTCGCCGGCATTGGTCGCGATCTGACGGGCAGGGGCCTGCAGCGCCTTGCGCACGATCTCGACGCCGGTCTTCTGGTCGTCGTTCTCGGTGCGGATACGCTTCAGGGCATCGCCCGCGCGCAGCAACGCAACGCCGCCGCCGGGAAGGATGCCTTCCTCGACCGCCGCGCGCGTGGCGTGCAGGGCATCATCCACGCGGTCCTTGCGCTCTTTCACTTCGATTTCGGTGGCGCCGCCGACGCGGATCACCGCGACGCCGCCCGCGAGCTTGGCGAGCCGCTCTTGCAGCTTCTCGCGATCGTAGTCGGAGGTGGTCTCCTCGATCTGCTGCTTGATCTGCGCGACGCGCGCCTCGATGTCGGCCTTCTTGCCGGCACCGTTGACGATCGTGGTGTTTTCCTTGTCGATCATCACCTTCTTCGCGCGGCCGAGCATGTTCAGCTGCACGTTCTCGAGCTTGATCCCGAGGTCTTCCGAGATCGCCTGACCGCCGGTGAGCACGGCGATGTCCTGCAGCATTGCCTTGCGGCGATCGCCGAAGCCCGGCGCCTTCACCGCCGCGACCTTGAGGCCGCCGCGGAGCTTGTTGACGACAAGCGTTGCGAGCGCCTCGCCCTCGACGTCCTCGGCGATGATCAGAAGCGGCTTGCCGGTCTGCACGACGGCTTCCAGCAGCGGAAGCAGTTCGTTCAGGCCCGAGAGCTTCTTCTCATTGATGAGAATGTAGGGGTCTTCCATCTCCACGCGCATCTTGTCGGCGTTGGTGATGAAGTAGGGCGAGATGTAGCCGCGGTCGAACTGCATGCCTTCGACGACATCAAGTTCCGTCTCCAGCGACTTCGCTTCCTCGACCGTGATCACGCCCTCGTTGCCCACCTTCTTCATGGCTTCCGAGAGGAACTTGCCGATCTCGGTGTCGCCATTGGCGGAGATGGTGCCGACCTGGGCGATCTCCTCGTTGGAGGTGACGCGCTTCGAGTTCTTCTTCAGGTCCTCGACGATGGCCTCGACCGCAAGGTCAATGCCGCGCTTGAGGTCCATCGGGTTCATGCCGGCGGCGACGGATTTGGCGCCTTCCTTCACGATTGCCTGCGCCAAGACGGTTGCCGTCGTGGTGCCGTCGCCCGCCTGATCGGAGGTCTTCGACGCCACTTCGCGCACCATCTGCGCGCCCATGTTCTCGAACTTGTCTTCGAGCTCGATTTCCTTGGCGACGGTGACGCCGTCCTTGGTGATGCGCGGCGCGCCGAAGGATTTCTCCAGCACGACGTTGCGGCCCTTGGGGCCGAGCGTCACCCTGACGGCGTTCGCCAGGATGTCGACGCCGCGCAACATCTTGTCGCGGGCCTCGACAGAAAATTTCACTTCCTTAGCAGCCATTGTTGCAACTCCGTTTCAATTCGATTTTCAGGCGGCCCGCTTCGCGGAGCCTGTCTTTTCGATGACGCCCATGATGTCGGACTCCTTCATGATCAGGAGTTCCTCGCCATCAATCTTGACTTCGGTGCCGGACCACTTGCCGAACAGCACATGGTCGCCCTTCTTGACGTCGATCGGGATCAGCTTGCCGTTCTCATCGCGGCCGCCGGGGCCAACGGCGATCACTTCGCCTTCCTGCGGCTTCTCTTTTGCGGTGTCCGGAATGATGATGCCGCCCGGGGTCTTCTCATCCGCATTGATGCGGCGGACCACGACCCGGTCGTGTAGTGGCCGAAATTTCATTGGATGTCCTCCAAGACTCTGATTTTCAAGCGTTTTAGAAAAAACGCGCCGGTCGCCCCGCCGCGTCTAACGGGCAGATAGGGGCCTGCCCGCTGCCTTCAAGAGGCTGATAAAAATTTTCTAGCACTCAATGCTCATGAGTGACAAGACGCCGCAAGCGGCTGAAAAACTTGAATTTTTTTGAAGAGGGTAAACGCGGCCGAAGCCTGGTGGCAGGCCGCTGTCAGCAATCGCCCTGGCTCGCTGCTAATGCCTTGGAACCACACAATAAATTCAATGTTTAAGCTTGTGCTCAGAAGCCTGGCGCAGACTATTGGAGGTCGGGCGCGAACATTCGGAGGGTCGGGATGATCTCTGAGGATTTCCGCAAACAGCTTGAGGGCTACGGTCTCACCACGGCGAAAATTCTCTACCGTCTGCCGGACCATCCGCGGTTCCTGCAAACCTTTGTCTGGCAGGACTACGATCTTTTCCCGAAATTTCCGGCGCTGATCAAATTTCTCGACTTCTGGCGGCGCGAGCTCGAAGGGCCGCTTCACTCGGTGACGGTCGCCCACGCGCGGCTCATCCGCCCGTCGGAATTCCGCGCGGTGAGCGGCGAGTTCTACTTGAACTGAGCGCAGCTTAGACGCCGTAGTTCAACCTTGGTCTCCAGTCCTTGCCGCGCCCCTCGGGCGTGAGATCCAGCAGATTCCATAGCGGCCAGATCATGTCGATGTGGCGGTTGTCCTGCCCTGCTTCGTGGGGGGCGAAGAGCAGTTCGGTGCCGTAGAAGTGGTGGATCTTGCCGCCCTTCTTCACGAACACGTTCAGCATCGGCCGCTGCCCGCCGTCGGCCGACTCGCCGAAATAGTCGCGGTTGAAGCTGTTCTTCGCCGATGAAAGAAGCCGCAAGCCGCGCCAGCCGCGGTCGCGGGCGTAGGCGCGGATGCGCTCGATCGGCGATTTCGCGACGACGGCAAAGCTCACGCGCTGGAAGACGTGCTTCGTCTCGCCGTCCATGGCGTCAAGCATCGAGGTGCACATCGGGCAGGCATCGCTCGTGGGCCCGTACATGAAATTGTAAACGACGAGGGTCGGCTTGTCGCCGAAGAGCTCGGAGAGCTTCACGCGGCGCGTCTCGCCGTCCTTTATCTCCTCGAAGACGTAGTCGTCGGGGACGGCGCCGCCGGCCGGCAGCTTGCGGCGAAGGGCGGCGACCCGCTCGACCTCGCGGCGAAGGCCGACTTCCGCTTTGAGCAGCGCGTTGCGCGCACTACGGTAATTAGCGCTCTCGTTGGGAAAGCGCCCGCCGCGCGGGGCTGCCTGCTTCTTCGCGCCGTTTTTCCTGGCCGGTTTTTTCGCCGCTGTCTTCGCCATGGGTTTCTCCTCGGCTGTGAGAGAGAATGGAGAATAACGTCTGGCGCCATTCTCTCCTGCGTGGCAATTTGATCCAGCCTAAGAAACATTCATGACAAGAGGATGTTCCATGCGGGTCCGTTTCGACATGGGCAATATCTCGCTCGAAGCCGAATTGCTCGACACGCCGACGGCGAAAGCGATCGCGGCGAAGCTGCCGCTCTCCTCCGAAGCCATGATCTGGGGCGAGGAGATTTATTTCGAAATTCCGGTGAAGGCTGCGCGCGAGAAGGACGCCAAGGCCGTGGTTACGCCCGGCGAGATCGCCTACTGGCCGGACGGCCACGCGATCGCCATTGGCTTCGGCCGCACGCCGATTTCGCAGGGGGATGAGACGCGGCTTGCCTCGCCTTGCAACATCTGGGCAAAGGCGCTCGGCGATGTGAAAGCGTTGAAGAGCGTGCGCGCGGGGGCGAAGATCGAGGTCAGGAAGATCGCGTAACGGCGTCGTCAATCGCCTCGCGATGGCGGTCGACCCACCACGCCCAGACCACCATGATTAAGGTCGAGAGCCCGCCCCAAGCGAGCACGGTCGGATTGGGAGGCGGCGGCGTTAGAACCGTCGACAGATACAGCGACACGATAAACGCGATCAGCGCATAGAGGCCCCAGGCGCCGACGGCGTCTTTGGCGCGCGTCGCCCGCATATACAAAAATAGGCCGGCGCCGAAGAACAGGAATTCGAGCGCGAGCGTGCCTGCCATTGAATTCCAGACGCCGAGTCCGTATTTCGGGCCGCCGGGAAACAGCGGCAGGTCCGGCCGGTGCACGATCACGTCGAGAAGCCAGTGGCTGAGCACGACGAAGCCGACGAGCGCGCCGACCTGCCAGTCGCGCGTCACGAAGCCATAAACAAGGTTGAAAGCGAGCGCCCATAGAATCGCGAACAAAAGGCTGTGCGAATAGGGATAGAAGACGAAATCGAAGGGCGACATGCGCATCAAGCCGGGCGCAATCCGCACGATCTCGATATTGGCGAGCACAAGCACGGGCCAGACAAGATCGAGCCACATGGTGGCGAGAAAAAAGACGCCGAGCGAAGCGCGCGGAGCCGCCGCCTTGGCGGCAAACGCGACACCATGATGGCCGATAAACATCGGCGCACTATAAGGGCATTCGCGGCCGCATAACACGCCGTGTCTGGGTGAAAAGAGCGTATCCACAAAGAGCGATTGCAAGAGCGGGCGCGGGGGGATAAGCGTCGCCCTCGCGCGCGGGGCGCTTACGGCTTCGCATCATCGAGGTGTTGCATGCATCTTTTCCGCACGCTTGGTGCCGCCGCCGCTTTTGTGCTGGCGGGGCTGCACGCCGCATCAGCGCAAACGACGACGACGATCCGTCTCGGCTACATCCCTGTGATGGGCGTGGCGCAGGTCTTCGTTGCCGATGGCGAGGGCTGGTTCAAGGAAAAAGGCCTCGACGTCAAATTCGCGAGTTTCGAGTCCGGTCCCAACATGATCCAGGCGCTCGCCTCGGGCACGCTCGACGTCTACGTCGCGGGGCTCGCGCCGCTATTGGTCGCGCGTGCCAAGGGCCAGGACGTGCGCGTGGTGGCGGCGACTGTGGTGGAGGAAATGGGTGTTGCGGCAGGGCCGGCGCTGGCGCCCTTCTTTAACGGCGGCAAAGGCACGGCGGCGGGCTTCAAGGCGTTCCACGAAAAAATGGGGCAGCCCGCGAAGCTCGCGACGCAGCCGATCGGCTCCGGTCCCAACGCCACGCTGCAATACTGGCTGTGGGAACAACTGAAAGTCGACCGCGCCGATGTCCAGATCATCGAAATGGGCATCGATGCGACGCAGCGCGCGATTCTCACCGGCGCGGTCGAAGGCGGCAACATCCGCGAGCCCGCGCTTACCATTGCCCAGAAGGTGAACCCGAACATCAAGCTGGTGGCGACCGGCGCCGACATGTTTCCGAATTTCCCCGGCGTCGTCGTTGCGGTGTCCGGCGCATTCGCCGACAAGAATCCGAAGGCGGTCGAAGACCTCGTCCGCCTCGTGATCCGTGCGACGAAGTTGCTGCAGACCGATCCCGCGCGCGCCGCACCCAATGTCGGCGTCGGGCTCGGCCGGGGGCTCGTGCCCAACGACATTATTCTCACCGCGCTGAAGTCGCCGCAGACGCACTTCACTTCCGACCCGCGCCCGATCATCGAGCCGACCGCGAAACTGCAGGATTATCAGGTCAAGATCGGCGCGCTCGCGAAGGCCATATCGCTTGACGGCCTGTTCGCGGTCGACGTTTACACGCGGGCGGCCGCCGGCAACTGACGATGAATCGAAGCCGCGAGATCGCGCTCGCCGCAGCCGGCTTCGCGGCCTTCCTCGCGCTGTGGGAGGCGTTTCCCCGGTTCGGCTTCATTTCCGCGGATACGCTGCCGCCGCCGAGCGCATTGCCTTCAGCGTTCTATCGCGAACTTGCCTCCGGCATTTGGCTCACGGCGCTCGGCGCGAGCCTCAGTCATTATATCGAGGGCCTCGTGGTTGGCTGCGGGCTGGGTGTCGCCTTCGGGGTCGCCACCGGTCTGTGGCGCGGCATGGAAGCGTTTCTTTCCTGGATCGTGCGCACGCTGCGGCCGATCCCGGGGATCGCCTGGATTCCGTTCGCGATTCTGTGGTTCGGGATTGAGCCGGCGGCCGCGGTCTTCATCATCGCGATCGGGGTGTTCTGGATTTCCTATTTCGCCGCGCTCTCGGCGGTGCGCGCCGTCGACCGCGAGCTGATCGAGGTCGCCGATGCCTTCGGCTTTCGCCGCGCCGATCAGCAGCTTGTGAAAGTGATCCTGCCGGCAGCCGCGCCCGGCATTCTCGGCGGCCTGCGCACGGCAATCGGGCAGGCGTGGATGGCGGTGGTGGCGGCGGAAATCTTCGGCGTCTTCGGCCTTGGCAATCGCATGTTGCAGGCTTCGAACCTGCTCGCGACCGATATCGTGGTGATCTACATGGCGACGATGGCGGCCCTGTACGGCCTGATCGATACGGGCTTCGTCGCCCTGCAAAACCGGCTGCTGAAATGGAAGCAGTAATCGAGCTCGAAGGGATCGGGCTCTCGTATCAGCGCGACGGCGGAAAAACCGAGGTGCTGCGTGACCTCTCATTCGCCGCCGCGCGCGGGGAATTCGTCGCCATTGTCGGGCCGTCGGGCGTCGGCAAATCGACGCTGCTGCGGGTGGTCGCGGGGCTTCTTGCGCCCGACAAGGGCAAGGTAATCCTGCGCGCGAAAGCGACGCGCGGGCACTTGCCGGTCGCGCTGGTCTTCCAGGATGCGCGGTTGCTGCCGTGGCGCCGCGTGTTCGACAATGTCGGCTTCGGGCTCGAACATGGCGGCGTGTCGAAGGCGGAGCGCAAGAAGCACATCGATGAGGCGCTTTCGCTCGTTGGGCTTTCCGCCTATGGCGCGCGCTACCCGCACGAGCTTTCCGGCGGCCAGCGCCAGCGTGTGTCGTTGGCGCGCGCGCTCGCGGTCGATCCGGAAATCCTCCTGATGGACGAGCCGTTCGCCGCACTCGACGCGATCACCCGCGAGGGCTTGCAGAACGAATTGATCCGCATTCGCGCGAAGACGGGGAAGACCGTCCTCTTCGTCACCCATGACATCGAGGAGGCGGCGTATCTCGCCGATCGCATCATTGCGCTCGTGGGCGAGCCCGCGAGCGTGGGCATGACGGTGGACGTGGAGAAGCCGCAGCCGCGGCATCGTAACGATCCGGCGGTGCTGGAAGCGGTGGGGAAATTGCGCGGCGAGCTTTCGGCGGCGGCCGCGGCGCTTTAGCGCCTCCTCGCGAAGGCGCCCTTATTTGTCCCGGGCGCTATTCGTGCCCCATTTGATCACGGCGATGGGCAGCTTTTCGAGATAGGGGCCCATGAAGAACGCTTCGCCCGTGCCTTCGCCGAAATAGTCGTCGTAAGCGTCGATCATCGCGCGCACCGGTCCGACACAGGACGGAATCGAATCGACGATGAGGTCGCCGACGTTACCGTTCGCCTCCCTGTTGAATCGCGGATCCGCCGCCACCGCGCGGGCGATGCATTCGGTCGCAGAATGCGTTAGCGAATGGATCGCCGCGCTTTTTTGCTGCGGCGACGCCTCCGCCGCAGCGTCGTTCGGTTGGGTGACGGGACCGGTCGAGACGTTGATGACCAGGGCGATCCCGGCGAGTTGCGCAATCAACATGCGAATCCCCCTGTCGTGAAGTCGAACTGCGACTATGCAAGCCGCAGGCCGCCGCCCCTGAAAGCCACGCTATCAGCGAACCGCCCCGGAACTTCTTAGGCGGCGGCTGAAATTTATGCAACGCGGCGCTTTGGCGCTTAAACTTTAGTCCTGCAGGCCGGCGCGGTTTTGCAGCTGCTCCTTCAGCCGCGGCCGACGAATGGCATTTTCGTCGCCATGATTGTCATGAAGAGAACATTCGAATCGAGCGGCAACGAAGCCATATGCACGACCGCCTTTGCCACATCCTCCACGTCCATGCGCGGCTCCGGTTTCATCTCGCCGCCCGGCTGCAAGACGCCGGTCTTCATGCGCTCGGTCATGGGCGTTGCGGCATTGCCGATGTCGATCTGGCCGCAGGCGATATCGTAGGCGCGGCCGTCGAGCGCGGTCGATTTTGTCAAACCGGTGATCGCGTGCTTGGTCGAAGTGTAAGGCGAGGAAAACGGCCGCGGCGCATGCGCGGAGATCGAGCCGTTGTTGATGATGCGGCCGCCGCGCGGCTTCTGGTCCTTCATGATCTTGAAGGCTTCCTGCGTGCAGAGAAACGGCCCGGTGAGGTTCGCGGCCACCACCGCGCTCCATTGCTCGTAGGTGAGTTCCTCGAGCGGCACGGGCGGCGCGCCCATGCCGGCATTGTTGAAAAGAACATCGAGGCGGCCAAACGTCTCTTTCACCTTGGCGAAGAGCGCCTTCACCGAGGCGGGGTCGCCGACATTCGTGGGCACCACGAGCGTCCTGCCCTTCGCCTCTTTCGCGGTCTCTTCGAGCGGCTCCTTGCGGCGGCCGGCGAGCGCGACGGCGTAGCCGGCCTTGGCGAGCGCGATTGCGGCGGATTTCCCAATGCCGGTGCCGGCGCCGGTGACGACGGCGACTTTTGCTTCAGCCATGATTTCCTCCCGGTTCTTTTTTTGACGATGAGTTCAGGCGTTATCTCTTGCCGCTGGCGTAGGGCGGGCGCGGGATCGCCATGTGCGCGGCGCGCAACGCCGACGACCAGCGCTCGCGAAGATCCGTGAAGTAGGGCTCGCCCGGCTCGATGCGGAAGCTCAACTCCGCTTTCAGCGCGTCGCGCGGGATGATGGCGAGGTCGATCGGCAGGCCCACCGCAAGGTTCGAACGCATGGTCGAATCCATCGAGATCAGCCCGATCTTCAGCGCGTCGTAGAGATCGGTGTCATACTTCACCGCGCGATCGAGAATGGGCTTGCCGTATTTGTGCTCGCCGATCTGCAGGTAAGGCGTGTCGACGGTGCATTCGATGAAATTGCCGGCGGCGTAGATCATGAAAAGCCGCAGCCTTCGGCCGGCGATCTGGCCGCCGAACAAAAATGCCACATCGAACTTGACGTCCGCTTGCTCGAGTGCGCCGCCCTCCATGTTGTGGACCATGCGGAGCGCGCGGCCGATGCGTTGCGCCGCCTGGAACAGCGTCGGCGCGTCGGTAAGCCGTTCGCGCTCGCCGGTTTCCGGGTTTTCGATCCCTTCGCTGAGCATGCTGAGCACGGTCTGCGACAGCGACAGATTGCCGGCGGAGGCGAGCGCCATGATGCTTTTGCCCGGCTCCTCGAAGATGTGGAGCTTGCGGAAGGTCGAGACGTTGTCGAGACCCGCATTGGTACGGGTGTCCCCGATCATCACGAGGCCGTCGCGGACGAGAATGCCGCAGCAATAGGTCATCGGTTCGTGCCCCCGAAGTGCGCGAATTTATAGCGGGTGAATTCTCATCCGTCATGCCCGGCCATGTGCCGGGCATCCACGCCTTTCTTTGTTGCAAAGACGTGGATGGCCGGGACGAGCCCGGCCATGACGCCTGATGGCGTTAATTCTGCATCTGCCGCCCGGCCTGGTCGACGTGGACCGCGACCGCGAGCTTCTCGCCCTCGCCGCCGAAGCGGGTGCCGCGCACCGGCGCGGCGCCGAGCGAATCGAGGCCGATCGCGACCCGCACGTGCGCAGCGGTCGCCGAAATTCCGTTCGCGGGATCGAAGGCGACCCAGCCGAGCTTCGGCAGATACGCTTCCGCCCAGGCGTGGCCGGCCTCCTGCTCGGTCACGCCGTCGACCCGTAGGAAGTAACCGGAGACATAGCGGGCGGGAATTTCGAGATGGCGCGCGGCGGCGACGAAGATCTGCGCGTAGTCCTGGCAGACGCCGCGCCTGAGCGCGAAGGATTCGGCGGCTGTCATCGCCGGATGCGTCGGGTCCGGATCGAATGCAAACTCATTATAAATGCGCGAGGTCAGCGCGTGCAGGGTGGCGAGCGGATTATCCTTGGCGCCGGCCGCGGTCTCCTCGGCGAACGCCGCGATCGCGGCGTCGGGCGCGGAAAGCGGCGTCTCGCGCAAATACAGCGAAGGCGGAAAGCGCTCCACGGCGCCGCCGATGATGCCGGCGGTGTCCTGCGTCTCGACTTCACCCTCGACGCGGATCGCAAGCTCCGAAAGCGGGCCGTCGACGGTGAAGGAGCGGGCGAGGTTGCCGAAAGCATCCTCGAAGGGATCGAGGCGGCAATCGACGTTCAATTCGATCCGCCAGCGCACGATGTATTGGCCGTCGTGATTACGCGGCGTTAGCCGCAGGATCTGGATCGCCGACTTCGCGGGCGTATCGTAGCGATAGACCGTCTCGTGGGAAATGCGGATGCGCATAATGGTTACGTCAGGTATTGCTCGGTGATGGCGGCGCCCAGGCGATTATTATCGACAATGAAATTGCCGATGAATTCGTGCAGGCCCGACTGAAAAATATCGTCCATGGTCGCATTGGAAAGCTTGGTAAGCATTGTGCGCGCGAGCCGCTGCGAGTTTCCCTGCCGGCCGTAGAATTGCGCAAGGTCGTCGAGATAGCGGCTGAGATTCTCGTAGCAGCTCGCGAGCGAGCGCGGCATCTGCCGGTTGAGGATCAGTAGATCGGCGACGAGCCACGGCTTCACGCTTTCCTGGTAGACCCAGTAATAGCTCGTGAGCGCCGAGACCGAGCGCAGGATCGACGCCCATTGGAAATAATCGAGCGGGCCGCCGACGCGCTCCTTCGCGGGCAAGAGCACGTGATATTTGACGTCGAGGATGCGGGCGGTGGCGTCGGCGCGTTCGATCAGAATGCCAAGCCGCGAAAACCAATAGGCGTCGTTGCGCAACATCGTACGATAGGCGGAGCCGTCATAGGCGAGTGAAGCCTGCTTCACGAAGGAGAGAAATTGCGTGAAGTCGTCGGAGGAAAGCTTTTTGCCGCCGAATTTTTTCAATTCGTGCCAGGCGCCGTTGATCGCGTCCCACATTTCAACGGTGAGCGCGGTGCGCACGGCGCGCGCGTTCTGGCGGGCGGTCTCGAGACAGTTGCGGATCGAGGCCGGGTTATAAGGCGAGAAGGCGAGAAATTCAGTGACGGTTTCTTCGTTCGCCTCCTCGTAATTGACCTTGAACGGCTGCGCGCAGGCGGCCGTCGCGATCGCCGAATCCCATTCGTTGGTGGTGGAGCCCTCGGCTTGCGGCAGCGAGGTAAGCCGGTGCGTCGCGTCGAGAATGCGCGCGAGGCATTCCGCGCGCTCCATGTTGCGCGACAGCCAGTAAAGATTGGAGGCGGTGCGGGAGAGCATGATCAGCGATCCAGCACCCAGGTGTCTTTCGTTCCGCCGCCCTGGCTGGAATTCACGACGAGCGAGCCTTGCTTGAGCGCAACCCGGGTCAGCCCGCCCGGCACCACGCGCACCCGGTCGCGGCCCATCAGCACGAAGGGACGCAGATCGACGTGACGCGGGGCGACCCCTTCCTCGACAAAGGTGGGACAGGTCGAGAGCGCGAGCGTCGGCTGCGCGATGAATCCTTCCGGCGCCTGTTTCAATTTTTGGCGGAAAACTTCGATCGTCTTTTTGTCGGCCATCGGGCCGACGAGCATGCCGTAGCCGCCGGAGCCGTGGGTTTCCTTCACCACGAGTTCGGGCAGGCGATCGAGCACTTCCTTGAGATGCGCTTCCTCGCGGCAGCGCCAGGTCGGCACGTTTTTCAAAAGCGGCTCTTCGCCGAGATAGAACTTCACGATCTCGGGCATGTAGCTGTAGACCGCCTTGTCGTCGACGACGCCGGTGCCGACGGCATTGGCCAACGTCACGTTGCCGGCGTGATAGGCGCTCATCAGTCCCGGCACGCCGAGCATGGAGTCGGGGCGGAACATCAGCGGATCGAGAAAATCGTCGTCGACGCGGCGGTAGATCACGTCGACGCGCTTCGGCCCCTCGGTGGTGCGCATATAGACGACGTTGCTCTTCACCAGGAGGTCGCGGCCTTCGACGAGCTCGACGCCGAGTTTGTCGGCGAGAAACGAGTGCTCGAAATAGGCCGAGTTGTAGATGCCGGGGGTGAGCAGCACGACGGTCGGATCGCCCGGCGCCGAGGGCGGCGCCACCGATTTGAGGGTGGCGAGCAATTCGTCGGTATAGTTCTCGACCGGCGCCACGCGATGGCCGGAAAAAAGCTCGGGAAAAAGCCGCAGCATGATCTCGCGGTTCTCGAGCATGTAGGAGACGCCGGAGGGAACGCGCGCGTTGTCCTCGAGCACATAAAACGTGTCGGCATCGGTGCGCACGACGTCGATGCCCGCGATCTGCACGTAGAGATCATGCGGCACCGGCTTGCAGTTCATTTCCGGCCGGAACGCGGGATTGCGGAAGACGAGATCGTCGGGGATGATTCCGGCGCGCAGGATTTCGCGCTTGGAATAGATGTCGCGCAAATACGCGTTCAGCGCCTTGACCCGCTGCTCAAGCCCCTTGGCGAGCTGCGTCCATTCGGCGGCGGTGAGAATGCGCGGGATGATGTCGAAGGGGATCAACCGCTCGGTCGCCTCCGCCTCGCCGTAGACGGCGAAGGTGATGCCCATGCGGCGGAAAATGAACTCCGCCTCGCGCCGGCGATAGGAAAGCACATCGGGCGGCACACGGCCGAGCCAATCCGCGAGCTTGGCATAGGCTGGGCGGACCGAGCCGTCCGGCGCGCGCATCTCGTCGAACGCGGCCATGGTTACTCCACTCCCCGAACGGGAAGTCTAGCTACAAAGAGCATGCCAACCAAAAGCGGGCGCGGGCCGCGGGGAAAGGCCATCAAATATGAGCAACATTGCCTAAGATTTGGGCGGCCGCGGCAGGCTTTGCAAGTCAGCCCAGATTGCCGATCACGATCACATGCGGATCGGGGTCGGCGGCAAACAGGCGCTCTATCTCGGCCGCGCGACGTTCAAGCGCGAGCCGCTGGTTGATGTAGCCCTTGTCGGTGATCTCGTTGGCGTCGATGGAGGGCGGCTCCCGCAACAGGAGCACGCGGCCGACGCGCTGGGAGCGGCCGGTTTGCCTCGCGTTGAATTCGGTCAGTGCGCGCCGCACATGCTCGCGCACGGCGGGGTGTGCTGCGAACTCCGCAAGGCTTTCGGGTGTGCTTGCGCCGAGGAGCGCTTTGCAGCCCGCCGGATTGAGCCAGGCGAGGAGGGCGACGAACTCCCGGTCGTGGCCGGCAACGATCGCGTCCTGCAGCGCGGGCGAAGCGGCGGCGAGTGCGGCGACGCGGAGCGTGCCGACGGTGACCCAGGTGCCGGTGGTGAGCTTGAAATCCTCGGCAAGCCGGCCGTCGAAGACGAAGCCCTTCGAGGGATCGGCGGAATCGTCGAAGCGCACGGCGTCGCCCGGCTTGTAGAAGCCTTCCTCGTCGAAGGCGGCGGCGGTGAGATCCGGCCGCTTCCAATAGCCCGGCGTGATGTTGGGACCGCGCACGCGGATCTCCAACTTGTTGCCGGAGGGCACCAACTTCATTTCGACGCCGGGCGCCGGCGTGCCGATGACGCCGGCGCGCTCGGCGAGCGACTGCGCGGCGAGCGCCATCGGCGCGGTTTCGGTCGTGCCCCAGGACGACGCCATGGGCACGCGCTCGCCGATGGTGCGCACCGAAAGCGTCTCCAGGCGCTCCCATAGGTCCTGCGGCAGCGAAGCGCCGGCATAGAAGATGAGGCGAAGCTCCGAGAAGAAATTACGCGCGAGTGCCTCGTCTTTTTCGAGGAAAGGCAGGAGCGCGGCATAACCCGCCGGCACGTTGAGATAAATCGTCGGCTTCACGTCGGCGAGATTTTTCGCGGTCTCGCCGATCAGCGCCGGCAACGGACGGCCGGCGTCGATATAGAGCGTGCCGGCGTGACGCATCACAAGATTGAGGTCGTGATTGCCGCCAAAGGTGTGGTTCCACGGCAGCCAGTCGAGGAGCACGAGCGGCGCGTCGCCGACGAAGGGCCAGACCTGCAACACCTGCTGCTGGTTCGCAGTCATCATGCCGTGGGTATTGATGACGCCTTTCGGAAGACCGGTTGAGCCGGACGTGAAAAGAAATTTTGCGATCGTGCCGGGCTCGATGGCCGCGACCGCCCGGTCGACGGCGGCCGTCGGCCGCGTGCGCACGAGTTCTTCGAACGGCGTCACCTTTTCCAGCTTGGCGCCGTTTCGATTGGCGACAATTTCGACGCCGGCAAGATCAAGCGCGGCGAGCGCTTTTTGGAAAGGCGCCGTATCCGCGACATAAATGAGACCGGGCGAGAGCAGCTCGACAATGTGCTTGAGCTTTTCGTGGTCCTGGCTTTGCAGCGAATAGGCGACGGAAACCGGCGCGACAGGAACCGCCGCGGTGAAACCGGCGAGCATCATCAGCGCGTGGTCGATCGAATTGCCGGAAAGGATCATCACCGGCCGCTCGGCCGAAAGCCCGCGCTCGATCAGCGATTGTGCGATCGCGTCGACCTTTTGCCGTGCTTCGCGATAGGTGATCTTTTGCCAACCTTCGCCGGCACGCTCGGCGATAAAGACGCCGTTCGGATTTTTCTCCGTCGCCGCGCGAAAGAGGCGGGCGGCATTGGGATCATAAGCGCCAAGTTCGATGCGGGACCGAATCCGCGTGGTGCCGTCAGTGCTTGTTTCGCAATGCACTGCCGGCGAGCCGAAACGGATCGGCCGGTGTGGCGCCTTCGCGGATTTTGGCTGTGCGGTCACGAATGCGATTGGTATGATGACCCACGATATGGCAAATCCTTTTGCTGTCAATGAAACAGCAGATCTCGCGGAAATATAATTCGCGCGTACGACGAGAGGCGAAGTGAGATGACGAAAGATTCCGCGAGTGAAATCGTCACCGCCGCCGTCCTCGTGATCGGCGACGAAATCCTTTCAGGCCGCACCAAGGACAAGAACGTCGGCCACATCGCCGATATGCTGACGGCCGCCGGCATCGATCTTCGCGAAGTGCGGATCGTGCCCGACGTCGAGGCCGAGATCGTGGCGGCGGTGAATGCGCTCCGCCAACGCTACGACCATCTCTTCACCACCGGCGGCATCGGCCCCACGCATGACGATATCACCGCTGAATCCGTCGCCAAGGCTTTCGGCGTTCCGATCGATGTCGATCCGCGCGCGCGGGCGCTTCTGTTGACGCGGATCGCCGAGAAGGATCTCAACGAAGCGCGGCTCCGCATGGCGCGTATTCCCAAGGGCGCCGATCTCATTCTGAACAAGGTCTCGGCCGCGCCCGGCTTTCGTATCGAGAACGTCTATGTGATGGCGGGAATCCCCACGGTGATGCAGGCGATGCTCGATGAAGTGCTGCCGACGCTGCGCACCGGCGCCAAGCTCTTGTCCGTCACACTCGACACGGGCCTGCGCGAAGGCGATCTCGGCACGCCCTACGGCGAAATCCAAAAGCGGCATCCCGATGTACTGATGGGAAGCTATCCGTTCTTTAACGAGAAGGGATTTTTCACGCGCCTCGTGCTGCGCGCGCGCGACGAAAAAAAGCTTTCCGCAGCGCAGCGCGAGGTAGAGGCGATGGTGGAACGGCTGCGCGCCGAGAAAAAAGTCGGTGCCTGAATTTTTTGCAGCAAATGTTCCGCAAAATTTTCGGTTGCAATCGAATAAAAGCCTTGTGTTGCGCGTAACCGAGCGTGGCGAAGATGTGGCAAGCGCAGGAACAATTACGCCGCACGCGCGTTGTAAGTGGGAGCGCGGGAGGAATCCCGTCTCAACCCCCAAAATTTCCAGGAGAAATAAGATGGGTAAGCACGACCAGAAGTCGGCCCAGTCGGGTCAGCAACAGCAAGGTCAGAACCCGAAGCCGGGTCAGGGCGGCCAGCAGCAGCAGGGCAACCCGAAACCGGGCCAGGGCGGCCAGCACCAGCAGGGCGGCGGATTCCAGAATCCGCAACGCTAAGCCGGACTTTTCAGACGAGATTCCCCGCCGCTATCTGCGGCGGGGTTTCTTTTTGGCTCGCTGCGGTTTTTTCGGCGCGCGCTTCACGGGCGCCTTCGCCGATTTCGCGAATTTCTGTCGCGCAAGCGCCGCACCTTTCCCAAGTGCTGCGAGCTTCGCCACCGCAATCTCGCGGCGCATCGGTGCCATGCCGCAATTGGTGCAGGGGAAAATTTTCTCGCGCGCGACATATTTCATCGCTTCGGTGACGGTGGCGACGACCTCTTCCGGCGTCTCCACGTGATCGTTGGCGACATCGATCACGCCGACGAGTACGTCCTTGCCGGCCAGCAACTTCAAGAGGCTCATCGGCACCTTCGCGTTCTTGCATTCGACCGAAACCTGCTTGATCTTGCTTTTGGCGAGCGCCGGAAAGATTTCCTCGTATTGCCGCCACTCGCGGCCGAGCGTCGCTTTCCAGTCGAGATTCGCCTGGATGCCGTAGCCGTAGCAGATGTGGACGGCGGTGGTGCAGGCAAGGCCGGCGGCGGCGCGATGCAGCGCGTCGATGCCCCACTCCTTCACCTCACGCATGTAGACGTTGAAGGCGGGCTCGTCGAACTGGATGGTATCGACGCCGTCTTTCTCCAGCGCCCGCGCCTCGCTGTTGAGGAGTTCGGCGAAGGCCATCGCGAGCTTCACCTTGTCGCCGTAATGGCGGTCGGCGATGGTGTCGACGATGGTCATCGGGCCGGGCAGGGTGAACTTCAGCTTTCGCTTGGTGTGCGCCCGGGCGATCCTCGCCTCGGTCCCATGCACCCGGCCTTTCAGGCGCAATGGCCCCACCACCTGCGGCACCATCGCCTTATAGCGGTCGGCGCGAATGCCCATTTCGACCTTATGGGCGAAGTCGATGCCTTCCACATATTCGAGAAAGCCGTGGACGAAATGCTGGCGTGACTGCTCGCCGTCGGTGACGATATCGATGCCGGCGTCTTCTTCTTCCTTCAGCCACAGGATCGTGGCGTCGCGCTTGGCGGCGGCGAGCGCCGCACCCTCCTCTTTCCACGGCGCCCAAAGCTTGTTCGGCTCGGCGAGCCAGGCGGGCTTGGGCAGGCTTCCGGCGATGGTCGTTTCGAACATGATTGGCGTTTTCCCCCACGGGTGTCCCGATTCCGAAGTTCGTAATCGCTTGCGGCACACTCTCACACGAAGTTCGGGTTCCGGCGCTAGAGCGAGCGGCGGATCATAAAGGCTTGTCTTCGTTTCGGGCAGCCCCTCTGACCCATGCCCCGGCGGCGCATCCCACGCGCCGGGGATGACGATTGTGGCAATCGTAAATTCGGCGTCGGCGCAACAAAATCAAACCGGAAATCCGCCGCAGCCCGCTCCAACGTACGCCGCGAAACACCGCTATGAGCTCCCCCGTTTCGTGAAGCCGCCGCCGGCGGCTTTTCCGAACGACACCGTTCTTTGGAGGGGAGCACGCAAATGCGCAGTCGTTCTTTTTTGTCTTGTGCGGCGTTTTCCATCGGTTTCATTACGCTCGGCGCGCCTGACGGGCAGGCGGCGCAGGGCTATCGCATCTCGGGCCCGATCACCCATGAGAATCTCTCGCTCTATTTCGTGCATGGCGAGGCGGACAAGGGGCCGGTCCCGCTCACGCTCGAGGAGGCGCTCGCCCAGAGCAAAATCCGGGTAGACGAGACCGGCAGCGTAAACGAACTTTCGCTTGAGAACCTCGGCGACGAGGAAGTGTTCATTCAGGCCGGCGATATCGTCAAAGGCGGCCGCCAGGACCGCGTCATCGGGGTGAGCTTTCTGGTGCCGAAAAAATCAGGCCGGATTCCGATCTCGTCCTTCTGCGTCGAGCACGGCCGCTGGACCCAGCGCGGCGCCGAGGACGCGACGCGTTTTGCGAGTTCCGGCCTCAGCGCATCCTCGCGCGAGTCGAAAATGGCGATTTTCGCTCCGGCGCCGGAAGCCGTTAACGCCAATCCGGCCGCACGCGCGGCCGAGGTATCGATGCGGCAGCGAGCGATATGGGCGGACGTCGAGCAGACTCAACGCAAGCTCGAGGAAAATGTCGGCTCGCCGATCGCCTCGGGCGCTTCGCGCACAAGCCTGCAATTATCGCTCGAAAACGAGAAACTTGCCGAAACGAAAGAGCCGTATCTCAAGGCCCTCGCTGATGCGGCGGGAGGGGACAACGATATCGTCGGCTACGTCTTCGCCGTCAACGGCAAGATCAATTCCGGCGACATCTATCCCTCCAACGGCCTGTTCCAGAAGATGTGGTCAAAGCTCCTCAATGCGAGCGTGACGGAGGCGATCGGTGAGAAGAACGGCGCCGCCGGCATGCCGCCTTCGACGCAAGAGGTGCTTGCCTTCCTTGACGACGCCGAAAAAGGCAAGGCGAGCGTCCGCGAGGTCAATAACGTCAAGGTCGAGACGCGCGAGAGCGCGAAGTCGCTTTATTCCGAATCCGAGCGCTCGATCGGCGGCTTCGCGCACAAGAGCTACATCTACCGGGGCGAGTGAGGAGCGGCTTTCTCCGTTTCCGAGCTCGCTTTTGCGGGGCTTCGCCCTCCCGCTTTTCCGACTCCCGTGACCGTCGGAGATGGCAGGGAGGGCGAAGACTTTTCGTGCGCTTGCGAAATTGCCGCCAGCCCTTATCGTCCGCCGCGCGTGCCGCCGTGGCGGAACGGTAGACGCATGGGACTTAAAATCCCTCGGAGAGCAATCTCCGTGCAGGTTCGACTCCTGCCGGCGGCACCATTAGGAAAACCCCGGCACAAAGGCCGGGGTTCGCTTCGTCGATCGTCGTCGTGATGTCAGCCGTTGTCTCGGTCTCGATCGCGGTAATGTTCCTTAATAACAACCACCTCGCGATTATGATCGCCTGTCTTGGGTCCGAATCTTCCCTAAGGTCGCCGGATTGGCGTCCCAAACGCCGTGGGGAAGGTCGTTGTGAATAGGATTGTCGTATTGACCTGATGTCCCGTGTTCAGCGTGTAAAACGCCGAAGGAAATGGCACGGATTGGGTAGTGAAATGGATCGGTCGCTGAAAGTCGAAGATGACACTGGCGCCAATTTCAACGGGAATGCCGTTCCACTGCCGCAATAAATGCGTGCCAAATCCAACTGCGGGATTCAGTTGCATCTGGGTCTTCGAGCCTGAGGTGATTTCGGGAGTCGCGATTTCGGAAAGCGCAAAGCTTGCCTTGCGGTGATCCCACATGCCGCCGCCGAAGATCTCGAAGGACGCAACTGCAAAGGTGTACTGACCAGCCGCGGAGGTATGGATTGGAATTTGAAAGCCGCCGAGCATCGGGATGGAGAAATCCTGCGAGACCTTTGTGGTGCCTTCGGCGACATTATCGCCAAGACCGCCGAAAGAACTGGTGCGCGATACGCCGAAGTCACCAATGATCCCGGTGCGAACGAACGGTACCGCACCGCCACCGAAATTCAGCGGCCGGCCATAGACGGTCCCTAGAAGGCCCAGGGAGCCGCCCGTTCTCGAATAGGACTGGCTCCTTTGGTCGCGATCCAGTGTGATGTCGTCGAAGCTGCTGATCGACCCGCTTCCGCTGAAATTGGCAAAGCCCGCTGCGGCTTCGATCTTCACGCAGGTGTCGGTGCCGGGAATGTAATAAAAGCCCGAGCCGTACAGGCTACAAACCTTCACGTACTTGTCAGAGGTTCCAGATTGAGTGTTCTGATAAAACCAATCATCAAGCAGCCAGCCCCAGCGATTGTGCGGCGGGCACTTCCTGCGCAGCAGCGCTCTCGTATCCTTCTCTAGTTTCTCGGCAATAGGGGAGCGGCCCTGCGTGGATGTCAATCCGAAGTCCAACTGTGCTACGAGATCGCGCGCGCTTTGGGCGAGCGAGTCCGCTAGTTGAGCGTCCACACAGTCATTGTTTGCCAACAGATTGCCGATCGTTCGATCGAGGTCCAAAGCATGATCGAGCGTGGTTTGTGCTCTTACCGGACCCGTGAGCAACCCCGTATCAGCAAGTAAAATGACTATAACAAACGCAATTGTGCGCGCGCCAAACCTAGAGGCCAGTGCAAGAAATTTCCACCCCATTAGCCCTCCCACCGATTTTCAAAATGCGGCGTTCCCTGAGGCTCATGGCAATTTCAACTTATGTTAATGCACAAACACGGGCGAAACAATTTTAAGATTGAGCCGAACAAATTTTCGTTGGAGACCGTGTCTTTCCGGGAACACCAGTATCTGAACACCATCCGCCTTTGATTCCCTAAGGAGGCTACCGAGCGTTCCTGGCCCGTGCTCAATTCACGCCAATGCAATAATTTTCTTTGCCACTGTACAAAAATCGGATAGGTCAAAAGTTAGTTAAGCAATGGCATTAGTTTCAGCGGTCACCCTTGTGCCTACCGCTTGGCAATGCCCAGACCCTGTCCTTGCACAATAGTTTTAGGCGGATATGACCCCTTCTGGCACTTAGCGGACGTGCGGGCTCACGGATCGATGTGTGCTTTCTACGCAAAAGCAGACATGGCACTAAACGGAAGCGCGGATCACACGCTGGAGATCCGATCGACGAGGCAAAAAGTATCGAAATACCGATGAGACTTACACACTCTCTTACACACTTTTTGAGGCGATGCGAAATAGCGAAGCAATATCAATAAATTACTCTACCCCCAAAAATACTTAAAATCCCTCGGAGAGCAATCTCCGTGCAGGTTCGACTCCTGCCGGCGGCACCAGCAGCCATAAACAAAAAGCCCCGGACGATGCCGGGGCTTTATATTTAAGGGATCGCAAGCGACCCGATATTTTGCACAGACTCAATACGAACCAAACTTGTAGCTCAGACCCCCACGGACAACGTTTGTCCGCAGGTCGACGCGCACCAGACCGGCCCCCGCGCCAGTCGCGTAAGTACGGGCACCATAATCTGCAAAGAGATACTCCACCCGCGCGCTCCAATTACCGGCAAGTGCGTAGTCCAATCCTCCGCCGATAGTCCACCCCCATCTATCGTCGCTGAAGATGTCGCCAGCAATGCAAGGAGCGCCGACAGTAGCTTGCGTGCATCCCTTCAACGCGATGACTGCTGCGCCGCCAGTGACGTAAGCCAAAAGTGGACCAGAAGCGACACCTAGTTGGCCGCGAACAGAGCCGGTCCACTTAAGATCCAGAAACTGCCCGGCAGGAGAGGGACCGGGTATTGGCGCTGAAGTTTTGCCGCCAAAAATATGCGAAGCATCCAACTCGATTCCGGCAACAATATTGGATGGAAACTGATAGCGATAACCTACGTGGCCTCCGGCTAGAAAATCTTTTGGCTCGGGTCTGGATGTACCTACGCCCCCAACACCGGGATAGGTCCATGCGGTATCGCTCCAAAGATAGCCAGCGTCAGCGCCGACATAGAATCCAGTCCAATTGAACACCGGTGCGGCCGCGGTCTTGTAGACCGGGTTTTTCGTCGGCATGTCGGCGGCAAGCACGGGCGCGGAACAGAATGCAGCGACAGCGACAGCTGCGACCATGATTTTTTTCATTCGGAAGTCCCCCACGAAATCCGAGGCAATTTCCATGTCTAGGTTACGGGGGCGGCGAGCACCCGCCAAGCGATAAAATCGGCCACAGCACACTTCTGCATCGTGTGTGTTTTTCGGGAAACACTGAAGAAGGTGGCGATTTACGGTGTCCGAGTGCTGCCGAGACTTACACACTTTCTTACACACTTTTGATGCACATTCCGAATATCGAAGTAATATCAGTAAGTTAGTCTACCCTTCAAAATACTTAAAATCCCTCGGGAGGAAACTCCCGTGCAGGTTCGACTCCTGCCGGCGGCACCATTAGGAAAACCCCGGCACAAAGGCCGGGGTTCGCTTCGTCGATCGTCGTCGGCCGAGCTGAAGGCACAAATCGCATGCTTTTTGCATAATCATAAAGATAACGGCGCTCGAACCAGAAATACCACGCCATCTCTGTGACCTGATGCGGAGATCGCTGTTGGTCACGCCGAAAGGGAATTACCGGCGGCTCATACCCGAAAGGCTCGCTGCTAATGTTGAAATGAAAACTGGACCGAGAATGCTCATAGGTTTTTCCAGCGCTGCTATTTGCTCAACGTGTTCGATCAACTTCAGTTCGGTCAAAACTTCAATTTGGGCCGCGGTTCTGCGGTAAATTGACGTGAGCAATTCTGCACAGTCTTCACCCTGGCATGGGGTGTAACTTCACCCCTCTACCCCGAAGCTCGCGGATCAGCGTTTTACCCACTTTAAAACATATTTGGAGGAAGCCACATGTCGAAGAAAGCTGCGGAACATCATCATAAGGCATCAGAACATCATACGCATGCCGCTCGGCACCACGGTGAGGCGGCCAAGCATCACGAGGCGGGACATCACGAGAAGGCGGCGCATCACGCTCACACGGCGAGAGCGCACGCGATTCATGCCAGGCATCACGCTGAAGAAGCGACAAAGGCCCACGGCGAAGAGCACGGCAAAAAGTAGCCGCGACAGAATCGAGAAAGCGGAGCAAAAAACTATGTCGCTCGGAACCATCCTCATTATCATCCTCATCATCTTCCTGCTCGGCGGCTTCAGCGGCCAATTCGGCGGTTACGGTTACGGCTACGGTCATGGCGGCATCGGTATCATCGGCGCCATCTTGATCATCATTGTGATTCTCGTGCTGCTTGGACGGCTCTGATTTAATATCGCTTGAAATGCTCGCCTGCCGCCGGTGGCTAAAAATCTGCCGGGCGCATAATTTTAAGTTCAATCGCCAAGATACTGTTCGTCCCCAACGATTGATCGCTGGCGCTGCCGGCACGAGGCAAATACAGGGTCCGGTAGCCAAGCCGGACCCTTTGTCGTTAGAGTGCTCCAGGTGTGATCTAGCAGGGCTCTTGGGATCCTAACGCTTAGACCTGTCCCGAGACTTCGCCGCCGCCATCACTCCGAAGTCGCTCGACTTCGACCCGAATGGTACGGAACCAAGTCCCACCACTGTGAGCCCGCGCTTGATTAGCTCGCGCACCGCGGCTGCCCGGCTTGGCATGCGGTACTTGAAGCGGAAATCGTCGATGAGCGTGAGTTCGTCCGGCGAGAGCATGAGCTGGAGCCGCTCACCCCGGCTTCCATTTCCATCCGTCATGGCAGGCTCCGCTAACTTGATAGATAGTCCATTGAGGCACTTACTCAATGGTAGTCAGCTTAGTTGGCTCAGATCATTGCGTCAAATAGGGCCGTTGAGCCTAATCTTAGGTAGCCAACATTTCATCCAGATGGGCCGCTGCAGCCGCTTAAGCCTATACTTTCAAATGATAAACCGGCATGCGTATCTAACTAGGTCAGCCGCAATGTGCATAGTCAGCGGCATCAAGACACGCATCGAGGTTTTAGGAAGACGAAACGCGCCCGGTTACAGGGCGATGACTTGATTGGCCCGCCATGCGGACCGTGCGGAGGCAAAACCCGCCTAACCGGCATCGAACCGCAACCGCGGGATGATCATGGTGGGCCATCAGATTGCGGTCGAAGTGCCGCTGACCGTTCGCGATATCGGATCGAGATGACGATGAAACGAAAACAGAGGCTTTCGTTCGATCCGAAAGTGTTTTTATCGAAAGTAGGCGGCGGAAAAACCATATCCGATTATCGAAAGAATCAGATCGTCTACTCGCAGGGCGCGCCTGCCGATTCTGTTTTCTACATTCAGACAGGCAAAGTGAAGATCACCGTGCTTTCCGAACAGGGAAGGGAGGCGGTGGTCGCGCTTCTGGGAACCGGCGATTTCTTCGGAGAAGGATGCTTGGCCGGACAGGCGCTGCGTCTGGCGACGGTCCGCACCATGACCGCATGCGTGATCGCGCGAATGGCAAAGACTAGCATCACTCGCCTGATCCATCGAGAGCCGGCGTTTGCCGAGCTATTTATCTCGCACCTGTTGGCTCGGAACGCCCGCGTGGAGGCGGATCTGGTCGATCAATTGTTCAATTCCAGCGAGAAGCGCCTCGCTCGCATCCTTCTGCTGATGGCAAATTTTGGCAAGGAAGGCCGGCCAGAGCCGGCAATCGCGAAAATCAGCCAAGAGACATTAGCCGAGATGATTGGCACGACGCGGTCGCGCGTCAGTTTTTTCATGAACAAATTTCGGCAATTGGGCCTTATCGATTACAACGGAAAAATTGAAGTCAACGCTTCCTTGTTGAACGTGGTTCTGCACGAGAAGCCGGAAATCCGAACCTGAGATCTTATCTGACGACCGTAGGCATCGACGAATAAGCCGCTGATCTAGCACGATAGTTTCCAAGACGCGCTTTTCCGGCAAAAGAATTGTAGGCGTGACGCAACCTTAGCTCCCCCGAGCGAGTTACGTCCTTTGCCCTGATGGCGGCAGGGCTCTCTTAGCCGTGATGCTGGCAGCAAGAGCTCTGGTACCGCAACGCGCAATGTGTCACGGCAGAAAGAGTTCAGATGGCCGTGATACTAATCGTCGAAGATGATGTGTTCATCCGCGAAGCAGCGATGATGATGATTCAAAGCTGGGATCACCACACACTTTCGGCCAGCGACGTAGACGAGGCGCTTTCACTTCTACGTTCCCCGCAACACATTGACGCGCTTTTTACCGATATCTATTTAAAAACAGCGGTCCTTGGCGGGTGTGAAGTTGCATATCAGGCAGTCAAGCTTCGACCGAAATTGCGTGTGCTCTTTACGACCGGCAATTCCATCAACGACAAACTGAAAGCTATGTTTGTTGAAGGCACGCCCTTCCTTCGTAAGCCGTACAAGCAGCATCAGCTCCAAGACTCAGTTGAAGGCCTACTCGCAGCGTAATTTTTCTTGAATGCCGGTTCAAAAAAATGCGAAATGGACCCGATTTTTTTCGCGCGTGCAATCAATTTTTCCCCACGGTGGATTTCCCATCGAGACCTAACGATCTCAGCGCGGGAAACGTCCGCGCACTTATATTGCGATCGCTTCGAGCTTGGATCAGTTTCGATTCAAAGGTGGGATGATTGATTGACACTGTCGTTCCAAGCGACCCACTTCCAATCTCAACCTGGGCATCGAGTTGCTGTGCGAGCGAATTGACAATGGTCGTGCCGAGTCCGGTTTTCGCTTGAGCGGAGACGCCGTCGGGTCTGCCAATCCCGTTGTCGATGACTGAAAGCTTCCAATTTGTTCCGGCGACCTCATAGGCGACGGTTACTTGACCATGGTTCGTATCTTGAGGGAACGCATGCTTGAGAGCGTTGATGACAAGTTCCGTGACAATCAAGCCGAGGCTCACGGCCTGACTGGAAGTAGCCGTGCCTTCTGCGATAACCGCTTTCAGCGAGATCGCACGATTGTCGCCGATCATAGATTGTGACAGCGCCTCGCAAAGCTTCGAGAGATAAGGCCCGATTTCAATAAGGCCGCCGGCCCCGGAAGAATGTAGGTGTTGCTGCACGGACGCCACCGACATGACTCGCTTGTGCGCGTCTTGAAGATGCAAGCGCGTCTCTTCCGATTGCACCGTTCTCGCTTTAAGCAAAAAAATGCTAGCGATGATCTGGAGGCTATTGGCGACACGATGCTGCATTTCTTCCAACAGCACGTCCTTCTGTCGCAGTAGCTCTTCCTTTTCGCGTGCCGAAGCGCGCTTCTCGGTGACGTCCTCAATGCCTAGCAGAATATTCGTGTGCGAGCCTGCCTCATAGAACACCTTGCGGGCGTTCAGAAGCATCGTGCGCCGTCCGATATGTGGAAACTCGTGTTCGACCTCGTAATTCTCCATCACGCCTTGCTGAGGCACGATAGCTTCCAAAAGCAGGCGAAGCTTTGGAATGTCCCATTGACCATCGCCCAAGGCGTAAAACAGCTTACCTTGGGTGTCGCAGCGGTTGACCTTGAATTTCTGATAGAAAGAGCGGCTCGCGGCGATCACGCGCAGCTCGTGGTCAAGCACGACGAGAGGCTCACGGACTGTATCAACAATCGCCTGGCTGAGAGCGGATGCGTCTCCGACGCCGGTGAAACTGCGGATGCTAACCAAAGTTTCTTCCTCTAGTCCCCGCTTCCAAAAAAAACTGCTGCAGAAAGAGACCCCGGCTCCTACCGTAAGAGTCGGGGTCTACTGGACATTTGCGGTGAGGGACAAAGCCGGGGGTGCAGCGCATCCAGCCCATAAAGGTTAATACCCGTGGCAACGCCACGTCTGTCTAATATTGATCACTCGTTTTCGCCGCGGTTGACGGGCGGATGGGAAAGTAAAAAGCCCGGCGCTTGAGCCGGGCTTTCTGCCGTTAATGCCGCATTTTCTATGGGTTACCAGCGGCCGCCTCGCCGGATCAGCCTCATGACCACGAGCAGGATTATGGCGCCGATGGTGGCGGCGATGATCGCGGCAACAATCCCAACGCCGAGATGAATGCCGAGACTCGGGAACAACAAACTGGCGATAAAGGCACCGATGATTCCAATGACAATATCGCCGATCAAACCATAGCCCGTGCCCTGCACGATCTGGCCCGCGAGCCAGCCGGCGATCGCGCCAACCAACAAGATGACGAGCAGACTTTCAGCAGACATGTTCATGGCGGTTTTCTCCCAGTCTACATTTGCGTATTGAAAAAGCGGCTGGGGAACGTCCAGCAAGAACAGGGTAGAGCGCGTGGCAGCGCCGCGTCTGTATCATATTGACCACTAATTTCCGTTGTTTCTGACTGGCTTAATGGTGATTTCCCGGAACCGCGCTCCTCCACCGGCGTTTGTCACTCGATCGTTGTTGGATCGATATACAACGTAAATGGAGGGTTTCCTATGATGAATACTAAGAATGCATTGCTGATGTCCGCCGCCGCCGCCGCATTGATCGCTGGCGCTGGCGTTGCATCCGCACAAGCGCCGACGCCCGCGCCAACTGCGCAGCAAATCGCACCGAACGAGAAAACGGTACACGAGTCCAAGGGTGCAAACCAAAGCAAAGCGCCGGATGCTGGTATGAAGACGGGCAAGACCGACGATAAGACGGAACGTAAGACCGGCAACACTGTGCAAGCGCAGGACAACGTCAAGCCGGATGTGAAGCCAAACGGCATGCGCTCTGAGACAAAGTCCCCCGGCAAGGAAATAGAATCCGACACCCAGAAAAAGGCTGACATGAGGGGCACGGAGAGGACCGGCGAAGCCAAAGCAAGGTCCAAGGACCAGGGCGCGGGCGGCGAGCGAGTAAAGCTCTCAACCGAGCAGCACATGATAATGATTAACGCCGTCAAGCAGCACAATTCGGAGCGGATGAAGAACGTCGACTTCCCGATTTCCGTCGGGAGCCGGGTGCCCCGCACCGTTCATTTCTATCCGATGCCCGAGGAACTCGTGCATTTCTATCCTCACTGGCGCGGGTATGACTATTTCCTGGTGGGCGAGGAGATCCTCGTCGTCAACCCGCGGACGCATGAGATCGTAGCGGTTCTCGAAGCCTGATGTTCGTTGCATAAAAGTTACGAAAGGGCAGCGCCGCGCAGGCGCGGCCCTTTTTCACAATTACATTCCGCGCAAGAGCAGACATGGCACTGAGCGGAAGCGTGGAGTCCGAACGTCCATCGACTTGGGAAAAGTATCGAAATACCGATGAGACTTACACACTCTCTTACACACTTTTTGACGCGATGCGAAATAGCGAAGCAATATCAATAAATTACTCTACCCCCAAAAATACTTAAAATCCCTCGGAGAGCAATCTCCGTGCAAGTTCGACTCCTGCCGGCGGCACCAGGCGGTCATACAGTTCTGTTATTGAAGGTCGTGCCGACTTTGTTGGAGCGAAGCGGCGGCAGGATCGGTCGATGACCAACGCCCGTATCTTATTGATGCGCCATGCCGAGAAGAGCGGCGATCCGATGGACCCGCACCTGTCGCCGGAAGGCGTTCAGCGGGCGGCCAGGCTTGCCGATTACATTCCTGCAGCGTTCGGCAATCCGAAGTTTCTCTTTGCGACAGCGATCTCCAAGCACAGCATGCGTCCGATCGAGACGCTCACGCAGCTCTCGAACAAAATCGGAGTTGCAATCGACTCAACCTTTGCCGACCAGGACTACGGGGCGCTCGCGAGCCAACTCCTCTCCGATCCACGCTACGCAGCGGAGGGCATTTTGGTCGTGGTCTGCTGGCATCACGGTAACATCCCGTCGATGGCGCGGATGCTGAACGCGCCCTTCGGCAGCTATCCCGATCCCTGGGACCACCTCATCTTTAACGAGATCATCGTTCTCGACTATGCAGGCGGCGGCGTGCCCGCAGTCAAAATTCAGACCGAGCCGTTTTGAAGATCGGATATCGCGCGAGGCCGCGGTTATGTCCCTGAAGCGTGCGAGGCCGGCGCGGCGCGGGCATAGAGCGCGTTGACGATCAGCGCGACGCCGATCGCGAAAACCGGAACGGACAGAACCATCCCCATGGTCAGGCTGTGGGAAAGCTGTTCAAGCCGCAGGTCGGGCTCGCGGAAAAATTCCGATACGATGCGTGCCATCGCGTAACCAATTCCGAATACACCGGCGACAAGGCCTGGGCGTTTCAGCGCGCCGTTGCGGATAAAAATCGCGAGCACAAACAGAAGCAGCAGCCCTTCCAGACCCGCTTCGTAGAGTTGACTCGGATGACGGGGCTGATCGTCGACCCCGGGGAAAATCATCGCCCAGGGCACATCGCTCGGCCGGCCCCAAAGCTCCGGCTTGATGAAATTGGCAATGCGCACGAGAAAAATTCCGATCGGGCAGGTCGCGGCGCAAATGTCGGCAATGATGGAAAAGGGAATCTTCACTTGCCGCGCGAAAAGCCACATGGCGATGAGGGCGCCGATGAGCCCGCCGTGAAAGGCCATGCCGCCATTCCAGATCTCCACGATCTCAAGTGGATGCGCGAGGTAATAGCCGGGCTCATAAAAAAGAACGTCGCCGAGCCGTCCGCCGATTACGATGCCGAGCGCCATATAGAGGACGAGGTCGTCGAGGCTTTTCGGACTTGGACGAGGCGTGCCGTTCCAGAGCCGGTCGTTCCGCAAGAGCGCCCAAGCATAGATCCATCCGCCGAAAAGACCGCCGATGTATCCGAGCGCGTACCAGCGAATGGGCAGCGGCCCGATGTTTACCGCCACCGGGTCGACGACAGGGAAGGGGATCAGCAGAAATTCCATGGAGGGTCGCTACGCGCGGGCTAATCCGCCTGCGCGGTTCCTGCCCGGCGCCTCGCCTCCAGCAGAAACGCTCCGAGCCCGAAAAGGCCGATGGGAACGCCCAAGGCCAAAGCCGTGAGACCCAACAAGCGATCCAACGGCGCGGCCTTTTCTTTCGTCCGTTCCAGGTCCACGCGCTGCTGCAGAGACGCCCGCTCAAACTCTTGTTTGATTGTCTCCACGTTTCTCGTTGCGATGAAGGCAACGAACAACGCGGAACAAAGAATCCAAAGTGCAATAAGAATGCGCCGCCTCCGCATGTGCCCCCCGTTTGCCGGCAACCATGAACGCGAGCTTCCGTCGCGCGGCTGACAGCCGTGTGACAGCGGAATGAAACGCGCCGGCCGCTTCGCCGGCCGGCGGTTTTTTGGCGAGCCAATATCTAGGCGGTATTCGGAGGCAAATCGTCGCGGGCAGCGGGGAATAGGATTGGATTGGCCAGTGTTCAACCGGCAAGGCCGACCCGCAAATATTACGGCTGCATTACTCGGCCGACCGATCACGGGAGGTATTCGTGGCAATAAAATATGCGCTTTTGACCGCTGCATTACTATTCAGCGGCACCATCACTTGCCCGGCCCAGGAAACCAAATCACCACCGGGCGCAAAGGTGTATTTCATCAACCTCAAGAGCGGGGACACCGTTACGAACCCCGTGCTGATTCAATTCGGCCTTTCGGGAATGGGCGTCGCGCCGGCCGGCTTGCAAGGCGACCAGACCGCCAACACCGGCCATCATCATCTTCTGGTCGACGCCGAACTCAAAGGAGACGAGCTAAAGGAGCCGATTCCGATGGACGATCAGCACCGCCATTTCGGCAAGGGACAGACGGAAGCGACGGTCACGCTTCCCGCGGGACAGCATACGCTCCAGCTCGTGCTCGGCGATTGGACGCATATTCCGCATGTGCCGCCGGTCATGTCGGAACGCATCACCATTACGGTGAAATAAGTCCTGCCGCAGGTCACGACAAAACCCCGGCCTTGCGGCCGGGGTTTTTACTTACGCCTGAACAATGCTCCACAATCGATCGCGCCGCTGTCCCGGGAACCGCAGCCTACGTTGCTGCGAAGGCGCGGCGGCACGCAAACGCAACAGGAACCGACACTGAACGCATACCCTTACTTGTCGCCGTGATCGTCGGCATGGTGCTTCGCGGCCTCATGCGCGTGGTGCGTCGCATGCAGGCTATGGGCGTGGGCGGAATGCGCATGATGGCCGCCCTTATCGTGGTGGCCGGACGAATAATGCTTGGCAGCCTCACGATGATGATGCGCGGCGTGCTCGTGATGCTTGGCCGCGGCTTCGTGATGTTCCTGGTGCTTGTGCGCACTCATTTGACGGCTCCCTGCTTTTGAGTTGACGCGGCGGGAGCTTCCATCGTTCCGCTGACACTAATGTGACAGGACGATGTGACAATGTGGCAGTATGCGCGAAAACTCGTGGGGTGGGATTGAAATGAATCGCTTGCAACAATGGGGGATTGCCTGGGGGGTCGCGCTTATTGCGATCGTTGTTTGTTATGCCGCGATTGACCGGCCGCTCGCGCTGCTCCTCCATGCGGAGCTCGCGCCCTTCCAGGATTTCTTTTTTTACCTGACGCTCATTCCCACGCCCTTTTCGCTGATTGCCATTCTCATTCTCGTGGCGCTTGCGTTACGATGGATGATGGGATGGCCGTTTTCGCGGCCGTATGCTGTTGCCCAGCTATTGGCCGTGAGTTTTTTCATCACCGTGGCTGCCAAGGACTTCTTCAAATTCTCTTTCGGGCGCACCTGGCCGGAAACCTGGTTCCGGGACAATCCGTCCTTCATCCGCGACGGCGTCTATGGGTTCAATCCGTTTCATGGCGGGAAAGGATGGGCTGCCTTTCCCTCGGGCCATATGGCAGCCATCTGCGTCACGATGACGGTATTGTGGATTTGTTATCCGCGGCTGCGCGCGGTTTACGCGCTGATGATCGCCGTAGTCACAATCGGCCTGATGGGGGCCAACTACCACTTCTTGAGCGACGTGATTGCCGGCGGTCTTCTCGGCGCATCGATTGGCTACTTCACGCTCGCGCTTTGGGAAGCGCGCGTCTATCAACGCGTTCGGTCCGAACCCGCTCGTTTTCGCAAGCGATCGAAGAAAGGCCGCAGGAAGTAGCAAGAAATATATCGCGCTTCTTCGCGGCCGAGAAATTCCGCCGACGCCACAGTCCGGGCCGGGTCTTCTTCCGCAGCGGGAAGAATAAAGCGACGCACAGGCATGCTACTATCGACGAGGCGCGGGACAGATGTCGATGCGGCCCGATCTCGCGCCTTGATTACGAGTAGAGATTTTCAGGGGAGGAAACCATGGTCTTCGGCCTTAGTCTGTCGGCCTATACGTGGGTGCATATCGCGCTGAGCCTTGCGGGGCTTGCTTCGGGGCTCGTGGTGCTGATCGGGCTGTTTCAATCGAAAAGGCTCGATGGATGGACGGCGCTTTTCCTTTTGACCACGGTGGCGACGAGCGTGACCGGGTTTGGCTTTCCGTTCGATCACTTTTTACCGTCGCATTGGGTCGGCGTGATCTCGCTCGTATTCCTGGCGATCGCGATTCTTGCGCGTTACGCGTTTCGCCTCGCCGGCGCATGGCGCTGGATTTATGTGGCCACTGCCGTCGTCGCTCTCTTTTTCAATACGTTTGTCGCGGTCGCGCAGCTTTTCGCCAAAGTGCCGGCGCTGAAAGCGCTCGCGCCGACGCAATCGGAGCCGCCTTTTGCGATCACCGAGTTCGCTACGTTGGCGCTTTTCATCGTCTTCGCGATCGTCGCGGCGGTAAAGTTCCATCCGAAACCGGCGACGTAGGAGGCTGCCACCCTCGAGACGCTTCCGTCCGGTCAATCGAAAGACCGGGTCGACCGTAAGCGCTTGAGTTTTGATCGCCTTGCCTTGGTCTCTAACCGCCGCTCGCGCGAAGCCTTGGGCGGCTTGGTGGCGCGGCGCGGGACAGGGCGCTTTGCGGCTTCGCGGATCATTTCAAATAGCCGCTCGCGCGCATCCTTGCGGTTCTGTTCTTGGCTGCGGTGACGGAGGGCCGCGATCACGATCACGCCCTCGCGGGTGAGCCGCTTGCCGGCAATACGCTCGAGGCGGCTGCGCACCTCCGGCGGCAGCGAGGGCGAGCGCCGCGCGTCGAAGCGGAGCTGCACCGCGCTCGAGACCTTGTTGACATTCTGGCCGCCCGGGCCCGAGGCGCGGATGAAGCTTTCCTCGAGCTCGCGCTCGTCGAGAAGAATGCGCTCGGTGATGCGAATCATGACAACCGTCCGCGAACGCCTTGAAATAGCGCGGAAAACCGTCCGATGGCAGGGTGCGGATAGGGGTTCGACTCCGGCCAGCCGGACCACTAGGGTCCGGCTCGCTGGGGCCGGGAAGGCCTGAAAGAGGCGTGAATGCTGGGCTGGCTGCATCGCCTGATGCCTCGGGAAGAGCGCTTTTTCGAGCTTTTCACCGAGCATTCGAACACATTGGTCGCGGGCGCCGAGGCGCTGCGCTCGATGCTCGACGGCGGCGAAGCGGTGGCCCGCCATTTCCAGGCGGTGATGGACCGCGAGCACGAGGCCGACAACATCACGCGCGAGGTGCTGATGGCGGTGCGCCGCACCTTTATCACGCCGTTCGACCGCGGCGACATCAAGGACCTCATCACCTCGATGGATAACGCCATCGACCAGATGCAGAAGACCGCGAAGGGCATCATGCTGTTCGAGGTGCGCGCCTTCACGCCGCAGATGAAGGACATGGCCGACAGCATCGTGCAGTGCGCGAAGCTCGTGCAGGAGGCGACCCCGCTTTTGCGCTCGATCTCGTCGGAGGCGACCCGGCTTTCGGCGATCACCGAGGAGGTCACCAAGATCGAGGGCCGCGCCGACGAGATGCACGACACCGGCCTGAAAGAGCTCTACCAGCAGCATTCGACGTCGAACTCGATCGCCTTCTTCGTCGGCCACGAGGTCTATGATCATCTCGAAAAAGTGGTCGACCGTTTCGACGATGTGGCGAACGAGATCCAGAGCATCGTGATCGAACACGTCTGACGGGAGCGAGCCATGGAAGCGGTTGCGCTCAGCCTGCCAGTCCTCGTCGGCCTGATTGTGGTGGCGCTCGCCTTCGACTTCCTCAATGGCCTGCACGACGCGGCGAATTCGATTGCGACCGTGGTTTCGACGCGGGTGTTGCGGCCGCAATTTGCGGTGGCCTGGGCCGCTTTCTTCAATTTCATCGCCTTTTTGTTCTTTGGCCTCAACGTCGCGCAGACGCTTGGCGTCGGCATCATCGACGCCGCGATCGTCGATCCACGTGTCGTGTTCGGCGCGCTTGTCGGCGCCATCGCCTGGAACCTGATCACCTGGGGTTTGGGTATCCCGTCGTCGTCCTCGCACGCGCTCGTCGGCGGGCTCCTTGGCGCCGGCTGCGCCAAGGCGGGGATTTCGGCGATCGTCTGGCCGGGCGTGATCAAGACGGGGGCGGCGATCGTGCTCTCGCCCCTCTTGGGCTTTGTCTTGGCGATCGTGCTCGTCTTCATCGTGTCATGGATCTTCGTTCGCTCGACGCCCTATGCCGTCGACAATCTTTTCCGCTCGCTGCAATTCGTCTCGGCCTCGCTCTACTCGCTTGGACACGGCGGCAACGACGCGCAGAAGACCATGGGCATCATCGCGGTGCTGCTCTATTCGCAAGGGATGCTCGGCGGCGAGTTCTTTGTACCGTTTTGGGTCGTCATCACCTGTCAGGCGGCGATGGGGCTTGGTACGCTGGTGGGGGGCTGGCGCATCGTGAAGACGATGGGTTCGAAGATCACGCGGCTCACGCCGGTGCAGGGGTTTTGCGCCGAGACCGGCGGCGCGATCACGCTGTTCCTGGCGACCTGGCTCGGCATTCCGGTTTCCACCACCCACACCATCACCGGCGCGATCGTCGGCGTCGGTGCCGCGCGTAAGGTTTCGGCGGTGCGCTGGAACGTCGCCTCCAGCATCGTCGTCGCCTGGGTCGTCACCATCCCGGCTACGGCCGCGATTGCGGCGCTCGCCTATTTTATGGTTGGCTGGCTTGCTTGAAGGAGAGTGTCATGAACGAGGACAAGCTCAACGTGAGTCTCCGCAAGTTTCTGAAAACGGTCGGCGTCACCTCGCAGCGTGAAATCGAGAAAGCAATCCGCGACGCGGTTCAAAGCGGCAAACTCAAGGGCAACGAGAAGCTCGCGGCGAAAGTCGTGCTCACCGTTGGCGGCGTCAATCTCAATCACGAAGTGAAGGGCGAACTCGAACTCGAGTGAAGCCGCAGCCCGCTCCCTTTAGGAAAACCAGCGGCTGATACCCGTCTTGCGGCGCTGGCTATGCGAACGGCGGCGCTTGCGGGTCGCGGCCGCCTTGCGGGCGGAGCGCGAGCGTGCCGCTGCCGGACGACGCGCCGAGGCGTGGCCGCCAAGGCGCCCACCTTTGCGCGAAGGGCCATAGTTCATGCGCTTGCCGCGGCCCGAACCACCCTTCTTGCCGCCATGGGTTTCCGCATTCACGGTCGCCCAGGCGCGGCGTGCGGCCTCCCGGCGTCCGATGCCGCGTTTCAGATAGCCGCGTTCGATGTCTCTCGCTTGGCGTTTCTGTTTGTTCGTGTATTTCGCTTTGCTGCCGCGGGCCATTGAGTCCTCCTGGATTGAATAAAAAATAAACATTTTCCGCGGACTTTTGGTTCCGCGCGGTCGGGTGGATGCTGTCAGAGCCTCACATTTCGCAGCCGCAGCGCATTGCCGATCACGCTGACAGAAGATGCGGCCATAGCGGCGGCACCGATGATCGGCGACAGCAGGATGCCGAACCAAGGATATAGAATGCCGGCAGCAACGGGCACGCCGAGCGCATTGTAGACGAAGGCAAAGAACAGATTCTGCCGGATGTTCTTCATCGTTGCCTGCGAAAGGCGCCGCGCGCGCACAATGCCGGAGAGATCTCCTCTCAGCAGCGTGAGGCTTGCACTTTCAATCGCGACATCGGTGCCGCCACCCATGGCGATACCGACATCGGCGGCGGCAAGCGCCGGCGCATCATTGACGCCGTCGCCCGCCATGGCGACGACGCGGCCTTTGTTGCGCCACGCCTCGACCATGGCGCGCTTTTGATCGGGCAACACATCCGCCTCGACCTCGTCGATGCCGAGCGTGCGCGCAACCGCGAGCGCCGTGGCGCGGTTGTCGCCGGTCAGCATGATGATGGAAATTCCGCCTGCCTTGAGCGCCGCCAATGCCGCAGGCGTCGTCGGTTTGATCGGATCGGCAATGGCGATGATGCCTGCGGACTTTCCATTGATGGCGACGAAGATCGCGGTGGCGCCGTCGCGCCGCAGGGCATCGGCGGAGCTTTCGAGTTCGCCCGTCGAAATAGCCAATTCCCGCAGGAAAGCCGCGTTGCCGACAGCGAGCTTGCGGCCCTCGACGATGCCGGTGACGCCCTTGCCGGCGGGAGCGTCGAAATTTTCAGCCGGCGCGAGCGTGAGATTTTTCTCCTTCGCCGCGGCGACGATCGCTTCCGCCAGTGGATGTTCGCTTGCCTGTTCGAGGCTCGCGGCAAGTTTGAGAAGCTCGTCTCCGGAAACGCCTGATGTTGCGGTGATGTTCGTCACGCGCGGCCTGCCTTCGGTGAGCGTGCCGGTTTTATCGACGAGCAGCGTGTCGACCTTTTCCATGCGCTCAAGCGCCTCGGCGTTTCTGATCAGCACGCCTTCACCGGCGCCGCGGCCGACACCGACCATGATCGACATGGGTGTGGCAAGGCCCAGCGCGCAGGGGCAGGCGATGATGAGGACGGTAACTGCCGCGACGAGGCCGTAGGCGAAGCGCGGCTCGGGGCCGAATGTTGCCCAGGCGGCGAAAGCCAGAATAGCGATCGCAATCACCAGCGGCACGAACCATGACGATACCCGATCGGCGAGCCGCTGGATCGGCGCGCGTGAACGCTGCGCCGCCGCCACCATCTGCACGATTTGCGACAACAGCGTGTCGCGGCCGACTTTCTCGGCGCGCATCACGAAGGAGCCCGCCTTATTCAGCGTGCCGGCGACGACTTTGGCGCCGGGCGCCTTGGCAACCGGCAGCGGCTCGCCGGTCACCATCGATTCATCAACGTTCGAGCGGCCGTCGGTGACTTCACCGTCGACTGGCACCTTTTCGCCCGGGCGCACGCGCAAAAGCTCGTCAGTGGCAACGGTATCGAGCGGAACTTCCTCTTCGCTGCTGTCCTTCGCCACGCGCCGCGCGGTTTTGGGCGCAAGATTCAGAAGCGCACGAATTGCCCCCGACGTCGCCTCGTGGGCGGAGAGCTCAAGCACTTGCCCCAAGAGCACGAGCACCGTGATCAGGGCCGCGGATTCGAAATAGGTCGCGACCGCTCCATGGTGATCGCGAAAAGCGGACGGAAAATGGGAGGGAAGCGCTGTTGCGACTACGCTGTAAAGCCAGGCGACGCCGATGCCGAGCGCGATCAGCGTGAACATATTGAGGTTGCGCGTGACGAGCGAATTCCAGCCGCGCTCGAAGAACGGCCAGCCCGCCCACAGCACAACGGGCGTTGCGAACGCGAACTGCACCCAGTTCGAAGTCTGCGGCGCGAAGATATGCAGCCCAAATAGATGGCTTCCCATTTCGAGCGCGATCACGGGGGCCGAAAGCGCGAGCGCGATCCAGAACCACCGCTTCATGTCGAGAAGGGCGGGATTGGGGCCCGTTTCGGCGGTCGCAATCAGCGGCTCGAGCGCCATGCCGCAGATCGGGCAGGCGCCGGGTCCGACTTTGCGGATCTCGGGGTGCATCGGGCAGGTGTAGATCGCGCCCTCGGGCACGGGCTCTATATCCTTGCCCGCAAGATAGCGCGCGGGATCGGCGATGAATTTTTTGCGACAAGAGGCGGAGCAAAAATAATAAGTGCGGCCACGATAATCGGCGCGATGCCTCGCCGTGTGCGGATCGACGCGCATGCCGCAGACCGGATCGGCCACGAAGTGTGCGGCGTGATCATGCGAGTCGTGTTGGTGACCGGAAGCGATCATTTCGGCGGTCTTGCCTCATATACCCCCTAGGGGTATATAGCCGGCATGCAGAAAAATGCCAAGGCGGCTTGCCTGCAACGGCTCGGACGGATCGAAGGCCAGGTGCGCGGGCTTGCGCGCATGGTCGAGGACGACCGCTACTGCATCGACATCGTCACACAGCTCTCCGCCGTGCGCGCCGCTTTGCGGCGCGTCGAGGAAGAAATCCTGCGCGATCATGTCGGGCATTGCGTCGAGCATGCGATCGCGAGCGGCAACAAGTCCGAGCAGCGGAAGAAAGTCGCCGAGCTGATGGACGTGCTCGGACGCGCCGATCGCTAAACGGCGGTTGCCGCCACGTTTTCCGATGTCCGTTCCTGATGCTGGTAAATCCAGGCGTGGCGCTCGATCAATCCGGCGCCGCCGATTCGCCGCAGAGCAAAGTTGCGTGCGAGTTTCGGAACCCCGCCGAGATGATAAATCCGCCCGGTGGCGCGGGCGGTTTCCTGCAGCTTTGCCGCCCGCGGCGCGCGCGTGGCTTCATAGGCGCGGAGCGCGCGCGGGACGTCATCCGTTCCATCGAGATGTCGCGCCAACGCTAAGGCGTCTTCCATGGCGCTTGCCGCTCCCTGCGCGACAAAGGGAAGCATCGGATGCGCGGCATCGCCCAGAAGCGTGGCGCGGCCCTTGCCCCAGCCGGCGAGCGGCGGCCGGTCGTAAAGCGCGAAGCGTCGGAACTTCCGCGCGGCTGCGATCAGATATTGCGGCGTTTCGGTCCAACGGTCGCAGGCAGCCGGGATTTTTCCAATCTCGGCCTCGCTTCCATCCTCGCCCTGCCAATCATCGGTGAAGATCGCGACAAGATTGACAAAGTCGCCGCCCGCGACGGGATAATGCACCACATGTGCTTTTGCGCCGAGCCAAAGTCGCACCGCCGGCTCGGTATAAAGGGCCGGCAGGCCTTGGGCGGGAAGCAGTGCGCGCCAGGCGACAAGCCGGTGAAATTGCGGCGCGGCCGGACCGAGGATTCGTGTCCGTACGCGCGAGTAGAGACCGTCGGCGCCGATCAGCGCGGCGCCGATATGCTCAACGGAATTTCCCGCCTGCTTCGCGGCCACGGTGATGCCGCGGGCATGGTCGGCAAAATCGATCAGCTCCGTGCCTTGCTCGACGATGATATCCGGTGAATCGAAGACGGCGTCGGCAAGCGCGCGCTGTAGATCCGCCCGCGCAACAAGAAGAAACGGCGCGCCGAAGCGTTTTCCCGCGGAAACAAGATCGGCGCGCGCAAGTTCTCGGCCGCTTTCGCCGTCGGCAACGATCAGCGATCGCGCCTCGACCGCGTGCGAGCGGACCGTGTCGAGCACGCCGAGCGCGGCAAGCGCGGCAACGGCATTCGGCGAAAGCTGAATGCCGGCGCCGATTTCCTCGAGCTTCGCCGCGCGTTCGAGCGCAACCACGCGGTAGCCCGCGCGGGCGAGCGCGATTGCGGCGGAGAGGCCGCCGATGCCGGCGCCCGCGACAATCAGGGTGCGCGAGCGCGCCACGGCTCAGGCGGTCAGGCGGAGGCCGGTTCGACCACCGCGCATTCGGGGGGCACGGATGCGCCGGGCGCGAGCGAGGGATCGTGACGGTAGAGCGTCGAGCAATAAGGGCAGACGATTTCATCGGCATCGCCCATGTCGAGATAGACGTGGGGATGGTCGAAGGGAGGGCTCGCGCCCTCGCACATGAATTCGTGCGAACCGATCCGTACCGCCGCCACGCCGGGATCGTTTTGAAAATGAGGAACGCCCTTATCCGCCATCATCCGTCTCCGGTTACGTGCAAGATAGCGGCCGAATTCGACCGTGCCTAGGGCAAGGCTGTGCTAAATCAGTCTCGGTTTCGCCCGGCGAAGAGGGAGGACCAATATGCCGCGCGTCTTATACGAGCGTGACGGGCGCATCGCCCGCATCACGCTCAACCGCCCCGAGGTGATGAACGCGATCGACGACCAATTGCCGGTGGAGCTCGAAGCCGCCGTGGAGAAAGCGAACGGCGACGCGGGCATTCATGTGATCGTGCTTGCCGGCGCGGGCAAGGCGTTTTGCGCCGGCTACGACCTTACCTATTACGCGCAAGCCGCCGGCACCAATGCCGGCGTGCAGAAGATGCCGTGGGACCCGATGAAGGATTACGCCTTCATGATGCGGAACACCGAGCGGTTCATGTCGCTCTTCCGTTCGCATCGCCCGGTGATCTGCAAGGTGCATGGCTTCGCGGTCGCCGGCGGCTCCGACATCGCGCTTTGCTCCGATCTCGTGATCATGGCCGAGGACGCGCAGATCGGTTACATGCCCGCGCGCGTCTGGGGCTGCCCGACCACGGCGATGTGGGTCTATCGGCTGGGGCCCGAGCGCGCCAAGCGCATGCTGCTCACCGGCGACAAGATTGATGGCCGCGAGGCGGAGCGCATCGGGCTCGTGCTGAAAGCGCTGCCGGCGGAGGGGCTTAACGAAGAGGTCGAAAACCTTGCGGCGCGGCTCGCCTCGGTGCCGGTCAACCAGCTGATGATGCAGAAATTAATGATCAACCAGGCGCTCGAAAATATGGGCTTGCGGTCGACGCAGATGCTGGCGACGATTTTCGACGGCATTACCCGCCACTCGCCGGAAGGGATGGCATTCAAGCGCCGCGCCGAGACGGTTGGCTGGAAGCAGGCGGTGAACGAGCGTGATCTTGGCACCTATGACTGGACCGTGGACAAGCCGATCAACCGAGCGGAATGAAACTCCCCCATCCCTTGAAGAGAAGGGATTTCATCCCATCTCCGCCGTAATTCGCGCTTATCTGCCCGCCTGACGGGGACCGATTATGGGACGCTTGCTCAAATTCGCTGCCTACGCGGCGGTCATCGCCGCGGCCTTCTATGTGCTGCCGCATGGCAAGCGCGCGCTTGATCTCCGGCTTGCGGCTGACGATCCGGCGCAGCTCACGGATTTGCAATTGGCGGACGGCTTCAGCGCGGATGTTGTACGACGTGAGATCGCGGAAGCCCTGGACAAGGACGACATCGAGCTCGCCGAGAGCTTCAAGGCGCTCGCCGTAGAACGCAACATTGCCGTGCCGGAGGACCTGAAGGCGCGCCTCGCGGAAGCGCAGTCGCCGGCTATGCAATCCTCGCGCACCGCCGGCAAATTCGGCCGCGGTTTTGTGACTGGCCAGACGGACGATATCGCCGGCCTCGCGGGCGCGGCCGCCGGCGACCTGATCGGCTGGGGTGATGTACGCGATCTCGTGCGCGAAGGCTGGCACGCGGTCTCCGGGCAAGAGGTGAACAGGCTCCTCGTCGGCATGTCGGCGGTGGGGCTCGCGGTCACCGCCTGGACCTATCTTTCCGCCGGCGCCGTGGCGCCCGTGCGCGAGGGGCTCTCCGTCGCCAAGGCGGCGGGCCGCAGCGAGCGGCTCGGCAAGGACCTTGTCGAGTCGGTCGAGCGATCGGTTGCGAACGGCAGCGCGGAGCGCATTGGTGCTGCATTCGCCGATCTTGGCGCCGTCGAAAGCAAGGCAGGCACACGCGCCACCCTGCAGGGCCTGCGTGAGGTCGAAGATATCTCCGAAGTTTCCAAATTGAAGCAGCTCGCGAACGTGAAAGGCCGCTCGACGCTCGCGATCCTGAAGACGCTCGGACGCAACGCCTTCATTCTCGGTGCCGTAGCCGTGACGGCGGCGGGCTGGATCCTCGGCGCGATCGTCAATCTTTTCTTCATCGTACTTGCGGTCCAGAAGGGCTTCATCGCGCTCGTGCGAAAGTTGTGGCCGCGCCGCACGACGCGGTTTGTTCCGGCCCCTGTTGCAGCGCTGGCGGCGACCGATTAAGAGTCGCGCCTCCCGCGCGACCCATGCCCGTTTTCAAGCACGACAACCTGGATTTTTATTTCGTCGATGAGGGCGAGGGCGAGCCGATCGTGCTCGTCCACGGCTTCGCCTCGAACCTTGAAATCAACTGGGCGTTTCCCGGCTGGATTTCCACCTTGCTGAACGCCGGCCGCCGGGTGATCGCGCTCGACAATCGCGGCCACGGCAAATCATCGAAGCCGCACGACCCGGCTTCCTACGGCCTTCCGGTCATGGCCGGCGACGTAATCGCGCTCCTCGATTACGTGGAGGTCGAGCGCGCCGATTATCTCGGCTATTCGATGGGCGGCCGCATCGGCACGTTGCTCGCGCTCACGCATCCGGTGCGAATTCGCTCGGCGATCCTCGGCGGCATCGGTGAATCGCTCATTACAGGGCCGGGCCGCGTCGATCACATCGTCGAGGCGCTGGAGGCCAAGGGTGGTGCGGCGGTCGACGATCCGGTGGCGCGTTCATTCCGCGTGTTCGCAGAACAGACGAAATCGGATCTCGTGGCGCTGGCCGCCTGCATGAAGAGCCTCCGCCACCAGTTCTCGCCAGAGGAGCTTGCGAAGTGCGAGGTGCCGGTCTTGATCGTGCGCGGTAGCGACGACGACATCGCCGGCCCCGCGCGCGAGATCGCAGAAATGATTCCCGGTGCGCAATATGTCGAAATTCCCGGGCGCAATCACATGACCGCGGTCGGCGACAAGGTCTTCAAGGACGCGGCACTTGCTTTCCTCGCGCGGCGGCCTTGATGCCTGATCACGTGCCCATCACTGAAGTTTTTCGCGGCGTTGAAGGCAACCGGCTGGTCGGCGACGTTTATGGCAAGGGCCGGCGCGCGGCGCTGTTTCTGCATGGCGGCGGGCAGACGCGGCACGCTTTCGCGGAAGCCGCGCACCAGCTCGCGGCATCGGGCTTCACCGCAGTGAGCCTTGATCAGCGCGGCCATGGCGATTCCGACTGGAGCGAAGAGGGCGCCTATGACGCCGCGGACTTCGCGGCCGACGCTGTCGCGGTTGCGGCGGCGCTTCAAAAGAGGGTGGCGAAGCCCGCGGTCATCGGCGCCTCGCTCGGCGGCATGGCGGCGATGTTCGCGGAAGGCGAGGCGGCAAAGCGGGGGCTTCCGCCGTGCTTCTCGGCGCTCGTACTCGTTGATGTGACGCCGCGCTTTGATCCCGCCGGCGCGATGAAAATCCAGGGCTTCATGCGCGCCCGCGCGCTGGAGGGCTTTGCGACCATTGATGAAGCCGCCGACGCCGTTGCCGAATATCTGCCGCACCGGTCGCGGCCGGCTTCGACCGATGGCCTGCGCAAGAACTTGCGATTGCACGAGGATGGCCGCTGGCGGTGGCATTGGGATCCGCGCTTTTTCGACGGGCCGCGGCCGATTCACGCGCACCGTTTCGGCCATGAGGCCGCGCGCCTTGAAGCGGTGAAAACCCTTCGCATTCCAGCGCTCCTGGTGCGCGGCGCCTCGTCGGAGCTCGTACGCGAGGAGGACGCGCGCGAGTTTCTTTCACTCGCGCCGCATGCGCGCTTCGTGGATGTGGCGGGCGCCCGCCACATGGTCGCCGGCGACCGTAATGACGCGTTTTCCGATGCGATCATCGAATTTCTGCAGGCGCTGCCGGCGGAAGGCGAAAAAGCAAGTTCCTAGAGTCGTTTGCGAACAGCTGTTTGTGCTTGATTTCCGACTTCAAGTTTTGATTCAAGCGTCTGCGCGCTTAAAGCGAAGATTCAAGCGGACTTCAGAAATTGGTTGAGCTGAATTGATTCAGTCCCGTTCCAACCGTTGATCGGCGCCATTTTCGCCCGGCGAAAGCTTCAACCTTTATGCAAAGCTGGCATTCCAGATAGGCTGGGATATTCGCCCCGTTAACGCGCCTATGCTAGAACCCGCCCCGAAACGGACCCCGGGAGATTTCCCATGGCCAAGCAACAGCCGAAGTTCGCGCAAGGCGTTCGCAGTCTCGATCCTGTATGGGCACGCGTGCGCGAGGAAGCGGAAGAAATCACGCAGAGCGCGCCGGAGCTTGCGACCTTCATCTTCACCACCGTGCTCAATCACGACAAGCTTGAGCAGGCGGTGGCCGAGCGCGTGGCTTCGCGGCTCGACCACGCAGATGTCTCGGGTGAATTGATCCGCCAGGCCTTTGACGAGGCATTTGAAGCGGAGCCGGCGATCGGCGACGCCATCCGCGCCGATATCGTGGCGGTCGCCGAGCGCGACCCCGCCTGCACGCGCTACATCGAGCCGGTGCTCTACTTCAAAGGCTTCCACGCTTTGCAGACGCATCGCCTCGCGCATTTCCTGTGGAACCGTGGGCGGAAGGATTTCGCCCTCTATCTCCAGAGCCGCGCCTCCTCGGTGTTCGGCGTCGACATCAACCCCAACACCAAGATCGGCCGCGGCGTGTTCATCGATCATGGCACCGGCATCGTGCTCGGGCAGACCGCGGTGATCGAGGACGACGTGTCGATCCTGCAAGGGGTGACACTCGGCGGCACCGGCAAGGAACGCGGCGACCGCCATCCCAAGATCCGCCGCGGCGTGTTGCTCGCGGCTGGCGCCAAGGTGCTCGGCAATATCGAGGTCGGCGCCTGCTCACGCGTGGCCGCGGGCTCGGTGGTGCTGAAGCCGGTGCCGCCGAATGTGACGGTCGCCGGCGTCCCCGCCCGCGTCGTCGGCAAGTCTCCCTGCGACGGCACGCCCGCGCACACCATGGACCAGGTGTTCGACTTCCCGTTCTCCGGCGAAGGTATCTGACCTTTCCCGCCCCGGGCTTGCCCGCGGGCGCTTTACGCGGCTAGTTTCCTTTTGCCGCAAGCGAACGGAGGCCGCGTGGACAAGGGCGAACTCGAAAAGGTGCAGAATTATCTGCGCGGGCTCTTCGGCAATCCGGAGATCAGGCTCACGCCGCGGATGCAGCGGCAGGACATGGCCGAGGTCTACATCAACGGCGAGCTCAACGGCATGCTGTCGCTCGATACCGAGGACGGCGACCGCTCCTACAATCTGCAGATCGGCGTGCCGGAACGGGAACTCGCGCCGGCGCAGGCCTGGCTCAAAAAGACACTCGGCAACCCCAACATCAGAGTGCTGGCGCGGCCGAAGAAAAAGGATTCGGCGGAAGTTTTTATCGGCGAGGAGTTCATCGCTGTCCTGTTTTTGGAAGACGGCGGCAGGTCGTTCGCCTTCCAGATGGCGATTTTGGACACTGACATCGAATAGTCGGCGGACGCGGCATGCGGCGGATTAACCTTTATCCGCGAGCGCGCTTGCGCCGCACATTCATAATTCATTAACTGCCTGGCGTGGGGCGGCACTACTCGCTGCTCGGGTCTTTGTCGCGTCGGGTACGGGGATGTCGCCGGAGTCGTTGCAGTCGTTCTACGCGTTGGTCCTGGGGCTCGCGATCGCGGGCGCGCTTTCGACCGGCTACCAGATTGTCGCCGACCGGCCGGCGAGCTTCCGCCTTCTGAACGAGACAAGGCCGAGGGCGCTCGCGGCGGTACCGTTCCTGGTTTTTGCAGCGCCTTTCATCATCCTCCGCAATACCATTCGCGGCGCCCGCATCGAGAAGCGCGGTTTCGTGCCGGTGATGGCGGCGACCATGATCGCCGGCTTTTGGGGGCTTTCCTGCGGGATGGTGGTGATGGGCCTCATGCGCGCGGCGGGTTTCGGCGGCTGATCCCTCGCTTCTTTCGCTTCGCTATGGCATGAGGCTCCTCGAAAATTCGAGGCATCCATGACCATCTATGAACTCGACGGTATTGCGCCGAAGCTTCCCGCTTCCGGACGCTTCTGGATCGCGCCGAGTGCGGTACTGATCGGCAATGTGCAACTCGAGGACGAAGCGAGCGTATGGTTCGGCGCGGTGCTGCGCGGCGATAATGAGCGCATCCTCATCGGCAAGCGCTCGAATGTGCAGGACGGCTCCGTCTTCCACACCGACCCCGGTTTTCCGCTCACGCTCGGCGAAGCGTGTACCATCGGCCATCGGGCGATCCTGCATGGCTGCACGATCGGCGACGGTGCGCTCGTCGGCATGGGTGCGATCGTGCTGAACGGCGCGAAGATCGGCGCCCGCTCGATCGTCGGCGCCGGCGCTCTCGTGACCGAGGGCAAGGAATTCCCGCCGCAATCGTTGATCGTCGGCGCACCCGCGCGCGCAATCCGCACGCTTGACGAAAAGGGCGTGCAAATGGCGCGCTTCGGCGCCGAAGCTTATTTCATGCGCTGGCAGCAATACGCCAAGGGCTTGCAGGAAGTTCGCTAGGGCGAGTTACGGACTAGCGCGATCCATTCTTCGACGCCGCTAATTTTGGCCTCTCGCCTTTCGCGCCATGCATTGGTCGTAATAGGCGACACGTTCCGAAGCGGAGGCAGCGGCGAGGACGGACGTTCCGCGAAAAGCGTATCTCGCGCGAGGATGAGCCGGAAAATCACGGACAGACGCCGTCGAGTGCGGCCCATTCCTTGAGAAGCGCGACGAATTCCGTATGCGGGATCGGCACCGGCTCACGCGCTTTGCCGTCGATGTCGCGGCCCGGGTTCCAACCCCACTGCACAAGCTTGTCCTCGTCCATGTGCTTGACGAGATCGGCGAGGCTCCTATTGCCGTTCAACTGTGGGTTCTTCAGCACGGCGCAGAGCTCGCTTACCGAAAGCCCTTGCCAGCCCATGCTGATGGGCGCGAGTTGCCAATGCGGCGCGCCAGGCACGCCGGTGGCGGCATTGTTTTCGTCGCGGTGGCAGGCGTAGCAGCGGGCGGCGACCGCGCCCTTGTCGTCGGCGCCGCGGGCGATCTTCATCAGATGCGGATGGTTGTCACTCCCTTGCAGCGGATTGTCGCCGCGCGGATGGCAGTTGAGGCAGCGGGGGTGCTGCAAGACGGTGGCGATCTTGATGAAGGGGTTGGCGGGCTGGCTTTCGGCGCGATCGTGCCAGAATACGGCGGCGATCGAGGTGACCGAAAGCGCGATCAACGTGAGCGCCGCCGCGAGCCATTGGTCCGTTCGCATCAGACGCCCCGCAATGTTTCGAGTTGCCAAGGCAGCGAATAAAGCCGCTTGCCGGTGGCATTGAAGATCGCATTCGTCACCGCCGGCGCCACCGGCGGCACGCCGGGTTCGCCGATGCCGGTCGGCGACTCAAGCGACGGCACGATGTGGACCTCGACTTCCGGCATGTCGGAGATGCGGATCGGCCGGTAACCGTCGAAATTCGACTGCTCCACGACGCCGTTCGCCAGCGTGATCTGGTTGCGCAGCGCCGCGCCAAGGCCAAAGCCGATGCCGCCTTCGACTTGGGCGCGGATTACGTCCGGATTCACGGCGACACCGCAATCGACGGCGGCGACGACCTTGTCGACCTTGAAGCCGCCGTCGCCGCCGACGGTGACGTCGGCGACCATGGCGACGAAGCTGTTGAAGCTTTCGTGTACGGCAATGCCGCGGCCGCGGCCGGCCGCAAGCGCCTCGCCGTAATTCGCTTTCTCGGCGGCGAGCTTCAATACCGCCGCGTGGCGCGGGTGCTCCTTGAGGAGATCGAGCCGGAAGGCGAGAGGATCCTTGCCCGCTGCATGCGCAAGCTGGTCGATCATCACCTCGGTCGCCTGCGCCGTATGCGTGTGGCCGACCGAGCGCCACCACAGCGTCGTCACCGGCGATTTCACATGATGCCAGTCGACGGCGAAGTTGGGGATCGCATAGGGCAGGTCGGCGGCGCCTTCAACCGCAGTCTCATCGATACCGTTCTGGACCACTGCCGACTCGAGAAGCGTGCCAACCATGAAGGATTGTCCAACAAGGCGCTGTTGCCAGGCAACGAGCTTGCCGTCGGCGTCGAGGCCGGCGCGGACGCTGTGTACGAACATCGGCCGATAGCGGCCGCCACGGATGTCGTCTTTGCGGCTCCAGACGAGATGGATCGGCGTCTTTGCCTTCGAGGCCTTGGCCACCTCGGCGAGCTCGCCGATATAATCGGCATTGGGCGTGGCGCGACGGCCGAAGGAGCCGCCGGCCCACAAAGTATGGAGCGTCACCTTGGTCGGCAGGACGCCGAGCACCCAGGCGACCGTAGCGGTTTCGATGGTTTGAAACTGCGCGCCGGCCCAGACTTCGACGCTGCCGTCGTCCTTGACCTCGATCACCGCGTTCAACGGCTCCATTGGTGCGTGCGCGAGATAGGGAAAGGTGAATTCTCCCTCGACGACCTTGGCTGCAGCCTTCAGCGCCGCCTCGGCGTCGCCGCGGCGCGCGGCAGGCGTACCCGGCGTCGCCGCGAGCTTGCGGTATTCGGCGAAGATCGGCTCGCTTGAGCGCTGCTCGGCGGCGCTATCGTCCCACTCAACCTTGAGCGCCGCGCGCCCCTTCATCGCCGACCAGGTATCCTTGGCGAGAACGGCGACCCCTTGCGGAATCTCGAAGACGTCGACAACGCCCGCGATCTTTTTTGCTTCGCTAGCATCGAAGGATTTCACCTTGCCGCCGAAGCGCGGCGGGTGCTCGACCATGGCGGTCAGCATGCCCGGACGTTTCATGTCCATGGCGTAGATCGTTTTGCCAGTGGTCTTGCCGACCGAGTCGAGGCGCGGAATGCGTTTGCCGATATGGACCCAATCCTTCGGATCTTTCGGCTGAACGGTAATCGGCGGCATGACGTTCGCGGCCTTCGCGGCGAACTCGCCGAATTTTCCGCTCTTGCCGCTCTTCGCGTGTGAAATCACACCCTTCGCGATGGTGATTTCCTTTTCCGGCACGCCCCAACTGTCCGCTGCGGCCGCGATCAGCATCACGCGGGCAGCGGCACCGGCCTCGCGCAATTGTTGCCATGAATTCGCGATCGCGGTCGAGCCGCCGGTGCCCTGGATCGGTCCCATCACAAAATTGTTGTAGAGGAGTGGATTGGCAGGCGCGAATTCGCTCCGCATCTGCGACCAGTCGGCGTCAAGCTCTTCGGCGACGATCGTCGTAAGCCCCGTGGCATTGCCCTGACCCATGTCGAGATGTTTGTTCAGCACGGTGACGGTGTTGTCCGGCGCGATCCTGATGAAGGCATTCGGCTGCGGCGGGTCTTTCAGGGTGAGCGCGCGGGCGGGTGTCGCGCCAAAGTCGATGGTCGTGGCGACGACGAGGGCGCCGGCCGTGGCCGCTGAGCCCTTAAGGAATTGCCGCCGCGAAGCGGTTGTGCTGGTGGGTGCGAGTGCCTTTTCCATCATGCGTTTGGTGATCATCGCCGCCTCCCTCAGCCCAAACTCTTCGCGGCTTCGTGGATGGCGGCGCGGATGCGAACATAGGTGGCGCAACGGCAGACGATCGCGTCCATTGCATTGTTGATGTCGGCATCGGTCGGCTTCGGATTTTGCGACAAGAGGCCGATCGCGTTCATGATCTGGCCGGATTGACAGTAGCCGCACTGCACGACATCGAGCGATTGCCAGGCGCCTTGCACGGCTTCCGCGACCCTGCCCTCGACGCCTTCAATCGTGGTTACCTTGCGGCCGACCGCGTCGCGCACCTGCATCTGGCACGAGCGCACCGGCTCGCCGTCGAGATGCACGGTGCAGGCGCCGCATAACGCGACGCCGCAGCCATACTTCGTGCCGGTTAGGCCGGCATGATCGCGGATCGCCCACAGGAGCGGCATCTCCGGGTCGACGTCGAGATCGAAGGACTTGTTGTTAATGGAGAGCGTTGGCATCGCGGAATCCTTTCCGGCCGCATCGCATGTTCAAAGAGAAGGATGTAAAGGCAACCATAGCCCGGTTTTGCGTCCAGACCTACTCACATGCGTGTGGGAACTCGCATGCGCGCAATGCGCTGGACGCAGGGCGTCTATTCGAAACGAACAATTTGCGAGTGAAAATTGGCCGAAGATTCTGGAATGCCAGAGCAGCCCGACCTTTAGGTAGTTCGCTGCGGCGCGCCTTAAGCCTTACCCATCACAAGCACGGCGTTCAACCCGCCGAAGGCGAACGAATTGGATATGGCCGCACGGATCGCGAGCTTGCGCGCGACGTTGGGCACGAAGTCAAGATCGCATTCGGGATCCTTCTCCGTGAAATTCGCCGTCGGCGGTGCGGTCTGCGTATGCAGCGCCAGCGCTGTTGCCGCGGCCTCGAAGGCCCCTGCGCAGCCAAGCCCGTGCCCGAGCACACCCTTGTTCGACGACACGGCGAGGCTCGTCGCATGATTTCCGAAGGTGCTCCGCAGTGCTTTCGTTTCGGTCCGGTCGTTGAGTGTCGTGCCGGTGCCGTGAGCATTGACGTAATCGATATCTTCCGGGTTCGCGCGCGCATCATGCAAGGCGGAACGCATGGCGCGTACAGCGCCGTCGAGATCGGGCGCAATCAAGTCGGCGGCGTCGGCGCTCATGCCGAAGCCTTTCAGCTCGGCATAGATGCGCGCGCCCCGCGCGATTGCCCGCTCGCGCGCCTCCAGCACCAGGATCGCCGCACCCTCGCCAAGCACGAGGCCGGAGCGATTTTTCGAGAACGGGCGGCAGGTGTCGTTGCTGAGAATGCGAAGCGCTTCCCAGGCCTTGATCGTGCCGACCGCCAGACACGCTTCCGAGCCGCCGGCTATGGCGAAGGGAGCCTGTCCGAGGCGAACCATCTGAAATGCCTGTCCGATAGCGTGCGTTCCCGACGCGCAGGCGGAGACGATCGAGTAAGTCGGCCCCTTCAGGCCTAGATCCATGGATATCTGGCTCGCCGCGGCGTTCGGCATCAGGCGCGGAATGGTGAGCGGATGCACCTTCGGCGAATTCTCGCCGTAAAATTTGAGATACGATTCATCCGCCGTAGTCTGCCCACCGATGCCCGTGCCGATGATGGTCGCGGCGTCAAGGGCGTGCGCTTCGTCGATCGCGAGGCCGGAATCGCGAACGGCGGAGCGCGCGGCCACGACCGCGAACTGGGTGAAACGATCAAGCTGGCCGACCCGCCGCGGCTCGAAATGCGCCTCGGGGTCGAAGTCGATGACTTGCGCCGCGATGCGCGTATTCAGGCGCCTGGTCGGTATGTTCTCGATCGGCCGGATGCCCGATCGTCCCTCGACGAGGGCGGACCAGAATTGATCGAGCACGCATCCGACAGGAGAGACGACGCCGATCCCGGTGATCACAACGCGGTTCATGCGGGCGCTTTATCCGCGCGTGGGAGGAAGCACGCGCAGCTTCACGATATCTTTCGCTTCTTCTTCCAGCGCCGCGGATTGAGCAAAGGAGCGCACGAAATCCGCCGCCCGCTGCATCACCAGCCGGCGTTGCCGGTCGACGGTGATTAGGTGATAGCTGTCGTCGAGGATCAGCGCCTCGACGGTGCCGCCGAGATGCTCCTGCAGATACTCGGTGTTGGCCATGCTCGCGATGTCGTCATCGCGCGCCTGCATGATGAGGACACGCTGCTTGACGCAGGCAAGCCGCGGCTTGACATCGTCGACGAGCCGCCAGAATTCGCGCAGCGCAAGTGCCGGCGTCGCTGGCAGGCCAGCATTCACGCTGCTGCCGCTCATGATTGCATCGACGACGCGGCGGCGGATGCGCTCGTCCTTCACGCCGTAAGGCTCAGCTTCCGCGAAACGGTAACGGCGGCCCATCGGCGTGTCGATGAACCATCGGAGGAGAAAGCTGTACCAGGGGACCGACCAGCCGTCGTACCACAGCGTCGGCGCGAACATGATCACGCCGTGAACGCGCTCGGGTTCCTGCGCGGCGAGGCGCGCCGCGAGAATCGCGCCCATCGAAAGGCCGCCGACGACGACGGAGTCGCAATTCTCTTCCAGCTTTGCCAGCGCCTCATCGGCGCTCGCGTACCAATCCTGCCAGCGCGTGGCGACAAGATCGCTCTCAGTGCCGCAATGGCCGGTGAGCTGGCAGCAATAAACGGTGGCGCCGGTCTCGGCGATGCGGCGGGCGACGGATTTCATCTCGACGGGCGTGCCGCCAAGACCATGAATCAGGAGGACGCCCGTGCGGCTGCCCTGATGGAAAATGCTGTTGTCGGCAATGGGCATTGGCGCGATCAGTTTTTGCCGACGCGGGTGAAGAGCTGATCGAGAAGGGCCATCGCAAGGTCAATCTCGGATCGAGTGATCTCGAGCGAAGGCGCGAAGGTGATGACGTTCTTGTAGTAGCCGCCGATGTCGAGGACGAGGCCGTATTTCTTGCCCTGGAATTCGAGATCGCCCTTCAGCGCCTCGTCCACCATGCGGTCGGTGATCGCCTTCGAGGGTGTGAAGGAATCGTGCGGCTCGCAGATTTCGGCGCGGAGCGCCAAGCCAAGCCCATCGACATCGCCGACGATCTTGTGGCGGCGCTTCAGGTCCTCTAATCCTTGCAGGAAATATTTGCCTTTCTCGGGCACCGTTTTCTCGTAATTCTCCTCGCGCATCATCTTCATCGCTTCGAGGCCGACGGCGGTTCCGAGCGGATTGGCGTTGAAGGTCGAGTGCGTGGAGCCGGGCGGGAAGACTTCGGGATTGATCAATTCCTCGCGCGCCCACAAGCCCGAGAGCGGGTTGAGCCCGTTGGTCAGCGCCTTGCCGAACACGATCACGTCGGGCGAAACGCCGAAATGCTCGATCGCCCACAATTTGCCGGTGCGATAGAAAGCCATCTGGATTTCGTCGACCACGAGCAAAATGCCGTGCTCGTCGAGCACCTTCTTCAGTTCGACGAAGAAATTCTTCGGCGGGATAACATAGCCGCCGGTGCCCTGGATCGGCTCGACATAGAAGGCGGCGTATTCGGCCTCACGCGCCTTCGGGTCCCACACGCCGTTATATTCGCTCTCGAACAGGCGCGCGAACTGCCGGACGCATTCGGCGCCGTATTCTTCCTTGCTCATGCCCTTGGGCCCGCGGAAATGATACGGGAAGGGCACGAACTGGGCGCGCTCGCCGAAATGCCCGTAGCGGCGGCGATAACGATAGGACGAGGTGATGGCGGAAGCGCCCAGCGTGCGGCCGTGATAGCCGCCCTCGAAGGCGAACATCAGGCTTTTGCCTTTCCTGGCGTTGCGCACCAGCTTCAGCGAGTCTTCCACGGCCTGCGCGCCGCCGACATTGAAATGCACGCGGCCTTTCTTGCCGAATTTTTCCCCGGCGTCGCGCGCGATCAAGGCGGCAAGCTCGATCTTCTCGCGGTGGAGATATTGGCTTGCGACCTGCGGCAGCCGGTCGATCTGCCGCTTCAACGCCTCGTTGAGGCGTTTGTTGGCATAGCCGAAATTGACGGCCGAGTACCACATTTGCAGATCGAGATACTGTCTGCCGTCGGCGTCATAGATGAAAGAGCCTTCGCAGCGCTCGAAAATCTTCGGCGCCTCGGTGTAATGAACGGTATCGCCGAAGGAGCAGTATTCCGCTTCGAGCGCGAGCAGCTCTTTTTCTCCGAGCCTGCTTTCATCCTTGGGGGCGAGCTTGAAGGCGCGGGTCTTATCAAGCACGTTGCACCTGTTCGGCCGCGCCATCGGTGTGCGCGCCGCGTGCAATCAGCTTGCAGAGCTCCGCCATATGGACGCTTGCATCGCGGAAGGAAGCGATCGGACGGTAAGGAATATTCTGTTCGCGGCAGAATTCGACGAGCGCGTCCTTGGCGAAGACAAAATCGGCTTCCTCCGCCACGCAAAAGTCGGAGCGGCCGTCGCCGATCAGGAGACGAAACTTGCCGGGCGCGAGTGCCGCGCATTTGCAGACGCCGCTTTCGCTGCGGCAATCGGCGTCGAGGTGCGGAAATTCCGCGCGCCAGGACTGCGGGCCTGCGGGTAGAAGCCGGTTGCTGAGGAGCGGAATCTCGACGCCAAGGCGGGCAAGCACCGGCTCGATGAAACGGTCGAAGCCGTCGGAGACGATCTTGGTCGTGGCGCCGAGGGCGTGGGCTTCGCGCAGGAAGCGCACAAAGCCGGGGTCCGTTTCCACGGTATCGAGGGCGGCGTCGAATTCTTCCGAGGTGGCGCGGAGCAAGGCCGCCTGCCGCGCCAGGCATTCGCGCGAGCCGATGCGGCCCTCGACCCATTCGGCCTCAACCTCGTGCCACTTCGGATCCGCGAAGCGCTCGAGCATGAAGTCGGTGGTATCGGCGAGCGTTACCGTGCCGTCGAAATCGATGGAAATGTCCAGATTCATCAAGCCTACTCGGTTCGGCCTACTCGCGGCCCTGTGGATTCCAGCGTGCGATTTTCAGGAGGTTCGCTTTTCTTTCAACCGATTAGCGGCAATCTCGCAGGGTTGGAATGACGCCTAAGGGTAAGTTCACCATACGAACCTGGATCGGGACAAGGCCGAAAACCCACGGATCGGGCCAAATATGGCCAAGTCGTGACGAATCTCGGCGCGCATCATTGTCCTGCGACGAAATGCGCTGATCGTTCACAGCAAAAGCCGAGGCCCCTCAAAAAGATGAGGCCGGCTCCTGGGGGAAGATTTGAAAAATGAAAGTTAGGCCCATTCCACGGGCGTTTTTTTCATTTTGGTACTGATTTGGTACGGAACAAATTTAGGCAGCCGCGCCACCGCCCCATCCCGGTATAAAGTGGCCGTAGGTTTCCTCAATCTGTTCCGCTGTCGCGCCCACGAGCTGCCCGACCATCCACGGCGACATTCCGCTCATCAGCAAGTGACTGATCCGTGTGTGACGCAGAACGTGAGGCGTCGCATCTTTGATGCCTGCGCGCTCGCAAGCTGCATCCCAACCATGGCGCACCTCGCTCACGCGCTCACCGCGATAGTGGATCACGTATTTTATGTCATCGCCATCGAGGCGCTTCCACCGGCGCAGGTGAACCATAAGGCGCTTGTCGCCGCGATGGCTGGGGCGCCTCTTATTTCCATGCTCAGCTTCGCCGGGTGCCTTTCTGGCGATCACGTCGAAATCGAAATTGATCCATGACCATTCCGTGCTGAATAGCGCGCCTGAGCGCGTGCCGGAATAGAATCCGAAGATGATGAAGCGAGCTAGATGTCTGACTCGCTGTTTGCCTACAATATGCTTTACGCTACGGGCGGCCCACAATAGACGCGCCACCTCATTGCGCGTTAGAACGCGCTGGCGGCCGGGATTGGGCGGCGGCAGCACGAAAATAGGGACGCGCTTCAGCTCGTGAACGAATTTGTGCCAGCGGTTGACGGCCGCACGAAGCGTCGTCAGTTCACGGCGGCATGACGGCGCCGGGCGGGATAGGGCGTACTCGTTGCAAAGACGCGGATTGATCGCGCTCGTGCGATGCGCTGCCCAAAACAGCGTGAGCATCTTGATGGTGCGCTTCTCTTGCGGCTTATGACTGAGATAGTCACGCATCACCGACGCCAGAAGCGGATCGGCTTCAGGCTCAGGTTTTTTTCGCTCGGCAATGTAGTCGGCTAATTGGGTTTCCGCATTAGCGCGCTCCGTAAAGCCGCAACCTGTGCGCTTTCCGAAAGTGCCGTCGCGGATGCACCACGTTTTTCTTTTCTTATCCCAATAGAGCCTTGCGCCTTTCGTGCGAATAACGCCCTCGCTTCCCCAACGGTGGTGAACCACTTACGCCCAAACTTTGCGATGGTGATATTGCCATTCTCCGCCTCTGCCTTCAATACGTGAGGCGTGATTTCGTCATCGAAGATTTCGGCGCAGGCGCGTTCAAGCGTGATCGGCTTGTCGTTTTCTTCGCTCAACGCTCGCCCCTCATTGCCTTCCCGGCCATCACCGTATCGCCAGCCATTTCATAGCCCAGCGCATTCTTTGCGCGGTTGAGGGCGTGCGCGGTGACGTGCGCACCAAGCTGATGCGCTTCGTGTTCGATGGCCTGAATCTTGGTGGCAAGGTTAAGGCCGTAGGTGGCGACCTTGGTGGTGCGATCAACCATGTTTCTTCTCCGCTGGCGGCAGCCGGTGGTAGCCGCGACAGCCACCGCGCAGGTCGATCTTCTCTGCCTTCGGTTGCTCGATGACCGGCGCCGGATAGGTTTGCTTCAGCTCGCTGATCGACATTCGCATTTCAGCTTCGCTAAGCGGATGCTCGGCGAGAATGCGCGGGCGCGATTGACCGTAATAGGTGCGGTCATTGTCGGCCCATATCTGCGCTTCAGGGCCACGCATCCCTTCGATCCAAACGAGGAAGCCATGCGCGCTATTCGCGTTCATGCTGTCTCCTTCGGTTTGACGCGGTATTCCCAGCACTCGCCGTTGAGGCTGATTGCGGGAGACCACCATGGCCAGTCGCGGCCGATTGTTCCGAATGGCGACATCGCTTCTTGGCGACAGTTGAGCCGCAATCTGCGTTGAATCAACTCGCCGCCAAAGTAAATCACGTCGCCGATCTTGACCGGCCAGATGGCGTAATGATCGTGCCACTCCGAGATGCGCGCGTATTCGCGCTCGCGCGCCTCGCGCATAGATGACGTGTCAATGCGCATTGTTCGGCCTCCATAGCTCGTAACTGATGTGAAGCGGCACATACGCTGGCCACAAGAAGGCGACCGGCAGCGCGCAAAGCTGCCATCCGTTTTGGCGCTTCGCATCGCAATCGCCGTGCGCAGCCCAGCCGTATGTGATCGCAACACCGGCGAGATAGCACCATAGGGTTATCATTGGGGCATGATCGCTGAGGCGCTTCATGGCTGACTCCTGTTTTTTTCCAAGAGGCGAATTGCTTCTGTCCTAAGGGCGCCAGCAATCGCGTAGCCGACGCCCTCACCGCCGCGCGCATATTCTTGCGCTGAAGATAGAATTGATTCTGCAATCTCTTTTCGCAGAAGCTTTGCAGCCGCGTTGCTTGGCGGCGCGTATCGTTCGATCAGCAGCGCCACGGCATCGTGATCGGTCATCGGATATGGCGCGAAGAAGGATTGGCAAAGGGCTAGATTGCCAGCGCCGAAAAATAGTTTCCGGCGCTCGTATATTTGCCGCGCGACCGGAATCGTTTCCTCAGGCTCACGCGCTCCCGGCATTGTTGATACCGCAAGCGCATGGATGGGCTTGTGGACAATCACCGTGTTGCGGGTCTCTCTTATTATTTCGGTTTCACCGTCACGGAATCCGCCGACGAATTTTTCGGGACGGTTCATGGCTGCCGCTCCGGCATCACCCAATGCCGTTCGGGATATGGCACCTCGCACAGCGCGTTGATCCACATGGTCATGCCAGCGGTGGGCTGATAGAGGCGTGTTACATCGGGCGTCTTCTTCAGAAGACCAAGCGCGACGAATTCGTTGATGGCGTCGCGTACCGCTGGCAGCTTTAGGTCGCCGTCGCGATAGTCTTTGTCACCGCCCTCGGTGATCCGATAGAACATTCCGATTTCGATTTTCAGCGGCGTAGGCATTCGGTTGGTCTCCTTTGATTGACGCGCGATCAGTCGCGATATTGGACGCTACGTGGCCACTTGATTTTTCCGGTGGTGAGGAATTCAAGCGCAACTTTTCCGGCCACCGTTTCATTTACGATGGTGTAATCCACGCCGGTTGGGCCGAATAGGTCTCTAAGGCAGCGCGAGTATTGGTATTCATAGCCATGAGATTTGTTCGCGTTGCACAGCTCATCGCGGCGGCCATCCTGCAACGCCAGCAATTCCATCGTTCCCGCGATGCATCCGGCGGTGTTGCACACGTTCGCAGCATCCGCGATGGAAAGTTCTTCGATTGGGCGCATCATTTTTGCGCCGAATTTTTTGATGAATACGCGCGCCCAAGTTTGCATATCGAATTTCCAAGGCCGCCCGAAGAATCTGAAGCGAACGCCCTTGGCCGCGCCTTCGGCGAATTTGATCAGGTAGTGGCGCTCGACCTCGCGAATGCCAAGCCGCGTTGAGCTGAGATATTCCTTTTTCATGGCTGGTCTCCTTTGATCTATTCGTATCGTGGCGGGACAGGCGATCCATCAAAGCGCCTGTAACCCATCTTGCGTTTACGCCCACGGATTCCGCGATGACGCTGCCGCTTGCGGGCTGCGCGCGATTTTTCGCGCACGTCGCGCCGCGTCTTTTCCTTGTGAGGCTTATCCTTGAGCGCGGGCGCGAGATTGCTTTCGCGGTTCTCGCCGCCGTTGATGATCGCTTTGATATGGTCGCAATCCCAATGGTCGCCGGGGAAAATTTTGCGGCCGGTGAGGTAGCATTTTCCTTCATAGCGCCTGAAGACGCGATCCTTGACGCGCGGCGGCGGCGGCGTGTCCGGCGTCTTGCCGATCCATTCCGGCACGCTGCGCGTGTCGAGTGCGATAGGGGTGATGGCGGGAACGGTCACAGCGCGCTTAACCTTTCCTCGATGGCCTTGGCCGCCGCCTCATAGACCTGTCCGGCCATCTCTTGCCGGTAGGCGCGCACAATCTCGATGCAGCGCCGGTGCATCGCTGCTTCTTGCCCGGTGTCGGCGGGTAGAGCGGCGAGGGCTTCTATCGCTTCCTTGCAGGCGTCAGCGATCAGCTTGTTGCTGATGTTTGTGAATTGACGGATCGCGCGGTTGTTTTCTGACTGAATTCGCTTTACCGCTTCCAGCGCCGTTCGCAGCGTGTTGGATTGGGCGGTGTCAATCGGCTTCCAATGTCCGCGCTGATAGCATTCACGATCATCAAGGTCGCAATAGCACGCCCCGGCAGGTCGTTTCTTTACCGCTTCTTCGTATGAAATCTCGACAGTCGATAGAACGGCTAGTGCTTCTTTGGCCTCTTGAAGCATCGCGTCATAGGTAGAATTCGGAAGGCGCGAATAGCTTCTGTCGATTTTTTCTTTGACCAGCGCCCAGTAATTTTCCAGTGCTGCGCGCAGCTTGTCGGTAATTGGCCTCCCGGTGCCGGTGTAAAGGGACAGTGCAGCGAGAAACAAAACCCCAAAGTCGTCTTTTGAAATGCGACCTTCGATGATTTTGCGTGGCCCATCGTTCTCAAATTTAGTTGTGGGACAGAATGTCGGGCGGACTCGCGCTTCAATTGCTCCTAGCGTCGCCAGCAGCTTGTCAGTCATGGCTTGCCCTTTCTCTTTGGTTGCCTCGGAGTGACGGCCACTATGACGGCACCGCGCGCAAAGCCCTTCCCTGTCACGCGCATCCCGACCGCTGGCATGAACGGCGGTGGCGGAGCTGGGCGACGGAATCGCTTCGGCGGCGGATTGATGCCGCCTTTGCTATTCGAGACCGTTGGCAGCGGTTCCGTGCGCGCCTTCTGCCGCTTCGCGTGCTGCGCGAGCGCGTAGGCGGAGAGACCTTTCGGCTGTGCTTTCTTTTTCATTTCGGATCGCTGTTTGCAGCCCGCTGGATTAACTCAAGTCTCCGCCACTCTTGGAACATCGCCTTGAGGAATTTTTTCACCACGTAACGGCTCGCTCTGATGGCGGCATATTCAGCGTAGCTTTCGCGCAATTGGCCATCCGTCATCACCGGCTCGCGGGCAAATTCAGGATTATTTTGCACCTCATATCTGCATCGGCTGACAAACATTTTTTGCCAGCAGGTCATTTTGTCGTTTTTTTCGATGTCTTCGCCGACAAGAGGGCGTTTCATATAGCCGACAAGGTTATCCTCTATGAGATGCGCTGCTGCGCGCCGCCGTGGGCTATAGCCAGCATTTTCCCATTCTGATTTTGAAAGTCCCGTGGCGCCCATTTTTCGCCACGTCGCGCAGGCGCGCACGGTGCCGTCCGCGCCTTTGACTGGCGCGAGACCAAGTCGCTTATAGAGCGCAGAGAATGAGCTGTATTTGGAGATGTCGCCGCATTCGCCGATGATGCGAACAAGCGACTTGATGCCAAGTCCTCTGAAGCCTGTAAACCACGTCGCGATAGGAATTGTTTTTGCGATTTTCCCTAGGTATTTATCCAGCTCCTTGATTTCATTTTCTATTGAATCGCTGAGTGCGATGATCGGAAGAACAGTGAATTTTTTGTCTTCATCTTCCGGCAGCATATCGCCTGATATAATACGCTTGAGCGCGTCGCCTCCCTTCTTCCAAGATTCTTTTTGCCCAAGATGACTATAGCTGCGAGCGCAAAATGCGCGCGCGCGATTGTCGATTCCGATTTTCAATTTTTCCCATGCTCGATGCGTGGGCCATAGAGAAACGATTTGTTCTATGGGCGTGAAATTTTGATCTGACGCTGGGGCGGTGATTTGGGTGCTGCCAATGGTCCGATCACGGTCAAGCGATGGCTTTTTGAGTTGTGTATTGGAAGCGGCTTGACCAAAATCTTCGGAAGACATCTTCCCACTGATCGGTGGTTTTTGGCTGGTCTTCCGCGCGGATTTTTTGTCCGCAATAGAGTCGCCCGGCTGGCTCCCTTTGATATGCGTAAGCTTTGTGGCCGGGCGCGCTGATTTCTCAGCGATAGATTCGGATGGCAGAAGAAATTTGGTTTGCACCAGCGTTGGGGCCATCCGCGCGGTTTTCTTCCCGCGAACAAGTTTGCCCGGCGTGACCGTTCCGGTTTCGACCGCTATAGTGGCCGGGCATCCGCTTTGCGCGGAAATTTCATGCTTGCTCATTGCCAAAAACCTTTCTGTGAATCTTGTTAGCCTGCTGAAGCGAGATGCACTGGCGAACGGTTTTTCCTTCGCTGATTTTTTTCGCGATGAGTTTATAGAAGCTGCCCTTGGCGAGCATGTTTCTACCCTGCGCAAAATAGAATTCGCTTTCTTCAAGCAATTCTTCGCGCGTAACGTCGCCAAGTTTTCTTCCTGAACGCAGCATCATATCAAATAGGATGTTGCGCATTCCTTCCGCCGCCGCAGCCGTGGCTCGCGCCCCTTCTTCGTCCGGCCTGTTGGCGTTATCCCAAATTTGTTTTCGCTGAGCGCGAGTGCAATGGCGGATCACGTTGTCACACGCGGTCCAAACCATAGCGTCAAAAAGTCCGCGATATAGTGATGGATCGCGTTTGACGCGCTCAACCATCTTCTCGCGCGCTTTCTCAATAATGCCATCACACTCGTCGAGCGACTCCTTGGCCACGTCCCGAATTTTATTTTGAGTTGCCGGTGTGACGGAAAAAAAAGTTCATGCTGCCTCCTTCATGCGCTTCTGATTCCGCCGCTGGCCGCTCTTGCAAAGCCAGCGCAGATTGCCGCGCGTATTGTTGAGGGTGTCGGTATCTATGTGATCGCCGGTGTGCCGATCCGTTGGACGCGGCAGGCCCATGCGATCAAGGATGACATCGTGCATCATTATGGTGACGCGCCGATTTTCTTTGCGCGGACCTACGCGAATACAGCGTCGGGCATAGACGTGATTGCCGTGGCGCTTGTCGCTGATTTTGAATGTCCACGGCCATTGCATCAGATAGTCATAGTCTTCGGCCGACACGCGCACGCAGTATTGCGCTTTCGCGCCTATCGTGATCGTGCGCACATCCTCGTTGCGAGGATCATAAAGCTGGATCACCCGGTCGCCGGGGAATGGGATGACATCGCCGCTCACGTCGAGGCTCCCTGCGTCTCAGTGGGGTCTTCCTCGATGGCGCCCAGCTCGCGCAGCTTCAGAAAGAGCCGCTTGGTGCGTTGCATATCTTGCCAAGCGTTGTGAAAGCCGCTGCGCGGTTCTTCGCTCAGAAGCTTCACACAAGCCTCATCGAGCGATGGCCACTTAAATGTGCCGTTCTTGCTGCCGTTCTTCGGCGGGATTTTGCAGAGCTGCGTTGACAGCTTCATCGTGTCGAGCCACGTCAGGCCCGGCCTCAGCCAGTTGTCTGTCGGCTTTCCGCGCCGCAGGATAGCGCCAGCGATCAGGTCTTTGTCGAAATCGACGCCGTGCCCGATAACGTGAGTGGCTTGGCTGGCGAGGCCGATGAGCATTCCAAGTGCCGTGACCTCGCTGACGCCCCGCCGGGCGGCCTCCTTGCTGCTGATTCCGTGGATCAGCGCAGCGCCTTCGCGGATTTTCCGCCCCTCAGCGCGCACTTTGATATAGAAGAATTCCTGCGCCCAGCCCTCATCATCGAACAGCTCAGCAGCGATGGCGACCGGCCACGGTTGCGCCGGATCATCAAGCGCAAGATGCTGCTTGATCAGGTCGCTGCTTTCGCAATCGAAGGCGAGGAACATGGCGCGTTCACTCGCTGATCAATTCGATCTTGCCGGTGAACGGCTCGAATTCTTCTTCGCCCCAACTTTGGCAATGAAAACCTAGGTGGTATCCGCCGACATTAACGGCAACAACGGTGCCACAGTTCTCGGCATGGAAAAGCACAACAAATTCGCATCCGCCCTTGGTGTATTTTTTCAAGCAAGGATATGCGGATCGCGGCGCTTTATTTGATGGCACAATTACTGATCTCATTTTTGGTCTCCTTTGGTTTCCGAGTGGCGGGAGGGGGAAGAGTCAGCCGGACAGAACCCCCTCCCGCCCGCATCCCGCCGGGCGGCCCCGGCGAGCGCGTTAGATGTCCAATCTCATTTCAGCGCGCCGCGACGCCTCCATTGATCCAAGTTGCCGATCCTTCATCTCGATGTAGCGAAGCTGCACCTTCAGAAGATTCGCCGCCTTCCGCGCCTCGACCATCCTCTGATTGAACTGCGCCCATTCCGGCGAAGCCTTCACAGTCTGTTGCGCCTTGTTGAACGCCATCTTGGGATTCTGTTCTTGAACGCTGGCGATCAACTGCGCTTCGGTTGCAGAGCGCGTGTTTTCGAGAAGGGACGCAGCGGCTTCCGCGTCCACCCATTTTTTCGCAGCGATGCGATATTCTTCCGGCCAGTCGCGGCGCCTGTTCGGATCAGCGGGCGCCACCATCAGAACGGAATTTCATCGTCCATCGCGCGTCCGCGATCATCGGATTCGGGGCCGGGGTCGCCCCGGTCGCGGTCATCGGGGTAGTCATCGTGCCCGCGTCCGCGATCATCGCTCCGCCGATCATCCCGGCGGCCACCGCGACGATCATCCCGATCATCATAACGGTCGCGATCACGGTCACGTCCGCGTCCGCTGCGTCCGCCACGGCTGTCGCGATCATCGCGATCACGGCCACGTCCACCGCGCCCACGCGACTCTTTTTCGTCGCCGCGCTTGAGCGCAATGTATTCATCGCCGCCCCGGCTTTCGTTCCACCAGCCCGACAGCCAGTATTCAACGCCGTCGATGTTGATGCTGCCGCTGAAATCGCGATCCGTGCGACGTTTCTTGTCATCGTTCTTGAAAAGAACGCCTTGGTTGGTGTTGTCATAGTCGTCCCGCGCCATGGTTGGTCTCCTTTGGCGTTTCAATTAGAAGGTTGGTTCACGAAACAGGCTCATCACCGTTTCGATTTTGTCCTTGGATTCCTTCAGGCCATCGCCGGTGAGGCTGCGATAGATTTTGATGGCGTCTATTTTTCTGCGCTCAGCCATGCAACCGATGAGATGCGCGACCATCAGGGGAGATGGGGCGTTTTGCTGGCGGCGCTCAGCTTCGTCGAGCCGCTCATTGAGCGAAGCGATTTCGCGGCTCGTGATGCCGCGCTCGCAGCCCAAGTCTTCCGCCTGCCTTTCGAGGCGGTCGAGAAGAAGGCGCAGCACATCAAACATGGGCGCCATCCTTCTTCGTAGCGGTGCCATCCTTCTTCGCGGCGGCGATTTCCTTCAGCTTGTTGTGAAGGTCGATTCCAATTTCCGCCTTCTGATCATCCGTCAGTGAATTCCAGAACGCCTTATATGTCGGCATTCCTTTTTCGGCTGCGGCTTGCGCCCGCTCTTTCACCGGCCGTCCGTAGTTGGCGATGATTTCGGCGAGGCGCGGATATTCGTGATCCTCGATTTCGGCGACATCTTTTTTGCCGCGCTTGATCCAGCGCACATCGACCATCATTGCCGGGATGGCATAGAGGTAGCGGCCGACATTCCAGTTGACGGCGGCGCGTTTAAAGGAATCGCTCAGCGATCCTTTTTCCGGTTCGAATTTCGTTTCACCGGCGCCATCCCATTTCCAAACCCAGCCGTCCGGCCCCTTGATGCCGATGCCAGCGAGCATCACACCGCAAACGTCCTTCTGATCGCGCGCCCAATTCATCGGGCTGCACACCTCATCGAAGCGATTCATCACGTCGCGCGCGTCGATGTAGCAGAGCGCGAGGCCCGTCCTGTCGCCAGCGTGAGCGAGGCGCCAAGAAACGAGTTTTGAATCGAACGGTTCTGCAAGCGCCTTGAGCAATTCCGGAGTTACGAAATCTTTTGGCATTAGTAGCCTCGTTGGGTTTCAGAGCGGACGCCATTCGGAAGCTTGTTGTGAAGCTTCCGGTAGGCGCGAGCGCCCTTGATGATGGCCTCGTTGATGTCGTCAGTTGCCCCGATGGCCTTAACGGCTTTCACCGCGTCATCGACAATCAGGGTTTCCTTAGTGCGGACGGCGAGCGCCTTCTGCCCGTGCCCGGCCGACACACGCACGCTCACATCGCGTTGTGCGAGCGTCGCCTGCCGATCAGCGGATTTGAAATCGTCAACAGCTTCGTGGGCCGCCTCGGTGGCGGTGCCCACATCAGATTCGACGCCAAGCGAGGCATCTTCTTTTGCGGCGTCGGCAGCGGCGACGGCGGCAAGCGCACGTTCGCGCGCCTCATCCGCTTCCTTCTTCGCCGCGTCGGCAGCCGCTTGGCGCTTCTGTTCTTCGATGGCGCGGAATGAATTGAGGCGCTTCTTTATCTCGATGCATAAATCATCGAGCAATTCTTTGGGTGACTTAAAGAGTGCGTTGATCTTGCGCACCTGATCGTTCAGCGGATCGACTTGTTTTTTGCGCTCAGTCTCGCAGGCATCATAGGCGCCATCGGCAAGGCCAATCATCTGCGCGGCCTTACGCGCGCCTTCTTCGGAAACGACAACCGGCTCATCCTTGAGATATTGTTTGAGCGTCTTGTACGCTTCCCGAGCCTGCGTGATGACAGCAGGCTCATCGGCTGGCGGATTGTTGCCACCGATTACAGCGCGAGGATTTTCTGCCGCCTGATTCATTTCCGTTCAGCTCATCATGCCGCTGAAGAAGCCACCAGCGAGAAGCAAAAGAAAAAGACCGCCCCACAAGACGAAGACGGCAACAATGCCGGTGATCGTGAGGCTGGTCCGTTGTCCGTGCGCCATGCATTCGCCTTCGCGCAGAAGCCCGACAACAATGTGCAGGATGATGAAGGCGAGTACCGCCCACTGAGGCCAATACGCAATCATTGGTTACGCTCCCTCCTTGGCTGGCGCGCGTGAATAGAGTGGCGTTGTGCGCGCGTGGCTGCTTTTGATTTTCATTTGGCCATAGCCGACCTTGTGAAGAAGGCCGCGCTTGACGGCGGTGAGGATCAGCGATCCCCATGCGTTGTGATGATTTGGTTTCACGCCGACATCGGTGAGCATCACACGGATGTCTTCGGCGGTGCCGGACCAAGATGCGCTAAGTCCCTCGATGAGCGGAAGCGCAAGCTTGATGAAATTGCTGTTTACGGCGGCGATGGCCGATGTCGCCTGATTGCGCGCCTCGCGCGCGGCGGTGAGCGTGTTCATATCGCGCCCACCTCGCGCGCCAGCTCATAGCGCATCTCCGCAAGAAGCTTGAAGACCCCGGCCGGGAACACGCCGTCATAGCGCGCTTCCAATAGCCTGATGCCGAAACGCAGCTCGCGCACGCGCTCAGGGTCGGCAGGGCGCTTCAGGTCGGCGAACGATTTGAGGGGCGCGGCGCTCACCTGATCACCACACTCAGGATCAGCGCGGCGCTCGCGAGCATCCCAATCACACCAAAGACGGCGGTGCGATTCCATCCGCGCTCGCTAAGGAAAGATTGCATTCCCGGCCTCTTGTCGGTGACGAATCAAGTCGTCACGTTTGCGACAATAGGAATAGGACTCTTACTCTGTCAATATGTCCCTACAAAAAATGTTGACACCCCCTTTCGGAATTGTGCTGCGCATCTGTATGCATGACGCCCGGCCGCGATTCGCTCGCGGCCTCGTATGTCAGTCAGGCGTGACCGATCCGCTGGCATATCAGAGCTACCGCGCGATGGATGGGTGCTAAGGAATCGAGCGCGGACAGGTCTCGTCGCGAGGGGTGTGCCTGTTTCCTTCGGCTGCGTCGCCGAAAAAGTATCCCAGCGTCGCCACGCCGCAGCGTGAGCGCGTTTCCGGCAAGCGTCCGTCCGAACTGCACCTAGCAGAACGTGACCCCCGGAAGACGGTAGCCTGCGCTTGCTCGCGGGCTAGGTCTTCGTCTTTCCGGGCTTCGCATCCGAACCGACTACACCAGCAAAATTAAGGAGAAGGAATGAGTCAGAGTCAGGCTTTGAGTCCGCCTGCGCATAGGCAGTTGAGCAAAGAGGAAATCAGGGAGTTGGAAGGGCAGCACGGCGGATGGACCGCTGACGATCTAGCGCGTTACGGCGTTCCGTTCCCGCCTCCGCGCGGATGGAAGAAGCAAATCATTCGCCATGGAATCCCATGGCGTGATGAACGCGACTCCCGATGAAATCAGGAATCGCGTCCAGTTTTTTTATGCGTCTCCCGACATAACGATGCGATGCACTGAGACGACTTGTTCGCGGTCGAAAACGAATGGTCGCTCAGGGTTGAGCTGTTCAAGCCTCAGCTTCTTGTCATCCATCGAGACAAACCGCTTTACATACGCTGCCGGTGGCTCGCCATCGTCTCCGAGAATTTGAGCGATGACGTAATCTCCTTTGCGCACTGGCAGGTGCGGGTTGATGAAGACTGTTTCGCCGGGCATGTAGCGCGGCGTCATGGAATCGCCGACTACATAGACCGCGTAAGCGTCAGGGACGCCCGTGAGAGACGGCGGCGCCAGCACGTCCGTCACCTTGTTTCCATTGAGAATGAACTGTCCATCTTTGCCCCCTACAGCGTGCCCGTAAACCGGGACTGTTGTGAATTTGCCGACTGAACTGCCGATCTTAGCGTTGGCAATTTGTCGCAGGGGTGCGGCATCGGAGTCAAGCGATCCGCGCAGCTCCGATTCAGGAATGCTTAAAATCTCCGCGACTTGCGGTCGAATTTTTTCTGGCAACACCTTCGGAATTCCGCGCTTGATGAACTGCTGAATATAGGAATGACTTTGGCCGATTTTTTTCGACAAATCGGACCATGGGATTTTCAGCTCTGACGTTCGTTCTGCAACCAAATCGCGCACGCGCTGATCGCGCTCGTCGTCGATTTTTGTTGGCTTCTTGATCATCTCTGTTCCCTGCTGAACCAACGGTTAATGGTTGTGCGGTTGTCCTTTTTACCCGCTTCGCCCGCCGCCTTCAACAACCTATTTTGCCCGCAATAGGAACCTGCCTCTTGCGAAATAGGATTTATCCTATACGGTGATCGTCTGTTTCCGGGGTGATTCGTGGTGAACGCCACTCCCCCGTTAACCATGCGGGGCGATTGCGGTGCGGTTTTTCTCCTTAGCCTACACGGGCGAACAGCTCAGGGAAGCCAAACGGCTGATCCTCGACGGCGCCGGATTGATGCAGGTGGTGCGCGAAACGCAGCTACCTGAGAATTATGTGCGCGTCCTTTTGGGAATCGTTAGCTGCCCGGCCATCGCCCACACATTCGAGATTGCTTCCAAGTTTGACCGGCCGTTCGCGATGAATGGAACGGCGCGCGTTCTCAACGAAAACGATCACGTCGCATATCGGCGAGTGGTGGTGGACGATTTTGATGAGCCGCGCGTTTATTTCGTGACCGTGCCGCGCATTCGTTGCATCGAGGAAAGGGCGGCACAGTGAGAGATTTCGAGCGCAAGGCTTGCGGCATTCGGTGGCCACAACACATCGCGGATTTTTCCGCTGAGCGTTGGAGGGCCGGTGACAAGGCGCGGCAAATCATCGCGAAGCTAATTGAGATGCACGGCGATGATCCAGCTTGCGGAAATTTCGTCAAGTCGCTGAAGAAGGAATCGCTTGTCAGCAAGATGGCGCGCATGGGCGTCGAGACGCCGAATCTTTTTGGCAAGGCGTGGCCCGATGATGAATTCCAGTTTGTGAAGACATCATGGATGAACGGATTGTCGGCCGCCGTTATCGCGCAGCAGGTTTCGATGCGGTTAGACGAAAATCCTCATTGGCGAAAAGTCAGCCGCAATTCCGTCATTGGGAAAATGAGCCGCCACGGCATTGTCGCGCCCGGCGCGAAAGCCGTGACCAAGGACGGCCGGAAGGTTCTTCGCAAGGCTCGGCCGAAGGGAATGGCTGATCGGCCGCGCGCGCACCGGCCGCCAAGTCTGTCGATGGTGAAGCGCGCGGAGATGATAGCGAAGCCGCTTGGGCCGCTCGTATCGTTCGATGCGCTTACTCAGCATCAGTGCAGATATTCGTTCGGGCATCCGAATGAAGAAGGATTCGGTTTCTGCTGCGAGCCTGCTGAGGCGGGGTCGCCTTGGTGCAAGACGCACAAGGTTGTCTGCACGAGCGGATTCTATGGTCCGAAGACGGCAGAGGATCGGCGCGCACGCGCGGCCTGCGCGGCAAAGCCGCGTTTCAGTGCCCTGATGTATCGCGCGCTCGACGCGGGGCAGGTGCCATGAGCATCAAGCCAAGCCGTCCGTGCCCCGATCCTGCATCCTGCGATATTTTTCCGCTGTGCAGGTGCCCGGTGGATTATGAGCGCAAGCCGCTGGCGGCCGATCCGTCGCATTTGCGCGCCGTGCCGCACGCGCAGCATCAGCGCGAGTGCATGGCGATCACCGGCGGCGCGTCCGTTCTTTTCCCCCGCACCGGCTATCTCGTGAAGCTTCGTCCGCAGGTCGCGCAGGCGCTTGAGGAATACGCGGCATCGACGCAGGGCCAACCCGAAACCGTGGCGGCCGAAATCATCGCAGCGTTCTTGGGGGGTCTATGAGATTCCCCCGGCGCCGCAAGTATAGAGTGATTTATGCCGATCCGCCTTGGGCGTTTTCGTCCGGCCCGTCGCGCAATCCTCGCAATCACTATCCGACGATGAAGGTGGCGGCAATCGCCGCGCTGCCGGTGGCGGCAATCGCCAATGCGAGCGGATCGCGTTTGCTGATGTGGACAACGATTCCGTTCTTGGAACATTCGTTCACCGTGATCAGGGCGTGGGGCTTTCGCTACGTGAGCGCCCGCGTGTGGATCAAGACGCAGAAGGGCCACGTTGGCAGATATTTCGCCATTGAAGACCTGTTCCGTGGAACCGGATACGAAAATATCGGCAACGCCGAAATTTTGCTGGTGGCGAAGCGCGGCCGTCCCGCGCCTGCACGCGGGCGGAAGCCGTTCGGCGTGATCGTCTCGCCGCGCCGCGAGCATTCTCGCAAACCTGATGAGGTCCGCGCTGAGATAGCGCGCTGTTTCGCCGGGCCGCGCATCGAGCTTTTCGCGCGCTCGCGCTCACCCGGTTGGGATGCGTGGGGCAATGAGACAGGAAAATTTAAGGAGGCAGCATGAAAAAGCGCACTCGCAAGCAGAAGAAGCCGACGCAGCCGAAGACACCTTGGCCGGTGATTGGGATGTTTGCGGCTATTGCCGTTGCGGCGGCAACCGCGCCGACGATCAAGCATCAGCGGAATCCGATCCCCGAAATCGTCATCGGTGGTCCGGCTCAGCCGTCGCCCGCGCCTGAACGCTCGACCGTGAGCGTCACGGCGCCGCGCAAGGCTGCCGTAAAGCGGCACTCGGCGTCGCGCAAATGCGTCTTCGGCGACCTTCCAGTTTCGCCGGTGAACGGCGCTTGAGGCCGGGCGAAAATTATCGCGCGGCTCGCCGACGCGCGTTCGGAAAGAATTGGCGGAAAATGGGCTTCATCAATTTGAAGCAGGTCCGCGACAACGGCAAGCGAGTCTCATTTCAGTGCATCCACGCATCGGTGGGCATGACTTGGGCTGATGCGAAGGAGAAGAAGGCCGCATGATTCTGCTTGGTCTCGATATTTCCAAGCGCGCGACGGGTTGGGAGCTGATCGACCTTTCCAATCCGAAATTCACCGTGCTTACGCACGGCGGCCTTCTGTTGTGTCCATACAAGCCACCGGCTGAGGGCGCCGTCGAGACAGCCCTTGACGGCGATTACTCATCTCGTGTGTTCGATTGGTTTGATCGCGAGATTTTCCAGCTCGTGCAGGAATTCAAGCCAACGCGCGTGGCCATCGAACAGCCGATGCCGACGCAGGGAAACACGAATTTTCTCACCACGCATCTCGTGCATGGATGCATTGGCGTCGCGTGCCGCATCTTCGGCCGCAAGAGCATCAGGCCAAAATTCGTGGCGTCGCAAACGTGGCGTGCGCATCTTGGTATTGGTCGGCCGCCGAAGGGCGTTAAGAACAAATCGGATTGGTACAAGGCGCGTGCGCATGAATGGTGCCGCGCGAATAAAATTGAGGTGGAAAGCGACGATCAGGCTGAGGCCGCGTGCATCGTTTCATGGTTCCGCGATTGGATTGCCGTGATGGAACGTGAGGCGGCATGAACATCGACACCCCCGCGTGGAATCTGTGGAAGCAGAAGGCGCTCGCCGCCGACATCCTGAACGCCGCGCGCGAACGCGGTGCGCAGCTCAAGCGCGCTGGCAGCGAATGGACCGGCCCGTGCCCGGCGTGCGGCGGCTCGGATCGCTTCTCGATCAACACGCGCAAGAAGGTTTTTAATTGTCGCGGTGCGAATGGCGGTGACGTGATCGCGATGGTTCAGCACATCGACGGCTGCACCTTTATGGAGGCGGTTGAGCGCCTTTCGGGTGAAGCACCGCCATCCGGTGAATCGAAGCCGCTGACGCCGGAAGAAAAAGAAAAGCAGGAACGGATTCGGCGCCGCATCGAGCGCAGGCGCTATCAAGAGCATCAACAGGATGAGCGCAAGGCGCAGGTGAGGGAGAGGGGCGCGCTTGAAATCCTCGCCGAGTCTTCGCCGCCAGCCGGTACGGCCGCAGAGACGTACCTGAAAAAGCGCGGTCTCGTGAATTTGCCGGATGAGTTGATCAACATGATCCGCTTTCATCCAATGGTCCGGTATGACCTTGATCACCGCAAGGCGTTCCCCGCGCTCGTGGCGCCGGTGCAGAACGTTGATGGCGAGACGGTTGCTGCGTGGCGCATTTATCTCACGGCAAGCGGGGCAAAGGCAGCGGTGAAGAAGCCGAAGCTTGGCATCGGACCCGCCGCCGGTGGTGCTGTTCGCTTCGGTGGCCTTGCTCCCAAGATTGGGATTGCTGAGGGAATCGAAACTGCGCTCGCCGTTTCTTGCATCAACGGTCATCGCTTCCCCGTGTGGGCTGCGCTTTCGACGGCTGGCATGACGCATATACGCTTGCCCATCGAGGTGCAGAGCGTCGTTATTTTTCCCGATGGCGATTTGCCTGCGAAGAAGAAAGACGGGGAGTGGGTGCCGACTGATTTTGGCCCCGGCCTCGTTGCCGCTCGCAATCTAAAGCAGCGCCTTCAAAGGATCGGCGTCGATTGCGCGATCAATGAGCCACCATTCGGTTCAGATTTTCTCGACGTGTGGAATGAGATTCAGAGCGCGGGTGTCGAATGAAGAATCCGCGAGCTGAAAAGGCGCTTCTTGGTCTATTGATCAAGACGCCGGGAGAGATTGCGAAAGTGAACGCGATCCTTCAGCCACATCATTTCGATGACAAGCTTCACGCTGAAATCTATTCGGCGATCAATGATCTTTGGGAGAAAAACGGCGCGGTGTCTCTGACGCTTCTGGCCTCACGTCTTCCTCTTGAAGACGAAGAAGGCGCCAGCGTTTCGACTTATCTGGCTGTTCTTTTCAAGAACGCGGAGGCCGGTGGATCGGTGACGGCGTTCGCCGATGAGATTCTTTCAGAGTGGACTCGCCGTCAGCTCGACGCCGTTGGCGATTGGGCGATCAAGGCGGCGGCCTCAGCGAAGATTTCCGCCGCTGATGCGCTCGCGCGCATCGAGGAACGTGTGCGTGATATTGCGCGTGGCTCTGATGTGGTCCGCGAGAAGCCGATGAGCGACATCGCGGCTCGCGTTATTGAGCGTGCTGCCGATGCCTATAAGGTGGAAAGCCCGCCCGGCATTGAGACTGGCATCCCGGCGCTCGATGAGATTGTTGGCCGGATCATGCCCGGCGATCTTGTGTTCATTGGTGCCAGTCAGGGCGATAGCAAGACATCGTTGCTGACGCAGATTCTTGAACACAATGCGAAGCCTAAAAACGTTGATGGCGTCGAGAAGCCCGGCTTGCCGTGTCTGATGTTTCAGCAAGAGATGGGCGACGAAGATGTGGCCCGGCGGTTGTTTGCGGCTCGCACTCAGATTTCGGTTGCTAAGATTGAAGAAGGCGATTTCCAACCGGCTGAGTTTGATCGCCTTTGCGCGGCACAGGATGAGTTGGCGAAGCTGAATCTTTCGATCATTGATCAGCCTCGTATGCGTGTTTCGCAAATTCGCTCGCGCGCGCTTTCGATGAAGCGTTCACGCGGGCTTGCCGTTGTCGGCATCGACCATCTGCGCCTGATCCAAGCCGATAGCCGGACATCGGATATTTTCGAGCGCATCGAATACGTGACCGGCTCTTTGAAATCTCTTGCCAAAGAACTGCACGCGCCCGTGATCGTGTTGGCGCAGCGCACGCGCTCATCTCAGGATCGCGATGATCCTGAGCCTCGTATTTCAGATTTATTCGGCGGCGGCTCGATTGAGCAAGATGCCGACATAGTGATTGGTCTTTGGCGCCGGGATATTTGGTTGCGCCAGCGTGAGCCGCACAGCGCCGCAAGTCGCGGTGAATGGGAGGTCGATCTTGCCAAGTGGCGCGACAAGGTTGGCGCTGTTTGCCTGAAGCGTCGGCGCGGCCCGGCTATGGGCAAGACTCGATTGAAATGGAATGGCGAGGCAACACGTTTCGAGGGAGAGTGAACATGGTGAAGCGGCTGAAGCTGAAGAAGGCGAAGGCGAAAAAGCGTTCCACTCATCCCCGCACGCAGGCTGAGATGACAGCCGCATATGACGCGCGGAAAAACCACGGCGCGATCACCGACAACACGCCGGTCGCTCCCATCGAAATCGTTGACCCGCACGGAACGAATCCGGGTGATAAGATTGTCACCTTCAGGTCGCTGCGTAGCGATCCGATTGCCTCGATCCACGCGCGCGGCAGCATCACCGACATCCAATACGATGCCGCGCGCCGGTATCAGCGGCTTTACGAGCTGACGCAGATTGGGATGGTGCAGGCGATTGACCCGGCGAAGCCAGCCGTCGATGGCGGCCGTTTTTCGGATGGCAATACGGACGCGCGGATGCGCGCCGCCGATACGCTCGCGGCTATCAACAAGGAGCTAGGATGGTCGGCGGCGTGGTTATTCGACATCCTCGTGGCGGAGATGACGCTGCGCGATGCGTGCGCCAAGCGCGGCATGTTCAGCAAGCAGGAACAGATAGGCGCCACGCTGATCCTTACCGAAGCCCTCAGCAGCGTTGCCGTCGAATTGGGGCTGATGACGGCGCCGGATGTGCCCGTTATCCCGCCGGACGCCAGTGAGAAGCCGCAGGCGCCTAAAACGCCCGCAAAACAGGTCGTTTCCGCCGAGCGGATGCACCCCTTTCACCCCTAATAGGGGGTCGGAAGAAAGGCACCCCCTACCCCTTGACGGCAGGTAACTTTGCATGTATAAATTGGGCTATGGCAGGAATTGCGCCCGGCACAGCGACCGGGCGCTTTTGATTCTGGGCACGCAGGCCCGGCGCGGCGTTCGCCAACTGCGCAAGGCGATACCGGCGACAGAATGCCGGGGCCGCAACAATTCTCGACAGGATCAGCAATGAAATACGTTGGCGATAACGCGCCAGCGCCGTCACGATTGACGGTGCCGGTCTCGATTGATTTCGCCTGCGATTGCAAAAATCGCATCACCGCGAATTTCAAACTGCTTCCTGAAATGACGCTCCCCATGATCGTGAAATGCGGGATGTGTGATCGCCGTTATGAGCATTCGGTTGACGGCAAGACGATCAAACCGATGCCAAGCAACAGACTCATCGGAGTGCGTAAGAGGTCTTTCTGATGCCGCTCGCCATTCGCGAAAAAGAATTGGGCGGCGAATATCTAACCGACGATGAGCTGGCGCGCTTACCCGAATTGTTCAAGCACATCGTTTTTCACGGCCGCACTCATCAGAATTTGATGAAGGCGCCCGTGGTCGATTTCAACGAATATAAAAAATCGAAGGCGCGCGTGCGCGAGCTGGCGGCTGCCGCGCAAAAGCAATATGCGCCGAATTGGTTGGATGGTCCGCAGCACGCATAACGAAAAAAGACGGGCGAAAAGTCCGCGCTAAGGAATCTGCATGAGCGTCGAAACATTGCTGGCGTGCGCAGCGTGGAATGACCGCGCCGCGATCCGCGCTCAGCAGAAAAAAGATTTACGGTCGAGCGAGCGCCACGTTGAGAATGCAAGGCGGCTTCGCGCTCAGGCTGATGAGGCTCGCGATGCTTCGCAGGATTGATCGGTTTGTTTTCTTTTATCGCTTATGGCGCCGCTGCAAGAACAGCCGGGCGACAAGCGCAAGGATGGCTTGGTTAGCTTTTTGAACGTGCGTACTCCCAGCAACCCCGAAACCCACAGGTCATCCATGTTTGGATTCTTCCGGCCGAAGACCGCCGACGAAATCGTTGGCAAGCATATCGCGAAATTGTCCAGCAAGCTTCAGCGCCATGGCGAACGCCATGCTGCGCTCGCTGAGAGACACGATGAGCGCGCGACGAAGCATCGCAAGCGCGCCACCGCCGCCGAAAAGAACGCGGCGAAGAATGCCGAAATGGCGCGGTCGCTGTCTTCGCTTCTGCCGGAAGCCCACAAGTGAGCGACGGCATCCTTGAGAAGCTTCGCGCCGCCAACATCGTTCGCGATCCTGAATTTGATCCTGATGGCTTGATCACTCCTTCGTTTCGCGGAAACGAGTTGGCTGGCGAAGCAGGCGAAGCCTGCAATGTGATCAAGAAGCTTGAGCGCGACCGGCTCAATTTGCGTGGTTCGCGCGCGACCATCGACCAGCTCGCGGAAGAATTGGGCGACGTAATTATTTGCGTTGACCTGATCGCGATGGAATACGGAATCGACCTTGCGAAAGCGGTGAGGGAAAAATTCAACAAGACATCCGCGAAGCTTGGGTTGGCACCTCGCATTGACTGAATTCGATGCTCGCGATCTTGCGAGCGTCAAACGAAAATCGAAGCGTTTGAGTCCGAGTCCGACAAGCATCTCAGTCAAGGCCCGCTGAACGGGCCAGTTCTGATCAGGGATTGCGGGACCGCGCTTCGATCTTCTTTTCCACCGGGGGAATGATGCGTAAGGCAATCATCATCGGCAGCAGCTTAATTGTCATGGCCGGTGGAACCATGCTCACGCAGCTCGCGGATTCTGAACCTGCAAAGGTTATCGCGACGCCAGCGAAGCGCATCGAGATTACATCGTGCAAGACCACGCGCTTTGATCTTCAGCGCGAGTTGCCGCAGGTGATTCTCCCCGGCGACAAAATCATCATCCTGAATCGCGATGAGCTGCACACCTACGTCGAGGCGGCGGATTCTGTTCAGCGCGCGCCGTTGGCGACATCGGGTGCCGTTCTAGTGCGGCCCAGCAAACCTATCGCGGCCGTGCTTGTGCGCTTCGCTGGTGATTGCGTTCTCGATCTAGTGCGCGTGCCGTGGAATGAGCATGTGCTGGCGATTGGCGCCGCTAAGCCAGAAGCGTGATGCCTCGTACTACGCCCGGCTCGCGCAAGTCGCAGATGCCCCACCAAGATATTTTCGCGGATATGCGCAAGCTTGATTTGCGCACCGGCGATTTCGTTGTGATCGAGACGAAGCGCGCACTGTCATGGCACGAGCGCGAGCGCGCTCAAGACCTGTTCCGGCAGGTGGCGTTGAGCATGGGCGTCAGGGTCACGCTCTTGATCATGGATCAAGACGACAAGTTGAAGGTCTTGCGGCCTGAGCGCCATCCCGAATTTGAGGATCATGTGCGCCGTGTCGCTGTACCGGCCGCGCTCGATGCCGTGAAGAAAGTGGAAAATCTTTCGGTGCGCAAATGAATGGATGGATCATCGCTCGCGCGTGCGCTGGTGGCGTTTCAGAATTTTGGTGTGGCCGCGCCTACGGAAACAACAAGATGGCCGCCGTCAGGTTTTTGCGCGAGCAAGATGCGCGGCAGGTCATCGAATGTTTGCTTGGCAGTTCGCATTACACCGTCAAGCTTGAACAATGTCGCTCATCCGGTGGCAACTGGACTCCTTGGGGCCTGATGCCGTCCGAAACGGGATGTTGAAAATGAAATCTGTTATCCGGTTGATGTGGATGATCGCTGACGGCGATCTAGCCGACATTCGCACGCGCGACCGCGCGTATGAAATCGCGCAGAATTGCGATCCCGGTATGTTTGAGCGCGACCGCGAAAAGCTATTCTCCGGTCTATTCCGCAACGGCAGATAACTATGTTTTGTGCGGGTCAAGTAAGCGTCCCGCGTATTCGTTTCGATGAGCCGAAGGGTAACGAGCTGTTCATCGACGAAATCAGAAAAGCTGGTCTCACTGTCCGCGTCTTCTTCAAGGACATCGAGATTGAACAGCGTTGGCTCGTGTTCGCCGACGCTGAGGCCGGATACATCGAGCGTCTTGTGCCGGGCTATTGCCCGATACAAGGACAGCTCCCTGCAAGAAAAATGTTTGGCAAGGTGGTGATCGCTGTCGCCGGACCAATTCCAAGTAGGTGCGCAGCATGAAACCGATCATGGCCAAGGGTTGCAACGTTGTGCTTGCGTCGCCGGAAGATTGGATTGGCCGCGATCACGGGCATGACAATTTGCCGGTCACTTATCAAGACGGCAAGTATTTTTCGCTTTGGCAGCCAAGCACTGAGGAATTGCTGGCGATGTTCGCTGGCGCTCCCGTGCTTTTGCAGTTGGACGGTGACTCGCATCCGCCAGCGTGGGTCTCGATTGGTGAGAAGCCATCGCTTGCTGAACAGCGCAAGGCTCACGTCCATGGGCGCGGCTAAACCAAGATTGGTGTCGGCACCCGGAAGGGTCGCGACTCTTGATACCCGAAAGGTCAGGAACGCAGAGACCGGCACCAACCCGTTTTATCTCACGGTCGAATGGCGTTCGCTTGTTAAGCATCTGATCAAGGTGCGCGGCTATCGCTGCGAAGACCCGAAATGCAAATACCCTGATCGCAAGCCAACGCGCTTATTCGGCGATCACATTGTTGAGCTGGCTGACGGCGGCGCGAAGCTTGATCCCGAAAACGTAATGCTGCGTTGTGGCTCGTGTCACACGCGCAAGACGAATGAAGAACGCGCGAAGCGCATGGCCCGATAGGAAAATAAAAAAATGCACTACAAGAACGGCCGCCCGGCAAAGATTGGTGACAAGGTGGTGCTGATCCCGCAATACGGATCGCCCGTCATCGGCATTCTATACGATGCCGTGGAAGGAAATGATTACTGCAACGGGCGCATCGCTCCGATTGCTCCGAACGATCCTTCGCCGAATTTGAAGGAGTGCTTGCATCTCGACGATCTTCTGAAGGCGCTTCCTGAAGACGTGCCCGACTCGTCGAGATGAGCCTGCTGATCATTCCGCTTTGGTTTGGGCGGCTTCACATCAAGCATAATCGCTTTTCGCTGTTTTCTGAGCGCAACGGTTTCGTTCCATCGTTCGCGCTGTTCGGCGTTCGCTTTACGTGGCGCCGGTATGGATCGCTTCTCTAAAGTTTGAGGCCACAAGTAAGAATGAGGTCCGACAAAGCCTGCGCTGTCCGCAAGACTAATGTGCAGGTGTCAAATCGGGCGCCGTTTGCGGCGGAATCCGGCGGTGGGCAAACCCGCTGGTCTCTTGTGGTCTCGATCCTTTTCACACGGAGTCCACTTGAGCATCGCTGATCGCCTCATTGAAATCGCTATGGTGATTGTTCTGATCATCGGCGGTTATCAATTCTATTTTTGGGCGCAGCGTCAACGCTGGTATGAGGCGCGCTTTCTCGAAACGCGCTTTGACTCCATGATCAGTTATGACCCGCGCTGGGTGTGGGTTTACAGCGGCCTATATTACCCGATGATCGTGATTGCGGCGTTGTCGCTGCCGACTTGGGATGAATTTGCGAAGGCCACCGGCTGCTTCCTTCTGTTACTCGCGGTTCAGGTTTGTTTCTTCTTGTATGCGCCCGTCGAAATTCCCGTGCATTGGCGCGCGAATGCACGCGGCCCATGGGAGGGCACGCGGTCGCAACGCTTCATCGACGTTGTTTGGAGCTATGACAAGCTTCGCAATTCGATGCCGTCGATGCACGTCAGCGTCGCGACGATGACTGATCTAACGATTTGGTGGAATTGGCCGACGATTGGTCATGTTGGAATTCTGTTTCCGATTCTCATTGCGATCAGCGCGTTGAAGACCAAACAGCACTACGTTGTGGACGTGGTGCCCGGCGCGGCGCTCGGCGCGTTCGTATTTTGGGTTTGGCATTTGATGATTTGAAGACCGCGCGGAATAGGCCGCGCTTATCGGAGCAACCCAGCCATGAAACGCCTGATGCTCGCGGCGCTCGCCGCGCTCGCACTCATTTTGTCCGCTTCTCTGCAAGGCCCGCGCGCCGATGATCTTCCCGGCGCCGGATGTGTCCCGGCGGAGAAGGTGAATGTCGCGATGGCGAACAATCCCGACACCGCTGGCAAGTATGAGCTGACGGCAGCTCAGGTTCAGCTCATCTTGGCCGACAAGGCCACGTATGGCGATCACATCGACGATCCGTCTTGGACCTACGGCATCGCCTTCTATTCGACCGCCGGTTGGGGCAAGGTCTTCTTGGGCACGCGCGACAACTACTGTCTCGTGATGGACCTAACGCCGGATGCGTGGATCGCGTTTCAGAATCGCGTCGGCGTCGGCGTCTCGTCCTGATGTTCAACATTTCAAAGGCGCTGATGGCAGCGAAATCGCTGCCAGCGCGCGTCACTCAGGCTCTTGTCCGCAAGGCCACTGAGGTACGTTCGCCGAAGGCGGAAAACGTCTTGGCGAGCCGTCACATCTATTACGCCAAGCTGGCAGCGCGCCAATACGCGCCAGCGCATCGCGCACGCTCGAAATACACGCCTCATCAGGGCGAGCGCGAGAAGGCGCGGCGTCGCGGTCAAGCGCCGGTAGCGCCGGACGGGCGCGTGGTGCTCGGATGAGCGTCATCCTGTTCATCATCGCCATCGTTTGCTTTTGCGAGGGGCATTGGTGGTGGGCCGCGTTTTGGTTCTTCCTCACCGCGATGTGCTTATGACTCGCGTTCGCTTGATTGACGCCATCGAGGCCAACAAGAATGGGTTGGCCTCCCTCGTGAATGAGCGCAATCGTCTTGCTGATGAAGGGCGGCGTTTACTCGACAAGGCCGATTGTTTGACGCGCGAAATTCAAGCGCGGAAGCAGATGGCCGACGCGATGCAGCGCGTGCAAGACATTTACCCGAAAGATGAAACGCTCAGCTTCAATGTGCCTGAGGTGCGAGACTGATATGCGCCAACTCGCGATGATCTTCGCTTTCGGCGCAGGCTTCGCCGCCGGTGCGCTCCTTGGCGACGTTTGGGGCTTGTTCCTCGGTGTCGCCGGATCGTGGATTTCGGTGGTCCTGTTGGACATCGCGGATCGGCCTATAGGTGGAAAATGATGCGCTTGGTTGTCATCACAGCGTTGTCGGCGCTTCTCGTTGCGTGCGGCGATGCGCCGGATCGCAGCCGCCCCGGTTGTGGCGGATCGAATCCGTCAGATAGCTGTTACATCGCGCCGCCATCCGTGATCTTGTGCGCACTGTTCGATCCGAATTGCGGGCACGAGAAGCCCGGCAAGCATAAGCGCAAGTGATACCACTGTTCCGCGTCGAGATTCCGCCTGAGCCGCCGACAACGGATCAGCAGGCTTTGGCCGATGGCAGGAAATCACAGATTACCTTCGCGATTATTTCGCATCGAAACGATGGAAGGCAACGGTGGTCAATGCCAAAACGTGCTGAGGTATATGCGGCGGTTGATAGCGAGCGCGACTATCAGGACGCGCAGCGTGGAAATGCAGCTCGCCACCACGGCTATCAGGCCGGAGTCAATCATCCCGCCGAATTCATCGTCTATATGCGCAAATGCCTTCGCGACGCGGAAGAAGCGATCTATCGCGGCTCAACCGGAATTGAACAGGCATTGCCGTTCATTCGCAAGGTAACGGCGCTTGGTGTGGCCTGCATGGAACAGCACGGCGCTCCTATGCGCGATGTTCAATCGTTGCATCCATTCATTGATCCAAATGAAAAAATGTCGCCACGCTGACGCTTATCGCGCGATCCGCGCGCCACGCTGCAACGGCGGTAAGCCGTGCGACGTGTGCAAGGCCAAATGGAACATCAGAAAGGCGTTGCAAGGCTTGCCCATCGAGCAAGCGCGCCGGGCGCTACGCGCCGCTGCGATCATTCTCGGAATCGAGTAACACTATGACCGGCGGAGGCTGAAGATGGGTTTGCCCAAGACGATTTACGTGAAGATGGATGGCGATGGCGATGACGCCATTCTGATCGCTGATGAGAATGTGGCGCCGTTGCTCGATCCAAGCGACATTGAGGATGGTATCGAGGTCGGCACGTATCAGTTGGTCGAGACCAAGAACGCCAAATTTCAGGTAGTCACTGAGCCGGTGAAAGAGACGTGAGCGACAACCCATACGCTCGCGAGCTGATCACCGCCAGCAAGTCGCCAGTCACCATATGCAGATTGTCACGTAATGACGTTTGAACAGGTAGTCGCTGCTGTCGAGCGTGCTGCCGCTGAGGTGGCATCATGGCCAGAATGGAAGCGCAACGCTTCAACAAGGAAGCGCGCACAGTGAGCAAGCATACCCGCCTCAAGATAGTAGCTGTGCTGGCCCTCATCGCCATGGCACCAATTACATTGGCCTATCTGATGCAAGTCTGCTTGGTGCTGGTATCGGATGGCATCCAATGGTGTGTGGAAGGCAGAGCGTGGACACGCCCATTCGTGCGTGCATCCGAATTGGTCGAGCTGCACGTTGCGCGTTGGCTTGGTGTCGATGCCGATACGATGTATGAAGAATGGCGCGAGCATATGCGCCGTCGAGCGGACACCCCCTAGGGGGGGTCGCATCCTGAATCATTATGGGAGGCGGCAACCGCGCTGGGCCTCACGCAGGGATTTTTTATTTGGATTGGCTGACGCCGATCCCGCGCAAATCCTTTCCCTGCTTGGCTTCGGCAGGTTTTTCCCGTGTGGTCTCGAATGGGCTGCGCAGGCCGGGCGGTAATCCCGGCGTCCACGGGCCGCGCGTCATATGGTTTGAACGCGGCTCGCCGATTGTCGGCCGCTCGATCCGCCGGTGGCGGAAGGCGATGTCATTCCCGGCCGGTGCGGCGTGCAGCTCATATCGTGATCCCGGCGGCGTGACATCGCGCCAGTCGATTTCGTGGATTTTCATTTGCGTCCTTTCCTGCGCGCTGCGTCTTGCCGCTTCAATTCGGCAAACATCAGCTCGCATTTTTCTTTGCCATGCTTCTCGATGAAGCGCGGCATTTCGAGCCGCGCGCGAATGCGATCCATCTGATCGCTACTCGACGCCATCCAAGTTAGGTAATCGAATTCGTCGAGCTGCTTTTTGGTGTATGGCTTTTTCGCCATCGCTCTAATCCCTTCCGACTAGCGCCCGCATCGCCGCGCGCGCCGCTATGATCGCAGCGTGCGCCATCGCGCGGGTGTGATCCTCGCAGGACTCTCGCTTGATCTTTTCGAGTGCCGCGATGAGGTCGGCCACGATTAGGTCAGCTCCGGTCGATGACGACATTACGCCCATCGCTGGTCGATGCGCACCACCGGGTATTCTTCATCGCCCGGCGGGGGCGTCAACACGGCCGCCAGCGCGATGAGCGTGATGGCGATGGCAGCAAGGTTCACGAGAATCTTGAAGGCTTTCATGGTTGGTCTCCTTTGTGATACCTAACGCGAGTCCGCTCGCGTTACGGGCTTGGTCTCCTTTGGCGCGTCGGACACGGGGCGCGTAGTTGACGCTGCGCGCCCCACATCCTTTAGCGCCGCTTCTTCTTTCGTTCGGCCTCCTTCGCCTTGGCGCGATCCGCCATGTATTTCGCAACCTTCTCCTTGGTCATAAGGGCAAGGACAGCCGCCGCGTAGGGCGGCACCGGCGGCCACCGCCGGACGGTGCGCTCATTGAGGCCCAAGTAATGAGCGAGTCCGTTCTTGCTCCATTTCAGCTCGCGCAGGCGAGCCTCGAATTGCTGGCCGGTCATTTCGTGATCGCTCATTTCGATCCCCTTGTTTTAAGTCGGCGCTGGCGCCACGGTGATTTGCGTTTGTCGCCGGTGCCATTGCAGCTTTCGCATTGAACCTCGCCGCGTCGGCCAAGCGGCACGCGGCCTGTGCCATCGCAGGTTTTGCATTCGTGCTTAGCCGGGATGATCTTCATAGCCTCGCCGCTGCTTTCACAGCAGCGGCCATCGCTGCTTTTTCGGTGAGGTAGCGCCGTCCGATGGTGATGGATTGTCCTTCACCGCCAGAACGGATGCAGGCCCAATAAGTCGTTCGCTCGAAATTACGCTGCACCCACAAGCGCCCATCTTCACTGATCATCGCATAGCGATTGATGCTGACGCGATATGAGAAGAATTGAACACCATCGACGGTGACGTGTCCGCGCGATGTACGCCGGTAGCTTTCGGGGATAGGGACGGTCATTGCTGGCTGTCCTTGAGGAATTCGAGCGCCTTTGCGAGCGCGCTGATCATGCCAATTTTCGCGCGGCCGATGTAATGGATTGCGCCACCGCCGCTCTTGATCAGCCGATATTCTCCGCCGTGCAGCTCAAGCAGATAGTCGGCGCCTTCAAATTCGATGTCGGCCGCCATACTTGTTTCAGATTCGATTTTGAAGCGCATGGTGTGTGTCCGCGTAAAGAGTTGCCCGGCGGATTGCTCCGCCGGGCGTTCTCTTGTTAGGCGGCCTCCTTTAGCTTGGCCATCTCATCGGCCAGCACCCAAAGGGCGCGGTTCAGCTTCACGTCACCGTCCACCGATTGAATCGGGCGGGTGTGACGATGAATGATCCGGCCTTCTGAGTTGGCTTGCGAGTAGCCGATGCCACCACGCACAAGATTTTCTTGCACGCGGTTGAAAGTCCGCCACAGGTCATTGCCGGTGTCTTCCGGCCGCCGACCCGCGTTGAGCGCGGACGCCTTGATGGGGGAGTCGCCTTCAAAGCGGAGCTGAGCCGCCGCCGTAGCGAACGCCTGTTGCTCCGGGGCCGCCAGCATGAGCGTTTGGAAGCGCCCAACCTTCTCGGCCACATGGTCAACCTCATCAATGACGCGGTAAGCGCCGTCGATGACTTGACCTACCACGTCGCCCTTATGCGGCACGCGAACGTGCGCGTTCGGACGGCTGTGATCGGACACCACCATGCCGTTGAGGCAGATGAGACGAAACCAGCCCATGAACAGTTCATAGGCTGACGTACCATCGTGCGAATTCAGCAGGCACACCTCAGGCACGCTATCGCCGACCGCGCGAGCGACAAGGCCGCTCTTGCGAAAGCGAATCATGTGCTTGGTAAAGCCGCGCTTCATTTCGTCTTTCGATCCGCCTTGCCGAACGGCAACCGGCTGAAAGCCTTCCTTCCGCAAGCCGTCGATCACGGCGCCGGTCGGCATGTAGGTGTAACGATCCGAACGGCTTTCGTGCTTCTCGATGGCGAACACCGAAGGGCACGCCTTGGCGATTTCCTCATTGCTGAGGCTCGCACCATTGCGCGACATCAGTGACGCGCCACCACGGCCGAAGCGGTTGAAGCTACGGGTGGGGTCAAATTGAAGGTTCATGCTTGGTCTCCTTTGTGTCCGGGCGTGATTGCCCATGACCATTCCTTTATAGGGCATAATGCCCTAGGGCGTCAAGCCCAAAAATAAACCCCGCCAATGGCGGGGTTGGAGGCAGGCGCCGGGGATTGCAGCTTGTTAATTGTCGAATTCGGCGACCGTTGCCATCGTGTGACCGGCAACGAATGCATCCCATGCGGATCGAATGGCGGTAAGGCGATCATTCATCGCGATCACCCTTAGCTCGTTACCGGCGCGCTTTGCAGATTCGATGGCCGCTTCAATTCGTGATTCGGTAAGTCCAACTATTCTGCAAAAGTCATCGGTGATATTGAGCGCATTGTATTGCTCGATGGGCTTCTCCATTTCAGGTCTCCTTTGCTTTCTTTCGTGATTGACGGAATTTGGGGCAATCGCATTTTGGATACGGCGCCATCGTGTGAGCTGCGCAATCGTGCGGGGCGCCGTGGAAATGCTGGGCCAGCGTATGACCGCATACGCACATGCGGGTCAGGTCGCCATCGAAGGTGTAGCGGCCATTGCGCTGATCGCGGTTCTGTCTGTGTTTCGTTTCCATGATTAGGATAATAGGGCAATTCGCCCTAGGGCGTCAAGCCCTATTTTTATGTGCGAATAAGAAGCCCCGATCAGCAATGACCGGGGCTTAAGCCGTTTTGATTTACGTTGAGGCGTCGCCAATCCTCACTTCATAGTATTTGACTTGCCGCCGACGCTTCTTAATGGCGGTGGCGATTCGCTTCGCTCGCGTTTCGAGGCGGGCGAGTGCGCGCCGCGCGCGTTCTGCACGGACGGCGACGTGATCGACCGGCGGCTTCGTCGCCTTCGGCTTTTCGTCGGCTGGCATTCTTGTCTTGCCGTCGAATTGCCAGAAGCCGGTAACGCGACGTGAGAGTCGCCGATAGTTTTGCCACGGCACGCTGTATCCGTCATGGATCATTCCGTGGCTGATGACGAAGACGTGCCCCGGCACGCGGACAATGAACGGCCCCATGTGCGCGCGGTCTTCGCAGAATGCCCGCACTGTCGGCGCCTTGGCGAAATCGAACGTGCCGCTGTCGGTGACGCGCCAACCGAGTCTGCGCATCACCTCGATGGTCTCGTTGCAGTACGTGCCTTGGACCGGCTTGCCCTTCTTCCACCGGCGCAGCCGCCGGTACTTGCGCTCGACTTTGCTCACCGGGACTCCGGTGATGACTTAGATGGCGCGAGGGCCGCAGAACGCGCGCCCCTCGCGGTCGATGATCGGATCATTGAGCATCATCACGCCGCCTCCGCCAGAAGCCTGTCGCGCTTGGCAACAAGCGATTGATGGATGCGCTCGGCGACACTCCATTCGGCGGGCAAGATGCTGCGCTTGTTATACGCATCAATCTTCTGATTGAGCCGCCTTAGCTCGCGCTCGCGCGCTTCGCGTTGTGTTGCGGCTTTCGCCAGCTCACGCCCGCGTTTCATAGTTTCTTTCCAGAGCCGTTCGCTTTCGGCGATACGCTCCGGTGTCCACAGTTTCCTGTTCAGGAAATCGGGAAGCGTCAGGTCGATGTCAGTCATTGGCTTGGTCTCCTTTTTTAATTCACGCACGCATTATAGCAAACGAGTTTTTTCAGAATTTCGAGAATCAATGACTTAGCGGCGACCGCCTTTCTGTTTGCGCCGTGAAATTGCGAAAAAAAATTTACTTGACTCGACTTTTTGAATTTTTTTGTGAGCGACGATGGATGCGAAATAACAAGAACAAAAAAAGAGAATCAAAATGGGGCGCCCGCAATATGTGCCGACTGAAAAGGACAGAAGGCACGTCGAGCTAGAGCTGTCGCTTGGCGGCAAGGAAGCCGACATCTGCGCGATTCTCGAAATTGATGAGAAGACCTTTCGCAAGCATTTCGCCGCAGAGATTGCCGCAGGCGTCGAGGGCGCGAGTAGGCGCGTGGCGCACGCGCTTTACGAAAACGCGGTCGGGCGCCCGGCCGAATACAACGCCAAGGGCAAGCTGATCCGCGAGGAAATCAAGCCGCAGCTTGGTGCGCAAAAATACTGGCTGGCTTGCCGTGCCGGTTGGTACGAATACGCGCCGCCGAAGCTTCCGAATCCGAATAAGGCAGCGACGCCGCTTGGAAGGAAACAGCAGGCCACGGCCGATGCGATGACCGCAGCCAAGGGCACGAGCTGGGAAGATGTTCTAGGCAAGTCGCCCGCGCCGTCGCGTCAGTAAATGAAAAAGTGGAATTTTGCGTGCCCTGATTGGGAAGACCGCATTAGGGCGCGCGAATCATTACTGCCTGATTTGCCGCTTTACGATGAACAGGTGCGGAAGGCTCTTATTGTCTTCGGCAAGCTGCACATTCCCGATGTTGTCGGCACGCCATCGTTCGCGGATGTCGGCAAAGATTGGATTTACGATCCCGTTCGCGCGCTATTCGGTTCCCTCGACCCGGATACGATGATCAGGCATGTGCGCGAGATTTTCCAGCTCGTGCCGAAGAAGAATGCCAAGACCACGAATGGCGCCGCTATTATGGTCACGGCGTTGGCGCTGAACATCCGGCCGCGCGCTGAATTCCTTTTGATCGGCCCGACGCAAACGGTTTCCGACCGCGCTTTTGAGCAAGCGGTTGGCATGATTCAGAATGACCCTGAAGGGTATCTGCAAAAGCGGATGCATATTCAGGATCACCGCAAGCGCATCATCGACCGTATGAACGGCGCGATGCTGTCGGTGAAAACATTCGACACCAAGATTGTCACCGGCGCCAAGCCTGCTGGCGTTCTCATTGATGAGCTGCACGAAATTTCGTCGATGGCTGACGCCGACCGCGTAATTGGACAGCTACGCGGTGGCATTATCTCGCAGAGCGAAGGCTTTCTTATTTTCATCACTACGCAATCCGAACGGCCGCCCGCTGGCGTGTTCAGGATCGAGTTGAGTAAGGCGCGCGCAATCCGCGACGGTCGGATTGAGGGCGCGATGCTCCCGCTGCTTTATGAATTCCCGGCGGATATGATCAAGTCCGGCGAATGGGAAAATCCGAAGAACTGGCCGATGGTGACGCCGAATCTTGGATGCGGTCTCACCATCGAGCGCCTTGTTGAAGATGCCCGCGATGCCAAGTTTGCTGGCGAACAGGAATACCGCCGCTGGGCATCACAGCATTTGAATATCGAGATTGGTCTTGCGCTCGCAGATGATCGTTGGCCCGGCGCCGATTTTTGGGAGGCGATGGGCGACACCAAGCTGACGCTTGAACAGATTATCTCGCGCTCGGATGTCGGCGTTTTTGGAATTGACGGCGGCGGCCTCGACGATCTTTTGGGCCTCGCATTCATTGGCCGTGATCGCGAAACCCGCGAATGGCTTCATTGGTCGCACACATGGGCGCATCAGTCCGTGTTTGAGCGCCGCAAGGAAATCGCAGCGCGCCTGTTGGATTTTCAACAGGATGGCGAATTGACCGTGGTGAAAGAGCTGGGCAGCGACGTTCGGCAGATTGCTGAGATTGTCGCGTGGATCGACTCGCTTGGAATCCTGCCTGAGAAAAATGCCATCGGCGTTGACCCGGTTGGCATCGGGCAAATCGTCGATGAAATCGCGGCGATGGGATTGGACACCACGCGCATCGTTGGCGTCCCGCAAGGATGGAAGCTGAACGGCGCTATCAAGGCGCTTGAGCGCAAGCTGGCCGAACGCACGTTCACCCACGCCGGGCAGGCGCTTATGGCTTGGTGCGTTGGCAACGCCAAGGCTGAGCCGCGCGGTAATGCAATCAGCATAACGAAGCAGGCGGCCGGTAAGGCGAAAATCGACACGCTGATGGCGACCTTCAATGCGGCATCGTTGATGAGTTTGAATCCAGAAGCGATGGGCGCCCTCAAGTCTCCTTATGAGAATGAGGGCTTTTCCATCAAAAAGTGAGGAAGCGATATGGCGCGGAAATTCTTGTTGTCGCTGAAATCATTCGTTGATGAGCGCGACCTGATTTTCCTGATCGGCCTTGGCCTAATCTGCTACGGCTGCGCGTTGATCTATTTGCCGATGGCCTACATCGTGCCCGGCGCAATCCTTGTGCATCAAGCAAGCGCAAGACAAAAATGAAAATAAAAAAAGGGCTGCGCAATGGGAATCCTGTCACGCCTTGATAGGCGCGTGAGCGCCGGTGCTGAGGCGCGCATTTCGCTGGAAAATCCGCAGGTCTCCCTTTCGGACCCGGCAGCCCTTCGCGAGCTTTTTGGCGCTTGGTATTCGGCGGCGAACGGGATTGAGGTAACGCCTGCGAAGGCGCTTTCCGTTCCGGCCGTGCTTTGCGCTGTCAGCTTCATCGGCGGCACCATCGCGTCGCTTCCGCTCGATCTTTACAAGGTCGATCAGGAAAAGGGGCCGATGGTCGATGAAAGCAATCCGCTTTACACGATCATCCATGATGAGGTGAATTCAGATTGCCTCACGTCATTCAAATGGCGTCAGGTAATGATGAATGGCACGTTGCTGACGGGCCGCTCATTCTCATACATCGAGCGCAACGTTGCGCAGCGCGTTGTCAATCTATGGCCGCTGAATCCCAAGGGCGTTACGATCCGCCGCAAGAACGGCCGCACATTCTATGATTACCGCGAAACGCAGAACACGCGGCTGATCACATACGAGGCGCCCGAAATCATCGACATTCCATTCCTGTTGGATGTCGATGTCATCAGTCACATCAATCTCGTTTCCAACATGCGCGACACGTTCGCGCTCTGCATTGCCGCGCAGGAATACGCCACCAAGTATTTCGCCAACGGTGGCGTCCCGCCGCTTGCCTTAAAAGGACCGGCCGCCACGGCGGCGGCCGTGAAGCGCGCCGCCAACGATGTTCTTGAAGCGGTGCGCGACGCCAACGCGCAGAATCGCAACATGGTGTATTTGCCCGGCGGCCACGAGTTGACGCCGGTTGGCTTCAATCCCGAACAGGGCCAGCTCTTGCTCGCGCGACTGTTCCAGATTCAAGAGGTTGCGCGAATCTACAATCTGCCGCCGACCTTCCTTCACGATCTTTCGCGCGCGACCTACTCGAATGCTGAACAGGCCGATTTAAGCTTTGTGAAGCATACGCTGATGCATTGGCTGACGGCCATCGAGCAAGAGCTGAACGCCAAGCTTTTTTCCGCGCGCAATCGTAAGGCATTCGTGAAATTCAATCAGGACGAATTGCTGCGCGGCGACTTTATGTCTCGCATGGAAGGCTATTCCAACGCCGTTTCCGCCGCCGTGCTGTCGCCGAACGAAGCGCGCGCCAAGGAAGGATTGCCGCCGCTTCCCGGCGGCGACAAGCTTTACATCAACAGTGCATCGGTGCCGCTGGAAAGTGCGGGCCAGCAGCAGCAACAAAAGCAAGACACTGGCGCCGGGAAGAAGCCCGTCGATCAGGGGCAACCCAGCGATAAGACCGGGGACAAGTGATATGCCGGACACCAAGAAAGAGGTACGCGCAATCGGCGTTGTCGAGATGCGCGCTACCGATGGGCAGCCGAAGAAGATTGTCGGCTATGCTGCCGTGTTCAATTCCATTACGGATATTGGCGGCTATTTCCGCGAACAGATTGCGCCCGGCGCATTTGCCGACGCTATCGGCAGCGATGACGTGCGCGCGCTGTTCAACCACGATTCCAATTTCGTTCTTGGGCGGAATACTGCCGGGACGCTCGTGCTTCGCGAGGATGACAAGGGACTCGCTTTCGAGGTTACGCCGCCCGACACGCAATGGGCGAAAGACCTGATGGCGAGCATTGATCGCGGCGACGTGACGCAATGCTCATTTGCGTTTCGTGCGCGCAAAGAGGAATGGGATGAATCCGATCCCAAGGCGCTACCCCTTCGCACTTTGCTCAGGTGCGATCTTTCTGATGTGAGCATTGTGACTTATCCCGCGTATGAAGACACGTCAGCCGCGCTGCGCTCATTGGATAGCTACCGCAAGGAGCGTGAAGCGGCGAAATCGACGCTATCGCCGGTCGGCCAGCTTTTGCAGGCGCGATTGAGGATGCAGCAAAAATTGAGATTCCGCGCGCGCTGAACGCGCTCGCAGATAGAGGCCGCGCTAAGCGCGGCTTTCTTATTGCCAGAAACCGCCCTTGGGCAAGGCACACAACAAGCTGGCAGCCGATAACGGCGGCCCAAAACAAACAAAAATGGGAAGAAAACCATGACTCTCAAAGAGATTCGTGACGCGCAGGCGAAAGCTGTCGCCGACGCTCGCACTCTGATGGAAAGCATCGGCTCGGATACCACGCCTGAGAAGGCGAAGGAAATCGAGGAACAGCATGACAAGGCCATGGCGGAGTATGACCGCCTTGAGGCTCTTGCCGTGCGCGAGCAGGAACAGATTAAGCGCGAGAATGCGCTGAACGCTGTTGCCGATCCGGTTCGGACGCCGAAGGGCGAAGACCGCTCGGTGCCTGCCGTCGAGGTTCCTGAGGAACAGCCCGCGCCGCTCGATGACGTGCAGCGCAAGAAGGCGTTCGATTATTACCTGCGCTATGGCCTCACCGATATGCCCGCTGACATGCGGCAGATTATGCGGCGCGCGCAGGCTGAGGCTCGCACCTTCTTGGGGCAGGGCATCTCCACCACCGGCGGCGGCGCCGCAGGTTCGGACGGCGGCTACCTCGTGCCGACCGGCTTTATGCCTGAGCTGATCAAGTCCCTCAAGGCGTGGGGTCCGATGATGGACCCGGATATTGTCCGCGTCCTGAATACGTCCACCGGCGTTTCGATCCCGTGGCCGTCGATGGACGACACCTCCAACGAGGGCGCGCTGATCGCCGAAAACACGGCCGTCAGCACCGCTGAATTGACGTTCGGCACCAAGTCGCTCGATGCGTGGAAATACACCTCCGGCGTTGTGCTGGTGTCCAACGAGTTGCTTCAGGACGCCGCGCTTGATGTCGAGACCATCGTGCGTGATGCTATGGCTGAGCGTATCGGCCGCAAGGGCAACCGCGACCTTACCACCGGCGATGGCTCGTCCAAGCCGAATGGTATCGTTCACGCCACCAGCGGCGGCGTTACGGCCGCGAGCGCGTCGGGTGTCACCTTCGATGACCTGATTGAGCTGGAACACAGCGTCGATCCGGCGTACCGCAACGATCCGTCTTGCCGTTGGATGTTCACCGACACCACGCTGAAAATCCTTCGCAAGCTGAAGGACGGTCAGGGCCGGTACATCTGGAATCCGGCGGACGTGAAGGCGGGCGAGCCTGCCACGATCAGCGGCTATGCCTATTCGGTGAATCAGCACATGGCCGAAGCGACCACGGGCAACAAGAGCGTCATTTTCGGCGCCTTCAATCGCTACGTGCGCCGCATGGTGCTTCAGTTCAGCATCCGTCGCTTGACGGAACGCTATGCTGAGGCGGACCAAATCGGCTTCATCGGCTTTACCCGTTTCGACGGCGAGCTGTTGGACGCTGGCGCGGTCAAGGCGCTCACGCAGGCGTAATCCACACCACCAAAATAGGGACGGCGGGCTTCGGCCCGCCGTTTTTCTTTTCATGCTCGTGAAGCTTCGCACCGGCTCCGTAGTTGACCTCCCGCAAGGGCAGGCAATCAAGTTGATGAAGGCTGATCGAGCGACACCATTTCGCTATGAGCCGTCCGAAAGGGCGGTGAAGCGACCGCCGGAAACGGCGGGTGAGTTTCCGCCCGCGCGTCGGGCAATGGAGCAAGAAAAATGAAACACCTCAGGATCGCTCTTGCTGCGCTTATCATTGGCGCGCTCGGCGGCGCGGCGGCGGCGCAGTATTCGACGCTGAACTATATGCAGGAAGGCGGCGCTTATTGGGGCGTCGGCGGCACGCTCGAAATCAAGTCCGGCGGCGTCTTCAAGCAGAACGGTATCGTTCTGAAGGTTGCGCGCGGCGTCGATGCCGTTACCGGCACGCTCGACAAGACCACGGGCCTTACCACCGTGATCGCGTGCGCGGCGAATCTCGCCGAAGACCCGTCGCTGGCTGCCAATGTTGTTTCCTATGTGATCCCGACGCAATCGGGCGGCACGGCCGGTCACGTCACGCTTAAGGTATGGAAGCCCACGGCTTCCGGCGATGCGACTCCGATTGCTGGCACCGCCGCCAAGAATGTCGGCTGGGTTTGCATCGGTACGTAATACTTGCCCGTTCATGGGGCGACGGCCCCGGCCTTCGTGGCCGGGGTCGCTTTTTTCTTGAGGTGGGGCGATGAAAAGCTTTTTGACGGTCAACACGCCAGCCTCGTCGATTGACTTGACCACGCGCGATGCGGTCAAGGGTGAATTCGGCATCACTGGAACGGCCGAAGATACGCAGCTCGCTACATGGATCACGCAAGCGAGCGCGATCATTGCAAAAGAATGTAACGCGGTATTCGGGGCCGAAGATGTGACGCAAACGTTTGCGCACGTTATTGCGTTTGGCACTCAGCGCCGTGGCTCGCCTGAGCTGAACCTGCTGCGCTTTCCCGTCATCGAAATCGAATCCTTGACGGAAGACGGAATCACGTTGGAAGAAGACACCGACTTTTCTGTTGATAAGGAAACCGGGATTTTATACCGCCTTACGGGCGGCTCTGTTCGCGATTGGTGGGCGCGCGATATTACCGTGACCTATCAGGGCGGTTACAGTCTTCCCGGCAGCTCGCCGCCAGAATTGGCGCGTGCCTGCACTATTTTCGTTCGCCATATGCGCGCCTCTGCCCGGCGCGATCCACTTGTGAAAAGCGTGAATGTGCCGAACGTCATTCAACGCGATTATTGGGTTGGTCCTGTTGGCCAGAATGCGGCGCTTCCGCCTGAGGTTGACGCGCTGCTTACTGAGTGGCGCCGCCCGGCGTTCGGCTGAGGTGCGAGATGTCACAGGTTGATGACCTCGACAGCGCGCTACAGGAAGACGGCGAGGATTGCATTCTGCGCCGGTTGGTCGGCAAGTCACCGACCACGAATAACGACCTGCCGGTGCGCGCTAACGTTCGCTCGTATCGCTTGCGCGCCAATCTCCTTGTCAACGATATGGCGCAGTATGACCTCGTGGCGATTATGTCGCCGACTGAAATCAAGAATTCAAACGGTGCTTGGCCGGGCGATGGCAGTACGGCCGAATGCGACCTTTATCCGCGCAAGGGCGACAAGCTGATTGTGCAGGGTCGCGTTCGCGCGATTGATGTGGCTGAGCTGGTGAAAACCGAAGAAGGCGTTGTCCGCATCGAGCTGATGCTGTTGGGCTGATGGCTGTCAAAATTTCAAGCAAGGTCGAGGTTCTTGACCGCGACATCAAGCTGCTATTTCCGGCCGACCTAAGCGATGCTGCGCGCAGCGAGAAAATTGCTGATTATGCAGAACAGGTATTCGAGTCGGCTGAGGCTCAGAATGAAGCCATCAGCGGCGTAAAGCCGCAACACAAGATTTTCGTTGACGGCGCGCAAACAGAAGATTTCCACGCCGTCAAGCCTGATGGCACAATCGTAATTGAATTTGAGTTGGTCGATGATCTTTTCCAGTGGATCGACAGCCAGCTCATCGCGCATTCGCCTGTCAAGAGCGGCCGGTATGGGCGCGGCCATCGTTTCTATGCCGATGGCATTGAGACTGATGTTGGCGGAGCGATCCCGAACGCCAGTCAGTACGCTTTCGTGAATGTCGAGCCGTATGCGCGCAAGATTGAAAGCGGTGAATCAGCTCAGGCGCCGGAAGGCGTTTATGAGGTGGTCGCGGCTCTTGCGGCGCAGAGGTATGGAAGCCTCGCCAAGATTCGTTTCACTTATCAGTCGGTGATCGGCGGCGATACTGACTTGGCCAAATGGGCATCCGTCGCAAAACAAACCCGGCGCGGGCTTCAGTCGCGAAAGTCGAAAAGCGATCTTGAGCGGAATACGCGCAACCCCGCCATTCTCATCACGGTGAAATAACAATGGCATCGCAGGCTGTGCAGGCCGCCGTCCGCGCGCGGATCGGCGAAACTTGGAATGGGCTGCCCGTGGTGTATCCGAATGAGAAGGCATCGACGCCGAATGACGGCGGCAACTTTCTCAGCGTTCAATATCCGGTCTCGAATTCGCAGCATGTTGGCATGGCGCAGATTGGCGCCCGCACCTTCCGCGAGGAAGGCGGCATCAGGCTGGTGCTGAGCGCAAATCGAGATACCGGAGTCGATGACGCGATGACGCTCATCGAGGAATTGAAAACACTTTTTCGCGCCGTTCAATTTAGCGGCGTGATGTGTCTCACGCCATCAGGGCCAGCATTCGACGATAACAACGGCGACGGCAATTACTATCTGCTTTCGCTCGCTGTTCCGTACTATTTCGATGAGCTTGGATGACGCAATAGCCTAAGCCGCCCTTGGGCAAGGCGATCCTGCGAAAACAAAAAAAAGAATTTGGAGACCTGCTATGGGTTCAACCAATCGTTCAGCCTCGGCTTATGTGGCTGAGGTGACGCCGGGCGTTACGCCTGCCAGCCCCGCGATGAAGGCGATTCGCCTCACGTCGAGCGGCCTGAAATTCTCGCCCAACCGCACCGAAAGCAATGAGCTGCAAGCCGACCGGCAGGTTGCCGATCAGATTCTTGTCGGCCTCACGAATGAAGGCCCGATTGGCAATGAGCTGTCGTTTCAGGCTTTCGACGATTTTCTTGAAGCGACGTTTCAGGGAACGTGGGCGAACAAGCCATATAAGGCTTGCGTGAATGCTGACACCGAAATTTCGGACCTCAGCACCACCACCGCGACCGTTGATTCCGGCGGCGCCGCGTTCAAAGCCGGGATGCTCGTGCTGACAAACGGCTTTGCGACGCCCGGCAATAACGGCATTCTGTCGCGCGTTGCTTCGTCGAGCGCGACCACCGTTGTCTTTCCGGCGTCTTCGTTTACCGCTGAAGCTTCTGTCCCGGCTGGCGCGTATCTGCGCGTTGTCGGATTTCAGGGCGCGAGCGGCGATCTTGTGGCTGTCGCTGATGGCATCACGTCAACGTCGCTCGATTTCACCACGCTTGGCTTGAATGTCGGCGAGTGGGTTAAGATTGGCGGCGATATTGCTGGCAATCAGTTTGCGACCGCCGGGTGCAATGGCTGGGCGCAAATCAAGGCCATCGCTGCGAACAAGCTTACGTTCAACGTGCTGCCGCCCTCGTGGGCGACGGACGCTGGCACGGGTAAGACCGTGCAGGTCTTCGCTGGCGATCAGGTGAAGAATGGCGTGACGCAGCGTTCATTCACCATCGAGCGTCAGCAGCAAGACTTGGTGTCGCCCTCGTATGAGTATTTCCGTGGCTGCCAATTCGACAAATTCAGCGCCACGGTCAAAGCGAACGCCGTCATTGATCTTCAGTTTGATGTTGTCGGCCTTGGTGCCAGCGCGGGCACCGTCCGCGCGTCCGGCGCAACCGATGTAGCGGCGCCCACCTTTCCGGTGATGAATTCGGCGTCCAACATCCTTGAGCTGATCGAAGGCGGATCGCCTATCACCGGCCCATCTTTCGTGATGGAGTTGGGATTTCAGATTGCGAACAATTTGGCCGGGCAACCGGCCGTTGCCTCGCTGTCGAGTGTTGGCATCCGCAACGGCGAGTTTTCCGTGAGCGGGCCGCTGACGGCATATTTCGGCGACCTTACGTTGCTCAACAAGGTGCTGAACGATACGCCGTCATCGCTGATGTTCCGCGCCGGTTATGCGGCATCGCCCCGGCAGAGCTACGTCTTTGATGTTCCGTACACGAAAATCAGCGGCGATTCGCCCGTGACGGCGAAGAATACCGACCGCATGTTCAACGGAACGTATAGCGCGTCAAAGCATCCGACGATGGGCTACACGGCCGCTGTCGGCCGCTACTGGTATTTGCCAGCGAGCGCATAACGAAAAAGAGCCGCGCGCCATCCCGGCGCGCGGCTTCTCGACTCCAAAGGTCATTCAATGAGGATCACCGACATCAAGATTGATTCCAATGCCATCGAGCATGGCGATTGGGTTGACGCTCCCTTCATTCCCGGCCTCAGGTTGAAGGTGCGCGGGATTGGGAATTCTGATTACAAGGCGCTCGCCGTTAAGCAGGCCGCGCTCAGCGGTTTTCAGAAGACTGACGAAATCGAGGAAGCGAATCTTTCCGAACAGCTCATTGAGACCATCTTGGTCGATTGGGATGGTTTGGAAGATGATGACGGAAAGCCAATCCCCTACAGCAAGGACAAGGCGCGAGAATATATCCTTGATCCCGACCTGCGCGCATTTCGTTGGTCGGTGAACGCGGCGGCCACCGCGATCCTCAGCAAGAAGAAGGCCACGCAGGAGCAAGTCGCAAAAAACTGAGGGCGCGGGTCGAATGGGAAATTGTTTTCGGCCCGCACGCACTCGACATTGCTCAAGCCGCGCTGTCTCGCGGCCAACCGATTCCTGAAGATGCGATCCCGCCCGTTCTGCCGCCGGGAATGGATGTCTTCTATAGGGCGTTTCAAGAGCTGAACACTGATCGGCAAGTCGGAATGACTATCGGCCCGATCATGTTTTCCTCGATCAACGCCTACGCGCAACGGTACGGCTTCAATGAGCCGGACATATTCGATTGGTTTTTGTGGACCATCAGAATCCTCGATCAAGCATGGCTTGCATCGCAAAAATAAAAAAGAGGCTATGCCATGGCCACCGAAGACCAAATCCGCACCATTACGATCAAGGCCCAAACTGAGGGCTTCGATGATGCCAACAAGCAAGCGAGTCAGCTTGCCGACTCGATGGGCATGGTCGCTGAGGAAACGGATTCCGTTTCCAAGTCGGCAATCAATGCATCGGGTGCGTATGACCGGCTGCTGAGCCGCATTGATCCAACCTATCGCTCGACGCAGCAGCTTGCGCAGGCGCATACGGTTCTGACGAAGGCGTTGGATCAGGGCGTGATCACGCAGGCGCAATATGCGGATGCCTTGGACAAGGCGACGAAAAAGTTTCAACCGCAGCCGGTCAATGCGTTTCAGGCTGCGATCAAGGGCGTTCAGGGCCAGCTCGTTGCGCTGTCGGCCGGGCTTGGCCCGGTTGGAGTTGCGCTCGCGGGTCTTGGTCCGTGGGGTCTCGGCGCTGCTGCCGTTCTTGGCGGCGTGGTGAAATCATTTGAGGCGGCGCGTGATGCCGCTGTCGATTTCGCGCGCAAGGCGCAGGGCTTGCAATCATTCTCTATCACCACCGGCCTCACCACCGATCAGATTCAAAAGCTGAACATCGAGGCCGCCAAGTTTGGCATCAATGGCGACGCGATGTCGCGCGCCATCGACCAATTCGATGTTCGGTTGAATGAGGTGCGCCGGTCGCAAGGCCCTTATTTCGATCTTCTGCGCGAAATCAATCCTGAGCTGGCGAAGCAGGCTCAGTCGGCGAAGACCACGGCCGACGAATTGAACATCCTCGCCGCCGCCTATGCGCAGGCGGGCGAGAAGGGCGGCGCGCTCTTGCAGGCTGCCGCCGGTCGCGGCGCGCAGGCGATTGCGCCGATCCTTCAATCCATCAACGGCGCCGGTGGCGTCGGCAATCTGTCCGGCAAGCCGACAATCGCGAATGATGAGGTTAAGAAGCTTGCGGATGCGCTCGCTGGAATCGAGGCGACATCTGGCCGCGTGCAGGATAAGATTGCGAATTGGTTTTCCGAATCCGTTCTGTCCACTTGGCAGCGCGGCCTCGATCTTGATGAGCGCATCGTTGACAAGCTGCAAGGCTTCACGCTCACGAAGGCGTGGAATGACCTGATTTCCTTTTTCAATAGCACGGCGCCCGGCCGTGGACCCGGCGCGGCGCTCGCATCGCCGCCCGGCTCAACGGGATTCGTTCCCAACCTTGTGCCGACTCCCGCGTATCCGCCGCAGCTCAACTTGAGCGGCATCGCGCAGCCCGCTCAGCAGAAGACCACCGAAGACCTGCAAAGCGAGTTGAACGTATATCGCGAGATGGTGTCGGCGATTGGTGCCGCCGCGACGGCGCACGATCAATACAATCTGCGCATCAAGGAATTGGACCTTTCGCTTTCCAAGCACATCATCACCGAAGACCAATACAAGAAGGCGGTTTCGGCTGAGGGATTGCAGTACGCGATCCAAATGGAAAGCCAGCGCAACAGCATCCTTGGCGCGGGCGCCCCGCTGACTGATCTTCTGAAGCAGAAGCAGGATGAGTTGAATGCTGCGCGTCAGCGCGGCGTGAAGATTACTGCCGATGAACAGGCCGCCGTGCTAGCGTCCGTGGTCTCGCAGAAGATGCAGGCCGACACGCAGATTCTTGTCGCGAACGGTCTTGCCACGGCCGATCAGCTTCGCGCGACAAAGATGGCTGAGCTGAATACGCTCTATAAGCAGCACCAAATCACGCTTCAGGATGTCGGCGTGGCGATGGCTGCTTATGAGAAGACCGTTGAAGACACCATCAAGCAGCAGGAAATCCTCAAGGCGCAGCTTCCCGGTTTGAAGCAGCTTGAGATTGAATCCGGCAGCCTTCGGACGCAGCTCGACACCACGGGCACTAGCATCGCCAACGGCATCAGCTCCGATTTCGTCGATCTAGCGACGCACGCAAAAAACACAGGCGACGCTTTCAAGGATATGGGCCTCGTGATCATCAAGGCGATTGATGAGATGGTCGCGAAGATGCTCATTGCTGCGCCGATTGCGAAGGGCCTTCAGGCGATCCTTGGCGCCTTTTTGCCGACAGGCGGCACGTCGAGCGGCGGCGGTTTGGTCGCTTCGGCCAACGGTAACGTTTTCTCGAATGGCCGTTTGGTTCCGTTCGCGAGCGGCGGCGTGATTTCGTCGCCAACGATGTTCGGCATGGCCGATGGCCGCACTGGCATTATGGCTGAGGCTGGCGATGAGGCGATCATGCCTCTCGCGCGCGGCCCCGGCGGCAAGCTTGGCGTTGTCGCTCGCGGCGCCGGTGGCGGCGACATTCACATCCATTTTGCGATTGATGCGCGGGGGGCGACGCAGGGCGTTGCCGATCAAATCGTTGCGCGCGCGAAAGCTGAAATTCTTCCGCAAATCATTCCGCTGGTGATTGATGCCAAGGATAGGCGAGTGCGGGGGCTATAATGACAATCAGCTATCCGCGCTCATTCCCGTCAGGCATCGACAAATTCAAGCAGGTCACTTTCGACCTGTCCCGGCAGGAAGGCTACAACATTCTCGGCAGCGGTGCTGTTCAGTCGGCTGAGATTGGTGAGCCGTTGTGGACGGCGAAATATACCACCATTGACTTAACGCCAGCTCAGCGCGGCGCGTGGGCGGCATGGCGGGATTCGCTACGCGGCGCCGGGAAAAGCTTTTACGGCTACAATCCCGACGCGCCATCGCCGCTGGCGTACATCGGCGGCTCGCTGCCTGCGCTTCGCTATGATGGATCAACGCCGTTCGATGGAACGTGCGCGTTGAATACATGGTCCGGCGGAAACGTGATCACGCTTGGCAATTTGCCGAATGGGTACATGGTGAAGCCGGGCGATATGATCGGCTGGATTCTCAGCGGCAAGTATGCGCTGCATCGCGCTCTTGAGGATGTCGCGGCCAATAGCAGCGGCGTTGTCAGCTTTGCGGTCGAGCCGTTCCCGCGCGGGACAGCGCCAGTTTCGCCGATTGCCGCCAACCTCGTGAAGCCGGTTTGCGTCATGCGCATCGTTCCTCAAACTTGGTCTAGCGATGTTTCCGGCTACACATCGCCGGTTTCGTTTCAGGCCGCACAGGATTTGTCATAATGCGCACGTTTGATTCCGGCACGTTGGCATCGCTCGCCGCCGGTCACATTGTCGCGCGCGGCCTTGTGCTATTCGATTTTGATTCCGGCCTTTATGGCTTTTGGGATGGTTACGGAACGCTGACGTTCAACGGCGTCGATTATGTCGGCGCCGGTTCGCTTATCTCGGTTGATCCGATCAGCATGGTTTCGGACTTGTCCGCCGTTCCGTTGGTTCTTCGACTGACGGCTGTTCCCAATTCGGACCTTACACCGGACACGCTTGCGACCATCGAGGGCGAGACGTATCACCAACGGCCTGTAACGATCTATCGCGCGTATATGGACATCGACACGCGCGCTCTGATTTCGGTGGAGAAGATTTATCGCGGCTATCTGGATCGCATCGACCACGATCAGAACATCAATGGCAATGCTCAGCTTGTTGTGAATCTCGAAAGCAAAGCGCGCGATAATACGAAGCACGGCTTTCGCAATCGCGATGACGCTGATCAGAAAACGATTGACTCGAACGATGGCGGTCTATCGCACGCGGTAATGGCCGCGAGCCTCGACATCTTTTGGGGCCGCGCAACACCGGCCAGTCAAACGAGCGGCGGCGTTGTTACCGGCACGGCTTCCTGATTGGCGGCGACGGTTCGATGCCGTCCTTGCCGCATATGGATCGCGTGATTTCGAGTGGGGCAGCGCCGATTGCGTGACGCTCGCGCTCGACACAATGAAGGCGATCACGGGCGTCGATCCGTTTGAATCGCACCGCGTATGGCGGAATGAATTCGGTTCCAAGCGCGTGATGTTGCGCCTTGGCTTCTACTCAATCGCAGATGTCTTCTCATCGGTTTGCCCGCGCACGTCAGCATCAATGGCGCGCGCAGGCGACATCGGTGTTGCCATCGACGGAAATACAAAAAACGAGGTCGCGATTATTTTCGACGGCCACAAAATCATCGGCATGGCACCTTGCGGGCTTACCCGGCTTCCGCTCAACGCAGCGAGGTTCGCCTACACCGTGGGGTAAATAATGGCGATCATCGCTGTTGCTATTGTCGGCGCTCTCGCGAGCGCCGCTATCACAGGCATGGCGGTGGTGACGGCCTTGACCCTTGCGGGTCTCAGCATTGGCTTGAGCTATGCCGCGAAGGCACTCACGAAAACCAAGGCGTCGTCAGTCGCTTCCACATCTGGCGTTCAAACGTCGCTGCAAACGGGCGGTGATGTTCCGCGCGGATCGGTGTTCGGGAAGCAGGGCGTCGCTGGGCAGCTCATCTATTTCAACACCTACGGCGCAGATAACGCCTATCTTGAAATGGTCTTCGCCATCGGCGACGGCCTGCACGATGGCATCGACGCGGTTTGGGTTGATGGCGTGCGCAAGACGATCACGCGCACATCTAGCTCGACCTACGCTGAGCATTACACGGTCGATGGGTTTACCGGCTTCACGCTCGACTTTTACCTTGGCAAGAGCGGCCAAACCGCCGACGCGAATCTTGTCACCAACGCAAACCCCGCTGGGCGGTGGACATCAGATTTTAAGCTGACTGGCATCAGCTACATCATTTGCCGGTTGAAATATGATGCCGACCTGTATCCGCAGGGTGTTCCGCAGTTTCTTTTCGAGGTGCGTGGGCGTCGCCTCTATGATATTCGCAAGGACGATACAGCAGGGGGGTCGGGTGCGCATCGTTGGGATGATGAGACCACTTGGGAATTTTCCGAAAATCCCATTGTGCAGCTCTATAATTTCCGGCGCGGCTTGTATGTCGCTTCCCAGCTCGTTGTCGGATGCGGTGTCGCGCCCGTCGATCTTGTGCCCGATTATTTCATGGCGGCTGCCACAGCCTGCGATGAAATCGTTGGTAGCAACCCACGTTTCCGGTGCGGTACTTACGTCTCCGCTGATGAGCAATACGGCGACGTTGTAACCCGGTTCCTTGAGGCTTGCGCTGGTGTCGAGCAAGAGCGCGCAGGCGCATTCGCCCCCATCGCTGGCGTCGCGCAATCGCTCGCGCTTCCTGATCCGATCACGGACGATGATATTGTATCGGGGCAGCCCGTAAAGTTTTCGGCGAAGCAATCGCGCGCGTCGCTATTCAATGCCGTGTTCGGCATCTTCACCGATCCCTCGCAGCAATGGAAACAGGTCGCCTATCCGCCGAACACGAATTCGGATGATGAGGCGACGGATGGCGAGCGCCTTGTTGAAACGCTCGACCTGCCGCAGATTCCATACGTCGATCAGGCTCAGAGGCTTTCCGAGATTGCGCGCAGGCTCGCGCGTCTTCAGGCGACGGCGACGATCACGCTGCCGTATAAATTCGTTGTGCTTGAGCCGGGCGATTGGATTCAGTGGAATTCCGCGCTGTACGGCAATCGGACTTGGATGGTGACGCAGGCGACGCTTAACGCCGATCACACGAATACGGTTGCGCTTCGCGAGATTTCGTCCGACGCATATTCGGATGTCACCCCGGCCGCAGGCCCGGCGGTTGGCACGCTTCCGACAGTGGCCACGCGGCTTTCGACGGCGCCAAGCTTCTCGATTGGGGGAAGCACAATCTTGGGCGCTGGCGGCCTTAAGATTCAGGCGATTGTCTGCAACTGGACTCCGATCCTCGATCTAACGGTTGATCGGGTCATCGTCGAATATCGCATTCACACTGATGATGATTCTGGCGCCGTGATGACGGCCTCATTCTCCAATGTCCTTTCGGGGCAGGGCGTCATCTCAGCCGGTATTCAGGCGTCAACCGAATACGATGTCCGCGCCACCATCGAGACAACGCCGGAACGCGCCACAACGTTCACGGCTTGGCAGCAGATGACCACCGGCGCTGAGCATGTGGTGCCCTCCGCCACCGGCGCCGTTCCTGTTGACGTTCAGCTTACAAGCTTCGATGACGCGCTTCAGGATTTGGTTCGCAATCGCATTATGGGCGCGATCAACGATTTGACTACCACGGTTGCCGCCCTCGCGCTTGCGGTCGCCAATCAGGATTCTTCAAACGCGCTCGATAAGCAGGAATTGAAGCGCAGTATTTCGGCGTCATACGGCAATGCGCTGGCCGCCTTCAACGAGGCGATCATCGCCGCTGTTGGCCCCGGCGGCTCTGTTGTCGAATTGCTCGATGAGTTACAGGCCACGCTCGATGATGGCACGGCCCTTGGCACGGCATCGTTCATTGTTGGCGTGACACCTTCCGGCGCGGTGGCTTCTTACGAGCTAACCGTGATGTCCAACAATACGAAGGCTGGCCTGAAGGTCGCCACGTATGATGACGGGCATGGCGGCCATACATCGCAAGTGCTGATCGAGGCTGATCAGTTTCAGGTCGGCTCGACCGCCGATGGTGTAGGGTTTATGCCGCTGTTCATCGTGTCAGGCGGCGAGGTTCTTATCAACGGCGACATCATCGCCACCGGCACGATCACGGCCGACAAACTGAGCGTAGCTACGCTTTCTGCTATCGTCGCGAACGTGGGCTTGCTCACGGCGGGGATGATCCAAAGCGCGGATGGAAAGCTTCAGCTCGACCTAGACAATAACCGCCTTGTGATTTCCGACTGATGACTCGCAGGGTTGTGATGTCATCGAGCGGCATTCGATGTTCGCTCCCCGGTATTGATGCGCTGTCGCCACCGACAACGGATGAAGATTCGCTGTCGCTTAATTCGGATTGGGATAGTGTATATCGGCTGTGGTCGGTGACGCGGCTCGTGAACACGAGCCTTAATCCGCCGGTGGTGATCCCCTTCGCGCCGCTGGATTATCCGCCAGCCGTGCGGTTGTTTATGATTGATCGTTCGACCGGCGAGCAAGTTGATATTCCGGTTGTCGGCGGTTCGATTGCGGCCTTCGGCGGGACAGCGTTCTATGCCTCGCAGCGTTATCAGGTGCAAAGCTTCAGCAATCCGCTTGCGGGAAGCAACCCGCCGTATCTAGTTTCGCTTGCGGCTGCGCAGAATTATGGACTCAGCACTGAGGCCGACACAACGGCCGTGCCGCTTCCGGCTTCCGTGAAATTTAATCAGGTTACGGTTTGGCAGCGCCCCACCAACACCACGCCGGTAGATTCCCTCACCTATGATTTCGTGGTGATGGTTTTCAAAATGCGATGACCAATCGTCTTCTTGTCGGGCATAGGTCGCGGACAGTCCCGACCGGCTATGGTGGAAATGATTCTTACACCAAGGTTTTGCTCGACTTTGAAAGCGGCGTTGCGGACTCGAACGTTGGCGGCCTCGCGAAGACTTGGACGGCGCACGGGGCGATTGCAACCACCGGATCGCAATTCGTTTTCGGTTCTAAGTCTCTCGCCTGCACCGGCAATGTAAACGATTATATCGACACGCCGGATTCGGCTGACTTTAATCTTGGCGCAGCCGCCTCGTGGGAAATTGACTTTTGGTTCAAGGTCGGCGGCGGCGACGGTACGCGCAGGTACATCTTCGGCCAATGCGATTCTGGCGGCAATGATTTTTCGATTGCCTGCGCGGTCAATGAAAACAACAAGCTGTGGGTGCAGCTCTCAAATACCGGGAACACAATTCCCGCTACGCTAATCACGGGCACTACATTCCTCACGTCAGGGGCGACGTGGCATCACGCTGTAATTCAGTTCAACGGATATTATTATCTTCTTTTCGTTGATGGCGTGATCCAAAACACCACAAATGGCGTTTTCAGCTCGGCGCTTTGGAATAGTTCATCGCCCTTTGCGATTGGCCGTCCCGGTGCTGGCGCTTTTAATGCGTTTAATGGCTGGGTTGATGAATTCCGAATTTCAGTCGGCGAACAACGATTCTATACGTTCGCATATACTGTGCCGACGCAGCCATATGATCAGCTCGGAACATCGACATTCACCGATTACGGCGTTTGGCTGAGCAAGCCGGGGATTGATGTTTTCACGGCGACTGACGATCAGTGCTTGCTCACCACCGGCGCAAAAAATTTCCAATTCCTGATGCGCGGTTCGGTGGCCGTGCCAGCATCGACTAATGTGACCGTTTATTTCGGCACCACGCTGGCATCCATTCCCGTTATCGGTTGGGGCGTGAAGAAAACTGTCGGTGGCTGGATCAATCTTCCGGCGTTTGATTCCAATTTGCCGAATGATGGCGAGGCGCTTGGCATTGTGATGAAAGTGCAGCCTTTCACTGACAGGATTGTTTTCAAGAACATCTATACCATCGACGAAACCGTTGTTTATGTGGTCCTTGGGATGAGCGCGGCATGAGTCGGCGTCTCAAGGTCACGAAGGACGGCATCATTGTCGTCGGCCCCGGCTATGATGCCGACACGGCCACGCTCGATCAGATGACGTTCAATTCGCAGCTTGCTGCTGTGAACCGTTCGATTGTCGGAATGGCGTTGGTAGTGCGGCGTCAATTCGTGACCGTCACAACGAGCAATGCGATTCCTGTGACTACCACATATTTCGGCAAGACGTTTCCTTATCCGCCGTTTTTTGCGTACATCGAAGAACAGGTTTCAACCAGTGCATTTGATGCTACGCGCGCCAACGTCATTCTGACTTATCGGCCGCCAGCTATGGACCTGTACGGATATTCCAGCGTCGGCACCACGCTATATACAGCGCCGACAACAGGCATCTATGCCGCGATTTTTGAGGATCACGTCGATTGGTACAATTTCAATCAGGGCGGCGATCCACGCAATTCGCCGCCCTATGATCACTATTACGATTGCGTGAGGTGGATGGCATACGCATGAAAACGCTTTTGGTCTATACGCCTGATGACGGTCGCATTATGCAGCGGCAGCAGGGCTCCTTTTCGCCGACCATCGTTGATCAGTACGCTTCTGCCGGGATGAAATGCCTCATCTTGGAAAAAGACATCTATGACATCTTGTACGTGAAAGACGGCGAGCTGCGTTCGCGGCCGAAAATGTCGATCACGCAGGACAAGATGGAAGCGATAGGCGACGGTAAGGATGAGGTTACGTTTAGCGGCATCCCGCCGGGCGCCACGGTTCTTGTCGATGACGGGCACTCGCAGGCGACCTACGTGCCGACTGACGGCAAGGCGGAAATCTCATCGCCGGAAAGCGGGAACGTCATCGTGCATGTTGCGCTTTGGCCTTATCTCGAATGGGCTGGGAGTATCACTTTCAAATGAAAATCGCCATCAATCGGAATCTATCTGACAAGGTTGCGAGCGCGGAAGAAGCCGTCAACGCGCATTTCAACGGTTTCGGGATGGCCCGCACGCACACCGACGAAGCGCACCGACGAAAGCGCATCGAGGCTCAGGATTTTCTAGCGGGCGCCAATAAGGCGCCCGTTTTGCTTTCCGAAGAAAGCAGGCGCACCGGCATCGCGGTTGAGCTGCTTGCGAAGGCGATCATCAAGAAGCCCGACGAATTTGCCGGGCGTGAACATGCGCGGCGCGCACTGATTGAGAAGATTCGCGCCGCCAAGAGCGGGCGTGAAATCGACTCGCTGTTGCAGGCCGCCAATATAGGGCGGGCAAATGGCGTTCGGTGATCTTTACAGCGCAGGTACGGTATCAGTCACATCGGGCAACACCGCCGTCACCGGCGTAGGCACGCTATGGTCGCTTGCGCTCGTTGCTGGCGACTCGTTTGAATCGGGCGGCATCCGCGTAACCATCAAGACCGTCACCGACGATACGCACCTTGTTCTTGCGTATGGTTGGCCCGGCAGCAATCTCAGCGGCGCCTCATATGTGGTGCGCGAGGATTCTGGCCTTCGTCACGATCCGACTGAGATGACAGGGCGCGTTCGCGATCTTCTGCAAACGCTTCAGGTCTTTGATACCGCGCTTCCGATCATCGGCGTCAATTCCGCCGTTACCGCGCCAACCGGCAGCGAGGCGACAGGCACCAAGTACCGTGTCCTCCCCGGTGCAACTGGCGCATTTGCCGGGCACGATAATCAGATTGCGGAGAAGCAGGACACCGGATGGTTCTTCACGGTCCCTGAGGGCGGTTGGCAGGTCTTTGACGATTCAACGTTCTATCCGCTGGCTTATGACGGCGCGGGGAATTGGAATCGCCTGTCAGGTCCGTATGACGTTCCCGTGTGGATCGCCGGGCGGCCGATTGAGTCCGAAATCATCTTCAAGATGAAATTCGTGACGCAGGTGAAATTCGCGACGGCGATTGCCGGGAGTCTCGGCGTCGCTGATGTCGCGGCTACAGCCGACTCTATTTTCTCGGTGCAAAAAAACGGCAGCGAGGTTGGGCAGGTCAAATTCGCCGCGTCGTCATCGACGGCGGTATTTATCGCCGCAAGCCCGTTCACTTTCAATCCCGGCGATGTTCTCAGCATCGTCGCGCCCGCCGTTCGCGACGCAACTCTTTCAAATATCGCGTTCACCCTAACGGGCACGCGCTGATCAATCTGAATAAGGAGACCTAGAATGACACCGACCGTTATGGTGACGGATGGCGGCCCGCATCCTGCTGACAAATGGGCTGAGGTTACGGCTGGCCAGCTTGGCGACCTGATCGTGCTTGGCCCGAATGCCTCGCCGAAGGTTCGGCGCGAGAAGGAAAAATTTGTCATCTCGCTTCAGGAAGCTTTCGAGGGCCATCATCAAGACGTGCAGGATAACGAGGCGGCGGCGCTCAAGAAGGAAGGCACCGCGCGCTTGTCCACCGGCTATCGCGAACACGTCGAGAAGCGGAAGGCTGCTGCGCTCAAGTCCGTCGCCGACGCCGCGAAGGGCACGTCATTCGAGTCGCATTTCGCGCGCCCCGAAATTCAGGAAATCGTTTGGCGCATGATCAGCCAGCATTTCACCAGCTCGATGAAGATTCATCGGAGCTGGCACGCTGACGCCAATCCCGACGACAAACACGCGAAGGCGTTCAAGGCGCGTCGGATTGAATCGCCCATCGGCGGTCTCGCGCCAGCTACCAAGTAACCCGCCCGCATAAGCGGACAACTCCACAAAACGAAAAAGAACAAACGCCTTAACGGGCGGGGAGTCTATCAATGGCTGGTATCACCACCGCGTTCTTGACATCGTTCAAGAGCGATCTTTTCTCCGCGTTGCATTGCTTCAACGCTACTGTCGTAAAAACCGGCGTTAACGGAACGTCCGGCCAATTCGGCCTTACTGGATTGGCGAACGTCACCGGCCTTGCGGTCGGCATGGCCGTGTCGGGCACCAACATTGCCGCTGGCGCCGTTGTAGCGTCCATCGACTCGTCCACAACCTGTACGTTGTCGAAGGCCCACACCGGCACGATTTCGTCCGGCTCGATTACCTTCACCGGCGACGTGTTCAAGGTCGCGCTGATCAAGTCGGGCATGGCGGGCACCTATGGCGCCTCGACCACCAACTACACGGACGTAACGGGCAATTCGGACGAAGCGTCCGGCACCGGCTATACCGCTGGCGGACAGGCGCTTGCCGGGCAGGCTTCGCCGACCATATCGGGCACCACGGCATTCGTCGATTGGACAACCGATCCATCGTGGACATCCGCGACGCTGAGCGTTGCCGGTATGATCATTTACAACACCTCGCAACGCGGACCTACCGCGACGCGCGCGATGTCGGTGCATGATTTCGGCGGCACGCAATCGGTGACGGCTGGCACGTTTACGGTTGTTCTGCCGACCGCTGACTCGTCCAACGCGATCCTGCGCATCGGCTAAGGCTGAAAAAGAAGAACAAAAAAATGGGGGCGCTGCGCTTCATCGCGGCGCCCCTTCGCCTTTTGACTTGATGCGCAGGGGGAAGCGATGGCACTTGCTGTTTCTTTCCGAGCGCAAGTTACGGATACGAGCAACGCCACAACCTACACCTACAACGGTGTGGACATCGGGGCGGTGCAATCCGACAAGATTGTTGTCGTCGGCGTAGCGTCTTCGGCCGTTTCTGTTTCCACCTCGATCAGCGGCGTCACGCTGGATTCGGGGGATGGAAACGGCGCCGTCTCGATGACGCGCATCGAAACGCAATTCAACAGCCAAGACACCGTTGCGCTTTTCTGGCTTGCGGTTCCGGCCGGTAATACGACAGGCAACATTGTCGTTACGAATAGCGCGGGCAAGGGCCGTTGCTCGATTGGCGTGTGGGCCATCACCGGATCGGCTTCGGTTGGTGTGGTCGATCACAACAATTCGACAGCGACGAATCCGGCGGCCACGCTCACCACGGTCAATGGCGGCGTGTCGATTGGTGTTGCGGCTACCCGCAACAGCGTCACCACGTTTACGTGGACGAATCTTACCAAAGATTTCGACACGCAGCCTGAAGCCACGGCGACGTTCAGCGGCGGCAGCGCCACCGACTCCTCAACGTCGCGCGCCATCACCGCGACGCCCGGCTCATCGAGCGAGCCGGTTGGCGCGTTCGCTTCGTTCAAGATTCTGGCGCTGATCCCGCCCGGCGTCTCCGCCACGGCCGCCGTTGGATCGCTTGCGCCTACAGTTAAGATTGCGCCTTCAATCGGCGTCGCAGGCACCGCCGCTGCTGGCATTGCGCAGCGCGCCGGGACGAATGCTAACCCGACAGGCGTTCATGCTACCGGCATTGTGCCGGGTGCGATTTATGCGCAGCATATTCTTCAGTTTTCTGCGCCTTCGCCGAATTCGACTCTCATCCTGTCTAAGAACACCTATTCAGGCACGTTCACGATTAAGGGCGAGTGTCGGACGATTTCGCAGAACGCGGAATTTCCTTGGGTAGTCGGCAACATTCTTTGGCACTATCAGGACAGCACGCACTTTTTTGCTGTCGCGTTCCAAACGAATCTTCTCGATTTTTACAAAGAAGACCCCGCTTATCTCGGAAATCAGCGGTTCATTTATACTGACGTTCCGACATCCGCGCTTGGCCAGTGGATGCCGTTTGAGATTGACGTTAACGGTTCCGATGCCGTCATCAAGGTCAATGGCTCGACCGTTTACACGTTCACGGAAACAGAAAATCCGTACACGTCAGGCAAGATTGGCCTTTATGTCGAATCGGCGGTGTGCGAATTCCGCAATATCACCGGGCCGTTCACGGAAGACTTTTCCGGTCTCGCTATCGGCTCGACATACAATAGCGCCGATGATGTTGGCTCGAATTTAAATGTCCAATTCATCGGAACCGGATCGGGCGGCTTCGTCAAGATTGTCGGCGACACTGGTAACATTGTCGCCAAGACGCCGACCGGCGTTGCTGGCACGGCCGCTGTCGGCTCCCCGGCTGAGCCGCACAGCCAGCCTGTCAATGGCGTCTCAGCAGCCACATCGGTTGGTTCGCTTACGTTCGTTCGCGGAACAACCGCTGTCGGCGTCTCCGCCACCGCTGCTGTAGGCACGCCTTCTGATCGGCAAATCACTACCGCGCCCGCGCTCGGTGTTCAGGCTACCGCTGCAACGCCAGCGACGGCTATCCCCATCGTCTTTAATTGGGCGAGCCATTGCAACGGCGGCGGTGGTTCTATTACGGGCACCAGCGTCACCATCGGCTCGACCAACGTTGGCGTCGCCAACGGGACGTTCAATCAGGGCGACTTTCTCGTTGCCATTCTGAATATCCACACCACCGGCTCCGATCCCGGCAGCCCCGATCCCGTCAGCGGCTTTACCACGCTAATTGATAGCTGGGATTCTGTATCTCATACGCGGGTTTGGGTCGGCTACAAATTTGCCGGTGTTTCCGAAAGCGGAGCGTATCCCGCAAGTTGGTCGGGCAGCGCGGACGGTATCGCTTGGGCGTTGCTGAATTTTGATAACGTCGATCCGAATAATCCAATCGACGTTAGCGCGGTCGCTGCTTATGGCAATTCTGGAACGCACACCGTTCCGTCGATCACGCCGAATTACAGCAATGATTATTGGTTAGCGATTGAGGTTCGGCCCGGCGCAAACACGCCGGACACGCCGCAATCTCCGCTGATTGGACTGGCTGACGTTAACGGCAATTCTTCTGCTGGGCGTCCTGAAATTTCGATTGCCGGTCTTCAGCTAACATCAGGATCGGCGACCGGCACTGGCACATTTACGCAGGCCAGCTTTACGCAGAACAATCAGGGCGTTTCGATTGGCCTGAAGACGGCGCCGGGGCAGGCGCAGTTTTCAACTGTTTCGATCACCCCGCTGGGCGCTTCGGCCACAGGCGCGGCAGGCTCACCTTCTCGAATTGTTGCGCCTGCTGGATCGTATGGCGTCTCTGCCACCGCTGCCGTTGGTTCGCAAAGCTTTATTCGTGGATCGACCGCCGTTGGCGTCTCTGCCACGGCGGCTCTTGGTAGCGTCGCGGTCACGAGCGCAACGCAGGTTCCCGCCGTTGGTGTCTCTGCCACGGCGGCGGCCGGACAGGCTCAATCGCTTCGCGTGGTTTCGGTTATTGGCGTTGCCGCCAATTCTAATGTTGGCAGCATCGTCAAGCTGAACACTCCGAACAATGTTGGCGTTCAGGCAAATACTGCCATCGGGGCGTTGGCTGTAAAGGTCAAAATCGCGCCGGGCTTTGGCGTGAGCGCGAGCGGAGTCGTCGGCACCCTAACGCACGTCGATGTGAAAGCGATCATCGGCGTTGCAGCCAACGCTAACGTTGGGGCGCTCGCGATAAGTCACATCATTAAACGGCGACGAGTCTTCGCCGTAGCAAGCTGACGGTAAGGAAAACCAACCCGCGCGCGGGAAGCGCGACCAACCGTCAATTCATGGGGCCGCCTTCGGGCGGCCCCTTCGTTTTTCCGGGGATGAGGCCATGCAACCGAATTTTGAATCGCTCGCGCCGCAATACGCCAAATGGTTCGACTCGATGCACGTTACGCGCAAGAGCGAAATCGAGCGCACCGCCGACCGGCTCATCAAGCTGATCCCAATTTACAAGGACGTGGAAGCCGAAACCGGCGTGCCCGCCGTTTGGCTTGCGCCGATCAATGAGCGCGAGTCTAGCTCGAATTTCAGCACCTATCTCGGCAACGGCGACCCTCTTTCGCGGAAGACGATTCACGTTCCCGCCGGGCGCGGCCCGTTCTTCGGCGAGCGTGCATGGCGTGACGGCGCCTGCGATGCGCTTCATCTCGATCACATTGATCGCGTCAAGGACACGATTGGTTGGACCGTCGAGTCCAAGATGTATGAAGACGAATTGTGGAATGGCTTCGGCCCGCGCTTTCGCGGTCGCGTGACCGGCTACCTGATGGCCGGAACCGACATTTACACCGGCGGCAAATATATCGCTGACGGCGTTTGGTCGCCCAGCGCAATCGACACCCAGCTTGGCACCGTCCCGATGTATTGCGCGCTTGTCGAGCGCGATCCGTCGCTGGCGCTTCCTCGCTACGGCGTGATGGTGAAATCGGATACGCCAAGCGTTCCCGACTCCCGCCCCGATTTCATTCGCGATGCCAGCATTCTTCAGGCGGACCTCAACAAGCTGGTGCCCGGCGAAAACCTCATCATCGACGGCTCGATTGGCCGCATGACGCGGCTCGCCATCAAGCATTTCCAAGAGAAACACGGCCTCGATGTCGATGGCATCGTTGGCGACGAAACCACACGCGCCATTCAATCGGCGCTTCAGGAATTGCACTAATGAACCGCGTTCGCGCTTTTTGCGTTCGCGGGCTGTTCGGCGCCGTCTTCTCGACGGGCATGAATGACCTTGCGAATGAGCTAAACACGATCCCCGGCTGTTCGGCCACGGCCGAAGGCAACAGCCTTTTTCCGCTCGCCGTGATCGGCGACCTTACGCACGCCGCGATGGCGTCCGCTCTTTCGAGTGGTCGCAAGATTGTTCTTGTCGGGCATTCTTACGGCGGCTTTGCCGTTGAGTCGATTGCGGCTGGTCTTCGGCTGCACAACATCGACACGGCATTGCTCGTGATGGTGGACACCACGAAGGATTCGCCATACGTGCCCGACAGCGGCGGCATCCGCATCCAATACTATCAGAGCATTGATCCGATGGGCGGCGGCACGCCCGACAGCGTTCCGAATGCGCGCACTCCGCTTGAGCGGGTCAAGCTGAACCTCACCCACACAGAGATGGACAAGACTCCAATCGTTCATCAGCGCGTGATGGCTGAGGTGAAGAAAATCATCGCCGCCAACTGAAAAGGATTCCGCCATGGCCGCGCCTATGGAAAAAATGGTCGCTCACGTCAAGACAGTCAGCAGCGCATGGGGTCTCGATTTCCCGACTCTCGTGGCCGGGCTGATTGATATGGCGTCACGCATCGAGAAGCTTGAGGCCGATGTCGCGGCGATTGGTTCGCAGTTGGCGAAGGTGCAGCAGCCCACTGGCGGGGCCAAATCGTGAATTTCAAGCGCAAGGGCTGGCGTCGCGACAGCCTCGATCATCGCGACCGTAGGCTTTCCCTTGCGCGCGCTCAGGCACCGCTACCCTCCCGCGTCGATCTAAGTCCGCGCTTCCCGGCCGTACACGATCAACTGAATTGCAATTCCTGCGTCGGTAATGCCGTCGCCGATCTTTCGCAATTCGTGACAGGCAAGCCGCAAGGGCCGTCGCGACTGATGATCTATTACGGCGCTCGAAAGCTTGAGGGTGATCCGGCGGCCGACAACGGCTGCGAAATCAGAAACGGCATCAAGTCGCTTTCACGTTGGGCGGCCTGCACCGAAGCTGACTGGCCATATGACGTGTCTCGCGTTTCGCTGTCGCCAAACGCGAATGCCTATAACCACGCGGCAGCCATCGGCGATTACGCCAAGCTATATTTCCGGCTCGACCAAACGCTTGATCAGCTCCGCTCGATGTTGGCCGAAGGCTCGCCCTTCGTGTTCGGCTTCAGCGTATTTGAAAGCTTTGAGTCCGATGCCGTGGCGGCCAGTGGCGTCATGCCGATGCCGGTGCCGAATGAAGGAATCACCGGCGGCCATGCCGTCGCGGCTGTCGGTTATGACGATGATCAGCGCATGTTCATTGTCCGTAATAGCTGGGGAGCTGGCTGGGGAAGGTCCGGGTATTTCCTGATGCCATATGCATTCATCGAAAACCCGGACTATTGCGATGATTTTTGGGTGATCAAGTCCATCGGGCGCGGTGCGCCCTAATTCTCAAACCACAAACCGAAAGAAGGAAACCATGACCAAGAAGATTCTTGGCATCGTGTGCGCGGCTGCGCTCACGTTCGCCAATGCTGCCTGTACGCCGGAAGAGTCCGCTGCGACGGCGAAGAAGGTTCAGGACGCCGCCGTTGCGATTTGCGGCTTCCTCCCCGAAACCGCCGTTGTGACCAACATCCTCGACGCGAACACGGCTGGCGCCATCACCGGCGTTACCGCGATTGCTGAGGCTATCTGTCAGGCGGTGCTTCCGATGAAGGCTGGCGCCAAGCGTGGCGCTCCCGTGACCGCCGTGGTGAACGGCGTCCGCATCACCGGCCATTTCGTTCAGTAAGCGACGAAGCGGCTAACAGGGGAGTCTCAATGACCTCTGATCTTGTTATCGCCCTGCTTCGCACGTTCCTGCAAATGGCTGGCATCGCCCTCGCGGCGAAGCCCGGCCTAGTGACGCAGGATGCGTGGACGCAGTTTAGCAATGAGGTTGTCCAACTGGCGGGCCTTGCGATTTCGGCAGGCTCGTTTGTGTGGATGCTCGTTGCGCGCTGGAACACCAAGAGCGTTCCGGCGGCATAAGCACGCAAAGCGCGCCCCGGCCTCTCGGCCGGGGCGTTTCGCGTCAGAAGGAGCATTTATGCTGTCTTCATATACGATGCGCACACGCCTGATCGAATGGATGCTGGCGATCCTGATGATCGTGTGGGGCGTCTCTGTTTTATTTCCACAGGTCACGGCACCTGTGTTGAATACCCTTTTCGGCGGCGACTTGCCGCTTGGCGCCATCGTTGTAAGCGTCGGATGCATCAGGATCATCGCGCTTCTCATCAACGGTCATTGGCGCCGTTCGCCGCTGTTGCGGCTTCTAGGTTCGATCCTTGGCCTGATGTTTTGGACGGCGGTTGGTATCGCCGCCGGGATGCATTTTTTCGGCATCTTCCCGGTCGCTGAGATTTATCCGACATCGTTCTTCTGGATCGTCTTCTTCCTGTTCGAGTTTTTCGCTGCGTTTAACAGCGCATGGGATTTATTCGAGCTGGGCGCAATTTACGGGGAATAACCGACGATGGCCGCGCCTTCCGATCCGAACATTACCGCGCTGAGCGCCATCGCTGTCGCCTTGATCGGAGGCAGCGGATTGAGCGGCGTGATCGTGGCGATCATTGGTTATTTCAAGAGCAAGAGCGCCTATGCGCAGGCGAAGACGAATTCCACCACGGCCGCGCTCGCTTCGATTGGATCGCAGCTCGGAGACCGTATGAGCATCGAAAGATTCCTTAGATTGTTTCAAGACCTGATCGACGAGATTCGTGAAATCAGAATGATGATGGAACTGAGCGGCAACGGCCGCACGCTCAGAAAAAAAATAGGAAAGAAGCGATAAGCCGCACGCCTTCCCCGTGTTCAATCTGCATCGGAGTTAAGGAATGCCGAATCCCCGTTTCACGGACAGGGACTTTATTCGCGTTTTCGAGAAACATGGCGCCGAAGGTGCGGCGCGCAGATTCAAGATGCCGGTGCGTTCGGTTTACTTACGGCGATCCAACGTCGAGAAGCGCATCGGCCGCCAGCTCAGGTCGCCCAACGGCGGAAACGTATTCCGGCCGGATCGGACGCATCCACAGCGAGCTGAGATGAAGGTGAGGAACGGCAGCGTTTTGATCGGCAGCGATGGCCACTATTGGCCGGGCAAAGCTACCACGGCGCATCGTGCGTTTGTGAAATTCAGCTCGATGCTGAAGCCGGTTGGAATCGTCTTCAATGGCGATGCTTTCGATGGCGCGAGGATTTCGCGGCATCCGCCTATCGGCTGGGAAGACAACCCCACGGTCGAGCAAGAGATTGAGACCACCAAGGAACGCCTCGGCGAGATTGAGGAAGCTGCGCCGGATGCGCGGAAGGTTTGGACGCTCGGCAACCATGACGCCAGATTCGAGACTCGTCTTGCGACCGTGGCGCCTGAATACGCGCGCATCCACGGTTTCCATCTCCGTGATCATTTCCCCGTTTGGGAACCGGCTTGGTCATGCTGGATCAACGATAGCGTGGTGGTGAAGCACCGCTTTCGTGGCGGCACGCACGCCACCTACAACAATACGCTGAACGCTGGGAAGACCGTTGTGACCGGCCACCTGCATTCGCTGAAGGTGACGCCGTTCAACGATTACAACGGAACGCGCTACGGCGTGGACACCGGCTGTCTTGCCGATCCTGATGGTCCGCAATTCATGGACTACAGCGAAGACAATCCGCGCAATCACCGCGCTGGCTTCATCGTGCTGACGTTCCACAAGGGCGTGCTGTTGTGGCCTGAGCCTGTCGCCGTGATCGCGCCGGGCAAGGTGCAATTCCGGGGGCAAATCTTCAGCGTGTGATGTTGGTGAAAGTGCTGTCAATCCGTATCTTGCAAACATCATCAGGTGACTCGACTCCATGCAATGTCCGCGATGGATTCTTGAACTATTGCGGCGGTGGTGCATTCGCATCGTCGCATCGCGCCCGGCCGACTTTTCGGTTGGGCCTTCGCACGATCCCTATATGGATCGGTGGCACATCCTGAAGACGCGCTTTGGCGGCGTCTATGTCCATCTGTTCCACCACGATGACGATGACCGCGCGATTCACGATCACCCGTGGTCTTCCATCTCTCTGCTTTTGCAGGGCACACAACGCGAGATATACGCCGCGCCCGGCAGCGATCCGAAGGACGCTTTGCAGCATTCATTTCGCACGCTGAGAGAAGGCGCGATTACGGTACGCCCGGCCAGCTTTGCCCACCGCATCGAGCTGACATCGTTCAAGGCGATGACGCTTTTCATCGTGGGGCCGAAGACTCGCGAGTGGGGCTTTTGGTGTCCGAAAGGATTCCGCCACTGGATCGAATACTGCAAGCCCGATGCTATGGGCGAAATCGGGCGAGGGTGCGAGTGAAGCAATCGCGCGGGATGTCTCTTGCCGAAAGCGTCGCGAATGCCGTCTTTGGTTTCGCGATAGCTCTTGGTCTCAATTACGCGCTCGTGCGTGATGTTCAGCTCACGTTGGCGTTGTTTGTAGCGTTCACGCTTGCGTCTATGGCGCGTTCATATGTGATCCGACGCGCTTTTGAATTCATCAGGACAAGGGGGATTCAGTGACCGTTGTGATCGACAAACCGAAGGCTACCAGCGCGGCCACCACGGCATTCTGTGCAACGAAGATTTATGGGCCTTCTGACGGCTTCCTGTGGATCGACGGCAACGGAAAGATTACCGCCAATAATGGAACGCTCGACGATCCCAAGCCCAATGCCTTCAGCCTTGTCGAAATCCAAGACTGTCCCGGCTCGACAGAGGTATGCCGCGCTGCCTGCTATGTCCACGGCCTGAAGAAGCACGCGCCAGCTACGCACGCGCTATACGTTCACAACTCGAAAATGATCCGGCAAATCCTCGCCACCAAGGGGCCGGAAAATCGTTGGTCGCTGATCGTCGGCCAGTGGATCGAAAAGAATTGCCAAGGCGGCTTCCGGTGGCACGTCAGCGGCGATGTCTTCTCTCTGGAATACGCCTATTGGATCGCGCAGGTTGTCGGCTTCTCGACCACGGTTGATCACTGGATTTACACGCGGTCATTCGATTTCATCGGGCCGCTTGTCGCTATGAGCCGTCAGCGCGGCGGGAATCTCGCTATCAATCTATCGTGCGACAGCGAGAATTATTTCAAGGCGCTCAGGCTTGCGAACGAATTCAAGCTGCGCCTGTGCTATCTGACGCGCGACGGCCGCGTGCCCGAAAACCTGCCGGACGGCAGCGTGATCTTTCCCGACTACAATCTGCGCGGCGGCACGGCTGAGGGCGCTGCTTGGTTCGCCAATCTCCCGGCGCATTACAAGTCATTTGTGTGCCCGGTGGATTTCCACGGCAAGAGTGACCGCCGCCGGTGCGGCCCGTGTGATCGGTGCATGTTCTAATGCAGGGAGTCTCGATGAAGCCAATCATCGCCTTTTCCGGCTTGGCGCGTTCTGGCAAATCGACCGCGCTTAATATCCTCGTGAACAAATACGGCTTTACACCGATCCCGCTGGCGGCTCCGCTAAAGCGAATGCTGATCGCATTGGGCCTTACTGAAGCGCAGGTCTATGGCGATCAGAAGGAAACGCCCTGCGAGCTGCTTTGTGGCAAGACGCCGCGCTGGGCGATGCAAACGCTTGGCACGGAATGGGGCCGCGACATCATAGCGCCCGATCTATGGACGAGGGCATGGGAGAGTGCGGCGGCCAAGGCTGGCGGCTTTGGCGTCACCTGCGATGACGTGCGCTTTCCTAACGAGGTCGCGATGATCCGCAAGAACGGCGGTATCATCATTCGCATCGAGCGCAATGGCGCCGGTCTCAACGATGGCCACGTTTCGGAAAGCATGAACATCGAATTTGATTACCTGATCAGGAACACGGGCACGCTTGATAGCTTTGCCGCCCGCGTTCGCGCAATCGCTGATCAGCACATCTTCAAAGAAGCTGCCTGATACACCCCGGCGCCAGTACGGCGTCGGGGCTTTTCGTGTCTCTAGTGTTTGCCGTTCAGCTCAGGGAACGGCTTGAGCGCGCCGCATGGTTCTGTCCGTGCCGCCTCAGCCATGGTGCCGAATGATTCCGCGTGCGTCCGGCCGGGGAATTGAATTCCGATCAGTTGGATGCCGGTATAGCCGCCAAGCGCATTCTTGGCGTTCGCCTCGATGCATACGCAATCGCCGCTGCCGTCCCGGCATGTGAATGGCTGGCCGATCTTCGCATCTCTGATTGAACCGGGGTCGCGGAAGATGCGGTTGCGATCCGCAAGGATCAGCTTTTTGGCGGTGGCGACCGGCAGATTACTCGGCAGCTCTGCGCGCGCAGGCACCGTGAGCGCAAGCAGTATAAGGAGCGGCGTCAATTTCATGGGCCGGAAGATGGCCCGCGCGCTTTGTCGCATCAAGGTGAACAGATGCGAAACGCTCTGTGGTACAGATTGGTACTGATCCGGGTTGATGTTCGCGTGACGTTCTCTCCTTGTTTCATGCTTCGTCTCGCGAAATCCCTAGAAAAAGAGTGAGGCCGACTCCTGGGGGAAGAGCCGGCCTCCGCAAGCCCGGTCCGGGGACGGGGAGGGGTGGGGACGTGACCGGGTTGCGTTTCTTGCGCGCCTTCAGCGCGGCGATGCCACGTATGTAGTGGGCCGGTTGTCGCCTAGCGAGACCCACACATTCGGATCCGATTGCGACTGGCGCTTCACGTAGCGGTAGCCGGTGTCGGACCACGGGAGGATTTCCGCCTCCTGGTTATCGAGAATGAATTCGCCCTTGTCGGTGCGCACGGTGAGCACGGCGTGGCCGTCGTTCTTCTTGTCGCGCACGACAGTGATGAGCAGCGCCTCGCGCGGCCAACCGAGCTGCATCAGCATGCGGCGTTTCAACAGCACGTAATCCTCACAGTCGCCATAGCCGTCTTCGGGATAGGCCCATTTCTCGATCACGCCGTAATGTTCGAGGTCGGTCATCGGCTTGACGTGATCGTTCACGTAGCGGTTGACCCGATCCATCTCCTTGAATGCAGCCTTGGTCAGCTGCACGTCACGCGGCGCGCTCGCTTCGGTCTTGCATTCCCAGGGCCGTTCCTCGCAGAACTGCACCCAGCCGATCGGCGGACGGGTCACTTCACCAACGGCTACGTAGGCCGTCCGTTCCGCCGCTTCCGTACCTGACGGAACGATGAGACTCGCAACTGCGAGTAAAAATGCCGCCCCGCCGCAAAGTCGCGTGGCGAAATTGAGATTTCGCTTGCACAACATTGTCGCCCCCTGTCTTTTTTCTTGGGGGCAATGTGGCAAAAAGCTTTTGAGCTCCCGTTCATACGGGCGCGCAATTACGAGTCGAATTCGACGTGTAATTGCATCAAGTTTGAATCAAGCTCGCGAACAATTTGATTCAAATTTTATGCAAATTGGATCGACCAAAGCCGCGCCCCTCACCACGTCGAGGCTCTCTTAGTGCGCGGGCGATTCCGACGGATCGAGCGATAGATCGTCGATGACCCACCACGAGCGATAGGGCGCGTCGTCTTCTTTCGGGAGACGTTCCAACCAGCCGGAGTCGAACGGGCGCGGCTGCTCTTCCTTGCGTCCATTATCGGGTCCGCCGGCGGGATTGATCGGCTTCCGCTCTTCCTGGTCGCGCGGTTCCATGGCGGCACTCGCTACACAAAAGAATCGCTTGGAAAACACATTTTCGTAAAATTGGTTCCGACCCGGCGGCGAGAAATACCGCCCGAATGGGCTAACAGGAGATGAATGGCGCTGTTTTAGCCATCAGGCCGCGCCCAGCCGACAATCCGGCAGCCAATTGTGGCGCCGGTGCTCAGCCGTCGTTGCCGAGATCGTGCTCGAGCGTATCGGGGTTCTGGAGCCGGCCGAATTCCATCGCAAAGCCGCCTTCGAGCTGGCGGACGACGCGGCCCTTGGTGCGGCCAAGGGTGACAGGCGTGCCGATCGGGACCGCGATCTCCGTCGCGACGGCGGCGCCCGAAAGCGAAACGTCCATGACCCGGCATGGGATCGTGACACCGGTCGGTAGCGTGAGGGTCGAACGGGGATCGCGGAGCGCGAAGCGTTCGTGCCGCCGGTCCTCGGGCAAGCCCAGCGCATTGCGGTTGGCAAACCAGGTAAGCTGGCTCGCAAGCTTGTCGCGGCGGCGGATGGTGCCGGCAACGGTCATCGCAAAACCATTGCTGATATGCCGCACGCAGCGGCCTTCGAGCCGGCCGAGATGATCGATATAGGCGACCACGAGTTCGCCCACCTGCGGCAGCTTTTCGGCGATCAAGGCGACGCCGCCCGGCGACATGTTCAACGTCTGGCAGGAATATTCCTGCCGGTTCTGCAACATGTAGCGGCCGGTGAGGGCGACCTTCACGCGCTGATGCTTGCGCCGCTCCTGATTGAGTGGAAGCACGCGTACCGCACGCCTGGTCTGAGCGATTGCCACTGGCCGGTTCCGTTTTTCGACGACCGACCCTATCGGAGCGTGGTTAACGGCTCGTATCGCCGATCAAATGCGATCCCGCAAATGGTGAATAATCTCAGGCACGTCCGCCCTCGATGACGCGCAGATCCAGGACCGCGCGGGCGCCGCCGAAAGCGGGACTCGTGGCTGTCCCGGCGGCGTTCTCGAAGCGCGTCGATCCAAGGCGAAGGCGCGCGAGCGGGGTCAGCGTTGCCCAATAGGGACGCATAAGCGCGGCAAGCGAGCAAAGCACGCGCGCTTCAGTGCGCCCATGGTGACGCAGCGGCAACAGCAGCAATTCGAGGCCTAGCATGCGCTTGTCCTCGGTTTCTCCGACGATGCTCGCGACGGCCGGCGTTGCCGCCCGCACAACCTCATCGAGCAAGCCATAAAGTTCCGGCCAATCGGCGGCTGCGAAAAGCTCGGCGAAAACGAGGTCTTTCAGCTCCCGTCCCATAAGGGAACAAATGCGGGTGCCGGCGAGGCGCACGGCATAACGATGGGGCCCGCCAACCTCCAGGATCATTACATCGCCCAGAATGGCGCGGATCGCGCCGGGATCTAGTTCGCCGCGCTCGGGCGCCGCACGCCCGGCGCGCAGCGCGTCCCAATAGGCATGAAGGGCATGGCTTGAGGGATGTTTCATGGTTTCTCTCTCCCCGCTCGGCCGTCCTGTCACGGAGCGGGACGGCGCAGGGGAGATTGAGCAGGAGGCGTGCCGGACGGCGGTCCCGCCGCGGCAAGCTCTTGTTAGGGTTAAGCAAGCCTTTCGCTCGACGGCGCAATTCGAACGGCTAAGGTGGCGGGGAATTCGAGGGTAAGGGCGTGACCAAGGCCTGCGGGAAGGGCTCCCCCGCGGGCCTTTTCTTTTTCGCGTGAGGCTTGCGCCGCCCTGCTGCGGCGGCTTATCTCGCTTTTCCTCTCACCGGACGTTCGCGTGGCCCGCCCTTCCGAGCCGATCTTCAACATTCCGCCGGTCATCGTGTGGCTTTGCGGCGCAATGATCCTTCTCCATGCGGGGCGCGCCTTCCTGAGCGAGACGGACGATCTTTCCGTCCTGTTGTGGCTCGCTTTCATTCCCGCGCGCTATGAGCCGTCGCTCGCGAGTTCCCTGCAATTTCCCGGCGGGCTTGCCGCCGATGCCTGGACGTTCCTGACCTACTCGTTCCTGCATGCCGAAATCCTGCATATCGCCGTCAATCTCGTCTGGCTCCTTGCCTTCGGAAGCGCGGTTGCCTGGCGCTTCGGCGCGCTGCGCTTTCTTCTCTTCTATGCCGCGACCGCGGCGGCGGGGGCGGCCGCGTTTCTGTTCACGCATTTCGGCGAGCTCGTCCCGCTCGTGGGCGCCTCCGGCGCGATTTCCGGCGCGATGGCTGCGGCCTGCCGCTTTGTTTTCGCCGATGACGGCCCGTTGGGCAGCCTTGGACACGACCGGGCGGCCTATCTCGTTCCGGCCGTGCCGTTGCGGGAGGCGATCCGCAACCGGCGCGTCGCGGCCTTCCTCGCGGTCTGGTTCGTGCTGAATCTTCTCTTCGGCGCGAGCGCGCTCACCGATAATTTCACCAATGCAACGGTTGCCTGGGAGGCGCATCTCGGCGGATTTATCGCCGGGCTCCTGTTGTTTCCGCTCTTCGATCCGGTGCCGCCGCTGACGGCGAGCGCACCCCTTGCCCCTCGCAGCGGGGAGGAGGATGATTAAAGGGGGAGGGGGCAAAGAAAAGATTCGGAGGACGCCCCATGACTGTACGCGCCATCCTCGATTTGAAGGGCCGCGACGTCACCACCATTGCGCCTGACAAGACGCTCGGTGAGGCCGCTTCGCTCCTGTCGCAACACAAAATCGGTGCGCTGATCGTAACCGGCGCCGACCATCGCGTGACCGGTATCTTGTCGGAGCGCGATATCGTGAAGGCCGTTGCGGCGGACGGCGCTGCGGCGCTGCAGGAAAAAATCGCCGCCCGCATGACCCGTGAAGTCGTCACCTGCGGGTTGCATGACACCATGGCCGATTTGATGGGCCACATGACCGCGGGCCGCTTCCGCCATCTGCCGGTGATCGATAACGGCCGGCTTGCCGGCATCATCTCGATCGGCGACGTAGTGAAGTACCGGCTCGCGGAAATGGAACGCGAAAGCTCGGCGCTCCGCGACTACATCATGACGGCGTAAAGCCGCGAACGAAGCGGCTTCAGATGAGCGCGACGAGCGCTTCGCTGAGGTCGCTGAGCGTGCGCTCGGTCGCCTGCTCGCCGAGTTCGATCGCGCGGGTAGCCTGGTCGAATTCGAACAATCCGATGCGGCCGAGCTTCGGCGAGATCATCACATCGGGCGGCTCGCCCGCGAGCCGAGAGCGCGCAATGCGGTCCTGGGTAATGTTGAAGGCATCGACCATCACCGAGGAGATGCCGCGCGGGCCGTCATTCGGCTCGCCGAAGAATTGCCGCCGGATCAACTGATCGATGCGGAACATGCTGCCGAAGCGCTTGCTGCCGACCTCGACCGCGATCGCCGCCGGCCTGTCCTCGCCGAGGCCGTGGTTCTGAATCACCGTCCCGCGGCCGAAAATTTCCGCGTGCAGATTGACCGCGATCACAACGCGGGCGCCGAGCGCGCGCGCGGCCGAGACGGGAATGGGGTTCACGAGCGCGCCGTCCATCAACCAGCGGCCGGCGACCTTCACCGGGCTGAAAATGCCGGGCATGGCATAGCTCGCGCGCATGGCGTCGATGAGGTTGCCTTGCGTGAGCCAAATTTCATGGCCGGTTCCCATTTCGGTCGCGATCGCCGCATAACGGACGGGCAATTGCTCGATCGAAAGGGGGCCGAGGTTCTTCGACAGGAGCTCCGCGAGACGGCCGCCCGAGATCAGTCCGGCGCCGCCGAGGCGAAAATCCATGAGGCCGAGAATGCGCCGCTTGTTGATGCCGCGGGTCCAGGCTTCGAGCTGGTCGAGCTTGCCCGCGGCCCAGACGCCGCCGACGAGCGCACCCATCGATGTGCCAGTGATGATGTCGGGCACGATGCCGTTCGCGACCAACGCCTTGATGACGCCGATATGCGCCCAGCCGCGCGCGGCGCCGCCGCCCAGCGCAAGACCGATTTTCGGCCTTGCCGCTTTCGGCTCGTGCCGGTCGAGGGGCGGGCTGTCTGTGGGCGCGAGATCGATGGCGGTTCGCCTCGTAAAGACTTGAAACACGTTACACCCTTCTTCGCGCCCAGCCCAACGCCATCGATCTAGGTGTGAACCGTGACCAAATGGCGTCGGAGCTTCGCTATTTTTGTACGAAAGTTAATGCCGGCGCCGCTCCGGCCGGCTGTTTGACGGGCAGCCGCCGGTAGAAGCAGGAGCGGGCGCCGGTATGGCAGGCAACGCCGCTGCCGGAGACCCGAACCCGCAACAGGATCGCATCCTGGTCGCAGTCGATGCGCATCTCTTCGACCGTGAAGGTGTTGCCGCTGGTCTCGCCCTTCTTCCACAGCTGCTTGCGCGAGCGTGACCAGAACCAGCCTTCGCCGGTCTCGATCGTGCGCGCGAGCGCTTCTTCGTTCATATGCGCGAACATCAACACGGTGCCGTCGCCGGCGTCGGCGACGATGCAGGAGATGAGGCCGTGCTCGTCGAAGCGCGGCATGAATTGGGTTCCGGCTTCGATTTCGCGGACCGATCCGCGCGCGGCAAAACGGGACATGACGGGCTCCATGCCGCCCGAAGGGGCGGGGAGCCCGTCATATAATCCTCGCCCGGGATCGAAGGAAGCGGGATCAGATTCCGCGCGGGTCGCGCACGAGCTTGAAAAAACGAACCTGTTCGTCAGGGTCGTCGCGGAAGACGCCGGTGAATTGCGTCGTGACCGTCGACACGCCCTGTTTCTGCACGCCCCGCATCGCCATGCACATGTGCTCGGCCTCGATCATGATGGCGACGCCGCGGGGCTTCAGGTTCTCGTCGATGGCGGAAAGGATCTGCGAGGTGAGATGCTCCTGCGTCTGCAGGCGGCGGGCATACATGTCGACGACGCGCGCGATCTTGGAAAGCCCGACCACACGCTCGACCGGAAAATAGGCAACATGCGCGCGCCCCACCATCGGGAACATGTGGTGCTCGCAGTAGGAGTAGAAGGGAATGTCGCGCACGACCACGAGGTCGTCGAAATTCCCGATCTCGCCGAAGGTGCGGTCGAGCACTTCATCGGGGCTGTCGCGATAGCCGCTGAACACCTGCTCAAAGGCCTTGACGAGGCGCTTCGGTGTTTCGCGTAAGCCCTCGCGGTTCGGATTGTCGCCGATCCAAGCGATCAGCGTCCTGGCGGCGGCTTCGGCTTCCTCACGCGTCGGCCGTTCAACCGGCTCGACTTTGGTTACTTCCGGCTTCTGATCGGCGCGCGGAAAATTCTTTACAACCGCATCCATACACAATCTCCCCGTTCGACCGGCCGCTTCTCACGGCAGCCGGAGTGTCACCGGTGTTGAGTTACTAGAAACGTGCCGACCGCAAGAGGATCCACTACGCGGGCGCGTACGTGGTCTGGGTTGGAGGCGCCTCCCGGACTAACGCCTTCCTACCTAACCAGCCCGATACTATATTTGTTCCACATTGTGTCTTGCAATTGACCAGCAAGGTCCCCAGGCAAAAAAACATGCTCGACGAGGTTTATA
>DATGIF010000029.1:0-3430 GCA_035295845.1 Xanthobacteraceae bacterium
TAGTGTAGGCAATGACGACGGCCTCGCTCGCTGGCAGCCAGAGCAGCGCATAGCTCATCACCGCGACCCACAGCGCGACGTTGAGGATCGCCGAGATGATGAGCCGGGGCCACTGATCCGCAGGGACTTTCAGGCTGACGCCGGTTGCGACAGCATAAAGCGCGAGCGCCGCCGCACCGATCACGCCGGCCCAGCCCCGCGCCGACAGCGGCGGCCATTCCGAGAAGACAAACTTCATCACCGGCCAGTTCAAGCCCCACCCGACCGACGTCGTCATGAGGAAGAGCAGACCTATTGGCGCGACGCGCGAGGCGGCGCGCTGTTCGAGTGCGGTGGTCATGGAGGGCATTTCTGGGGCTCGGCTCGTTTTCCTGATGCGCGCGCGGCGCCGGCGTTTATCTACAGGGTGTCAAAACTGTTTGTGATACCTGATGAACCCCAAATGCTCTGCAACCTTGTCGTAAAGCGCTCTGGCGGTACGGGTGGTCTCCTGTGTGTGCCAATCGACGCGTCCGCAGCCTGAAGCTTTGCCTGCCGACAGACTTCCTCGATCAGCGCGCGGCCGACGCCTTTGCGGCGCGAAGCTTCCGCCGTGAATAGATCGATCCTGCAAGTAGCAGACAGGTTCGATCGCGATCGTCGAGCGATGAAAGAGATAATGCGCCACTCCAAGCAGCGCGCCATTGCTCTCAGCGACCAGGCCGTGCACAATTTCATAGCCATCGAAAAAGCACGCCCAGGTCATTTCGGTGATCTTGCGCGCGGTTTTGCCTGAGCGGCCGTAGAAGGCGTTGTAGCCGTCCCACAGGGGAAGCCATCGATCGAAATCGCTTTTCGCAACGAAGCGAACCGTCAAGTCATCAGACATTGTTTCGATCCTCCGCCACTTCGAACGAGACGCGCGTACGCGTCGACGGCTTGTCGAAGATCATCGCCAGCGCGCGGCCATCGAGCGGTCTTGCGGCGCGGCCGCGCACGCGCTTCTTCATGGCGGCTCGCCTCGATGATACCGCTCAGCTCGCGCGACGAAATGTCGATCAGGTCGGGGAAGTCACGGATCGCGGCGACACTCATCCGGTCGCCTCCTGAGCCACCTGTACTTTCTCGGAAGCGTGCTCGAGCGCGGTGGCGGCGCGGTCGAGCCGGGCGATCGCCTCGCCGATCTCGGCCTCGCTGACGATCAGCGGCGGCAGCAGCCGCACCACGTTGTCGCCGGCTGCGACCGCAAGCACCTTCTCGGCCCGCAGCGCATCGACGAGCTGGCCGTTCGGCACAATCGCGCGCAACCCGACCAGATAGCCTTCGCCGCGGATCTCGGCGATCACGGCGGGATGGCGGTCCTTGATCTCGGCGAGGCGCTGCTTGAGCAGCAGCGCATTGCGCCGCATTTTGTCGAAGAATCCGGGCGCCAACATCACGTCGAGCGTTGCATTGCCGGCCGCCATGGCGAGCGGGTTGCCGCCGAAGGTCGAGCCGTGCGTGCCCGCCGTCATGCCCTTGCCGGCCGCCGCCGTGCTAAGGAATGCGCCCATCGGGAAGCCGCCGCCGAGCGCCTTGGCGAGCGCCATGATGTCGGGGGTCACCCCGGTATGCTGGAACGCGAACAGGTCGCCGGTGCGGCCCATGCCGGTCTGCACCTCGTCGAGTACGAGCAGCAGGCCGTTCGTGTCGCATAGCTCGCGCAACTCGCGCAGGAACTGGTTGTCGACGACGTGCACGCCGCCGCCTTCGCCCTGGACCGGCTCGATCAGGATCGCCGCCGTGGTCCGCCCGATCGCGCGCTTGACCGCCGCGAGGTCGCCGCACGGCACCTGGTCGAAGCCTTCCGCCACCGGACCGAAGCCTTCGAGGTACTTCTTCTGTCCGCCGGCCGCGAGCGTCGCCAGCGTGCGGCCGTGGAAGGCGCCCTCGAACGTGATGATCCGCACGCGCTCGGGCGCGCCATTCACGGCGTGATATTTGCGCGCGCATTTGATCGCGCCTTCCATCGCCTCCGCGCCCGAATTGCAGAAGAAAGCGTATTTGGCAAAGCCGGAGGCGGCGCAGAGCCGCTCGGCGAGCCGTTCGCCTTCCGGAATGCGAAACAGGTTGGAGACGTGGATGAGCTTGGCGGCCTGCTCGGCGATCGCCTGCGCGACGTGCGGGTGCGCATGGCCGAGCGCGTTCACGGCGACTCCGGAGGTGAAATCGAGGTAGCGCTCGCCGTTGGTCGCGACGAGCCAGGCGCCTTCGCCCCGCTCGAAGCCGAGGTCGACGCGTGCGAATGTCGGCAAAAGATGCGACGTCACGATGTGGCTCGCTTTTGCCGCTTTGCGCATGCGCCGGCGAAGGCGTTGCCCCCGGAATCTGCTCCGGGAGGCGCCGGCTCGCCGGCAGGAGCATTCGCCAGTTTCAACCTGGTGGCGAAAGGAAATGTGCCGCCTTCCGAGGCGTGAAGCCGGCGGACGCGAGTCCGCTCGGTGGGGACGAAGCTGTCCAAGGGTTCCTCCATTAGGCCAAAGGCGATCTTGGCCCTAAACTGGATCCTTCAGTAGCTCCAGTTCTGAAAATATGATAAGTCCGGTTCCAGGAGGTCGAACCCGTGCCTCGGCGACCGGCGTCACCGCTCTGGAGCAATCTCGCGCTCGACCGATCCGCGGCGGCATCGCTGCAGGACCAGATCGTCGGCTATTTCCGCGACGCCGTGCTGAGCGGCCGGCTCAAGGGTGGAGCTCGCGTCCCCTCCTCCCGCGTCCTCGCCGCCGACCACGATGTCGCGCGGATAACCGTGGTCGAAGCCTACGACCGCCTCGTCGCCGAGGGCTTTCTCACGAGCCGGCCCGGCTCGGGCCTCTTCGTCGCCGCGACCGAAGGCGAGCCCAAGGTCCGCCTGGTCGCGGGCACGTCCAAACGCCAGCGGAAGCGCATGCCCGAGTTGCGCCGGAACGACCAGGTCTTCCTCGTGCCGGAACGGCCCTTGGGTCTCTTGCCGCTGTCGCCCGGCGTGCCCGCGCTCGATCGCTTTCCCTGGCGCGATTGGGCGCGCATCACGGCGCGGCTCTTGCGCGAACGGCCGGCCCATGCGATGGGCTACGATGATCCCAGAGGCGACTGCGGGCTTCGCCAGGCGATCGCCGAGTATCTCGGTCAAGCCCGCGGCATCGCCTGCACCGCCGATCAGGTGATCGTGGTGGCGGGCTCGCAGCAAGGGATCGATTTGACCGCCCGCGTGGTGGCGGCCCCGGGTGCCGAGGCGTGGGTCGAGGATCCGGGCTATCCGGCGGCGCGCGCGGCGCTCGCCTCGGCGGGTATCGGCATCGTTCCGGTCCCCGTCGGCGCCGAGGGTCTCGATGCCGCGAAAGGCGCCGAGACGGCGCCGCGGGCGCGTCTGGTGCTGGTCTCGCCCTCGCACCAATATCCTTTGGGCGCCACCATGAGCCTGCGTCGGCGG
>DATGIF010000030.1:0-58312 GCA_035295845.1 Xanthobacteraceae bacterium
AACGGCGCGCCGCCCCGCGACTGCATGGCGGGCTGTTTCGCGCCCACGCGATCCGACACCCTCGAGTCCACGGTCAGGACCCGATCAGAAACGGATTGCGTTCAATAGCCGAATGCTTCTGCTCCTCGACATACTCTCCATCCCCTTCGATCGCCCGCAGCTCTAACGGCTGTTTAAGGCAGCTTCCACGTTTCGCGCCATGTTCACAAGGCGCGGGCCGATGTCGTTTTCGAGGCGGTCGCGGGTCAACTGAAACGCGGGCGCACCGCAGTTGAAGGCGAAAGCTCCGGAGCCGTCGGCCGGAACCAGCGGCACGCCGACCGCCCGCACATCGGGCTGCCAATCTCCCACCGAGATCGTGAAGCCCTGATGTGTAAAGTCCTTGATGGCCTGTTCTATTCCGGCGCGAACCTTGGGCCAGCGATCGCCTTCCCGGCGGGCAATATGTTCCATCAGCCAGGTGCGCTCCTTCTCCGGCGTGGCCGCGAGCAGCGCGCGGCCCATCGCGGTCGTGGCGATCGGGATGCGCGCGCCGAGATCGAGGCGCAGCATCATCGTGGCCGTGCTGCGGCAATGCTCGATATAGATCAGGTTCAGGCGGTCGCGGCTGCCGAGCGCGACGGAAGCACCGGTATAGTTCGCAAGCTCCTGCATGTAGGGCCGCGCGATCTGGCGGATGCGCATGTTGGCGAGCGCGGAGTAGCCGATCGACAGCGCCGCTGGTGCCAGCTGATATTTCGAAAGCCGCTCATGATGCGTGAGATAGCCGAGCTTGGTGAGGGTGTAGGTAAGCCGCGAGACGGTCGCCTTGGGAAGTCCGGCCCGCGTCGCGATCTCCTGATTGCCGAGAAGCCCTTCGGTCGCCGTGAAGGCGCGGAGTACATCGAGACCGCGGGCAAGCGCCACGACGAATTTGCGGTCATGCCCGGCCGCTTGCGCGTTGCCCATGGCGGGGCGAGCTTGCGTGCTCCAGGTCTCGTACGCGGTCACGTGAAGCCACCCAATGCAGGAATGACAGGCATGAATTGACAGGGATCGAAGCAATTCCTAGCGTTGCGGTCAATCTTGCAGAACAAAATTCCGCAATGCGGAACCCTGAATTCGAGCCTTGCCGTCGCCATTCGAGCCCGATTCACGCTTGCTTGCCGCAAACAAGCAGGCGCAGATTTCGGAATAAAAGCGCCGGATAAAAATCCGCCGAGAGGGAAGGAACGTCATCGTGTCAGGTCCAGTCAGCACGCAACGCGACGGCGCGGTCGCCGTCATTATCGTCGACAATCCACCGGTCAACGCACTGAAGCACGAAGTGCGCGCGGGGATCCTCGAAAACTTCACCCAGGCCGCCGCGGATAAAAGCGTCGAGGCGATCGTTTTGACGGGCGCCGGACGCACTTTCATGGCCGGCGCCGACATCACCGAATTCGGCAAGCCCATGAAGCCGCCGGGACTTTCCGAAGTGATCGCCGCGATCGAAAAAATTTCGAAGCCGACGATCGCCGCCGTGCACGGCACGCCGCTCGGCGGCGGACTCGAGGTGACGCTCGGCTGTCATTTCCGCGTCGCCGCGCCCGGCACGCGATTGGGCCTGCCGGAGATCAAGCTCGGAATCATTCCCGGCGCCGGCGGCACGCAGCTCCTGCCGCGGGTCGTCGGCGTCGAAAAGGCTCTTGCGATGATTCTCTCCGGCGACCCGATTCCGGCGAAGGACGCGCTTGCGGCGGGCCTTGTCGACGAGATCATCGAGGGCGATCTCGTCAAGGGCGCCGTCGCCGTCGCGAAGAAAGTGATCGCCGAGAAGCGGCCGCTCCGGCACATCCGCGACCTCGACGACAAGATCGCGCCGTACCGGGCGAATCCCGAGAAGTTCAACGAGGCGGCGGCGAACGTTTCAAAAAAGTCGCGCGGGCTGGAAGCGCCGATCGCGGCGATCGAAGCGGTGCGCGCCGCCGTCACGCTGCCGGTCGATGAGGGGCTGAAGCGCGAGCGCGAATTGTTCGTCAAGCTCGTCGGCGGCGAACAGTCGAAGGCACAGCGCTATATCTTCTTCGCCGAGCGGGAGGCCGCGAAAATTCCCGACATGCCCGCGGGGCTGAAGCCGCGCGACGTGGCGCGCGCCGCAGTCATCGGCGCCGGCACCATGGGCGGCGGCATTTCGATGAACTTCGCCAATGTGGGCATTCCGGTGACGATCGTGGAGACGAGCGAAGAGGCGCTCAAGCGCGGCTTCGATACGATCAAGAAGAATTACCAGATCAGCGTGCAGCGCGGCGCGCTGAAGCAGGAAGATGCCGACAAGCGCTTTGCGCTGCTTACCGGCACCACCTCGTTCGACGCAATCAAGGACGCAGACTTCGTGATCGAGGCCGTGTTCGAGGAGATGGATATCAAAAAGCAGGTGTTCGGCACCCTCGACAAAATCGCGAAGCCCGCGGCCGTGCTCGCGACCAACACCTCGTATCTCAACGTCGACAAGATCGCGCAAACGACGAAGCGGCCGAAGGAGGTGCTCGGCACGCATTTCTTCAGCCCCGCCAATGTGATGAAATTGCTTGAAATCGTGCGCGGCCAGGAAACGGCGCCGGACGTGCTCGCGACCGCGATGGCGGTTGGCCGCCGGATCGGCAAGGTGCCGGTCGTCGTCGGCGTCTGCCACGGCTTCGTGGGAAATCGCATGCTGTCGCCGCGGCAAAACCAAGCGGAGCGATTGCTGCTCGAAGGCGCGCTTCCCCGCGACGTGGACGCGGCGGCGGTCGAGTTCGGCTTCCCGATGGGGCCGTTCGCGATGAGCGATCTCGCCGGCATCGACGTCGGCTGGCGCATCCGCAAGGCGCTCGGCACGCGAAACGAGATCGGCGACACGCTCGCCGACATGGGGCGCTACGGCCAGAAGACCGGCCGCGGCTTCTATATCTATGAAAAAGGCTCGCGCTCGCCGATCCCGGACCCGGAAGTTGAGGAGATCATCGCCGCCGCCTCGAAACGGCTCAGGATCACGCGCCGCAAGATCGAGAAGCAGGAGATCATCGAGCGGCTCGTCTTCCCGATGATCAACGAGGGCGCGAAGATCCTCGACGAGGGCATCGCGTATCGGGCGAGCGACATCGACGTGATCTGGGTTTACGGCTATGGCTGGCCAGTCTGGCGCGGCGGGCCAATGTACTATGCCGATCATGTGGGCCTTGCCTATATCCGCGACCAGCTCGCGAAATATGCCAAGGCCTCGGGCGAAAAGTCGCTCGAGCCGTCGCCGCTCTTGACGCGGCTTGCCGCCGAGAATGGAAGCTTCGCGTCATTCGGCGCGAAAAAGTCAGCCGCTTGAAAGGGAAACCATGCGCGAAGCCGTCATCGTCTCCACCGCCCGCACGCCGATCGGCCGCGCCTATCGCGGCGCCTTCAACATGACTCACGGCGCCGATCTCGGCGGCCACGTGATCAAGCACGCGGTCGCGCGCGCGAAGATCGACCCCGCCGAGGTCGAGGACGCCATCATGGGCTGCGGCCTGCCGGAGCGCGCGACTGGCGGCAACATCGCCCGCCAGGCGGCGATCCGCGCCGGCATGCCGGTCACGACCGGCGGCATGACGGTCAACCGCTTCTGCTCTTCCGGTTTGCAGACGATCGCGCTCGCGGCGCAAAGAATCATGACGGGCGAGGCGGACGTGCTGGTCGCGGGCGGGCTCGAATCGATCAGCCTCGTGCAGGATGGTCGCGTGCCGCCGGTGCCCGATCAGTGGATCGTCGAGCACAAGCCCGCGATCTACATGAGCATGATCGAGACCGCCGATATTGTCGCCGAGCGCTACCAGGTGACGCGCGAGTCACAAGACCAGTTCGCGCTGGTAAGCCAGAAGCGCACCGCCGCAAGCCAAGCCTCGGGGCGTTTCGACGCCGAGATCGTGCCGCTGAAGACCACGAAGAAGAACGTCAACAAGGACACGAAGGAAGAGACCTTCGAAGAGGTCGAGCTGAAAAAGGACGAGGGCAACCGCGCCGACACCACGATCGAGGGTCTGCGGGCGCTGAAGCCCGTGCGCGAAGGCGGCTTCATCACCGCCGGCAATGCGAGCCAGCTTTCCGACGGCGCTTCCGCCTGCGTCGTGATGGAGGCGAAGCTCGCCGAGAAAAAGGGCTTGAAACCGCTCGGCACCTTCCGCGGCTTCGCGGTGATGGGTTGCGAGCCGGACGAGATGGGGATCGGCCCCGTTTTCGCGGTGCCGAAGCTCCTGAAGAACCAGGGCCTGAAGATGGACGACATCGACATCTGGGAATTGAACGAGGCGTTCGCGAGCCAGGCGCTGTATTGCCGTGACCGGCTCGGCATTCCGCAGGAAATCTTGAACGTCGACGGCGGCGCGATCTCGATCGGCCATCCCTACGGCATGAGCGGCGCGCGCATGACCGGCCACATTCTGATCGAGGGCTCCCGCCGCAAAGCCAAACGCGGCGTCGTGACGATGTGCATCGGCGGCGGCATGGGGGCGGCTGGCCTCTTCGAAATCCACTGAGAGGACGTCATGGACCTTCGCTTCAACGACGAGGAAATCGCCTTTCGCGACGAGGTACGGGCGTTCTTCAACAAGAACCTGCCCGAGAACATCCGTCGCAAGATGGTGGAAGGCAAAAAGGTCGGCAAGGACGACATCGTCACCTGGCAGCGCATCCTCAACAAAAAGGGCTGGGCGGTGCCGCACTGGGCGAAGGAGTGGGGCGGCACCGGCTGGAGCGCGGTGAAGCAGTACATTTTCCTCGACGAGATGCAGCAGGCGCCGGCGCCGCCGCCGTTGCAGTTCGGCGTCTACATGGTCGGGCCTGTCATCATCGCCTTCGGCAGCGAGGCGCAGAAGAAACGCTTCCTCCCGCGGATCGCCAATATCGACGACTGGTGGTGCCAGGGCTTCTCGGAGCCCGGATCGGGATCGGATCTCGCCTCGCTCAAGACGTCCGCCAAGCGGGTGGGCGATCATTACGTCGTCAACGGCCAGAAGACGTGGACGACGCTCGCCCAATACGCCGACTGGATCTTCTGCCTCGTCCGCACCAATTCCGAGGCAAAAAAGCAGGAAGGCATTTCGTTCCTGCTCATCGACATGAAGTCGCCGGGGGTTACCGTGCGGCCGATCCAGACCATCGATGGCAGCCGCGAGGTCAACGAGGTCTTTTTCGACGACGTGAAAGTGCCGGTGGAAAATCTCATCGGCGAGGAAAACAAGGGCTGGGATTACGCGAAATTTTTGCTCGGCAATGAACGCTTCGGCATTGCCCGCGTCGGCCTCTCGAAGGAGCGCATCCGCCGCCTGAAGGAGCTTGCCGCGCTCGAACGCGTCGGCGAGAAGCCGATGATCGAGGACGAGCGCTTTCGCTCGAAGATCACGGCGGTCGAGGTCGAATTGAAAGCGCTTGAGATGACGCAGCTTCGCGTGGTCGCCGCCCACCGCAATGGCAGCAACAAACCGGATCCCGCGTCCTCGATCCTCAAGATCAAGGGCTCCGAGATCCAGCAGACGATCAGCGAGCTTCTGTTCGAGGTGGTCGGGCCCTATGGCCTCCCGTATCAACCGGCACAAATAGACGGCGATCGCGTGAACGAGCCGCCGATCGGGCCAGATTACGCAGCCCCCTTGGCGCCGACCTTCTTCAACTGGCGCAAGATTTCGATTTATGGCGGCTCGAACGAAATCCAGAAAAACATCATCGCCAAGGCGATCTTGGGGCTCTAAGCGCCGGGGCATTAGGGGTTGGGGTAAGCAATGGACTTCGAGTTGAGTGAGGAGCAGCGCCTCCTGAAGGAGAGCGTCGGGCGGCTGCTCGCGGACCGCTACGGCTTCGAGCAGCGCACCGCCTACATGAAGGAGCCGGGCGGCTTCAGCCGGGCGCTGTGGAAGCAATATGCGGAGCTTGGCTTGCTCGCGCTGCCTTTCGCCGAGACGGATGGCGGCCTCGGCGGCAATCCCGTCGACGTGATGATCGTAATGGAAGCGTTCGGCAGTGCGCTCGTGCTCGAGCCCTATTTTGCCACCGTGGTGCTGGCGGGCGGCGTGCTGCGGCACGCCGGAAGCGACAAGCAGCGCGCCGAGATCGTTCCGAAGATCGCCGGCGGCAGCCTTTTGCTGGCGCTCGCACATTCGGAGCGGCAGTCGCGCTACGATCTCGCGGACGTCGCAATGACCGCGAAGAAAGACGGCGCGGGTTATGTGCTCGATGGTGCCAAGGGCATCGTGCTCCATGGCGACAGCGCCGACAAGCTCATCGTCTCGGCGCGCGTTGCCGGCAAGCAACGTGACCGCGACGGCATTGGCCTCTTTCTCATCGACGCGAAGGCGCCGGGCGTTTCGATCCGCGGCTATCAGACCGTTGACGGGCTGCACGCCGCCGAAATCGCGCTCTCGGGCGTGAAGGTGGGGCCGGACGGCATCCTCGGCGAGCCGGGAAAGGCGCTTCCCGTAATCGAGCGCGCCGTCGACGAGGCGATGGCGGCGCTATGCGCCGAAGCCGTCGGCGCCATGACAGTGATGCACGAGGTCACCATCGATTATCTCAAAACCCGCAAGCAATTCGGCGTGCCGATCGGAAACTTTCAGGTGCTGCAGCATGCCGCCGCCGACATGCTGATCGCGACGGAGCAGGCGCGCTCCATGGCGCTCCTGGCCGCCATGATGGCCGGCGAAAATAACGCCGTGGAGCGGCATAAATCGATCGCCGCCGCCAAGATCCAGATCGGCCGCTCCGGCCGCTTCGTCGGCAAGACCGCGACGCAGCTCCATGGCGGCATCGGCATGACGATGGAGTACAAGGTCGGCCATTATTTCAAGCGGGCGGTCGCGATCGATATCTTGTTCGGCGATGCCGACCATCACCTCGCCGCGCTCACCAGAATGGGCGGATTGCTCGCGGCTTAGGGCCTGAGCGGCGTTGCGACCGGCCCCGGTTCGCGCAGCTTGGCGGCGAGATTGGCGAATTCGCAGACCAGCGGGCGCGTGTCGCGCGGATCGATGATCTCCTCGACGAGAAATGTCTCGGCCGTTCGAAACACCGAGCGGAAACGGTTGAGCCGCTCCTCGATCTCGATGCGGAGCTTTTCCGGCTCCTTCGCGGCCTCGAGTTCGGATCGATACGCCGCTTCGATGCCGCCCTCGACCGGCAGCGAGCCCCAATCGCCCGAGGGCCAGGCGAAGCGATAGTGCAGCTTCGCATGGTTGGTATGGCCGGCGCCGGCGACGCCGAAAATCTTGCGGATCAGAACCGAGCACCACGGCACCTTCGCCTGATAGATCGCCGCGAGCGCGCGGGCGCCGTGACGGATGGTGCCCGCCTTCTCGGCCTCGAGGCCGATGACGAAGCCCGGCACGTCGACGAAATTCACGACCGGCAGATGGAAAGTGTTGGCGAGATCGACGAGGCGCGTCACTTTTTGCGAGGCTTCCGCCGTCCAGCCGCCGCCGTAGAAGAACGGGTCGCTCGCAAGAATCGCGACCGGCCAACCGTCGAGGCGCGCGAGCCCGCCGATCGCCGAGCCCCCGTATTTGCGGCCGATTTCGAGAAAGCTTCCGCGATCGACGACGGCGTTCACGATCTTGCGCGCATCATAGACCTTGCGGCGGTCGCGCGGCACGGCCTCCAGCAGGAATTCCTCGCGCCGCTCGACATCGTCCGTCATCGGACCGCGCGGCGGTAATTCGTACACGGATGAAGGGAGATACGATAGAAATTGGCGCGCCCGCGCGAAGGCTTCCTCCTCGCTCGCCACCACGTCGTCGATGGCGCCGGCCTTGGCGTGGATCGCCGCACCGCCGAGTTCTTCCTTGGTGAGGTTCTGCCCGATGCGCGCGACCACCGGCGGGCCGGCGATGAACATTTGCGAGATGCCCTCGACCATCACCGAATAGTGGCTGGAGACGAGCCGCGCCGCGCCCAGGCCCGCGACCGAGCCGAGGCCGAGCGCCACCACCGGCACCTGTCCAAGATTGGCGACGACCCAATCCCAGGCGGGATTGGCCGGGACGTAAGTGAAGCCCATGGTCTCGATGGTCTTGACCGAACCGCCGCCGCCGGTGCCGTCGACGAGCCGGATGAGCGGGAGCCTCAACTCGTACGCCATCTGCTCGGACATCACCTGCTTGCCGCGGATCGAGGCGTCGGCGGCGCCCCCGCGCACGGTGAAATCGTCGCCGCCGACCACGACCGGCCGGCCGTCGATCTTGCCGCGGCCGAAGACGAAATTCGCGGGCTGGAGATCCACGAGCTCGCCCGCCTCGTCGTAGCTCCCCTTGCCGGCGATCGAGCCGACCTCGTGGAAGCTTCCGGAATCGAGCAGTTTTTCGATACGCTCGCGCACCGTGAGCTTGCCGGCGTCGCGGTGGCGTTTCACCTTCTCGGCGCCGCCCATTTTCTTGGCGAGCGCCTTCCGCTTCTTCAATTCTTCAAGCTCAGGCTTCCAGCTCATGCGCTCTCCCACGCCTTGACTTCGCGCCCTCTTGATCTAGCAAGCTGAATGCGCGCTCCGCAAATCGCGTTCCATGCCGCGAAGCTTACGGATGAAACCATGCCTGAAATCAAGGTGACCTCGGAGCTGAACGGCATGGTGCAGAAAGTCGAAACTTCGCCGGGCGGCAAGGTGAGCGCGGGCGACACGCTCATCGTGCTCAATTGCATGAAGATGGAAATTCCGGTGCTCGCGCCAAAGGCTGGCACGGTGAAAGCGATCCTGGTCGAGGAAGGCGCGGTCGTGGCCGAGGGCCAGACGCTTGCGACGATCGAGACCTGATCAGCCCGTCGATTTCGACTTCCGAGGCTTCGGCAATTCGGCCCGGTCTGCGCGAAAATCGGCAAAGGCGCGGCCGATCATCACAAGCAATGGCCCGCCGAGCGAGGATGCGGCAATGCGCGATGGCAGGTCGGCAATCGGCGCTTCGAGGACCGCCTCGTCGATTCGCGTCGCGCGCGCCACCGCGACCGTGGGCGTCGCGGGATCGAGGCCGTGCGCGATCGCCTGTTCCGCAAACTCGGCGATCGTTTTCGTCGGCATGTAGACGACCGTCGTTGCCGCCGGATCGGCGAGGCTTTGCCAGTCGAAATCGGCGGGCAGTTTTCCGTCCTCGGCGTGGCCGGTGACATATTGCAGCCGCCGCGCCTCGCGGCGGTGCGTGAGCGAGACCGCAAGCCGGCCCGCGGCCCCTTGTGCCGCGGTGACGCCGGGCACCACCTCGACCGGAATTCCTTCCGCACGGCAGGCCGCGATCTCCTCGCCGGCGCGGCCGAAAATCATCGGGTCGCCGCCCTTCAGCCGCACCACGCGCTTGCCGGCACGCGCAAGCGAGATCATCAACGAATTGATCTCTTCCTGCTTGCACGAAGGCCCCGACCCGGTCTTGCCGACGAGCATCTTCTTCGCCTCGCGGCGGGCGAAGTCGAGAATTTCCGGCGCCACGAGATCGTCGATCAGGATCACGTCGGCCGATTGCAGCGCGCGCACGGCGCGGAGCGTGAGCAACTCCGGATCGCCGGGGCCGGCGCCGACCAGCGTGACGGAGCCGCGTTCCGCCGCCTCGCCCTCTTCGCGCGTCTCGGCGAGAAACTTTTCGAAATCCGCCGGCGTCGGCTCCTCGTTCGGATTTCTGACGGCATGCGCGGTGAAGGCCTGCCAGAAGCGGCGGCGGCTCGCGAAGGAAAGGCCGGCGGATTGCACTTTCGACCGCCAACGCCGCGCGGCCTCGGCCCAGCGCGAAAAGCCGAATGGAATGAGCGATTCCAGTTTGGCGCGGATCGCCTGGCCAAAAACAGGTGCCGCGCCGTCGGTGGAAACGCCGATCACGAGCGGCGAGCGATTGACGATGGCGCCGAAAGCGAAGTCGCAGAAGGCGGGCTTGTCGATCACGTTCACCGGCACGCCGCGCGCGCGCGCGGCCGCGGCAAATCGCGCGGCTTCCTCGTCGGTCTCGCAGCCACCGATGGCGATCGCCGCATTTTCGAAATCTCCGGCCTGCCAAGCGCGGCGATGAATGATGATCTCGCCTTTCGGCGCTTCCGCCGCGAGCGCGAGCAACTCCTCGGACGGCTGCCCGGCGTAAACATCGACGGCGGCACCCGTCGCCGACAACAGCTCCGCCTTCCACACCGCGCCGGCGCCCGTGCCCGCTACAACCGCGCGTTTGCCTTCGAGCGCGAAGAAAAGCGGCAGCCGCGAAAGCGCCTCCATGCGCGGCGGCTTCGCCTCAGACGGTCTGCGCCGATCGTTCATGCGCAATGATCCTCTTCAACTCCGGCAGACAAGAGCCGCAATTCGTGCCCGCGCGCAAGGCTTTGCCTATGTCCTCCGTGCATGACGCACCTGATGTAATGGCGTGCTTGATGGCGGCAAGCCCGACGCCGAAACAGGCGCAAATGACCGGGCCGGCGGCGGCGAGCCCCGCTGCCGGCTTTCCGGAAAGCAAAAGGCGGCGCTGGTGATCCTCGATCTTCTCGCTCTCGAAGAGCGCGCGGACCGTTTCCCACGACGGCGCTGCTTCGGCCGGCCCCAGGAACAAAGCGCCGTCCAGCCTTCCGTCCACGAAGGCCGCGATCCGATAGACGCCGCGCGTTTCTTCGGCGTATTCGGCAAATTCGGCATGGGCCGGGAAGATTCGCGCGGCGAATTCGCGCCAGGTTTGCAAGCCGTCATTCGACGCGATGAAATAACCGAAGCCGCCCGCCAACGCGACGCGCGTCCACGCCGTGCCCTGCGGTATCACGATCGGCCGCGGCGAAAGCGCAAAGCCGCGCGAAGCGAATTCCGCCGGCGCGATCGCGGCGGGCGTCGCCTTCATTTCCGGCTGGCCGGAATGGGGATCGGTGGCCGGCGCGACGAGGTCGCCGATGCGAGCGGCGCTTGCAACCTCATCGCTCCAATGGATCGGCGCGAACAGCGAGCCGAGCCGCTGATGATCGCTGACCACGACCTTCAACGCGCAGGCGCCGTGGCGCGTCGTCACGCGCGCGAAATCGCCGTGACGGAGCCCGTGCGCCGCCGCGTCGGCGGGGTTCACCTCGACGAAGGGCTCGGAAAGATGCGCGCCGAGGCGCGGGCTTTTGCCCGAGCGCGTCATCGTATGCCACTGGTCGCGCACGCGGCCGGTATTGAGCCGAAGCGGAAACGTTTCCGACAGCGCCTCTTTCGGCCGCGGAGATTCCGGCGCAATGAAGCGCGCTTTGCGATCGGGGAAGAAGAAGCCGCCGGCGCCGAAGAAGCGAGTTTTCGCGCAGACCCCGCCTGTTCGCACGGGCCATTGCGCGGGAATGAACGCGTCGAATTCCGCATCGGGGATCGCAGCGAGTGCGCCGATATCGAAATCGCGCGCGCCATTATTCTCGAACGCGGAGAGCGCGGCATGTTCGCGAAAAACATCGGCAACGGAGGAATAGGAAAACGCATCGGCAAAGCCCATACGCTTTGCCACCTCGGCGACGATCCACCAATCCGGTTTCGCTTCGCCCGGCAACGGCAGGAAGGCGCGCTGGCGCGAAATGCGCCGCTCGGAATTGGTGACGGTGCCTTCCTTCTCGCCCCAGGCGGCGGCCGGCAACAGAATATGCGCGCCGGCATTCACGGTATCGTTGGAAACCACGTTTTCGGAAATCACGAGAAGATCGAGCTTCGCGAGCGCCTCGCGCATCGCTCCGGCGCGCGGCAGCGACACCGCAGGATTCGTCGCCATGATCCATAGCGCCTTGATCCTGCCCCGCTCGATCGCCTCGAACATCTCGACCGCCTTGAGACCGGGGCGCGCCGCCACCCGCGGCGCCTTCCAAAAGCGCGACACACGATCGATCGCCTCGGGCGCGAAATCCATGTGCGCCGCGAGCTGGTTGGCGAGGCCGCCGACTTCGCGGCCGCCCATGGCATTGGGCTGGCCGGTGAGCGAAAAGGGGCCCGCCCCCGGCTTGCCGATGCGGCCGGTTGCGAGATGGCAATTGATGATCGCATTCACCTTGTCGGTGCCTTGCGCCGACTGATTGACGCCTTGCGAGAAGGCGGTCACGGCGCGCGGCGTCGTGCAAAACCAGTCGAAGAAACGCGCGACATCGGTTTCTTCGAGGCCGCATGCCGCGGCGGTGGCCGCAACGCCGGGCGCGATCTCGCGGGCGCGCGCTAACGCTTCGATGAAGCCCTTCGTGTGCGCTTCGATGTAACGATCGTCGAGCGCGCCGCGATCGGCAAGCTGCACCAAGAGGCCGCAGAAGAGCGCCGTATCCATCCCTGGCGCGATCGGCAGGAACAGATCCGCCTCCTCCACCGTCGCCGTCCGGCGTGGATCGATGACGACGATTCTCGCGCCGCGCGCCCGGCAGTTCGCCACCATGCGCTGATAGAGCACGGGATGACACCAGGCGGCGTTGGAGCCGACGAGCACCAGAAGATCAGCCTCGTCGAGATCGGCATAATTTCCGGGCACCGTATCGGCGCCGAAGGCGCGGCGATGACCGGCGACCGAGGATGCCATGCAGAGCCGCGAATTGGTGTCGACGTTGGCGGAGCCGATGAAGCCCTTCATCAGCTTGTTCGCGACGTAATAATCCTCGGTCAGCAACTGGCCGGAGAGATAAAAGGCGACGGCGCCGGGGCCGTCGCGCTCGACGATGCGGCGAAAGCCGTTTGCGACGGCCTCGAGCGCCTGCTCCCAGCTCGCGCGCTTGAGCGCGCCATCTGCGCGCACCATCGGATGCAGGAGCCGGCCGTCGAGCGAGAGCGTTTCGTTCAGCGCCGCGCCTTTCGAGCAGATGCGGCCGAAATTCGCCGGATGCTCGGGATCGCCGACAATGGCGGCGCCGCCGGCGCCGTCCGGCCGCGCGAGCAGGCCGCAGCCCACGCCGCAATAGGGACAGGTGGTGCGGACCGCGGGCGGATGAGAGGCCGGCGCGTTCATGTTCAATAGACGTCGGTCTGATAACGCCCGCGCTTCTTGAGATCGGCGACGAAGGCGATCGCCTCGTCGGTCGAGCGCGCGCCGCAAGCGGCGACGATTTCGATCAACGCGCGTTCGACGTCCTTCGCCATGCGTTTGGCGTCGCCGCAGACATAGACATGCGCGCCGTCGGCGAGCCACGCCCACAATTCGCGGCCGTTCTCGCGCATGCGATCCTGCACATAAATTTTCTCGTCGCCGTCGCGCGACCAGGCGAGCGACAGGCGCGTGAGCACGCCCGCCGCCTTCATGCCCATCAGTTCGTCCTCGTAGAAGAAATCGCAGGCGCTCCGCTGATGGCCGAAAAAGAGCCAGTTGCGGCCGGGCGCCTTCACCGCCATGCGCTCATACAAAAAAGCGCGGAATGGCGCGACGCCGGTGCCGGGGCCGATCATGATGATCGGCACCGACGGATCGGCGGGCAGGCCAAAATGCTCCGCCTTCTGCACATAGACCTTGATTTTTTCTTCCGGCGCGAGCCGATCGGCGAGGAAGGTCGAGGCCACGCCCAGGCGATCGCGGCCGTCGATCTGGTAGCGCACGGCGTCGACGGTCAGCGAAATAAGAGTGGGATTGATCTTCGGGCTCGAGGAGATCGAATAGAGCCGCGGCTGCAAGGGCTCGAGCGCCTCGATGAAGGCTTCGGCGCCGGGACGCACGCCCGCGAATTTTTCCATCGCCGCGAGCACGTCGAGGGTTGCCGCGTCGCCGTCGGGATCCTCGCCCGCCGCGAGCGCCCGCGCCTTCTGCCTGAGCTTGCCGCCGGCCAGATACGAATAGAGCTGGAACAGGCTGTCGGGCGCGGGCGACAGCGAAACGTCGTGGGCGAGCACGTCGGAGAGCGTGCGGCTGCCGATCGGCGAATCGGGCGCGGCGCCGAGTTCCTCGCAAATCGCCGCAACCAGGCGCGCGTCGTTCGCCGGAAAAAATCCGAAGGAATCGCCGACGGCATAGTCGATGCCGCTGCCGCCAAGGTCGAATTCGACGTGCCAGGTCTCCTTTTCGGAGCCCTGCTTGTTCAGCCGCGTGCGCGAGCGAAAGGTCGCGACCGCCGGATTGTCGCGCGAGCGTCCGGCCGCGCCCGCCGGCCGCTCTCCGACTTTCTCCGCAGCCGCGTGCCCATTCACGACCGCCAGCGGTGCTGTGTCCAACTCCTCGTAGAGCTTCTTCAGCATGCGCGCGGTTTCCTTGCCGCCGGGCACGCAGAGATTCAGCCGCTCTTCTTTCTTGGCGAAGATCGCGTCGGAATAGTCGTTGCAATTGTAGCCGCACTGGCCGCAATCCTGCTGCGCCATCGCCGCCATCATGCGGCGGCGGAGCGGACGGCCTTCGGCGCGCTGCATGCGCTCGGCCATCGGCAAGGTCTGGTCGTGCCACGGCGCCTCGCCGTCATCGCCGTCGTCGAGCGGGCCTTTGGCGCCGCCCATGAGGGCCGCGGATTCCGCCGGCGAAAGCGCCGTCACCCCGTCGTCGAGAGAAACGAGGCCGGCGAAAAATCCGTTCAGCCAGACGCGCTGCTCGGGCGAGAACGGCGCGCTCTCGGGAATGATCATCGGGATCGGCGGACGCGCAGGCTGGTTCATTCGGCCGCCTCCCGCGCGAACATTTCCTGCAAGGCTTCGATCGGGTGGCGGCGGGTGAAGGCGAGAAACGTCTCCTCGTTCGAAGCGCGGTTCGAGAGATACCCTTTCAGCATCCGCTCGACGGTCTTCGGCGCGTCCCCGGCCTTGACGTCGCGATAGAGTTCGCGGCCGAGCGCCGCCTCCGGCCCGAAGCCGCCGCCGACCATGATGTGATAGCCCTCGACGGTTTCACCCTCCTCGGACGTTTCGACGCGCGCGCCGATGAGGCCGATATCGCCGATGTAGTGCTGGGCGCAGGAATTGTGGCAGCCGGTGAGATGGATGTTCACGGGGCCGTCGAGCGCCACGCGCGCTTCGCACCAGCGCGCGATCTCCTCCGCATGGCCCTTGGTGTCGGAGGCCGAGAAGCGGCAGCCCTTGTTGCCGGTGCAGGCGATGAGGCCGGCGCGGATCGGCGTGGCTTTCCAGGCGAGCCCGAGTTTTTCGATCGCGGCCTTGGCGAGCGCCACTTTTTCATCGGGCACGCCGGAAATCAGCAGGTTTTGCCAGACCGTCAAACGAACATCGCCATCACCCAAATCCTGGGCGAGCTTGGCGAGCCCGCGCATCTGCATGGCGCTGATCTTGCCGACCGGAAAGAGGACGCCGATCCAGTTCAGGCCTTCCTGCTTCTGCGCGTGCACGCCGATGTGGGCGGAACGGTCGAAGGCGGGACGCGGCGCGATCGCCTCGGAGGGAACGCGCGTGAGCGTCGTGCCGAGCTTTTCCTCGACCGCGGCGAGAAACTTGTCGAAGCCCCAGGCATCGAGCACGTATTTCAGCCGCGCCTTGTTGCGGTTGGTGCGGTCGCCGTGATCGATGAAGACGCGCACGATCGCATCGGCGATTTTGGTCGCTTCCCCGTGGCGCAGGATTACGCCGGTGTCGCGGGCGAAATCCTTGTGGCCGGTAATGCCGCCGAGCACGAGCCGGAAGTAAACACCCGCCTGCAGACCGAAGCCGTCCTTCACCTCGACCGCCTGGAAGCCGATATCGTTGGTATCCTCGAGCACGGCGATTTTGCCTGCGCCGTCGAAGCCGACATTGAACTTGCGCGGCAGGCCGTAGAGCAGGCGCCCGCTCAGGATATGAAAGTGCCACTCGCGCGCGAAGGGACGCGTGTCGAGCAGTTCCTGCGGATCGATGCCTGCCGTCGGCGTGCCGGTGACGTTGCGGATGTTGTCGGCGCCAGCACCGCGCGTGCAAAGGCCGAGGTCGACGATCTCCTCGATCATGGCGACCGCGTTCTTCGCCGCGATCTCGCGGATCTGCAGATTGGCGCGCGTGGTCACGTGCGAATAGCCGCCGCCATACCGCTCGGCGAGGTCGGCAAGTCCCGCAAATTGCCAATGCTTGAGAATGCCGTTGGGAATGCGCAGCCGGCACATATAGGAGTTCTGCGCCGGGGCGACGTAAAACAACCCGTAGTACCGCCAGCGGAAATTGTCCGCGGCATTGGGGAATTCATCCTTCGCCGCCTGTTCCTTCAGCCGCCCATAGGCGTCGAACGGATGCTCGTCGCGCTTGAATTTTTCCTGCTCCGAAAGCTTGCCGCCCGCGGCGAGTACGCGATCTTGCGCGGCGAAATGCGGGGCGTCCGGCCCTTCGTGCCGGCCGGCCGCGGCGCCTGCGCCCTTCGGCATGAGCCCGCGCGCCGCGCGCGCGATTTGCAGGCCGGACGTGAAGCCTTCGAGATAGCGCTTCTGCTCCGGCGTGAAGTCGCTCGACATGGTCACGCCGCCGCGCGCAAGGCGAGCGCGCGTCCGAAAATCAGGTCATCGCGGAAGCCGTCGATCGGCGCGCCGGAACGGATGAGATCGAGATACCAGAGCCCGTCGGCGGTATCGCCATAGAGCACGGCGCCGACGAGCCTGCCGGCCGCGATCACGAGCTTTTTGTACGTGTCGAGGCCGGGATCGGAGAGCATGATCTCCTCGCAGCCCGCGCCGCCGAGGAAATTGCCGGCGGAGAAAACATTCACGCCTGAAACCTTAAGATTAGTCGCGAGCACGCTGCCGTCGTAGCGCGCATGACGGCCCGCGAGACGCTCGGCGAGCACGCGCGCCTGCTCATAGCCCGGCTCCACGAGGCCGTAGCACTGGCCGGCATATTCCGCGCATTCGCCGATGGCGAAAATGCCGGCGGCGCTCGTCTCGAGCCGGTCGTCGACGACGATGCCGCGATTGACGGCAAGGCCGGCGGCGGCCGCGATATCGGCGCGCGGTTGAATGCCGGCGGCGACGATCACGAGATCGGCGGCAATCGTGCGGCCGTCCTTCAAGGCGACGCCATCGACCCGGTGCGTGCCGGCAATCCGCGCTGTTTCGGCGTTCAGCAGAACCTCGACGCCTTTTTTCTCGATCGCGCGCGCGAGGATTGCGCCCGCACGCGGGTCGAGCTGCCGCTCCATCAGCCGGTCCATGAGGTGGATGAGAGTGACGCGGGCGCCGTGTTTGGCGAGGCCGTGCGCCGCCTCGATGCCGAGGAGCCCGCCGCCGATCACGGCGATGCGCCGGCCGGGCGAGGCAATCGCGGTCATTGCGTTCACGTCGCGGATATCGCGAAAAGTGAGAACGCCGGGAAGATCGATGCCGGCGACGGGAAGCCGCAAGGGGCGGGAGCCGGTGGCGAAGACGAGCTTCGAGAACGAAAGCGCGCGTCCGTCGGCGAGCGTCACGCTACGGCGCCCGATGTCGACGCTTTCCGCCGCGCAGCCATAGCGGAGCGTAACGCCGCGGTCGCGCCACCAGCGCGCGGGCTTCAACTCAATGTCGGAGGGCGCAATTTCCTTGGCGAGCAGCGAAGACAGAAGAATTCGATTGTAGGCGAGCCGCGGCTCCTCGCCGACGACGGCGACGGCGTAGCGGCCGAGCGCGCGCGCCAACAGCTCCTCAACGAGCCGCGCGGCGGCCATTCCGTTTCCGATCACAACGAGCGGTTCGCTCATCCTCAATTCCCTTGGATGGGCTCGATCAGCTCGCCGCGCCCTTGCGGCACTCGCCCGCGACCGTGCGGGAACCCGTCGCGGCCGTAAGCCGCGCTTTCAGGCGGCTTACGGCCATGCGTATGCCTGCCTCACACGCGCGCGTGGGCGAGACTTGCCTGGCGCGGCGCGCCAAAGCCCTTGTGCAGGTAGTACCACCAGGTGAGCGCAAGGCAGGTCATGTAGAACGCCAGGAACACTTCCAGCGCGAGGTGCGGGCCACCGGTCGCGGCGATCGAGGCGCCGAAGCCGCGCGGGATCAGGTAACCGCCGCAAGCGCCGATCGCGCCGATGAAGCCGAGCGCGGAGCCGCCCTCGATTCTGGCCGCACTGATCGCCGCCAAGCGATCGGCTTCGCTCGTGCCTTTTGCTTCGCGCAGCTTCTCCTCGCGGAAGATCGACGGGATCATCCGGTAGGTCGAGCCGTTGCCGATGCCGGTGGTGATGAAGAGAATCAGGAACATCGCGAGGAAGCCCGCGAATTCTTTCATCTCGACGAAATACATGACGCCGACCGTCGCCAGCGCCATGGCCACGAAATTCCAGAACGTCACGATCGCGCCGCCGACTTTATCGGCGAGCAGACCGCCCAGCGGACGCGACAGCGAACCCAGGAGCGGCCCGAGAAACGCGATCGCCACCGTCACCTCCGGGAATTGCGTCTTGATCAGGAGCGGGAACGCCGCCGAGTAGCCGATGAAAGAGCCGAACGTGCCGATGTAAATGTAGGACATGATCCAGGTGTGCTTGCGCTTTACGACCGCGAGCGCTTCTTTCAAGCTCGAGCGCGCGGAGGTGAGGTTATTCATGAAGAAAATCGCCCCGAACACCGCGATCACCAGCGGCAGAAGCCACATCAGCCCGGCGTTCTGGAGATAAATTCCGCCGGGACCGGGCGCGGCCTGATAAAGATTGATCAGCCCGACGCCGAGGAGGATCGGCGTCAACAGCTGCACGCTGCTCACGCCAATATTGCCGCCGGCGGCGTTGAGGCCGAGCGCCCAGCCCTTCATGCGGTCGGGGAAGAAGAACGAGATGTTGGTCATGCTCGAGGCGAAGTTGCCGCCGCCGAGACCGGCCGTGGATGCCACCACCAGCATCAGCCAGAACGGCGTGTCGGGTTGGGTCACGAAATAGGAAAGCGCGATTGTCGGAATGAACAGCGCCATGGCGCTGAAGATCGTCCAGTTGCGGCCGCCGAACGCCGTCACCGCGAAGGTGTAGGGAAACCGCATGAGCGAGCCGATCAGCCCGGGCAGCGCCACGAGCTGAAACAACTGATCGGTCGTGTAGTGAAAGCCCGCTTGCGGCAGCTTGGTCGCGACGATCGACCAGATCAGCCAGATCGAAAAGCCAAGATTCTCGGCCACGATCGACCAGATCAGATTGCGCCGGGCAATGGCCTGGCCTTTGGTCTTCCAGTACGTTTCGTTTTCCGGATCCCAATCCGAAATCCAACTCGTCTTCGGTTCACTCATCGAAAAATTCCTTCTCTGGCGTTGGTGCAATTGCGACCGTTGCGCTCTCTGTCGCTTCCCCTGTCGATCCGCCGTTCGTTTTCCTCCTTCGCGCCAATAAAAAACGCCGCGAAAGCACGAGCGCTCTCGCGCTCAAGCTCGGCGGCGTCGTTGCCTTGGCCCGTCGTTGGGCGGCGCTCCGCGACGGCGCGAAGCACCTCTCGGAGGGAGGTAATTCAATCTTCGTGCCAGCCGGGGTTGCGCCCGAATGGCGAGCAAATTCAATCGATTATGGATTTTGTCCCGAGGCCCGGATCAGCCCTGTCATGCCCAATCGGGCTGCACATGCGGGCTTTTTGTGCACCGCACAACAAATAGGCAAACTACCAGCGGCGGATTTTCCAGAGCGAAAGATGCGCGCGGATGTCGTTCGGATCGAAGGCCGGCCCGACGAAGGCGCCGACGCCGTCGGCGGGCTCGCTCGCCGGCAGCGGGTCGCCCTTGCCGAGCACCGCGTCGTAAAGATCGGTGCGGAAGACGGCCTTCGACGCCGCGAGCATTTCGTTCGACATCGGCGCGTGACCCCAGCGCACCATCTGCGCGTAAAGCCAGGCGGCCTGCACCGGATCCGGCCGCGCCGCGCCCAGGCGCTTGATCATGAGATAACGATCGCTCGTCCGATACTCGCCCTCCGGCGAAGTCTTCAGCTTGCCGTCGAGCGTGCGGCGGATGACCTCGGGGGCGACGCCGATGCGGTTCGGCGCCGCCAGGATATTGCAGACCTCGTCGCGATTGTTGACGTCCTCGACAAAATCGGCGGCCTTGCCGTGGGCGCGGATGAGGCGGCGCAACGTGTCGGGATTTTCCTTCGCCCACGAGGCGCGGACCGCGAGCACTTTCTCGGTGGCGCGCTGCAGAATTTCCGAGACGAAATGCAGGATGTGCCCGATCCCGAGGTCGACCGCGACCGAATTCCATGGCGCGCCGACGCAGAAGCCGTCGACGTGGCCGCTCGAAATGCTCTCGACCATGTAGGGCGGCGGCAGCACCACCATGCGCAAATCCTGATCGGGATCGACGCCGCCCGAGGCCATCCAGAAGCGCAGCTGATAATTGTGCGTGGAGAACGGGAATGTCATGCCGAAATTCAACGGCTCGCGGCCCTTGCGCCGGCGCTCGGCCACGACATCGGCGAGCGCCCGCGCCGACACCTTGGGATCGGTAAGGTCGCCATGGGCGTTGTCGGCGAGCGCCTTGTAAAGGTCGTTGGTGACGGTGATCGCGTTGCCGTTGAGCCCGAGATTGAAGGGGGCCGCGATCGGAACCTTGACGTGGCCGAGGCCGAGGCTCGAAGCAATGGCGATCGGCGCGAGCAGATGCGCGGCATCGAACAGGCCGATGTTCAATTTATCCCGCATGTTCGACCAGGAGACTTCGCGCAGGAGCTCGACCTCGAGCCCCTCCGCCTGGGTGAAGCCCTTGTCGACCGCGATGATCAGCGCGGTTGCGTCCGCGAGCGGAATAAAGCCGATGCGCAGCTTGCTCTTGCCGTCCGTCATTTCAGCATCTCCGCGGCGGTGATGATCGATTGCGCGATCTCGGCGATCTTTTTCTTTTCGTTCATCGCGGTCTTGCGCATGAGGCTGTAGGCCTCGTCCTCGGTGAGATTCTTCGCCTTCATCAGAATGCCCTTGGCGCGGTCGATGACCTTGCGCTCCTCCAGCGCCGATTTCGCCTGCTCGAGCTCGTTTTCGAGCCGCGAGAAGGCGTTGAAACGCATGATGCTCATGTCGAGGATGTGCTTGATGCGCTCCTTCTTGAGGCCGCCGACGATGTAGGCGGAGACGCCCGCGTCGATCGCCGCCTGGATCGAGGCGGTGTCGCTGTGGTCGACGAACATCGCGACCGGCCGCTTCACGGCGCGGCTCACCTGGAACATCTGTTCGAGCACGTCGCGGCGCGGGTTTTCGAGATCGATCAGGATCACGTCCGGATCGATCGCGTAAACGCGGGCAAGAAGGTTCGCGGTGTCCTCGATGCGGATCACCTGCACGTGGCCCGCCTCGCGCAGCCCGTCCTCGAGGATCGCCGCGCGAATGGGGCTTTCGTCGACGATCACGATTTTAAGGTGCGAGTCGGGCAACATCGGAACGCGGAAGCCTTTGGGCTTCATGCACCATGCGGTGTCTTTTAGATCAACGCAACCCGAAGGAGCGCGCGCCGCTACGGGCGATTTTTTGCAAGCCGCGCGCGAACGATGGCAAGAACCGCGGCATCGGGATTGCCGTCGGGCACGCGCCCGGCGCCCGCCTGAATTTCGCGGACATTGTCCCGCAGGTCGAAATCGATCTGGCCCTGGAAATTGTTCACCCGGTAGCCGAGGGCGGCGAGGCCGCGCTGCAATTCCACCCGTTCCTCGCGCGACAACGGATGATCGTCGGCGGGCCACGGCGCGCGGATGAGGCCCGTGCCCCGCATGCGATCGGCGAGATGGACGGCGGCGAGCGCATAGGCATCGGAGTTGTTGTAGCGCTTGATCGCCTCGAAATTTTTCGTGACGAGAAAAGCGGGGCCCTTATAGCCGCTCGGAAACAGGAGAATGGCCTCGCCCGCATCCGGCAAGGCGCCGCCATCGGCGCGCTTCAGGCCAAGCGCCGTCCAGGCGGCGAACGATGCGCGGCTCTTGCGATAATCGAAACCGGGCGGGATCGTGACCTCGAAGCCCCACGGCATGCCGGCGGTCCAGCCGCTTTCATGGAAATAATTGGCGATCGAAGCGAGGATGTCCGGCACGTTGGTCCAGATATCGGCGCGGCCGTCGCCGGAAAAATCGACGGCGTAACGCAGAAAGCTCGACGGAATGAATTGCGGCTGGCCCATCGCGCCCGCCCAGGAGCCGAGCATGCGCTCGCGCGCGATATCTCCCCGCTGCAGGATCACGAGGGCCGCGATGAGCTCGCCGCGGAAGAAATCGTCGCGATAGCGCGCCTGCACCAGCGTTGCGAGCGAGCGGATCACGTCCCGCCCCTCGGGCTCGACGCCGTAATTGCTTTCCATGCCCCAGATCGCCAGCAGAATGAGCCGGTCGACGCCGAATTTTTGCTCGACCGCGGCGAGCGTGTCGGCGAATTGCGTCGCGCGCTTTTTGCCGCCGGCAACGCGCGCATCGGACGCGAAGGAAGCGATATAGGCGCCCAGGGGCTTGCCGTATTCGGGCTGGCGCTTGGTGGCGGCGATCACCGCGGGATCGGGCGCGACACCCTTGAACGCCGCGTCGAAGGTCGCGCGCGAAACGCCGCGCGCTTGCGCCTCCGGCCAGAGGCCGGCGACGAAGGATTGAAAGTCATCGCCGCTCGCGGTTTTGGCCAAAAGACCGCCCGCGGCGAGCGCGATCGATAAAGCAAGGACATGGGTAAATCGGCTGAGCATGACCCGGGGCAAATCAATAGGCGGAAGGCGCCCCTTTTAGGGTCAGGATATTTCGCCGCAAGGGAGGCCTCGTCGGCATCGAGCGGCGTTAAACGCGCCGGGCTGCTGCCTCCAGCGTCCGCTTGATGGCGCTTGCCCCCGCCTCGGCCATCGCCCCGATGGGAGCCGCCAATTCGTTCGGCAAGAGATCGATGATCCAGACAAATCGCGTGCGGCCCCCGCCCTCGGCGGAAATCTGCACCGAGGCGTTATAGTGCGTCGTACGGCCGCCGCTCGCACCGTAAACGAGCCGCCGCCGCGCCTCGTCGAGGCTGACGAGCGGCTCGCGGGCGACGAGGCCGTTGAAGAACGTGACGACTCGCGCATCGCCGTCGAGCTTGCAGTCGGTCACGAAACCCGCCGCGAGCCGCTTGTCGACGGCGCCGAAGTCGCGCACCGTATCCCAGACGTCGTCAGCGCGGGCCTCGATCAGGATTTCCTTGATGATGGTGGCCATTTCTTCTCCTCAGGCTTTTTGGTTGCAATAGGCCTCGATTGACAGAAATCGTTCAAGACTTGGCGCGGCGGGCGAAGAACTCGATTTGCATCTTCCACGTCTTGCCGCCGTTGGGAGACCGCTCGCCGAGCCAGTGGAACGAATCGGGCGTGATCTCCGTGAAGCTCCAACGCATCGGCGTGCCGTCATCGGCCTTGCCTTCCTGAACGATGTCGTCACCGGAAGTCGGGCTTGCCCGATTTCGGCTCTCTTGATCGGCCGCAAGTCGGATAAATCCGGTTTGCGAACGGGCGCGGCCGATCTGACGCGTGTAGACTTGGCGCAGCGGATCGCTCCACAGAATGTGCCAGGCATCGAGGCCGGGGTCGTAGACGCGGAGCGTCGTGCCGTAAAAGACGCCCGGCAGAATCCACACGTCCTGAATGGCGCGGCCTTCGAGCACCCAGCCGAAATGGATTTCGCCGCGCGGGCCGGATTGCTTGGTGCCGTCATCGGCGTCGATGACGGAATCCATTTCCCAGCGGCCGATCAGCCAGCCGTAAAGGCGCATCTTGTCGGCGCGGTCGGATGCCGCTTGATCGGCGTGAAGCGCGTGGACGAAGGAGGAAGACGCAACAGACATGGCAAGCCTCTCGGGCATGGCAGGATTGCCCTTTCCTAGGCCGCTTCGGCTCGCCGCCGCTTGGGAAAAATTGCTATGGTTGGCTCATGGCATTGACGTCGAATCTGCTGGCATCGGGGCCGGGCTGGCGCGTGAGCGACGTGATCTGCTCCGCCGGCCCGGGCGACCGGCCGTTCGAGGAGCGGCACGATTTCGTTTGCGTCGCCGCGGTGACCGAAGGCACGTTCCAGTACCGCACGACGAGCGGCGCGGCATTGCTCGCGCCCGGCGCGATCGTGCTCGGCAATGCCGGCCATTGTTTCGAGTGCGGGCATGAGCACAGCACCGGCGACCGCTGCCTCGCCTTTCACTTCACGCCCGAGCATCTGGAGGCGGTGCTGGGGTCGATCCCGGGCGCGCGACGGAAGGCTTTCCACGTGCCGCGCCTGCCGCCGCTCGCGCCGCTCGTTCCGCTGATCGCCGCTGCGGAAGCCGCGCGTGACGATCATGACAGCGCGGAATTCGAGGAACTGGCGCTGCGCCTCGCTGGCGCGGTCGCGGCAATGCTCGCCGACACGAAGCAGCCGGCCGCCCGTTCACCGAGCGGGCGTGACCAGCAGCGCGTAAGCGCAGCACTCCGCCGCATTGAGGCGAATGCCGACGCGCCGCTTGCGCTCGCCGAACTCGCGGGCGAAGCGGCGATGAGCCCTTATCATTTTCTCCGCACTTTTCAGCAGGTGACGGGAACGACGCCGCACCAATTTATTTTACGCACGCGCCTTCATCGCGCGGCGGTGCGGCTCAGGCGGTCGAAGGAACCCATTTCGGCGATCGCCTTCGACGCGGGCTTCAACGACCTCTCCACGTTCAACCGGCGCTTCCGGCGTGTGGTGGGCGTGAGCCCGAGCGACTATCGGGCGCATCGCGCGTAAGATCGCGCGCTTTTCAAGCCTTGAACGCGGCCGGATGAGTGATCACGGCGCTCTTTTTCGTTGCGGCGCGTGAGAATTCGCCGGCGGTTGTCCGTCCGGCGCGGCATTCCATCCCAATCCCGCCGACACCGGCTGGATCGCGGAAACGGGATCCGAGGCCGGAAAGGTATCCGCGAGCGCGCGGTCGAGCGCCGCCTCTTCTTTCGGATCCAGCCGGTTTTTCAATGTCGGCCCTCCCGCCTTGCCTGCAAAAGAATCAACCTATGAACCGGCTCCGCGGTTCCCGCGCGATGCGTTGGCCCGTCGGCCAGAGGAACCACGGCCAACAGGAGACGTTGACGGCGAGGAATGGCCTAACGGCCCAAATGGAAGGAGGCCGCCATGTTGCACTGGAGAAAAGAAGCGATCGCTGACGTCATCAACCCCGTGCTCGGGATCGGATTGCTCTCGGCACCGTGGTACTTCGGCTTCATGTCCGGCGGGCCCGCAACCGAAAGCGCCTGGATCAGCGGCGTGTTGATTGCGATTGCCGCCGTCGTGGCGCTGATTGCCTTTGCCGAATGGGAGGAATGGATCGCGCTCCTCTTCGGCCTGTGGGCGATCGTCGCGCCGTGGGTGCTCGGCTTCGCGAGCACCAACATGATCGCGACGCAGGCGCATTTTGTCGTCGGCATCCTCGTCGCGTTGCTCGCGGTGTGGGAGCTTTGGCAGATACACCGCCTGCCGGGGCAAACAGCTTGAGCTTGAGGTCAGCGATAAAGAAACAACACGGGCCGGCGAAAACCGGCCCGTTGCGTAATTCAGGGGCGAAACGAATGATGCGGAATTTCCTGCTTTATATCGCCGCCGTGCTGCTGCCCAGCGCCGCGTCCGCGCAGCCGATCGCTGACGATTATTTTTACGGCGTTTACTACAGCCAGTCCGGCACCTGTTTCCAAGCCTACTGTAATTTCCCGCATCCTCCGTTCGACTACCGGCCGCAAAATCGAAACAGAACGCCGCGTGCGCCGCGACATAATCCCTGAATTTTCGGACGTCGCTTGCGGTCTTTTCTGGCTTATCCCCGTAAGCGGCCTTATCGTTATCTTCCTGACCAGGATCCAATCACGAAATGAGTGCGAAGATCGAAACGCTCGTCGACGGGCTGACCTTTCCCGAAGGTCCGCGTTGGCACGACGGCAAGCTCTGGTTTTCGGATTTCTACACCTACCGCGTGCTTCGCGCCGGCCTCGATGGCAAGGTCGAGACCGTGGCCGAGGTGCCGCAACAATCCTCGGGCCTCGGATGGACACCCGCCGGCGACCTCCTGATCGTTTCCATGCTCGATCGGAAATTGCTGCGAATGCAGGGCGGCAAGCTGCAAACCTTCGCCGACCTTTCGCCGATCGCGACCTTTCACTGCAATGACATGGTCGTCGATAAATCGGGGCGCGCCTATGTGGGAAATTTCGGCTTCGATCTGCATGCGGGCGCAGCTCCGCGCCCGGCGTCGCTCGCCCGCGTGGATCCCGACGGGAACGTTTCGGTCGCGGCGACCGACATGATGTTTCCCAACGGCTCGGTGATCACGCCGGACGGGAAAACGATGGTCATCGCCGAGACCATAGCCAACCGGCTTACGGCTTTCGACATCGCGAACGATGGCGCGCTTTCGAACCGGCGCCTGTTCGCGCCATTGGACGGCTGCTTTCCCGACGGCATTTGTCTCGATGCCGAAGGCGCAATCTGGGTCGCCGATGCGCGCGGCATGCGGGTCATTCGCGTGTTCGACGGCGGCCGCATCGAGCGCACGATTTCGACCGGCGCGCGGCGCGTCTTCGCCTGCATGCTGGGCGGAGAACGGCGCCGGACCTTGTTCCTCTGTACGAGCTCGGGGTCGGGACCGGACGTGGCGAAGAAGCGCGACGGAAAAATCGAATTTGCCGAAGTGGACGTGCCCGGCGCGGGCCTGCCCTAGGGCCGTCAATGCGTGCCCGCGCTGCTTCGCCGGCTTGGACGCGCGCGTGAGATTGAACGCCGAATTGACGAGCGCAATCCGGCGTGCCGAGCAAGGCCGCAAAGCAGGCGTCGGAATCGAAGCGCGGCCAGCACAGCCAATCGATCGGACCGTCCTTGCCGACGAGGGCCGCCGAAGTGCAATCGCCGACGATCGCATAATCTTCGATGGGCAGCGCCATGACGTTTACGCCGCGAACTCAAGCACGACTTTAATGTCGTCGGCGCGATGCTCGAGCGCCTCCGGCCACCGCTCGAGCGGAACGCGGCGCGAAATGAGACGCTCCAGCCAGCGCGAGTCGGCGCGGGCGAGCGCAAGTGCCGCCGCTTCGTAGTGGCGGCGATTGGCGTTGACGGTGCCGAACACCACCGTGTTCTCGAGCACCATGCTTCGGTTGTATTTTCCGACGTCGAATTCGATTTCCCGCCCGCCGGTGGAAACACCCGCGAGACAAACAATCCCGGCCGGCACGACGCGCTCCACCACCTCCAGAATCACCGAAGTCGCGCCGGTGCATTCCAACACGAGGTCGGGCTTGAGGTCGCGCAGGCTTCCATGGTGATAGCTCGCGCCCAACGCGCGCACGAGGTCTGGCTTCGCGCCCGTTTCGACCTGATCGAAGACGTGCACCGCGTATCCGCGCTGCAAGCCCAGCAACGCCGCAAGCAGCCCGATCGAACCCGCGCCGGTAACGAGTGCCGTGCGCGGATGCCAGGACGGGCTCCGGTTGCCGATGCGCTCGACCTGTTCCCATGCCTTGGCGACGACGCTGGTCGGCTCGACCAGCACGCCGCGGAAGCCGAGGCTCGGGTCGATCTTGATCGCGAAGTCGGGCTCGATGCGGAAGCGTTGCGAGGCGTAACCGTCGCGTTGTTTGATGCCGCGTTCGGTGTAGAGATTGTTGCGGCACATATCCCACTCGCCGTTGGCGCAAGCCGGACACGGAACGGGATCGGGCCGCCTTACGATTCCGACAACATGATCGCCTTTCTGGATGGGCCCGCGGTCGGGAGCTTCCACCACGCGGCCCAGCGATTCGTGGCCGATGATCAGCCGCTTCGCCCCCGGAGGAGCGGCGCCATAATGGCCTTCGATAATTTCCCGATCGGTGCCGCAAATGCCGATGGCGATGGTTTCAACGAGAACGGCGCCGTCGGAAAGGGGAGGTTCGGGCGCTTCTTCGAGGCGGGAGGAATGGTCGACACCCGGAATAACGCTGAGCGCAAGCACGAGGGTTCCTTCTCCGGGAAGAAACGCCGCCCCGCAGGATAAAACGCGCCAAGCCCCGATCGGTTCGATTGATTCACGTTTCGTCTCGGGCGTTTGCGTCATCACTTTCTCGCCGCGCCGACTTTTACGTTGATGTGACCAACGTAATTAAGACGAGGTCGCCGACAAAATTGTAGACCGCGTGCACAACCATTGCTGCCCTGAGGCCGCAGAAATGGCGCGCAAAACCCAGCATGACCGCAACGGGAATGAGAAGAATTGGCACCAGAATTCCGCGCTCCATATGAACGATCAGCCAGAACCCGCACGACACCAGCGCCGTTGGAAATACGCGCCAATGTTGTCGAAGTCCGGTCCAGAGCCACCCTCTGAAAAAGAGCTCTTCTGCTAACGGGGCCAAGATGACGGTCGCTGCAATATACGCGATGAACGTCCACACGCTTTGGCCGCGCCAAGCGGAGACCCACTGAGGAAACGCGCCATGCCAAGCGGCTGCTGCCATGAAGGCCCAGGTTGCTGCCAGAAGCGCAAGCACCACCAGAAGCCACCACCTCCTTATTGGGCTGTCACCCACGCCAGCGCGACGATTACCATGCCCAACGATGGCGGCTCGTTGGCGTACCCCGATGAGCAGTGCGCAGCCTGCCAACCACGTCATGACAGTGATGCTGATCGGATGGCCCAGAGATGCGTTTTGAAAATGAGCGGCTTTTAATGCGCCTATAACAAAACCGACGGGGAAGCCGCTCGTGAGCTCAGCCAGCAACAGCCAGCCGACGGCAGTGAATAAGAGGCGACGAACGGATTCGGGCTGAGTAACTATTTCCGCCGGTGCCGAGGCCGGCAACGGAACGTTTTGCTCACTTGCCATCTCAACACCTTCCGGCCTGGCGCTTAAAGCTCCCTTTTCATAAGTCGCTGGGAGTGGGGCGCCATTAGCAGATTCGGAACGGGGCATTCCGCCGAAGGAACACCCCTTATTCGCGCCGCTCTTCCGCTTGCGGACTTCAATCAGATCGCTTCTCAACGAGTCGCGAAACTTTCAGCGCCGTGAGTCTGCCGGTGATTTTCGCCATGAATCCTACCCACAAATCTACCCACAAGGGGTGACGCGGATTCTCACGATCAAAGGCGAATGTGCAAAGACGGAAAGCGCGCGAAAACGCCGGTTTCATCGAGCTTTGCGGACGTCCGCGAACATGCGCGAACAACATAGTGGCGGAGGGAGTGGGATTCGAACCCACGGTACGGTTTCCCGTACACACGCTTTCCAAGCGTGCGCCTTAAACCACTCGGCCATCCCTCCGCATTTTGCGGAGCATGATCTTTTCCGAAAACCGGTGCCCACTTTTCGGGATCATGCTCCATTATTTGCCGGAGCATGATCTTTTCCGAAAACCGGTGCCCGCTTTTTCGGGATCATGCTCCAGCGCGCGCGACTATACTGCCCGACAGCGCCGATACAAGCGAAGCCGCTGGAAAATCGGGCGGCCGCGCAAGCGGTTGCGCGCCTTCCGCGCGCGGGTTAGGTCTCGGCCGGACGGAATTTCCCATGCTGCGGTTTTTGGCGCGCTTCATCGGTCTGTGGCTGCTCGCGGGCGCCTTCATCTCGATCGTGATCGACGGCAATCGCTCGATCGCATCGGGCCGGATCATGCTGACGGCGTTTGGCGAGGCCTGGTTCGCGCTGCACCCGGCGAGCCTCGATCTCGCCCGCAACTGGATCGAGGGGCATCTCCCGGACTGGCTGTGGAATCCGGTGATTCTCAGCATCCTGTTGACGCCGCTATGGCTGATCCTCGCCGTGCTCGGCGGCATCCTCGTGTTCATCGGCCGCAAGCGCGAGCGGACGATCGGCTATTCGTCGCGCGATTGAGCCGGCCTCGCGCCGGCGTGATGGGCCATCCCGCGCGATAGCGGGGATTTGATCGTAAGCAGAGATGGGACGGGCGGCGGCCGTACATTATATATGGGCCGATAGACCACGGATTTGCGGGAGGCATCACCATGTTCCTGTTCAAGAAAAATCTCGATCTGCCGGCGCCGGGCCACGCGCTCCCCGGCCGCGCCAAGGCCATTCCCAGCGCCGAGAAGCATTTCGTCAGCGGCCGGCCGCTGAAAGGCCCCTATCCGGAGGGAAGCGCCAAAGCGATGTTCGGCCTCGGCTGCTTCTGGGGCGCGGAGAAGAAGTTCTGGCAGATCCCCGGCGTGTGGGTGACCGCGGTCGGCTACGCCGCGGGGCAGACGCCGAACCCGACCTACGAGGAAGTCTGTTCGGGGCGCACCGGCCACACCGAGGCGGTGCTCGTCGTCTATGACCCGAAGCAGGTGACCTACCAGGAACTCCTGAAGGCGTTCTGGGAGAGCCACGACCCGACGCAAGGCATGCGCCAGGGCAACGACATCGGCACGCAATACCGCTCGGGCATCTACGTCTATAACGCGGATCAGCGCGCCGCCGCCGAAGCGTCGAAGAAGGAATACGAGGCGGCGCTGAAGAAGCAGGGCTACGGCCCGGTCACCACCGAAATTCTCGACGCGCCGGAATTCTACTTCGCCGAGGATTATCACCAGCAATACCTCGCCAGGAACCCGGCGGGCTATTGCGGGCTCGGCGGCACCGGCGTCGCCTGCCAGATCGGGACCGGGGTCGCCGCGCACTGAACGGCCCAACATAAAAGTTGCCGGGCTTCCCGCGCCGTGGTTCGATCGCGCCATGGCGAGCGAACCCGGCCCCGTCGAGCGGCTCTTGGAGCGCAGCATTTTCCAGAGCCGCTGGCTGATGGCCCCGTTTTACCTGGGGCTGATCGTCAGCCTCTTCGTCCTGCTCGTCACCTTCCTCCGCGAGCTCGCGCATTTCGCCGTCACGATCACGACGGCGTCGGAGACCGACGTGATCGTCGGCGTGCTCGCGCTCGTCGACCTTTCGCTCACCGGCAATCTGGTGCTGATCATCATTTTCTCGGGCTACGAGAACTTCGTCTCGCGCATCGACCCCGAGGGCTATCCCGACTGGCCGGAATGGATCACCAAGATCGATTACGCGGGGCTGAAGCAGAAGCTGATCGCCTCGATCGTGGTGATTTCGGCGATCCAGGTGCTGAAAGCCTTCATGAACCTCGACACGCATCTCGACGAGAAGAATCTCGCCTGGCTCGTCGGCATTCACCTGGTGTTCGTGCTCTCGGGGCTCCTCCTCGCCTTGACCGACTGGCTCGGCGAAGGCTCGAAGAGCAAGATCGAAGAGGACAAGAGCAAGTTCAGGAAGAGGTAGCCGGCGAGAGGCCGCGAACGCCTTTACGCAATACTGGCGCAACCGAGAGGATTCAAGTCCTTCCAAGGTTAGCAAATTTCCAACCACCAGGGCAGCGTACATACATCGCGAGATTTCCGCGAAACTCTAGAATTCCGAAACCTCGACAAAGGCTTAAATAAAGTCAGTAAGGCGATTGACCCACCTTCCCAAACTTTCAGAAACTCCGGCCGCTTCGTCAACACGCCAGCCGTTGGCTTTGTCCTCAATAAACTCAATCATCCGCAAATTATACAATGGACCGACCGCGCGCCCGCTCCTGGCGTTCGGCACAATGTCCTGACGCACACCGGCGTGGCGAGAGTCTCTTGCCAAATTCACAAGCACCTGTTTGGGATTATTCAACTCATCAGGATTTCGCGGCACTCGATTCTCACTAATCCCCAAAAATCTCGCAATTCTTTCTCTATCAGCGAGCAGCCACGCTTCAATCGCACGAACGGCCGCACGGAAACACATTTTTTCTGATGCATGCGGCAGCCATTGGCGTATGCAAGTCGGCGCGCAGTCACAATCACGATCTAAATCGACAAGCACAATCCATGGCGCGTGCCGAGCCGCGCTGTTATACCCAGGTAGCGATGTAAGAAGTCGGGCTTTCCCTAACCGCCCATGGACAGTTCCGAGGTTGAATCCTGCGTGTTCTAAGACACGCCTCACGACCGTCTCGTCGATATCACCTTCAACCGCCGCAGTGACTGTTGCCCCTGCGCCCCAACTCACTATCAATCCCCAAATAGCGCCAATTGGTTTGACCGCGGAGGCCTTGTCTCGGCGAGCACAACTTCAGGCAGGGGCACGCCGCCTTCCACTAATTCTTTTGCTTGGCCAACGTCTGAGGCAACCTCTACAGAAGTGCCTTCAGCATATGGCCTCAACAGGATTACCTCGTCGAGCCCTATACCTTCGTCCCGTAATAGATCAGCAGAATGAGAGCTAACAATTACCTGGCGACCTGTGCGGCGCTGCATTCGGGCAAACATTTGAGGCAGAGACCGGACAACCTCTTGATGCAATGACAACTCAGGCTCTTCCAGCAATAAGGGGCCGGATCCGTCTAACACCGACCACAGAAGTCCCAACAGTCTCAAAGTTCCGTCCGAAAATTGTTCTTCAGTTTGCCAAGCACCTTTAGGTCTCCAATGTTCGTACCGACCCCTTAGGTGTGGGGTCCCTCTTGCAGGGTCCCGATAGAATCGAAGGTCCTTTAATTGCGGCACGGCAATCTTTAGCGCCTCGCCTATTCTGCGCAATCTTGAGTCTCTAGTTTTGTCCGGAGTGCGCGCGACTTGCTCCAGAAAATCCGAGCCAAATGGATCTTGCTTCTTCCCAATATATCTCTCGGCATCGCGAACCAATTGAGGGACTAGATGTAGATATCTCACGCTTCGGAAAAATTCTGCAAGCTCGCGGAATGCACGATTTACGTTAACTTGCTCGATGTAGGTTTGGTTGAGGCGAGCCGGATCAGCTCGATCATCCGAATCTGGACGAATAAGTACCGTTTCACCTGCGCGTCTTACGATCTCGCGCTTGATTATAGGTCGCCGTTGGTTGTCTTGGCTGAAACTAAGTTCGTACTCCCAACTCGTCTTGCCGTTACCGATGGTCACCCCGATCTCAACGTCCGGGTAACGCCTCGCCGCTAAGCAACGCAGTTTTGATACGCCGCCTCTACTTAGGATCGCCTCCTGAAAACCGCCACCTAGTCCGACTAGGTCATGTAGAAATCTGAAAGCATCGAGTAAATTGGATTTTCCGGATGCATTAGGGCCGATCAGGAAGACTCGCCCCTCAAGTTCGACATCCGCCTGAATAAAATTCCTCCAATTCGCCAAGCGTAGCCGCGCGAACCTTTCTGATCTGGAACTTTTGACAACCATTAGGTCGGTCAGCCCCCGTTAGTCGAAGCCTATACTAGCCCCTGACACAAGGAACTCGCATAATATCTCTGATGGAACGATGGAAGTCCTCGCAAGTAATGACATCTATTTGTTATTTACCAGCTAAGATAGCGACAGAATTGCCGGAACTGCTATCAATTATCTGATCTATTTGGCGCACCCGAGAGGATTCGAACCTCTGACCTCTGCCTTCGGAGGGCAGCGCTCTATCCAGCTGAGCTACGGGTGCCCGGCTCTGGCTTAACCGATGGAGCGCGCGAGTTCAACGCGGCGCGCGTTTGGCCAAAATCCGCTGCAAGGTGCGGCGGTGCATGCTCAGCCGGCGCGCCGTCTCCGACACGTTGCGCCCGCAAAGCTCGTAGACGCGCTGGATATGCTCCCAGCGCACGCGGTCGGCCGACATCGGATTTTCGGGGATCTCCGGCTTCTGGCCGGGACCGGCCTTGAGCGCGGCGCAGACTTCGTCGGCATCGGCGGGCTTCGACAGATAATCGACGGCGCCGAGCTTCACCGCGTTCACCGCCGTGACGATGTTGCCGTAGCCGGTGAGAATGATGCTGCGCGCCTCGGGGCGGCGATCCTTCAGCGCGCAAATGACGTCGATGCCGCTGCCGTCGCCAAGCCGCATGTCGACGACGGCGAAAGCGGGCGGCGAATCCTCGACCGCGGCGAGGCCCGCGGCCACGGAATCCGCGGTCTTGACCTCGAAGCCGCGCCCTTCCATCGCGCGCGCGAGACGCTCGAGAAAGGCCTTGTCGTCATCGACGATCAAGAGGCTTGCGTCGGGGCCGTCTATACCGGTGCTGATATCGGACATCATGGATCACTGCTTCCGAAGCGTCGCCCGAGCGATAAACCTATTCCGCGGCCTCTTTCGTCGCAATAGAGGCCGCGCGCGTGTTCTGGATGGCGGAGCGGATTTCATCTTCTTGCGGCGGCACGTCCAGTTTGAATTTTTCGTACGGCCAGCGAACAAGCACGGCCGCGCCGCTTTCGGGATAGGGCCGATTGCTGATGGTTAATGCCGCGCCAGTGCGCTCCAACAGGGTCTTGGCGATGAAAATGCCAAGGCCGAGGCCGCCGGGGCCGTCGGCCTTGCTCCTGCGCACGGAAACGTAGGGCTCGCCGATGCGGTCGATGATGCCGGCGGCAAATCCCGGCCCGTCGTCGGTGATGAGGATTTCGATCTGGTCCGCATTCCAGTTGGCGGCGACCGTCACTTTTTTGCTGGCGAAGTCGACCGCGTTCTCGATCAAATTTCCGAGCCCGTAGAGGATGCCGGGATTGCGGGTGATCACCGGCTCGGCGCTGCGGTCGGGCGGAAGCCGCACCGCGATCTCCGTTCCAAACGGCCGGTGCGGCGCCACCACCTCGTCGATCAGCTGCGACAGCGGCATGCGGTCATAGGGGGCGTCGCCCGACTGCAGCGAGGTGATGCGGGCGAGAATCGCGCGGCAGCGCTCGGTCTGTTGCCGCAACAGGCGGATGTCGTCGGCGTAGGAAGCATTCGCGGGCATTCCGCGCTCGATTTCGCGCGAGACGAGCGCGATGGTGGCGAGCGGCGTTCCGAGTTCATGCGCGGCGGCGGCGGCAAGGCCGTCGAGCGCCGACAGATGCTGCTCGCGCTCGAGCACGAGCTCGGTGGCGGCAAGCGCATCGGCGATCTGACGGTTTTCGTCGGCGATCTTCCACGTGTAGAGGCCGATGAAAGCGACCTGCACGAACATCGCGATCCATTCGCTTCCGCGGTAGAGCGGCGGAAAGGCGATGGTGTTGTTCGAGTACCAGGGAAGCGGCAAGGAAAGGAAACTCAAGAACGTCACCGTGCCCATCATCAGGACGCCGATCAGAAATGTCGTGCGCGGGGAAAGCGCGGTCGCCGAAATCAGGAGCGGCGCGAGATAAAACGCGAAGAACGGATTGTCGACGCCGCCGGTGAGGTACAGAAGCGCCGTGAGTTGCAGCGTGTCATAGGCGAGCAAAATCCCCGATGCGGCTTCGCTCAGCCGATGCGGCCGCGGATAGCGGAACCTCACATATAGATTGGTCGCCGCGGTCAGCGCGACGAGCGCCAGCGCCGGCCACACCGGAAAATCAAAGCCGAAGCCCCAATGGACGCCGATCAGCGTGACCGACTGGCCCAAGACCACGAGCCAGCGCAGGCGAATGATGGTGTCGAGCCGCAGCCCATATTGCAGGGGGCCGACGGGACGAGGGGAAAGGTCGGAGGCGACCGGCATCGCCTCACTCTAGGCTTATGTCTCGTGTTGTGAAACAGGCCCGCAAATTCTAGGACATGTCTCGGCACGCCGGACCCCCCGCATGGACACGCGCAGCAAAGCTTTCGCAATCGAAGCCGACGGGCTCGCCAAGCATTATGGCGAGGCGATCGCCGTCGACGGCATTTCGTTCGGCATCGAAGCGGGAACGATCACCGGCCTCCTCGGCGGCAATGGCGCGGGCAAGACCACCACCATCGGCATGATCATGGGGCTGGTGGCGCCGAGCGCGGGACGCGTGCGGGTATTCGGCGCCGATATGGCGGAGGAGCGCTATCGCGTGCTCGGGCGGATGAACTTCGAAAGCCCGTACGTGGATCTGCCGCACCGGCTCACGGTGCGGCAAAACCTCAAGGTATTCGCATTGCTCTATGACGTCGCCGACAGCGACGCGCGCATCGCCGCGCTTTCCGAGAGCCTGGATCTTGCCGAATTTCTCGACCGGCAGGCGGGCAAACTTTCGGCCGGGCAGAAAACCCGCGCCGCGCTCGCCAAGGCGCTGATCAACGAGCCCGACCTTCTCGTGCTCGACGAGCCGACCGCCTCGCTCGACCCGGATACCGCCGACTGGATCCGCGGGCATCTCGAGCGCTACCGCGCGGAGCGAGGCGCGACGATTCTCCTCGCCTCCCACAACATGTTCGAGGTCGAGCGGCTCTGCGACCGCGTCATCATGATGAAGCGCGGCAAGATCGTGGACGACGACGCGCCGGACGCGCTGCTCGTGCGCTACGGCCGGCAGAATCTGGAAGAGGTCTTCCTCGACGTGGCGCGCGGCCGGCGGCAGCCGGCGCTTTCGCGGAGCGCGTCATGAGCGTGGAAGCGCATTCCTTCTCGCCGCGCCGCATCAGCGCCATCATACTTCGCCACTGGTATTTGCTGCGCTCGTCGTGGCCGCGGCTCGTGGAGCTTGCCTATTGGCCGGCGGTGCAGATGTTCATGTGGGGATTCCTGCAGCTTGGCATGGCGCGCCAGTCGGGGGCGGCGCTGGCGGCGGCGAGCACGTTTCTCGCGGCGTTCCTTCTGTGGGATCTCCTGTTTCGCGGCCAGATCGGCTTCTCGATGTCGTTCATGGAGGAGATGTGGTCGCGCAACCTTCCCAACCTCATGATCTCGCCGCTCAGGCCGGCGGAATTCATGGTGGCGCTGATGGCGATGAGCGTGATCCGGCTTTGCGTCGGCTTCCTGCCGGTGACGATTCTCGCCATCGTCTTTTTCGGCTTTAATCTCTGGGGCCTTGGTCTCGCGCTCGTCGCCTTCTTCGCCAATCTCTTCTTCACCGCCTGGGCGGTGGGCATGCTTTGCTCCGGCCTCGTGATGCGAAACGGCCTCGGCGCCGAAGGGCTCACCTGGAGCATCATGTTCATCTTCCTGCCGCTCACCTGCGTCTATTATCCGGTGACGACGTTGCCCGCTTTCGTGCAGCCGATTGCCTGGGCGCTGCCGCCGACGGCGGTGTTCGAAGGCATGCGCGCGCTCGTCGTCGAGCATGTGTTTCGCACCGAACTGATGGCCTGGGCGCTCGGGCTCAATCTCGTCTGGCTGATCGTCGGCGCCGCGTCCTTTGTCCTACTGCTCGACAGCGCACGGAAGGCCGGCGCGCTGATCCAGACCGGCGAATAGCGAATTCCACACCCGCAGCGGCCGCAACCCGAACGCCGTTGACGCCATGAAGATTTGACGACATCTATGCTGCGCCGCAGCGGGGGCTCGGCTGGGAACCATCATGGCGATCGGCGTTTTCGGAAAAATTCCCGAACTGCCCGGCGGCGCGCCAGTTCTGTCCGGCCCGCTCTACTGGATGTACGAGTGGGGCCAGGCGGCGCTCACGCCCTCGCGGGCGATGGCCGACGCGAGCAAGCTCTATTTCAAGAACCCGCTCAATCCGTTCGCACAGACGACCTTCGGCAAATCGATGGCGGCGGCGGCGGAAGTGTTCGAGCGCGCGACGCGCCGCTACGGCAAGCCGGAATGGCGCATCAATTCGACGTCGATCGGCGGCGAGCGGGTGCCCGTGCGCGCCACCAGCGTATGGGAGCGGCCGTTCTGCCAACTCCTGCATTTCGAGCGCCAGTTCGAACGCGCGCCGCGGCGGCCGCAGCCGCGGGTTCTGATCGTGGCGCCGATGTCGGGCCATTACGCGACGTTGCTCCGCGGCACGGTCGAGGCGTTCCTGCCCAACCACGACGTCTACATCACCGACTGGACGGATGCGCGCATGGTGCCGGCGTCGGCCGGCCGCTTCGACCTCGACGATTACATCGACTATCTGATCAGCATCCTGCACCGGCTCGGCGGCGACTGCCACGTGATTGCGGTCTGCCAGCCGGCGGTGCCGGTGATGGCGGCGGTCGCGCGCATGGAGGCGGAGGACGATCCCTACATTCCGCACTCGATGACGCTGATGGGCGGCCCGATCGATACCCGCATCAATCCGACGGGGGTGAACAAGCTCGCCGAGGAGCGCGGCATCGACTGGTTCCGCACGCATGTGATCGCGCGGGTGCCGTTCCCGCATCCCGGATTCATGCGGGAGGTCTACCCGGGCTTTTTGCAGCTCTGGGGCTTCGTCAGCATGAATCTCGACCGCCACCTCGACGCCCACCAGCAGCTGTTCACGAACCTGGTGAAGGGCGACGGCGACTCGGTGACGAAGCACAAGGAATTCTACGACGAGTATCTCGCGGTGATGGATCTTGCCGCCGAATATTATCTGCAGACGGTGGAGAGCGTGTTCATCCGCCATGACCTGCCGAACGGAACGATGACCCACCACGGCAAGCCGGTGGATCTCGCCGCGATCCGGCGCGTGGCGCTACTCACCGTCGAGGGCGAGAACGACGACATCTCGGGCGTCGGCCAGACGGAGGCCGCGCAGCGGCTCTGCGTCAACATTCCGGCCGAGAAAAAGACGCATTACCTGCAGCCGAATGTCGGACACTACGGCGTGTTCAACGGCTCGCGTTTCCGCGCCGAGATCGCGCCGCGCATCGCCGATTTCATGCTCAGCAACAACCGCGCGCCCGGCCTGGTGAGCGCCGCCGTCGCCGAATTCAAAAAGCGCATCAAAACCGATTCGCCCGACCAAAAACGGACAAAACTTGCATGAAGCCTGCGATTGGCCTTGCCTAGGGCAACGCCGATTCGCCAGGGGCTTCGTTCGATGCCGCTTTCGTTTCGTTTTTTCCGCAAGCAGCCGCCGCCGGCGCGGGAGCGTTTCATCATCGGCGGCGGCGGTGAGCATTACGCAATCGAAGTTCGCCGCCATCCCGCCGCGCGGCGCTATACGCTGCGGGTGCGCGAGGCGACGCGCGACATCGTGCTGACGATGCCGCCGCGCGGCAGCCTGCAGCAAGCCAAACGCTTCGCCGAAAAAAACACCGGCTGGATCGCGGCGCGGCTGAAGCGCCTGCCGCAGCCCGCGCCGTTTCTGCCGGGAGAAATCATTCCGCTCAGGGGCGCGCCGCACCGGATCGTGCACCGGGCGAATGCGCGCGGAACCGCGTGGACGGAAGCGGGCGCCGACGGAACGCCGCTGTTGTGCGTGGCCGGAGGCAGCGCGCATATCGGCCGGCGCGTGCGCGATTTCCTCAAACGCGAGGCGCAGCGCGACCTTGTGGCGGCGAGCCGCCGCTATGCGGCGACCCTCGGCGTTTCCATTCGCGCGGTTTCGTTGCGGGACACTGCGAGCCGCTGGGGTTCCTGCTCGCAGTCGGGATCGCTTTCATTTTCCTGGCGGCTCGTGCTCGCGCCCCCCTTCGTGCTCGATTATCTCGCCGCGCACGAGGTCGCCCACCGCATCGAGCTCAACCACTCGAAGCGCTTCTGGCGGACGGTCGAGAAAATTTTTCCCGAATGGCGGCGCGCCGAAGCGTGGCTCCGCGCGCACGGCGCCTCGCTCTACCGCTACGGCATCGAGTAGCGATCAGCGGCCGAACAATTTGTCGATCAGCCAGCGGTCGAGCGAGAAACTTTGTGGCGGCGGCGGCGGTGATGCGCCCGGCGCCTGCTCTTCGACCGTTCCCGGCGGCAGCATTTGCCCGAAGCCGCCATTGGCATAGCCGCCCGGCAATTCGACCGCCGGCAGGTTCTGGTGGGCGGCGCGCATGAAACGGTTCCAGATGTCGACGGGAAGGCCCGAGCCCGTCGCCTTCTTGGTCGGGGTGCCGTCGTCATTGCCGAGCCAGACGCCCGTGATCATGCGGCCGGTGTAGCCGACGAACCAGGCATCGCGATAATCCTGGCTGGTGCCGGTCTTGCCGGCGGCGGGCCAGCCGGGAACGGAAGCGCGGCGCGCGGTGCCGGTCAACAGCGTCTCCGCCAGCATCTTGTTCATCATGCCGACATGCTCGGGCGCGACCACGCGCGAAGAGCCCGAGACCGTGCGGGCATAGAGAATTTTCCCGCCGCTTTCGCGCACGCGCTCGACCACGTGCGGGATCACGCCGAGGCCGCCGTTGGCGAAAGGCGCGTAGGCGCCGACGAGTTCGAGCGGCGTCACTTCCGAGGTGCCGAGCGCGAGCGAAGGGTTGGGCTCCAACTTCGAAGCGATGCCAAGGCGCCGCGCGACGGTCGCCACATTCTGCGCGCCGACTTCGAGAATGAGACGGACGGAAACGGTGTTCAGGGAATTGGCGAGCGCCGTGGTGAGCGTCACCGGGCCGAAATATTCGTGGGTGTAATTTTCCGGCTTCCAGCCGCGCACGGCGATCGGCGCATCCTCGCGCACGGTATCGGGGGTGAGTCCGCGCTCGAGCGCGGCGAGATACACGAACGGCTTGAAGGCCGAGCCCGGCTGCCGGTGGCCGGCAACCGCGCGGTCGAACTGGCTTTCGGCGTAGGAGCGCCCGCCCACGAGCGCGCGCACGGCGCCGTCGGGATCCATGGCCACGAGCGCGCCTTGCGAGACGCCGTAGCGCTCGCCCTTCTGCGCGAGTTCATCGGCAAGCGCCTTTTCCGCCGCGTTTTGCAAGGCCGGATCGATCGTCGTCTGCACGACGACGTCGTTCTCGAAGCGGCCGATATAGTCGTTGAGCGCGTCCATCACCCAGTCGCCGACATAGCCGGTGGAACCGGGGCCGTCGTTCTTGACGATCTGCGCCGGCTTCGTGCGCGCGGTCTTCGCCATCGCCTCGGACACGAAGCCGGCCTCGACCATCGCGTTCAAGACGACATCGGCGCGCTCGCGCGCGAGTTTCGGGTTGCGCGTGGGCGCGAGCCGCGACGGCGAGCGGACGAGGCCGGCGAGCATCGCGGCCTCGGCAAGGGTGACGACGCGCGCGGACTTGCCGAAATAGCGTTGCGCCGCGGCTTCCACGCCGTAAGCGCCGGAACCGAAATAGACGCGGTTCAAATAGAGTTCGAGAATGTCGTTCTTCGTATATTGCTTCTCGAGCGCGAGCGCGAGGATCACCTCGTCGATCTTGCGCGAGATCGTGCGCTCGTGGGTGAGAAACAGGTTTTTCGCCAGCTGTTGCGTGAGCGTCGAGCCGCCTTCGCGCACGCCGCGATGGGCGATATTCACCGCCACCGCGCGCGCGAGCCCGAACGGATCGAGCCCGAAATGGTGATAGAAGCGGCGGTCTTCGATGGCGACGAAGGCCTGCGGGAGATAAGGCGGGAGCGCTTTCAGCGGCACCGCGGCGCCGCCCATTTCGCCGCGGGTCGCGATCGTCTTACCGTCGATGCCGAGGATGGTGATCGTCGGCGGCCGCTTCGGCACCACCAGCGACTGAATCGGCGGCAGCTTCATCACGTGCCAGGTGATGACTCCGGCAACCGCGACCGCCGCCCAAATGCCGAGCACGAAGCACCAATAGAAGAGCCGCCGCAGCGTAAATCGGTCCGGCTTGCGCTGAGGCGGCTTGCGCGGCTTTTTCGGTGAAGACGGCTTCGGCGAAGACGGCTTCGTTCCGCGCGCGGAATTCGGCCGCGCGGCGGGCGGCGGCCCGGCGGCCCGGTCTCGCGGGTCGAGCTTGAGATCGAACCGGGAGCCCGCGGTCAGCACGGGCTCGCGGCGCTCGTATCCCCGCCTCGTCCACAGCATGATCGACCGGTCCCCCTTGCGCCGTCCGGCGCGGTTAAGAAGGTCTAAATGCTGCGATTTAAGGCAGGGTTAAACCGCGGCTAGCGCGAAGCGCCCGCGCGTTTCGGCGGTTTTTCCTCGTCGGCGGGAGTATCAAAGGCGGGGCGCAGCGCGCGCTGGATCGCGGCCACGCGCTGGGCCGAGGCCACTTTGGCGCCGGTCAAATCGGTCACATAAAACACGTCAACCGCGCGCTCGCCGAAGGTCGCGACATGCGCCGAGGCGATGTTGAGATTGAGCCGCGAAATCGTGTTGGTGAGATCGTAGAGAAGGCCGGGCCGGTCGAGGCCGGAAACCTCGATCACCGTGTAGCGGTCCGACCACACGTTGTTGACGTTGATCTCGGGCTCAAGCGCAAAGGAGCGGTAGCGTCCCTTCGGCAGCCGCCGCGCCACCACTTCCGGCAGGTGCGTCTCGCCGCGCAGCGTGCGTTCGATTCCTTCGGCGATGCGGGCGGCGCGGCGTTCCTCATCCTCGTCGCGGTCGAACTCGCGCGAAACCGAAATGGTGTCGAGCGCAAGTCCGTCGGTGGTGGTGAAGATCTGCGCGTCGACAATGTTGCCGCCGGATACCGCGCAGGCGCCGGCGATGATGGACAAAAGCCGCGGATGATCGGGCGCCAGAATCGTAAGCTCGGTGACGCCGCGCGCGGCGTCGATCTTGGCCGCGGTCGCGAGCTGCCGGCCGGCCCGCTCGGCGTCCTCGATGAAGCGCGCGTGCTCGGTCTTGCGCGCGAGATCCACCTTCAGCCAGTAGGGCGGATAGTGGCGGGCGATGTAGCGGTCGAGCTTCACCGCGTCCCAATCCTTCATCGCCGCGCGGAATTCGCCTTGCGCGAATTCGATGCGCCTCGAGCGGTTCACTTCCGAGAAGCCGCCGGTGACGACGGGCTCGGTCTCATAATAGAGCGTGCGCAAAAGCTGCGCTTTCCAGCCGTTCCAAACGCCCGGACCCACCGCGCGAATATCGGCGGTGGTCAGAACCAGGAGCATCTTCAGGCGCTCGAGATTTTGCACAATGGCGGCGAAATCCTCGATGGTCTTGCGGTCGGAAAGATCGCGCGACTGCGCAATCATCGACATTGAGAGGTGCTGCTCGACGAGCCAGGCAACGGTCTCGGTCTCGGCGGCGGAAAGGCCGAGCCGCGGGCAGAAGCGCCGCGCGATTTTCGCGCCGGCGATCGAGTGGTCCTCGGGGCGGCCCTTGGCGATGTCGTGGAGAAAGAGACTCACATAGAGGAGATCGCGGTTCTTGATCCCCCGCATCAGTTCATTGGCGAGCCCGTAGTCAGGATTGCCGCCGCGCTCGATCTCGGACAGGACGCCGATGCAACGGATCAGATGTTCGTCGACGGTGTAGTGATGATAGAGGTTGAACTGCATCATCGCGACGACGTGGCCGAACTCCGTCACGAATTTCCCGAGCACGCCGGTTTCGTTCATTTTCCTGAGCACGATTTCGGGGGCGTGCTTCGAGGTGAGGATCTCGCGGAAGAGTTTGTTCGCCTCCTTGTCCTCGCGCAGTTCGGCATCGATCAGCTTCAGCGAACGGCGCGCCAACCGCAGCGCCTCGGGATGAAATTCAAGATCGTGAAGATCGGCGATGTGGAAGAGCCGGATGAGATTGACCGGATCGCGCTCGAAGACTTTTTCGCTGGCGACGTTCAGCCGGTCATTCTCGATCACGAAGGCGGGAAAGTTCTTGACCGGTTTCTTGCTCCGCCGCGTCAGGCGCTGGACGACGCGGGTGAGCGCGGGCGCGGCCTTGACGTGAATTTCCTCGAGCGCCGCGCAAACGATCGCGGTCAGATCGCCGACGTCCTTGGCGACGAGGAAGTAGTGCTTCATGAAGCGCTCGACCTCGCGGAGCCCCGGATGCTTGGTATAGCCGAGGCGGAGCGCCATTTCGTACTGCAGGTCGAAGGAAAGACGCTCCTCGGCGCGGCCGGTGAGAAAATGCAGATTGCAGCGCACGGCCCACAAAAAATCGTCGCAGCGGCGAAAAAGCGAAAGCTCGGCCGGGGTGAATACGCCCTTTTCGACAAGTTCCTCGAGATCGCGGACGCGATAGGCATATTTCGAAATCCAGAACAGCGTGTGCAGGTCGCGGAGGCCCCCCTTGCCGTCCTTCACATTCGGCTCGACGAGATAGCGCGACTGGCCGCCGCGCCGGTGGCGCTCGTCGCGCTCGGCGAGCTTCGCCGCGACGAATTCCGCCGCCGTTCCCTGCACGACGTCTTCATCGAAACGCTTGTTCAATTCGTCGAAGAGCGCCTTGTCGCCGGCCAAGAGCCGCGTCTCGAGCAACGTCGTGCGGATCGTCATATCGGCCTTCGCCTGCCGGATGCATTCGTCGATCGAACGCGTCGAATGTCCGACCTTGAGGCCGAGATCCCATAGCGCATAGAGCACGGCCTCGGCGACGCTCTCGCCCCAGGCGGTCTGCTTGTAGGGAAGCAGAAACAGAAGATCGATGTCGGAGCCGGGCGCGAGCATGCCGCGGCCGTAGCCGCCGACCGCGACGACCGCCATGCGTTCGCCCGCCGAAGGATTGTCGGAACGGTAGAGCGTGCTCGCGGCGAATTTGAACGCGAGCTCGATGATCGTATCCATCAGCCGCGCGAGGCGCTGGGCGCAGGCGTGGCCCGAGCCTTCAACCAGCAGAAGCTGCTCGGCGCGCTGACGCCCTTCCACAAGCGCGCGCTTCAGGCATTTCGCGAATTCGGCGCGGAGGTCCGCATCGCGCCCGCGATATTGCTCCGTGAGCGCGGCAATTTCGGCGCCAAGGAGATTGAGGTCGATGAGTTCGACCGCCGTGGGCTCGGCCGGACGCGGCCGGCTGAGAAGCTGCGACATGAAAGAGCGTTTCCTCGAAGCGGCCGGGCATGGCCGATTCCGTCCATTAGATATTGCATGAATGACGAAAAAGTCTTTCGTCACATCCTATATAACATTATTTCGATGTTGTTTTATATATATTGACAAGACTTTACTGGTGTTTGAACAATCGGGCTCACGGCATGGGCAGCAATGCCACGCCGGTTCGTGGTCCGGAGTTCGGTGGGGCTTCCGGGGCCCGCGTCTTCGTCCCGTTGGGAGCACATCAATGATCCGCGTTCTTGAACGACTGGCCGTCATCGCCCTCGCCGCCATCGCGGTTGCCGCTGGCGGCAATTCTGTCCGCGCCGCACCGCTCGACGAGCTTCACATCGACTGGGCCACCTATAATCCGGTTTCGATCGTGCTTCGCAGCCAGGGGCTCCTCGAAAAAGAATTCGAGAAGGACGGCACCAAGGTACGCTGGGTGCAAACGCTCGGCTCCAACAAGGCGCTGGAATTCCTCAATGCGGGTTCGCTCGATTTCGGTTCGACCGCGGGCTCGGCGGCGCTCGTCGCCCGCATCAACGGCAATCCGATCAAGTCGATCTACGTCTATTCGCGCCCCGAGTGGACGGCGCTGGTGACGCGCAAGGATACCGGGATTACGAAAGTCGCGGACCTGAAAGGCAAATCGGTGGCGGTCACGCGGGGCACCGATCCGCACATCTTCCTCGTGCGCGCGCTCGCCGACGCCGGGCTCTCCGACAAGGACGTAAAATTCGTGCTGTTGCAGCATCCCGACGGCCGGACCGCGCTTATTCGCGGCGATGTCGATGCCTGGGCCGGCCTTGATCCGATGATGGCGGCGGCTGAACTCGATGACGGCGCGGTTCTCTTCTTTCGCAAGCCCGAGGCGAATACCTGGGGCATCCTCAACGTGCGCGAGGAATTCGCGAACGAGCATCCCGACATCGTCGCGCGCGTATTGAAGGTTTACGAGGAGGCGCGGCTGTGGTCGCTTGCGCATCCGCAGGAACTCACCAAACTCCTCGCCGAGGCGGCGAAGATTCCGGAGAAGGTGGCGGCAAAGCAACTCACCGAGCGGACGGAACTCACCCATAGCAAGATCGGCAAGCCGCAGGAGGATTCGATCTTGGCCGCGGGGCTCGCCTTGCAAAAGGCGGGCGTGCTGCCCGCTGATGTCGACGTGCGCAAGAAGGTCGACGAGTTGATCGATACGCGGTTTAATGCGGCGCTCACCCATTGAGCGACGCAACCTCGTCCACGGTGATCATGGCCGCGATCGAGACCAACATCGCGGAAGAACGAGCGCGTACCGCCGCCGCGGATAAAGTCTTGCCGCAACGGCGGCTCGCCTCGCGGCTTTTGCTCGGCCTCGTGCTGCCGGTTATGCTCGCGCTCGCATGGGAAGCGGCGGTGCGCTTCGGCTTCGTGCAAGGCCGCCTGATGCCGCCGCCGAGCCGGGTGCTGGCAACGCTCTATGCGCTTGCCTTCCACAGCGAACCCTCGCTCTGGCAGCACATTCTGGTCACGACCGCGCGCGTGGCGGCGGGCTTCGCGTTGGGCGTCGCGGCGGCGACGCTCATCGGCGCGCTCGCGGGCGCCTCCAAGCTCGCGCGCGACCTCGTCGATCCGACCTTGCAGGGATTGCGCGCGGTGCCGTCGATCGCCTGGGTGCCGCTCTTTATTCTGTGGTTCGGCATCTTCGAGAAATCGAAAATTATCCTGATCGCGGCCGGCTGCTTCTTCCCGGTCTATCTCGGCATGCTGGGGGCGATCCTTTCGGTCGACCGCAAGACGGTGGAGGTCGGACGCATCTTTCGCCTGTCGACGCCGGCACTGGTGCGGCGAATTCTTCTGCCGGCGATCTTGCCCGCCTACGTCGTGAGCCTGCGCGCGGGGCTCGGCCTTGGCTGGATGTTCGTGATCGCCGCCGAATTCATGGGCGCCTCCGAGGGGCTCGGCTATCTCCTCATCGACGGCCAGCAGCTCGGCAACGCCGAGGAAATTCTCGCCGCCATCCTGACCTTTGCCGTGCTCGGCAAGCTTACCGACGGCTTGCTGGTTGCGGCCGCCGCCCCGTTCCTCACCTGGCAGGACGCGTTCGCACCGCGCGGTTGACCATGCTCGCCATCGAATCCGTCGATAAGACTTATCCCAACGGCACCGAGGCGCTGGCGCGCGCTAACTTGCGCGTGAACGAAGGCGAGATCGTCGCGGTGGTCGGCGGCTCCGGCTGCGGCAAGAGCACGCTCTTGCGGCTCGCCGCCGGACTTGATCGCACGAGCCGCGGCCGTATCCGGCTCGACGGCGAGACGATCGAAGCACCGCACGCGGCCGTCGGCCTCGTGTTTCAGGAGCCGCGGCTCCTGCCGTGGCTCACGGTCGCGCAGAACATCGGCTTCGGCCTTTCCGACCGGCCGCGCGAAGAGCGCGAAGCACGCGTGCGCGAGGTGCTCGCGCGCGTGGGGCTTGCCGAATACGCCGACCGCTGGCCGCGCGAATTGTCGGGGGGCCAGGCGCAGCGCGTGGCGATCGCGCGGGCGCTGGCGCCGCGGCCGAAAGTGCTGCTCCTCGACGAGCCGTTCTCGGCGCTCGACGCGTTCACGCGCGCCAATTTGCAGGAGCACCTCCTCGACTTGTGGGAAACTTTCCGCCCCACGCTCGTTCTCGTCACCCACGACGTGGAAGAGGCGGCGTTTCTCGCCGATCGCGTGCTCGTCATGCGGCCGCGGCCGGGACGCTTCGTCGCCGAGATCGACCTCGGCCTCGCGCGGCCGCGCGAGCGTTACGGCGCCGCGGTGGAGGCGGCAAAACGCAAGATTCTCGGTGCGCTCGATTTGAGCCTCCGCGGCCAGCGCGAAGGCGAGGAACTGGCGCCGGCCGCTGCGATCTGACATACCTCCCCCGCGAAAAAAGGAGACAAGAAGATGGACGCGACCGCCCTGCGCGAGCTGCAAGCACCGTTGAAGGATCGCTATAAAAAAGAACCCAACGCCGCCGTGATCACGCTGAAAGCGCGCGGCGCGCTCGACGACGGAATTTCATGCAAGGTCGAGACAGGGCGCGCGATCGCGGTCGCGGGGCTGCATCCGGCGAGCGGCGGCTCGGGGCATGAACTCTGCTCCGGCGACATGCTCCTCGAGGCGCTCGTCGCCTGCGCCGGCGTCACCTTGCGCGCGGTCTCGACCGCCTACGGCATCAACATCAAGTCCGGCAGCGTCGAGGCCGAGGGCGATCTCGATTTTCGCGGCACGCTCGGCGTCGACAAGGAGGCGCCGGTCGGCTTCCGCGCCATTCGCCTCACCTTCAACGTCGACACCGACGCCTCGCCCGAAAATCTCGACAAGTTGCTGGAGACGACCGAGCGCTACTGCGTCGTGCTGCAGTCGCTGCGCAAGGACGTGGCAACGGCGAAGATCGTGAAAAAACGCTGAGCGTTCAGTTTTTCTTTGTATCGGCGCGAAGTTTCTTCAGCCGATAAAGCGCTTCCAGCGCTTCGCGCGGCGCCAGCTGGTCGGGATCGACCGCGTCGAGCGCCTCATTCAGCGCATCTTTCTCGGGCGCGGCGCCGCGTTGGGCGGAGAAGAGCGGCAGGTCCTCGAAGCCGCGGAGCGCCGCCTTGCGGTCGGAGGCCTCCAGTTGCGCGAGCACGGTGCGGGCGCGTTCGATCACCGCCATCGGCAGCCCCGCGAGCTTCGCCACCTGAATGCCGTAGGAGCGATCGGCGACGCCGGGCGCGACCTCGTGCAGGAACACAACGTCTCCCTCCCATTCCTTCACCCGCACCGTCGCGTTGACGAGGCGGCCGAGCCTTGCCGCGAGCGCCGTCAGCTCGTGAAAGTGCGTCGCGAACAGCGCCCGCGAGCGGTTGATCTCGTGCAGATGTTCGAGACACGCCCAGGCGATCGAGAGCCCGTCGAAGGTCGCCGTCCCCCGGCCGATCTCGTCGAGGATCACGAGCGAGCGCGCGGTCGCCTGATTGAGGATCGCCGCCGTCTCCACCATTTCGACCATGAAGGTCGAGCGGCCGCGCGCGAGATCGTCGGCAGCACCCACCCGCGAGAACAGGCGGTCGACGACGCCGATTTGCGCCGCCTTCGCCGGCACGAACGAGCCCATCTGCGCGAGAATGGCGATCAGCGCGTTCTGGCGGAGGAACGTCGATTTTCCCGCCATATTGGGACCGGTGACGAGCCAGATCTTGCCGGCGCCGTCTTTTTTGGAGGCGCCGAGATCGCAATCATTGGCGACGAACGGCCCGCCGTCGCGGCGGAGCGCGGCTTCGACCACCGGATGGCGGCCGCCCTCGATCGCAAAGGCAAGCGAGCCGTCGACCGCGGGCCGCACCCAATTTTCGCTCACGGCAAGCTCCGCGAGCGCCGCGGCCACGTCGATGCGCGCGATGGCTTCCGCAAGCGCTTCGAGTTCCTTCGTCTGCGCCAGCACCTCGCCCGCGAGGCGATCGAAGATCGCAAGCTCGAGCGCGAGCGTGCGGCTCGCAGCGCTCGCGATGCGGCTTTCGAGTTCGGAAAGCTCGGTCGAGGAAAAGCGCATGACGCCCGCGAGCGTCTGGCGATGAATGAACGTCTCGCGGAGTGGCGGCGCCATGAGCTTCTCGCCTTGCTGCGAAGCCACTTCGACGAAATAGCCGAGCACATTATTGTGCTTGATCTTGAGCGCGCGGATGCCGGCCTCCTCGGCATAGCGCGTTTGCAGCGCCGCGATCACCCGGCGCGACTCGTCGCGCAATTCGCCGGCCGCATCCAAATTTCGATCGTAACCCGCGCGCACAAATCCGCCGGCGGCCTTGGCGAGCGGCAGCTCGTCGGCGAGCGCTTTCGCGAGCTCCGCTTGCAGCGCCGGCTTGACCGAAGCAAGGGAGGCGGCCGCCGCGGCAAGCTCGGCCGGCGGCTTTTGTTTCGCAAAAATGTCCGCGAGCCGCGCCGCCGTGACAAGGCTGTCGCGCACGGCGGCAAGATCGCGCGGGCCGCCGCGAAGGAGCGCAAGGCGCGCGAGCGCGCGGGAAAGGTCCGGCGCTTCCGAAAGCAGCCGCCGCAACGAATCACGGCGCGCGGAATCTTCCGCGAGAAATGTCACCGCATCGAGCCGCGCATTGATGATCGGCGGATCGACGAGCGGACTTGCGAGCCGGCGCGCGAGAAGGCGCGCGCCGGCGGAGGTGCGGGTGCGGTCGATGGTGGACAGGAGGCTCCCGTCTTTTTCGCCGCCGAGCGTGCGCACGAGTTCAAGATTGGCGCGCGTCGCGGCATCGATCAGGAGAACGGAGCTCGCCGCCTCGCGGCCCGGCGGCGAAAGATGCGGCTTCCGTCCGATCTGCGTGCGTTCGATATAAGTGATCGCGGCGGCGGCGGCGGAAAGTTCGAGGCGCGATAGCGCCCCGAACGATTCGATCGTGGCAACGCCGAAGAAAGACGAGAGCCGCCGCTCGGCGGTCGCGCCATCGAACACGCCGCGGTCGAGCGGTGTCACCGCGGGCAGCGCGCGCCAGAAGGCGCGGAGCGCGGGGTCGTCGTGCAGCGCGTCGGCCATAATAATTTCGCCGGGCTCAAGGCGGGCGATCTCGGCGGATAGGCGCGTGCCGTCGGTTTCGGCGACGCGAAACTCGCCGGTCGAAATATCGAGCCAGGCGAGACCGTAAGCGGGCTCGGCGTCGCTCGCCGGCCGGCCGCGCGCGACCGCCAACAGAAAATTGTTGCGCCGCGCCTCCAAGAGCACGTCCTCGGTGAGCGTGCCGGGGGTGACGAGCCGCACCACGTCGCGCCTTACGACCGACTTCGCGCCCCGGCGTTTCGCTTCCGCCGGGTCCTCGAGCTGCTCGCATACGGCGACGCGATGGCCGCGCGCGATCAGCCGGTGGAGATATTCATCGGCGCGCTCGACCGGCACGCCGCACATCGGAATGTCGTTGCCGAGATGCTTGCCGCGCTTCGTCAGCATGATGCCGAGTGCGCGCGCGGCGATTTCCGCGTCCTCGAAGAAGAGCTCGTAAAAGTCGCCCATCCGGTAGAAGAGAAGGCAGCCCGGATTGGCTGTCTTGATCTCGATGTACTGCTCCATCATGGGCGTGACGCGCGCGCCCGCGTCGGCGGCGGGTTCCGCGGCAAGCAATGAAGGCGCGTGCTTATCCATGCGCGCGGAAGACTAGCAGAAGCCCGCGCGGCTGAAAGAAACGGCGCGGCGTTATCCCACGCTCACGCTTTCGGCGGCGAGAGCCGCCGGTGCAGGGAAAGCCGCGCTGCGCGCAGCAATTCCGCCCCGCTCTGCGGGTCGGCGAGCCGCGCAGTGACCAACGTTCCGACCATCGTCGAAACGAGCATCGCTGCATGCTGTCGCGCGGCCGGTCCCGTCCAGTATTTCGCGATCAACGCGATGAAATTTTCCCTGCCCTCGGCAAGCGCGCCGTGAAGCGGGCTTCCGGGATTGGCGGCTTCCCCGCCGAGTGCCGCCAGTGCACAGCCTTTCGCGATCCGCTTGCGATGCGCCTCGCTCAAATAGGAATCCACGATCGCTTTCAACTCCTCGCCCTTGCGCGCGCCTTCGGCCGCGCGGCGGAGGCGCGCACGGCCTTCGGCCAGCGCGAAGGCGCAGGCCTCGGCGACCAGCGCGTCCTTCGACTTGAAGTGCTTGTAAAAGCCGCCATGCGTCATGCCGGCCGCCTGCATCAGCTCGGCAATGCCGACGGCGGCGGTGCCGCGGGCGCGAAAGAGACGCGCCGCCGATTCCACGACCCGGCGACGGCTTTGCGCGGCTTCTTCTCTCGTCGTTCGCATGGCCCGCGATGCTCGCTTGATTAGATGATGATTATCATCTAATCAGGGGCGGCGCAAATCAAGTCGAGACCGCATGCACCGTCCGGCGAACGAGCAAATTGTCCTTCCTTCCGCGTCCGCGAATGTCGCTGCGGCGGAAGCACAGCCGCTCCTGCAGGGAAAGACGCTGATCGCATTTCTCACGTTGCTCGCAGCCCTCGGCATGCTCGCAACGAACATGTATCTCGCCTCCTTTCCCTCCATCGGCCACGATCTGGGCACCACGCCGACAGCGGTGCGGCTCACGCTCACGGTGTTTCTCGTCGGCTTCGCTTTCGGCCAGTTGGTGATCGGGCCGCTTTCCGACCGCTACGGCCGCCGCCCGGTCCTGCTCGCGGGGCTTCTCGTCTATGCCGTGGCGAGCGCGCTTTGCGCCGTCACCGCGAGCCTTGAATGGATGCTTGCCGTTCGCGTGCTGCAGGCGATCGGCGCCTGCACCGGCTCGGTGGTGGCGCGCGCGGTCGCGCGCGATCTCTTTCAGGGCGACGCGCTCACGCGCTCGCTCGGGCTCGTGACCACATTCACCGCCGCGGCACCCGGCTTTTCGCCGCTGATCGGCGGCCTGATCGAGACATTCCTCGGCTGGCGCGCGACCTTCGCGCTGCTCGCGCTGGTCGGCGCCTTTGCCGCCGCCGCCGCGTGGCTCCGCATCGGCGAGACCAATCACACGCGCGCGACGCATCTATCGCTCGCGCATGCTTTCGCCGGTTATTTTTCCTTGATGGGAAAACGGCTTTTCCTCGTGCCGGCCGCCGCCACGACCTGCGCCATGGGCGGATTGTTCGCCTTCTTCGCCTCGTCGCCGACGATTTTCATTCGCGGCTTCGGCGTGCCGCCCGCCCTGTTCGGCCTCATTCCCTGCTTCACCGTATTCGCGGTGTTCGCCGGCGGCTTCAGCGCGCAACGCCTCGCCCGGAAATGGCCGGGCCTCGCGCCGATCGTCGGCGGCCTCGCGCTGATGATCATCGGCGGCGGCGCCATGCTCGCCTTCGCGCTGTGGGGTCAGGCGGGAATCGCAGAAGTCATCGGGCCGTTGCTCGTGTTCCTGTTCGGAATGGGGATCGTGAATCCGCTTTCCACGGTTGCGGCCATCCGGCCGTTTCCCGAACAGGCCGGCGCCGCCTCGGCGCTGGTCGGTTTTTTCCAGATGGCCGGCGGCGCCTTGGGAACGGTGATCTTGAACGCGATCCCCTTGCCTATTCTCGAGGCGCTGCCGGCGGTGATGCTCATCGCCGCGATCATCGGCCTTCTCGCAGCGGCCTTTTCCTTCCAGCGCGCCTAAACCAATCGACGCTTCATGGCCCCGTCATGAAGCGTGGACACGGTTGCGCATGCTGCCACTTATGGAGTGTTCCTCGCCGCTTGGGCGGAGTATGGTCGCCCGTCTATTTTCCCTTTCTCCCGCCGTACTCGCGTACAGGAACAGCCATGAAAGCCGACGCCCCCAAACGCCGCTCGCGGCCTACCTTCACCGACCAGGAGGCGTTGCTGTTCCATTCGCAGGGGCGGCCGGGCAAGTTAGAGGTCATCGCCACCAAGCCGATGGCGACCCAGCGCGATCTTTCGCTCGCCTATTCGCCGGGCGTCGCGGTGCCGGTGCTGGCGATCGCCGAAGATCCGGGCCGCGCCTTCGACTACACCGCCAAGGGTAATCTCGTCGGCGTCATCACCAACGGCACGGCGATCCTGGGCCTGGGCAATCTCGGCGCGCTCGCTTCGAAGCCGGTGATGGAAGGCAAGGCCGTCCTGTTCAAGCGCTTCGCCGACATCGACGCCTTCGATCTCGAGGTCGGCACCGAGGATCCGGACGAGTTCGTCAACGCCGTGCGGCCCTTGGGGCTCACCTTCGGCGGCATCAATCTCGAGGACATCAAGGCGCCGGAGTGCTTCATCATCGAGCAGCGCCTGCGCGAGCTTCTCGACATTCCGGTCTTTCACGACGACCAGCACGGCACCGCGATCATCGCCGCCGCCGGCGTCATCAACGCGCTAATGCTCACCGGCCGCGACATCCGCACCGCGAAGCTCGTGGTGAACGGCGCCGGCGCCTCCGGCATCGCCTGCGTCGAGCTCCTGAAGGCGCTCGGGCTCGGCATGAACAACGTCATCCTCTGCGACACCAAGGGCGTCATCTATGCCGGCCGCAAGGAAGGCATGAACCAGTGGAAATCGGCGCACGCGATTGAAACCAAAGCGCGCACGCTCGCCGACGCGGTCAAAGGCGCCGACGTCTTGTTCGGACTTTCCGCCAAGGGCGCCTTCACGCCGGAGATGATCAAGTCGATGGCCGAGAAGCCCATCATCTTCGCCATGGCCAATCCCGACCCCGAGATCACCGTCGAAGAGGTCGCCGCCATCCGCGACGACGCGATCATGGCGACGGGCCGCTCCGACTATCCGAACCAGATCAACAATGTTTTGGGCTTCCCTTACATCTTCCGCGGCGCGCTCGACGTGCGCGCCACCACCATCAACATGGAAATGAAGATCGCGGCGGCGAAAGCGCTCGCCGATCTCGCGCGCGAGGACGTGCCGGACGAGGTCGCCGCCGCCTATGGCACGCGGCCGAAATACGGACCCGACTACATCATTCCCGTCCCGTTCGATCCGCGGCTGATTTCGGCGGTGCCGCCGGCGGTGGCGAAGGCGGCGATGGATACGGGGGTGGCACGGCGGCCGATCGTCGACATGAACGCTTACGTGCAGCAGTTGCGCACACGGCGCGATCCGGTGGCGGGAGTGTTGTCGCGTGTGTTCGAGCGGCTGCGGCGGCAGCCCAAGCGCGTCGTCTTCGCCGAAGGCGAGGAAGAGCAGGTCATTCGCGCGGCCGCGAGTTATGTGCATCAAGGGCTCGGCACGCCGATTCTCGTGGGCCGCGAGGACCGCGTGCGGGCGGCGGCGGCCTATGCCGGCGTCGAGATCAACGAAGGCATCGAAATTCACAACGCGCGGCTTTCCAAGCGCAACGTCGATTATGCCAACTACCTCTACGAGCGGCTGCAGCGGAAGGGTTTCCTCTTCCGCGATTGCCAGCGGCTCGTGAACACCGACCGCAATTATTTCGCCGCCTGCATGGTGGCGCTGGGCGACGCCGACGCCATGGTTTCCGGCGTTACCCGCAATTATTCGGTCGTGCTCGACGACGTGCGGCGCGTGATCGACCAGAAGCCCGGCCACCGTGTGATCGGCGTCTCCATGGTGCTCGCGCGCGGGCGCACGGTGCTCGTCGCCGACACCGCGGTCACCGAAATGCCGAACGCCAATGACCTCGTCGAAACCGCGATCGAGGCGGCGGGCGTCGCGCGCCGCCTCGGCTTCGAGCCGCGCGTCGGCATGCTCGCCTTCTCGACCTTCGGCAATCCGCCGGGCGAACGCTCCGACCGCGTGCGCGAGGCGGTGCGGATGCTGCACGACCGCCGCGTCGATTTCGAGGTCGACGGCGAAATGGCCGCGGACGTCGCACTCAATCGCGAACTGGGTGCCGCCTATCCGTTCAACCGGCTGACGGATGTGGCGAACGTCCTCATCATGCCGGCGTTCCACTCGGCTTCGATCTCGACCAAGATGCTGCAGGAGCTCGGCGGCGCCACCGTGATCGGGCCGCTGCTCGTGGGCCTCGACCGCTCGGTGCAGATCGTGCCGCTGTCCGCGAAGGATTCCGACCTCGTCAACATGGCGGCGATCGCGGCGTTCAATATTTCGGGTTAAGCGAGCAGTTTCTTCTCGCGCGCGAGTTCCGCGAGCTTCCGCTCGGGGCGCGCGCCGAGATGCGAAATCACCTCGGCGGCGGCGAGCGCGCCGAGGCGCGCCGAGGTCGCGTGCGGCAGGCCGCGCGCGAAGCCGTAGAGGAATCCCGCGGCGAAGAGATCGCCGGCGCCGGTGGTGTCGACCACTTCCCTGACCGGAAACGCATCGACCGCCTCGACCTTGTCCTTTGTCGCCACAAGCGCGCCTTTTTCGCTACGGGTGACGACCGCGAGCTTCGCGTCCTTGCGGAGCGCCGCGAGCGCGCTGTCGAAATCAGCGGTCGCGTAGAGGCTTTTCAATTCGGATTCGTTCGCGAACAGAAGATCGACGGTGCCGTTCTTGATCAGACCGTGAAATTCGCCGCGATAGCGGTCGACGCAAAAGGGGTCCGAGAGCGTGAGCGAGACCGTGCGCTTGGCGCCATGCGCAATCTTCGCCGCCTTGACGAAGGCATCCTTGGCGTTCTGCGGATCCCACAGATAGCCTTCGAGATAGATGACCTTCGCCGCGGCGATCTCCGCTTCCGTGATTTCCGCGGCCGACAAAAGCTGGGCGGCGCCAAGATAGGTGTTCATCGTGCGCTCGCCGTCGGGCGTCACCAGAATGTAGGAGCGCGCGGTCGACGGGCCGTTCCTGAACGGCGGCGTCGCAAAGCCGACGCCGGCCGCACGAATATCGTGCATGAACACGCCGCCGAGCGTGTCGTCCTTGACGGTGCCGATGAAGGCGGCACGGCCGCCGAACGAGGCGACGCCGACGATCGTATTCGCCGCCGAGCCACCGGAAATCTCGATCGCCGGGCCCATGGCGGCATAGATCGCCTCGGCACGCGCTTCATCAATCAGCGCCATCGAGCCCTTGGCCATGCCGTGCCTGACGAGGAAGTCATCCTCGGCGCGCGCGAGCACGTCGACGATCGCATTGCCGATGCCGAGGACGTCGTAGCGGTCAGTCATTTACCTCTCCAAACAGACGCGCGGCGGTAGCAAAGCCGCGGGACCGGGGCAATAGCGATCGGCCGCCGCCACCCCTTGCTCCTCGCCTCCCCGCCATGGCATGACCCGGCGCCTCAATCCGGATGAGTTCGAATGGCCGCCATCAAGGAACGCGTGTTTTCCGGCGTGCAGCCGACCGGCAATCTGCACCTCGGCAACTATCTCGGCGCGATCAAACGCTTCGTCGATTTGCAGACGAAGTACGACTGCATCTATTGCGTCGTCGACCTGCACGCGATCACGGTGTGGCAGGAACCGGAGGAGCTGACGAAGAATATCCGCGAGGTGACCGCGGCCTTCATCGCCTGCGGCATCGATCCGAAAAAGCACATCGTCTTCAACCAGAGCCAGGTCGCCGAGCACGCGGAGCTTGCCTGGATCTTCAACTGCGTCGCCCGCCTCGGCTGGCTCAACCGCATGACGCAGTTCAAGGAGAAAGCCGGCAAGGACCGCGAGAACGCTTCCGTCGGGCTCTACGCCTATCCGAACCTGATGGCCGCCGACATTCTCGTCTATCGCGCGACCCACGTTCCCGTCGGCGAGGACCAGAAGCAGCATCTGGAGCTCGCGCGCGACATCGCGCAAAAATTCAATAACGATTTCGCCGCGCAAATCTCCAAGCTCGGCCTCGGCAAAGAGTTTTTTCCGCTCACCGAGCCCTTGATCTCTGGCCCCGCCACGCGCGTGATGAGCTTGCGCGACGGCAGCAAGAAAATGTCGAAGTCGGATGCCTCCGACTATTCGCGCATCAACCTCACCGACGGCGCCGACGAGATCGCGCAGAAAATCAAGAAGGCGCGCACCGACCCCGAGCCCTTGCCCGCCGACGAGAAAGCGCTCGAAAAGCGGCTGGAGGCCGACAACCTCGTCGGCATTTACGCGGCGCTCGCCGACAAGCCCAAGGCGGCCGTGCTCTCGGAATATGGCGGCGCGCAGTTCTCGCGCTTCAAGGACGCGCTGACGGAACTCGCAGTCGAAAAGCTCGGGCCGATCGGCGCCGAAATGAAGCGACTTGTGCAAGACCCCCGGCATATTGATTCAATTCTCGTCGAAGGCGCGGGCCGGGCGCGCAAGATCGCCGCCGAGACCATGAAACACGTCAAGGATATTGTCGGTTTCGTGCGGGCCTGAAGCGGGCGCTTGTGCCCGGCCGCCGACGCGTGCCAGCATCCGCCACCGGGATTAAGGCATGAAAACGCGCAAGAGCTACGAGCCCGGCCACGAGCGCAAATTCCTCGTCGTGATCGACGACACGCCGGAATGCGACCGCGCCGTCTACTACGGCAGCCGGCGCGCCGCGCGCACCCATGGCAAGCTCACCATGCTCGCCGTGGTGCCGGTCGGCGAAGTAAACCAGCAATGGCTCGGCGTCGGCGACCTGATGCGGGCGGAAGCGCACGAGGAAGCCGAGAAGCGGCTCGATCATTTCGCGCTGCGCGCGAAGAACCTCGCCGGCATCGAGCCCGAACGCATCGTGCGCGAGGGCACCAAGGCCGACGAGGTGCTGAAAGTGATCGACGAGGACGAGGATATCGCGGTCCTGGTGCTGGCTGCCGGCACCGGCAAGGAGGGGCCCGGCCCCCTCGTCAGCTCGATTGCCGCCGCCGGCGCCGGTTCCTTTCCGATCCCGATCACGATCGTGCCCGGCACGCTTTCGGACGAGGAAATCGACGCGCTTTCATAAGCCTTCCGCAAGCCGCACGGACGCATTACATATAAGACGAATTGCAATCAGGCCCGGAAACGGGCCGGGAGAAGGTCCATGTTCATTCAGACCGAAACGACGCCCAACCCCGCGTCGATGAAATTCCTGCCGGGGCGCACGGTGCTTGCGACGGGCACGCTCGACATGCGCGACGCCGAGAGTGCCGCGCAATCGCCGCTCGCGGCCAAGCTCTTCGCGATCCCGAATGTCGCCGGCGTTTTCTTCGGACAGGATTTCATCGCCGTCACCAAATCGGGCGGCGACTGGGCCCATCTGAAGCCCGCCATCCTCGGCGCCGTGATGGAGCATTTCCTGTCCGGCGAGCCGATCGTGCGCGCGGGCGCCGACATATCCGCCGACGGCAGTGCCGACGAATTCTTCGACGAGAAAGACGCGCCGATGGTGGCGACGATCAAGGAACTGATCGAGACACGCGTGCGCCCGGCGGTCGCCTCCGACGGCGGCGACATCACCTTCAAGGGCTATCGCGACGGCGTCGTCTATCTCAACATGCGCGGCGCCTGCTCGGGCTGCCCGTCGTCGACGGCGACGCTGAAACACGGTATCGAAAATCTCCTGCGCCATTTCGTGCCGGACGTGACCGAGGTGCGGCCGGTCTGACGCCGGCGATCCAGGGATCGTAAACAATCGCCATGCGACTGCTCGCGATCGACACGGCCCTCGATGCCTGCTCTACCGCCGTTTTCGATACCGAACGCGACCGGCCGCTTTTTTCCGAATCGCGCGAAATCGGGCGCGGCCACGCCGAGCTCCTGGTGCCGCTCGTCGATCAGACGATGAAGCAGGCGGGCGTGAAATTCGACGAGATCGACCGGATCGTGGTCACGGTCGGCCCCGGGAGCTTCACCGGATTGCGCGTCGGCCTTGCGGCCGCGCGCGGATTCGCGCTCGCCGCAGGGAAAACCGCGG
>DATGIF010000031.1:0-229078 GCA_035295845.1 Xanthobacteraceae bacterium
GACGCCGACAAGTGGGCGAGCCAGTCGGAGCCGGCCTTGCAAGACAACCGGCCGATCGTGCTCGACCCGATGACCGCTTACCAGGTCACGTCGATCATGGAGGGTGTCGTCCAACGCGGCACCGGCACGGCGCTGCGGGAACTCAATCGTCCGATCGCCGGCAAGACCGGCACCACCAACGACGAGAAGGACGTCTGGTTCATCGGCTTCACGCCCGATCTCGTGGTCGGCTCCTATATCGGCTACGACAAGCCGCGCCATCTCGGCACCGGCGAGAGCGGCGGTCACACCGCGGCGCCCATTGTCAGGGATTTCATGAAAATGGCGCTCGCCGATACCCCGGCGCAGCCGTTCCGGGTGCCGCCCGGCATCAAGCTCATCCGCATCAACGTGAAGACGGGCCTCCGCGCCGGCCCCGGCGACGACAAGGTGATTCTGGAGGCCTTCAAGCCGGGCACGGCGCCGCCCGACTCCTATTCGGTGATCGGCCTCACCGACGACAACGGCACGCCCTTCGGCGATCAGGGGGTTTCACCCGAAACCCAGCGCCAGATCGGCCGCGGCCCGCACGGGCTGTGGTGAGCTAGCCTTTGCGCGGGCTGATCTCGCGCGCAACCAGCAACACGAGAATGCCGATCGCGGCCGGCGCCAGCGCCAGCGAACTTTCGCTCGCGGCGAGTGCGGCGGTCGCGGCCCAGGCGATCGATGAAAACGCCTCCGCGAAGGTCGCGACCCGCGACGATGTATGACGGCGCCGGAATTGGCTGCGCTTCGCCTGGTTGCGGAACCAGAGTTGAATCATGGTCGCGGCAATGACCGCGATCGCCATTCCGCCGGCCGCGACCGCCGCCTGCAACGGCGCGACCAGCGCGATCGCCGCCAGAAGCGGCGCGAACACGATCGCGACCGCGCCGAGCACGCCCTCGACCTTGGCGCGCACGAGAAAGCCCGCGGGCACGGGGGCGGTCGCGACGAGATCGGGCGCGTCCTCGCCGGAGATCGCGAGCCACGCGAGCCCGCCCGCGAGCTGGCCCGCCGACATCACCAACACCGGCGTGAGCACGACGAAGAGGCCGCTGCCGTCGCCGTAGCTCCGCCACAACAGGAGGGCCGGCGGCAGCAGATAAAGAATCTGCATCAGCGTTTGCGACACGAGCCAGAGATCGCGCCGCAACAGCGTCCACTCTTTTCGCCGCAGCGCCTGCCTGGGCGAGGCGCCGCGGAAGGCGGCCGCGCGCGCTTGCCGGCCGCGGCCCTGGTCGACACCGGCCGCCGCGATCGCATGTTCGCCGAAACGCGCGGAGAAAAAGAGAATGGCGGCGGCGAGCAGGGAAAAACACACCGCGGCCACGGCGGCGAGCGCGTCGATATCGCCGAGCATCGCGCGCGCCGGCCACCAGACGATGCTTCCGGCATCGGGCGCCCGCGCCACCACCGCTTCGGAAGTGAGAAACGCGAAGCGCGAGATCGTTCCCTGCGAAAGGATCGCCGCCACCTGCAGCCCGATCACGAAGGCGGCGCCGATCACCGCCGCCACGATCTGCGCGATGAGCCGCGTGCGCTTCGGTCCGATCGTGCGGAAGAGGAGAACCGTGAGCGCGACCGCGAGTGCCGCCGCCGCCGCGCCCATCGAGACGACGACGCCGTAAGCGGCGAGCCAGTGTGGCCCGTGGCGGATCGCGAGCACATGGATGAAGGGCCCGGCGAGGAGGGCCGCCATCACCACGGTGCCGAGCGCCATGGTGAGGATGCGCACGGCGAATACTTTCCGCGCCGCGATCGGCGAGGACAGGATGAGATCAAGGTCGGCGCGCGTGTAGAATGCGCGCGTCACCGACTCCATCGCCTGCGAGATCATCAGCGACCAGGCCAGAAGCGCCGAGCCGGTGACCACGACGAGGGTCGTCTTGTCGGGATTGAGGCCGGGATCGGTGACGTTGCGGAGCGCGAGGAGCGCCATGAAATGCATGAAGGCGACGAAGGCGAGAAGCGCGAGCGCCGCCGCGCGCAGGCTTTTACGCTTGCCCGCGGTCATCATCGAAAACCAGTCGCGCCAGACGAGCCGAAGCTCGTGCGCTGCGAACCAGGCGAGGGTGGCGGGCGCGCTCACGCGGCGGCGGCTTCCTTGGCGCCGTCCTTGGCGACAAGCGCGAGGAACGTGTCTTCGAGGGTGAAGTCGCTTTTGCCGACTTGTCCGCGCAGCTCTTCCAGCGTGCCCTCGGCGATCAGCCGGCCGCTCGCGATGATGCCAATGCGGTCCGCGAGCCGCTCGGCGACCTCCAGAATATGCGTGGTCATGATCACCGTGCCGCCGGCGCGCACGCGCTCGCCGAGCACGCCCTTCACCTGGCGGGCGGAGCCGGCGTCGAGGCCGGTCAGCGGCTCGTCGAGGATGATCACGGTCGGCTCGTGCACGAGCGCGCCCGCGAGCGCCACCTTCTGCCGCATGCCCTTGGAAAATCCTTCGCAGCGCTCATGCGCGTGCGGCGATAGCCCCAGCCAGCCGAGGAGCTCGCGCGCGCGCGTCTCGGCGACCGTGGCGTCGACACGCCACAGCCCCGCGACGAATTCGAGATATTCGAACGGCGTGAGCTTGTCGTAGATCATCGGCTCGTCGGAGATCCAGGCCATGAGTCTCTTCGCCGCGACCGGATCGCGGAGCGCGTCGATGCCCGCGATCGAGATCGAGCCCGCGTCCGGTTTCAGGAGACCGGCGACCATGCGCAAGGTCGTCGTCTTGCCAGCGCCGTTGGGGCCGACGAGGGCGTAGAACTCGCCGCGCTTGACGCAAAGGTCGAGGCCGTCCACCGCGGGACGGTCGAAGCGCTTGACGAGCCCGCGGAGTTCGAGGGCGAGGGGCGAGGGGGGGCGGGTTTTCATGCTGGCTCGGGGACGATTGCGAACTTGCGCGCCGAGCCTAATGCGGAGAAGTTTCGGCGCCGTGAATCGCGCGGCATGGAAAAGCTAAGATTTTAGCGAATTTGCTTTTCTTCCGGAGATGATGGAAAACGCGGGCTACAAATCATACGAGGACGCAATGCGCGCCGAGACGCAAAAAATCGTCGAGGAAATCGAGCAGTCAGCCGGGCTGCTGAGGAGGGCGCTTTGACGTCGAAAAATCGGAAAAGCGCCTAGCCGAACTCAACCGGCTCGCCGAAGACCCCAAGCTCTGGGACGATCCGCAGAAAGGCTCGAAGCTGATGCAGGAGCGCACCGCGCTCGGCGCGCGGCTCGACACGTTGAAGCGCATCGAACAGGATCTCAAGGACAATCAGGAGCTGATCGCGCTAGGCGAGGCGGAGAAGGACGAGAACGTGGTGCGCGAGGCGGAGACCGCGCTCGCAAAACTGAAAGAGGAAACCGGCACGCTCCGCTTCGAGGCGCTTCTTGCCGGCGAGGCCGATGCCAACGACAGCTATCTCGAAGTGCACGCCGGCGCCGGCGGCACCGAGAGCCAGGATTGGGCCGAGATGCTCTTGCGCATGTACACGCGCTGGGCGCAGGCGCATCGCTTCAAGGTGAACGTCATCGAGGAGAGCGCGGGCGAGGGCGCCGGCATCAAGTCGGCGACGATCGAGGTGAAGGGCAAGAACGCCTATGGCTGGCTGAAGACCGAGTCGGGCGTGCACCGGCTCGTGCGGATTTCGCCCTATGACGCCAATGCCCGCCGCCACACTTCGTTTTCGAGCGTCACCGTCTATCCCGCGGTCGACGACGACATCAAGATCGACATCGCCGAAAGCGACGTGCGCGTCGACACCATGCGTTCGGGCGGCGCCGGCGGCCAGCACGTCAACAAGACCGAAAGCGCCGTGCGCCTCACGCATATTCCGACCGGGATCGCGGTGGTTTCCCAAGGCGACCGCTCGCAGCACAAGAACCGCGCCGAGGCCTGGCGCATGCTGCGCGCGAAATTATACGAGGCCGAACTGAAAAAACGCGAGGAGAAGGCCGCCGCCGAGCAGGCGGCGAAAACCGACATTGGCTGGGGCCACCAGATCCGTTCCTACGTCTTGCAGCCCTATCAATTGGTGAAGGATCTTCGCACCGGCGTCACCAACACCAGTCCCGATCGCGTGCTCGACGGCGACATCGATGAGTTCATGGAGGCGGAACTCGGTCGCCGCATTTTCGGCGGCGGCCCGGAAAAGGTGGAAGATGTGGAATAGCCGCACGATCCTTGCGGCCGCGTCCGCGATCGCTCTTCTCGCGATGGCGCAGCCCTCGCGTGCCGCCGACCCGACCGGCATTTGGTTCACGGACGACAACGATGCCCGCGTCCGCATCTATAATTGCGGCCAAGCTCTCTGCGGCACGATTCTCTCGCTCAGGGAACCCAACGACCCCGCAACCGGCAAGCCCAAGCTCGACAAGTTCAACCAGGATCCAGGCAAACGCGCCCGGCCTGTGGTCGGCATCGAACTCATGAGCGGCCTGAAACCGAACGGAAAACCGGAACAGTGGGAAGGCTCGCTTTATAACCCCGAAGATGGAAATACGTACAAAGGTATCCTGACGGTGAAGGATCCGCTGAACTTGGAACTGCAGGGTTGCGTGCTCGGCGGTTTGATTTGCAAATCCGAGATGTGGAAGCGCACAAATTGAAGGCGTGAAACGGCCGCCTATACCAAGGTAGCTTGCAGGTACCGGGAAGGGCTCCTAGGCTTATTCATGAAAGCGGAGTCGCGGGGGTCGTTGTGTCGCTTTTCCATCCAGCGCCGACTTTGATTCGGTTTGGCAGGCGCGCGGCGCTGATCCTGCCGGTTCTGGCCGCGGCCTCATTCGCAACGGATGTCCGCGCGCAGTCCGCCGACGTTTATTTTCAACGCAAGCCGCTTTCCATAGCGCCCGACACGCTCGCCGCGCCGGGATTGCCGTCGCCGGTTGAAAATTACGCGGTGGAGACGCCGTCCTGGGTGTCGGGCATTTCGCCAAAGTTTAACTTCAATGTAACGCCGTGGAAGGAATATCCGCTAAGCCAGGATAGCAAGAATAACTCTGAAGATTCATTCGGGCGCATTCCCTTGAACGGCGGCTCGTTCGGGCTAGAGGCGGAACAGAAATTCGACCTCAAGAAAATCGCCCCCAACGAATTCGTCGACAGCAATACGGAGAAAAACGCGAAGAAGCCGTTTGTCGGCTTCTCCATCATCGCGCCCTATAACTCCGAATAGGATCGGGCCGCAGCCGGGCATGACGGGCGCCTTCGCGCCGTCACTTCTTCTCCAGCATCAGCGTGCCTTCCTTCTTGATCGCCGGCGTAATCACCTTCGCGAGCTTCGCCAGAAGCCACGGCAATTCCACGTCGAGCTTCACCTGGTTCTCGGCGATGGCAATGGTGCCCGCCACCTCCTGCATCAGCGCGCTTACCCGGAAAGCGAGCGTGTCGCCGGTCCAGGTCTCTTCCTTGATCGCCATGACGCTGGCGAAGGTCGTGCGGGCTTCGGCAACGCCATTCTTGATGCGCCGGAGCGCCTCGTCCTTGCCGAGACGATGCGGGATCGTCACCGAGATCGTTTCGCGCATGTTCGCCCCCTGAAGGTTCAGGCTCGACCCATGTAGGCGCGGATCATCCCAGCGGAAGAGTTCGCAAGGCGCTCTGCAAAGAATATTTTGTCCGGTAGCGGGCGCTGCCGTGGCCACATTCTGGTCCGATTGCGTTGCGAAAGAGCGACTTGGGGGGTGCTCGACGCGGAGAAGCCCGCAGGGACCCTGATATGTCGACAGCTTTACGGGAAGGCGTTCAGCGCCTCGAAATCACCACGCGGGTGACGCTCGGCGTGCTCGCGCTCGCAAGCGGCGTCTATACCTATCTCGGCGTGCGCGAATTGCTCAACGGCAACGCCACCGTCGTCTTCTTCGCCGCCGTCATCTACTCGGTCGCGGTTTCGGTGGGCATCTACGCCTTCTGGACGTATCTCCTGCGCTTCCTGCCGCACGTGCGCGACCATTCGAGCCGGCTCCTGCTCTTCGCCTGCATGGGGCTCGGCGCATTCATGATCATTTGCATGTCGGCGTGGCTCAATGCTTCCGCGCTCGCCGGTGCCGCGGCGATCCAGCAGCATCTTGCCATCGCCACGCAAGGCTATACCCGCGATCTCGACCGCGCCTATTCCAACGCGCTGGCCGCGCAAGGCCTTCTGCCCGATATCCAGATGGCTTCGACGCGTTTCTCGCGGCTTGCGGAATCGGAGCGGCAAGGCTCGCTCACCGGCACGTCGGGATCGGGCACGGTCGTGCAGTTGCTCACCCAAATGGCGACGCAACTCGACAATCTTTCGCAGCAAGTGACGCAATCGAACGACAAGGTGAAGAAGCTCTTCGAGGAGGGCGGCCGGCATCTTGCCAAGATGCGCGAACTCGTCTCGGCGCGCGGGCCCGTTGCCGCGCGCAGCGACCAGTTCGGCGCCGAGGCGCTCGCGCTCACCGGCGTGATCGGCGCGCTCCAACAGACTTCGGTCGCGCCGGCGGTGAAGCGGGCGGCGGACGGGCTGAGTGCCGGCTTCATCGCGCCGGCGGCCGGCGGCCGCGGCGATCTCGGCGAGCGGCAGACGGACGTCGTCGGCAAGGTCGAGAGCGCGGTGCAAACGCAAGCCAAGGCCTTGGCCAACGCCGCCGACAAGATCCTCGACGAGCCGCCGGTCGAGCCCGAGCGCTTCCAGCCGCTGTCTCCGGCCGAGGCCGTCTTACGCTACGCCGGCGACTTCGTTCCGAGCTGGGCCGGCGCCATCGCCATCGACCTCATGCCCGCGGTTCTCGTGCTTGTGCTTTGCGTGGTGCAGGCGGGCATTCGCCGCGATGTCGAGCCCGCCGCCAATGCCAGCAACATGACCGCCGCCGAATTGATCACCGCACTCCAGCTCGCGCGCGAGCTCGAGGAGGCGAACAAGAAAGTCTCGCCCGCGACGCGCGAGACCGTTGAGGCCGCGGCATCCACGCCCGCGCCGGAGCAGAACGTCACGACGCTGCCGGTCCCGCGCGCGAAGAAGGACTGATCGTGCAGTGGCTCGAAACCATCCGCGCGCGCTTTGTCGCCTGGTTGAACGATCATCCGGATGACTGGATTCTGAACCGGCTGCTCGGCACCGTGATCGCCGCCACGGTCGTGGTCCTGGCTTACGATTATTATCAGATGGCCGCGGTGAGCGGCGCGGAGGAGGCCGCCATCACCGAGGGCGAGCCTTCGCCGGCAGCGCTTCCCGATTTTTCGCCATCGATTCTTCCCTCGATCCTGCCGCAATTCCGCACCGGCGGCGGCGAGCGCCGCATGCCGTTCCGCAAGCCCGATGGCAAGCTCGCGGAGAAGATGACGTTCGATCTTGTCGGCGACGGCCGGCTGATCGCGACCGGCATGATCGCGCCCGGCACGGCGGAGGCGTTCAAGGGCGAGGTCGAGAAACGCGGCGGCTACATCAAAACGGTTGTGTTGAACTCCACCGGCGGATCGGTATCCGATGCGATCGCCATGGGCCGTTTGATTCGCGAAAGGAAATTCTCGACCGCGGTCGAGAACGGAAACTTTTGCGCCTCGTCATGCCCGCTCGTTTTCGCGGGCGGCGTGGATCGGCGCGCCGGCGACAAGGCCGCCATCGGCGTGCATCAGGTGTTCTCGCCCACCGACGACCCCGCCGCCAACAACATGAACCAGGCCCAACGTATTTCGGCGGAGTGCCAGAAGTTCCTTGTCGAGATGGGCGTTGATCCGAAGCTCTGGATTCACGCGATGGAAACGCCGAAAGAAGAGCTTTATCGCCTGCAGCCCGACGAGTTGATCGCCCTGAAGCTTGCGACCGCGCGCGGCGGGGAGAAATCGGCCGCCGCGCTCACGCCCTCGGGCTCCTGATCCAATGAAATTTTATGCGGCGGCGCTCATTGCTTTGACGCTCGCGGGGCCGGGAAAGGCCGCCGCGCAAGAAGAGGCGTGGAGCGCGGGAAGGATTTACCTGCCCGCCTCGCTGTCGCAGACGGGGGAAGCCTGCGCCAGCCAGATCGGCGGCAAATGCATGGACCGCATCGCCGAAGGCCGCCATCCGGTCATCCTGTTTTTGCACGGCTGCAACGGCGCCCGCCGGCCGAAGGCTTTTCTCGATGTCGGCGCGATCGTGATCGAGCCGAACAGCTTCTGGCAGGGCGAGCGCTGCACGCTCAACGCCGGTGAAATGACGCGGCTCCTGACCGAGCGTATAAAGGATGTGGCCGCCGCCGCGCAACAGCTGCTCGCCGCCCCTTGGGCCGATCCGGCGCGGCTCGTGCTCGCGGGTTTCGACCAGGGCGGCATTGCCGCCGCCCTTTACGACGGTCCCGAGTTCAGGGCGCGCATTATCCTCGGCTGGCCGTGCCAGTTGCACGCCTCCGGACCGTCGGGCCCGGAGGCGGGCGTGCATGGCGACGGACCGGTGCTCGCGGTGCAGAGCCGCAACGAAAAGCTTTACAGCCGGCTCAACATCGAGGGCGATTGCGGGCCCGAAATTTCCAGCCGTCCCGGCTCGCACTCGGTGCTGATCGCCGGCAACGCGCGCGAGATCATGGACCATGCGGCGACGCGCGAGGCGATCGCCGCCTTCGTGCCCGCCGCGCTAGGCGAGTAAGAGCAGCACCACGCCGGCGACCGTGACGATCACGCCGAGGCCGACGCGCGGCGCGAGCTTCTCGCGCCCGAAGAAAAACCGGCTGAAGATCATGGTCGGGACCGGATAGCAGGCGGCGATCGGCGCCACCACGGCGACAGGCCCGCGGGCGAGGGCGGCGTAGATCAGCAGGAGGCCGATCCCGTTGCAGATGCCGACGAACGGCAGCCACAGCCAGCCATGGCCCTCGAAGCGATAAAGCTTGCGGCCTTCAAGCAAGAAACCGACCGAGACCAAAACGATCGCTGAAGCAACGTAAGCAAAGAGCGTGGCGGCAAAGGGGTTCGGCCATGTCGCCAGCCCGAGTTTGACCACCGGCTGCACGATGCCGCGGATGAGCGCGGCAATGACCGGCAGCGATACCGCCCAGTCGATCGCCTTAGCGCCGGCGGCGAACGGATTGCCGAACAGGAGCGCGACGCCAAAAAGGATGACGGCAATCGCTGCGAGCTGGCTCGGACGAGGTATTTCTCCGAGCAGAACAAAGGCGACGAACACCGCGCAGAGCGGCGCGAGATTGCCGAGCGCGCCGGTCATGCTCGGGCCGATGCGGCGGGTGGCGCCGTAATTCATCAGCGTGACGGCGGCGGGAAACAGGAGTCCCGAAACCGCGAACAGGAGCGATGCCTTGGGCTCGGCCGCGCCGAAATCGATGGTGAAGGGCGCGAGCAGGAGAAAAAACAGGGCGGTGGTGGGGATCGCGACGCAGGCGCCGCGCACGGGCGACAGATGGCGCATGCCCATTTGCGTGAGCGCAAGCCCAAGGCCGATCGCGACGGCCGCCGCAAGCGCGAGGAGGATGACGGTATTCATCCGGTATTCTTTATGCCTTGGGGGAGGCGGCCTCCCGCGCGAAACGGCTTTACGGGGGCGGGGGGAACACGCATAAACTGTCCCAAAGAACAAACAAGATCAGGGGGAGACGTTCATGGACCGCATTTGGCTCAAGCACTATCCGCCCGGGGTTCCGGCCGACATCGACCCCTCGCAATACCGCTCGGCTGTCGCGCTGATGGACGAAAGCTTCGCGAAGTTCCGCGCCGCCAAGGGCTATTCCTTCATGGGCAAGGAATTCACCTTCGGCAAGATCGACGAATTGTCGCGGGCGCTCGGCGGCTTTTTGCAGTCGAAGAATCTTCCGCGCGGCGCCCGCGTCGCCATCATGATGCCGAACGTGGTGCAATATCCGGTGGCGATCGCGGCGATCCTGCGCGCGGGCTATGTGGTGGTGAACGTGAACCCCCTCTACACGCCGCGCGAGCTGGAGCACCAGCTCAACGATTCCGGTGCCGAAGCGGTCATCATTCTGGAGAACTTCGCGCACGTCCTGCAGCAGGTCATCGCCCGGACCTCGGTGAAGCACGTGGTGGTCGCGAGCCTCGGCGACATGCTGGGCCTGAAGGGCAAGATCGTGAACTTCGTCGTGCGCAAGGTGAAGAAGCTGGTGCCGGCCTTCTCATTGCCGGACGCGGTTTCCTTCCATGCCGCGATCGCCGCCGGCAGAAAACACGGCCTCAACCCGGTCGACATCAAGCCGGACGACGTCGCCTTCCTGCAATATACCGGCGGCACCACCGGCATCTCCAAGGGCGCGACGCTGCTTCACCGCAACATCGTCGCCAATGTCTTGCAGAACGATGCCTGGCTGCAACCGGCGATCCAGAAGGCGCCGAAGGACGAGCAATTCATCGTGGTAACGGCGTTGCCGCTCTATCACATCTTCGCGCTCACGGCCTGCTTCTTCCTGGCGCTGCGCACCGGCGGCATGTGCATCTTGATTCCGAACCCGCGCGATTTGCCGGCGCTGATTGCGGAAGTGTCGAAATACAAGATTTCGTCCTTCCCGGCGGTGAACACGCTCTATAACGGCCTCCTGCATCACCCGGATTTCGGCAAGATCGATTTCAGTCATCTCCGCGCCGCCAATGGCGGCGGCATGGCGGTGACGCGGGCGGTCGCCGAGAACTGGTTCAAGCGCACCGGCGCGCCGATCATCGAGGGCTACGGTCTGTCGGAGACCTCGCCGACGCTCACCTGCAACCGCGCCGACAACACTGAATATACCGGCACCATCGGCCTGCCGGTGCCCTCGACCGAGATCGTCATTCGGGACGACGAGGGCAAGGACGTGGCGCTCGGCGAGCCCGGCGAAATCTGCGCGCGCGGACCGCAGGTGATGTCAGGCTACTGGAACCGGCCGGACGAAACCGCCAAGGTCATGACCAAGGATGGCTTCTTCCGCACCGGCGACATCGGCATCATGGATGCGAAGGGCCAGATCAAGATCGTCGACCGCAAGAAGGACATGGTGCTGGTCTCCGGCTTCAACGTCTATCCGACCGAGATCGAGGACGTGGTTTCGACGCATCCCGGCGTTCTCGAATGCGCGGTCGTCGGCGTGCCGGACGCCGCCTCCGGCGAAGCGGTGAAGCTCTTCGTCGTGAAGAAGGATCCGAACCTGACCGAGGACGCGATCCGCAAGTTCTGCGCCGAGCAGCTCACCGGCTACAAGCGGCCGAAATTCATCGAGTTCCGCACCGAGCTTCCGAAGACCAATGTCGGCAAGATCCTCCGCCGGGCGTTGCGCGAGGAAGCCGGAAGGGGCGCGCAGAAGGCGGCGTAACCGGAGCGGCATCAAACATTGATGTGCCGGCTTAAAGCCGGGCATGAAAGCGGCGGCTTTTGCCTGCATGCGCCCTTGAGCCGCGCCCGCTAACGCATCGAAAAGACTCAACAAAATCCGTTCGGAAGGCGCTACCGTTCTTGAATCAAAGTCTCAGGAGAAACGCCGCAATGAATCGCTTCCGTTCGCTCGTCCTTGCGTCCGCGGCTTTGGCGCTCGCGCTGATTGCCGTCGCGAGCCCCCTGCAAGCCCTCGATTATCCTACTCGGCCAGTGCACTGGGTCGTGCCCTATCCGCCGGGCGGCTCCACTGACGTAATTGCGCGCATCCTGGCGCAGTGGCTTTCGGACAAGATGGGCCAGCAATTCGTGGTCGATAACAAGCCCGGCGGCGGCAACAATATCGGCACCGAATACGTGGTGAACGCCGCCCCCGACGGCTACACGATGCTGCTCGTCAATCCGGCGAACGGCATCAACGCCACGCTCTACACCAACCTTCACTTCAACTTCATCCGCGACATCGCGCCCGTCGCCGGCATCGTGCGCACGCCCAACGTGATGGAGGTGACGAATTCGCTGCCGGTGAAAACCGTCGCCGAGTTCATCGCCTACTGCAAGGCAAACCCCGGCAAGATCAACATGGCCTCGTCCGGCAGCGGCACGTCGGTGCATCTTTCGGGCGAATTGTTCAAATCAATGACCGGCTGCGACATGGTGCATGTGCCCTACAAGGGCGCCGGTCCCGCGCTCGTCGATCTTATCGCCGGTCAGGTGCATGTGATCTTCGACAATTTGCCGTCCTCGGCGGGGCATCTCAGGGCCGGCACCATCCGCGGCCTCGCCGTCACCTCGGCCGAGCGCGAGCCGTCATTCCCGGATCTGCCGTCGATCAGCGAAACCGTGCGCGGCTACGAGGCCACCGCCTGGTTCGGCATCGGCATGCCCAAGGGCACGCCGCGCGAAATCATCGAGAAGGTCAACGCCGAAGTGAATCGCGCGCTGGCCGATCCCGCCATGCGCGCGCGGCTCGTCGAACTTGGGGGCAAGCCGATCCCCGGCACGCCGGAGGATTTTGGCAAGGTGATCGCTGCGGAAACCGGGAAGTGGGCGCCGATCGTCAAGGCCTCGGGCGCCAAGGTCGAGTAGCGGATCGCGCGAGATGAACGGACGTTCATGGTGCGCTGCAAATAGCTGAACGGGCGTTCAGAAACGGCGTCAGGCGCTGTGTGGATTTCGCCACTGTGCAGAGCGAAATCGATTATGGCTGCGAAACGGCGCGTTTCCGGCTGAAAAGCGATTGACGGGCGGGTGCTCTGTCTGGAATCGTCGCCCAGTCTGAAGTTAACACTCCTAGCTAGGGAATATGGGGGAAGGAAACATGCGTTTGATCGGAACGGCTATCGCGATCGCGGCGGCTCTTACGCTGGCGACCGTCGGCGCTGCCGACGCCAAGCGTGGCGCGAAGACCTACAAATTCTGCGTTCAGTGCCCGGTTTTGAGCCCTGTCGCGTGGACCAAGGGCACCTGCTCGGCGAAGGGCAAGACCATCGAAGAGGCCCGCACCAGCTGCCACACGCAGAATCTCGGCTGCTATATCCGCAATTACAGCGCAAAGACCTGCAAGTAATCGCGAATTCGTGAAGCTTAGCGATTGCAGCCCGCCGCATCGAAAAGATGCGGCGGGCTGATGTTTTTCAGCGCCGATAATCGTTCGCCAACCGCCTTTGTTTTCGAGGCGACAAATATTCTTAACGGGCTCGGAACCGGATATGCGCTTGCGCGTTAATCGGTGTTCGCCGCGCGCGAACCTGCCGGGCATCTCCCCACCGCCCCCTTACCCCCCGATCGTCCGGCAGCGAGGACCCGGTCCCCCCCGACCGGGTCCTTTGTTTTTGAATCGCTTGGGCTTACGGCGCGCTGGTGAGTCTGACGCCAGCCCGCAAATAGCGCTCCGGATCGATCGGCTCGCCGGCGAGCCGTACCTCGTAATGCAGGTGCGGACCGGTGGAGCGGCCGCTGGTGCCGATACGACCGACCGTGTCGCCGGCCTCGATGACCTGTCCTTCGCTCACCTCGATGATTGAGAGATGGCCGTAGCGCGTCGCGAGCCCGTTGCCGTGATCAACCTCGACCATGAGGCCGTAGCCGCCCTGATAGCTCGCGGTCACAACCCGGCCCGCCGCGGTGGCGCGCACGGCGTCGCCGGGCTCGCCCTTGAGGTCGATGCCGGAGTGAAAGGCAAACTGTTTGATGAACGGATCGAGCCGCGGACCGAAGACGCTCGTCACTTCGGCGCCCGGCGGCACCGGCCGGCGAACCGGCACCCGGTCGATCAACTGGCTGAGCCCGTTCACGGCACTCACGCTCGCCCGCACGCGCGAAAGCTGCTGCTCGAAGGGATCATTATTGCCGGAAAGAAACGGGAGCAGAGGTCCGCCGATGGCGGCCGCCCGCTCCGCGAGCGTGGGCGGCGGCATGCTTACGCCGACTTCGGCAAGCACCTTGCGGACGCGGCTCTGCATTCCTTCGTAGGATTCCTCGATGCGGTTCAGGGCCTCGGCCTGGCGAGCCTGCAAGCGGTCGAGACCGCGCGACAGCTCCTCGATGCGCACTTCGGCCGGATTGGAAGCATCGAGGAAGCCGAGCCGGGTCAGGCTCGGCGCCATCGGACGGGATTCGAGCTCGGCGGAGCGATCGGGCGGCGGCCTGAAAATGATCGTGTCCGAGATCGGCGAGGGTTTCGGCGGCACGCCCGGCGCCGGTTGCGGCGGACCGTTCGGCGCGATCGTGCCGGTGATGTCTTCACCGGGCATCGCGTTCGACTTCGGCGGCGACACGCTGGAGAGTTCCTTTTGCCGCTGCTCCACCAGCGCCTGGCGGCGGCTGAGATCGAGCACGGCGCGATCGACCCGCTCCTGATCCACGAGCTTCTTCGATTTCAGCCGCTCGATCTCGGTCTCGAGCGTGGTGAGCTGGGCGTCATAGCTTTGCACCATCTCGGTCTGCCGGTGCGCGAGGAACATCAGCGCGTCGTCGCGGTAGACGAGATAGAGCGTGGTCGCTCCCGCCCATAGCGAAAGCAGCGGGATTGCGAACAGCGCGGCGATTTTCCAGCCGCCGTTGCGCGGGCGTGCGGCCGGCCGCGGCCGCTGGAATTCATGATGGGGGTAATAGAAATCGCGCCGACCGGACGGGGAGTGATTCATTCGCGGGTCTCCGGCCGGATTCGCCGGCAGGTCCCGCGATCAAACGCTCGTCGTGGTTAACGCTTCGTCAACGGCGGCTCGCCCACACTGGCTTGGTCAAAGTGACTTGGCCGATTCCAGGACTTCCCTGGCATGGCCGTCGACCCTCACCTGGGGCCAGACCTTGGCGATTTTTCCCTGCCGGTCGATCAGATAGGTCACCCGCGAAACGCCCATGAAGGTCTTTCCGTACATGCTTTTCTCGCCCCATACGCCATAGGCTTCCAGCATCCGATGGCTCTCGTCCGAGATGAGCGGAAAGCTGAGCGCATGCTTGTCGCGGAATTTGTCCTGCGCCTGCACGGGGTCGGCCGAGACCCCGAGGATGACGGTATCGGCCGCGGCAAAGGCCTCGCGCAAGGCGTTGAAGTCGATCGCTTCCTTGGTGCAGCCGGGCGTATCGGCCTTGGGGTAAAAATAGAGCGCCACTTTGCGGCCCTTGAGATCCTTGAGGGTGACCTCGCCGCCCCCGTCGCGAGGGAGGGTGAAATCCGGCGCGGTTGCACCGATGCCCAAAGTTTTGCCCATGCGCCTTCCTTTCGTCGCCTTTCACGCCTTGATAATGCACAATATACGTTCGATCCGCGGGCGGTAGGTCGATCCGGCCATACGGCATTACCTCAGGGACGGGGCTGCGGCGGGCAGGGGCAGGGGGGCGGCTTGAGGATCGCGCGCGCATGACTGCGAACCACCCCCATGGCCACCGCCACGGAGAGGTGGAGCCGAAACAGGCTCCGCATGGGCATCACCATTCGCATCATCACCACGCGCATTCGCATGCGCGGGTTCATCACCATCGGGTGCCCGGTCCGGGGGGCATTCGTGGTGCAGCGAGATTTCTGTTTTGCAAGAAGAGCGGGCCCGTCTCCGTCTGCAAGCTTCTCGGCCTCGGCTTCCTCGTTTTAGCCTCTTTGCTTTACGCGATCGTCGTCACCGGCCTCTTGCCGGTTGATATCGGCGGCACACTGGTCGCCCGCGCGCTGCAGGAAAAGCTCGGCCAGGGACACAAGGTCGAAATCGGCGAGACGCGCCTCGAACAGGACGCTTCCGGGCGCGCGGTATTGCGCGTGCACGGAATCACCATTCGCAACGCCGGCGGCGAGGTGGTGGCGACCGCGCCGCGCGCCGACATCGGCCTCGACAGCGGCGTGCTGGTCGGCAATTTCCGGCCGACGCGCATTGATCTCGTCGAAGCCGAGATGACGCTCCGGATCGACGAGAACGGACAAATCGATCTCTTCGCCGGCCGCAATCCGAAAAAGCAAAAACAACCGCAACCACAGCCGCAGCCCGTCGACGCCGCGGCCGCGACGGCTCCGGTCATTCCGCCACCGCCGCCCGCGAACGCCGTGCCCGCGGTGACCCCGCCCGCGAAGCCGGCTGAAGCGCCGCCTGTTCCCTTCGTCTATCCGCAGCTCGCAGCCTGGCTCGACCGGCTTGAGCAAACCGGGCTTGACGGTATTTCGCTCGCCGAAGTCGGCCTCAAGCGCGGAACGCTCGTGGTGGAGAACGCGAAGACGGGCCGCCGCTGGACCTTCCCCAACACCAATCTCCTGATCTCGCGGCCGGCCGAGGGCGGCATCACCTTCTCGCTGAGCTCGGGGCAGGCCGAAGAAGCCTGGAGCCTGAATGCGACGATCGGCGCCGTCCAGGCCGGCGCCCGCGCCATCGACCTTGTTGCGCGCGAGATATCGCCTGAAGACGTGATGCTCGCCGCCGGCATCACCAACAACGACTTTCGTGTCGAGTCGCGCATTTCCGGCATCCTGCGCGCCCTAGTCGCCCAGGACGGCACCCTGCTTGCGGGCGCCGTGCGCACAACCATGGGCCGCGGCTGGATCGGGAACGCGCGAGACCCGAATGCGCGCGTCAACATCGATGGCGCGCAGCTGCAGGCAAACTTCAATCCCGACCGCCGCGCGGTGATCTTCGACCCGGTGCGCCTGCAATCCGGCCAGACCGAGATCGTCCTGCAGGCCGTTGCCGACGCGCCGAAAGACCGCAGTCAGATCTGGCCGGTGGTGATCAGCCAGGGACAGGCGGTTTTGGGAACTGACAGCGACCGCGAGCCGCCGCTCGTGCTCGATCGAATTTTCCTGCGCGGGACCTGGGATCCGCAAGAACTTCGCCTTGTCCTCGATCAGGGCGATGTCTCGGGAACGACCGTGGGGCTCGCGCTCTCCGGCTCCATTTCGCTCGGGGCCGCGACGCCGATGCTTTCGGTCGGCATTGCCAGCAATCAATTGCCGGTCACCGCCGCCAAACGCCTGTGGCCGGCGCCGATTGCTCCCGGTGTCCGCAACTGGATCATGGATCACGTCGATCAGGGCCTGATCGAAAAGCTCGTGATCGCGGCCAACATCCCGCTCGACAAGGTCGGAAAGGCCAATGTGGAATTGCCGGATGAAGCGGTGAAGATCGACGTTTCCACCGTCGGCGGCGTCTTTCGTCCGATGGCGAATCTGCCGCCTGTCCGCGACGCCGCGGTCACCGCCACGATCACCGGCCGCGTGTCACGCGCGAAAATCCTGCACGGCGTTGTCGAAACCCAGGGCAACCGCCGCTTCAACGTCTCCGATGGCTTGATCGAGGTACTCGACTACGCGCCGCCCAATCCCAAGGGAACGATCCGCTTCAGGATCGACGGGCCCGCCGATGCGCTCGCCGAAACCGCGAGCCTCGAGCCGTTGAAGAGCGCGCTCAATTTTACCTTCGATCCGGCCTCGACCAAGGGAACGGTGACGGCCAACGCCCGCTTCAACCTCGTCTTCCGCGACGAGCTCATCGAGAACGAAGTCGATTATCTCGTCGACGCCGACTTGACGAATTTTTCGACCGATCGCGTCGTGCGCGGCCAGCGCGTCGATAATGTGACGGCGAAGCTGATGATCACGCCGCCGCAAATTCAGGTGAAGGGCGACGGCAAGATCGCCGGCGCCGCGGCGAATTTCGAATATCGCCGCGATCGCAAGACCAACGATGCCGACTTCCGCCTCGCCGCCACCCTCGACGACGGCGCCCGCGCCCGCGTGGGGCTGGATCTTGCGCCGTGGCTCACCGGTCCCGTCGGCGTGAAGGCGCAGGGCCGTCTCAACGACCGCGAGACGCAGATGAATGTCGAGGCCGACCTTGCCGCCGCCGAGATCACCGACCTCGTGCCGGGCTGGTCGAAGGCGGCCGGCAAGGCCGCCAAGGCGACCTATCGCCTGAGCGAGCACGATAACATCGTCAAGATCGACGATCTTTCCGTCACCGGCGCCGGCACCTCGCTGCGCGGCTCGGTGGAATTCGAGGCCGACGGCGGCATCGTCTCGGTCAACTTCCCGACCTTCCAGCTTTCCGACGGCGACAAGGCGAGTCTCAAGGCCGAGCGCGCCCCCGACGGAACACTGAAGGCGATCGTTCGCGGCGACGTCTTCGATCTTCGCGGCATGCTGAAGCGCATGACCGAGGGTTCGGTTCAGACCGGCCCCGTGCAGTCGAAGGGCTATCGCCCGCACGACCTCGACCTCGAATTGCGGGTGGGTGCGGCGAGCGGCAACAATGGCGAGGTCATCCGCCAGCTCGAACTCCGTGTTCTCCGCCGCAACGGCGAGATCCGCAGCTTCGCCTTGCTCGGCAAGATCGGCCGCGACGGCTCGATCGCCGGCGAGTTGCGCGCCCGCGACGGCGGCCGGCCGGTGCTCTACATCACGTCGAGCGACGCCGGCGCGCTCTTCCGCTATGCCGACTACTACGCCCGCATCCAGGGCGGCGAGGGCCGCATCCTGTTCGACGCCCCCCACTTCGACGGCTCGGCGCAGGAAGGCGAGATCGACATCCGCAACTACTCGATCCGCGGCGAGCCCGCGCTCGACCGTCTGGTGTCGGCGGCGCCCGTCGACCGCAACGTCAACATCCCGAGTTCCAACAGCGGCATCCCCTTTTCGAACATGCAGATCACGTTCAACCGCACGCCGGGAAAATTCCAGATCAAGCAGGGCCTGATGTACGGAGACCTGATGGGCGCCAAGGTCGATGGCGTGCTCGATTACGCGCTGAACTACGTCAAGATTCGCGGCAATTACATTCCGGCCTACGGCCTGAACAACGCGGCGGCGCGCGCCTTCTTCTTCCTTGGCAGCGCGCCGAATGAGGGGCTGTTTGCCGTCGCCTTCGAAATTGCCGGCCCCGCGACCGGCCCGACGCTGCGCGTCAATCCGCTGCGCGGTATGATCCCCGGCGTCATGGGCAAGCTGTTTGACTTCCCGGCGCTCGACAGTCCGCCGCCCACCGTCACCAACCAGTGACGCGCTCAGACCGGCTTCAGCAGCACGTGTTTTTTCTTGCCGAGCGATAGTTTGATCACGCCTTCGGGCGTGAGGTCCTTTGCCGTGAGCAGCATTTTTTCGTCGGTGACGGTGGCATCGTTCACCTTCAGGCCGCCGCCCTTGATCTGACGGCGCGCTTCGCTCGTCGATGACACGAAGCCCGCCTGCACATTGGCGGCGAGAATGCCGATTCCCTTTTGCAGCTCGGCGCGGGGAATTTCGATGGTCGGCAGGGTTTCGGCGAGCGTGCCTTCCTCGAAGGTGCGCCGCGCGGTTTCCGCCGCTTCTTCGGCGGCGGCGCGGCCATGCACGAGGGCCGTCGCTTCGGTGGCGAGCACCTTCTTCGCCTCGTTCAGCTCCTGGCCCTTCAGCGCCGCGTAGCGCGCGATTTCATCGAGCGGAAGAACGGTGAAGAGTTTCAGGAAGCGCTCGACGTCGCCGTCTTCGCTGTTGCGCCAGTATTGCCAATAGTCGTACGGGCTCACCATATCGGCGTTGAGCCACACCGCGCCGGCGGCGGTCTTGCCCATCTTGGCGCCCGAGGCGGTGGTGATCAGCGGCGAGGTGAGCGCGAACAACTGCGCGTTCTCCATGCGGCGTCCGAGCTCAATGCCGTTGACGATATTGCCCCATTGATCCGAGCCGCCCATCTGCAAGACGCAGCCGCAGCGCTTGTGGAGCTCCACGAAATCATAGGCCTGCAGGATCATGTAATTGAATTCGAGGAAGGAGAGTTCCTGCTGGCGGTCGAGCCGGAGCTTCACCGAGTCGAAAGCGAGCATGCGGTTGACGGAAAAATGCCGGCCGACGTCGCGCAGGAAATCGATGTAGTTGAGCCCGTTCAGCCAATCGGCATTGTTCGCCATGATCGCGTCGGAGGGTCCGCCGCCGAATTTGAGGAATTTCGAGAAGATCGAGCGGATGCCCTTCAGATTTTCGCCGATCATCGCATCGGTGAGGACCTTGCGGCTCTCGTCCTTGCCGGAGGGATCGCCCACCCGCGTCGTGCCGCCGCCCATCAGCGCGACCGGCCGGTGGCCGGTCTGTTGCAGCCAATAGAGCATCATGATCGGCAAGAGCGAGCCGACATGCAGCGACGGCGCGGTGCAATCGAATCCGATATAGGCGGTGATGCGGCTTTTCTTCGCGAGCGCGTCGAGCGCTTGCGGCTCGGATACCTGGTGAATGTATCCGCGGCTATCGAGCACCTGCAGAAAATCGGATTTGTAGGCCGTCATCGCCGTCGCTGTGGTAGGGGGTGTCGCTGTAATCAGCGCGCTGGTGTAACAGGTCTTTCCCGGGATTCAAACGGATGGGCTTTCTCACGGCGATCGGCACAATGAGCGGAACCTCGCTCGATGGGGTCGATGTCGCGCTCGCGGAGACCGACGGCGAGCGCATCGCAAGCCTCGGTCCCGCCGGTTACCGGCCTTATTCTCCGGATGAACAATCGCTGTTACGCCGCGCGCTTGCCGAGGCCGCGACGTTGACTGATCGTGCCGCGCGGCCGGGTGCGGTAGCCGAAGCCGAGGCGATGATGACCGCGGCCCATGGCGAGGCGATCGAAGCGTTCCTGGCGAAGAACGCGATTGATCGCGGAGCGGTTTCCATTGTCGGCTTTCACGGCCAGACCGTGCTGCATCGGCCGAAAGCGCGGCTCACCATCCAGATCGGCGATGGAAGCGCGCTGGCGAAACGGCTCGCGTTGCCGGTCGTCTATGATTTCCGCGCCGCCGACGTGGCGGCAGGCGGCGAGGGCGCGCCGCTTGCGCCGGCCTATCACCGCGCGCTCGCCGGGAATCTCGACGTTTCAAAGCCGCTCGCCGTCGTCAATATCGGCGGCGTTGCCAACATCACGTTTATTGACGGCGATCGCGATCCGATCGCCTTCGATACGGGACCGGGCAACGCCCCCATCGACGATCTTGTGCGGGCGCGCACGGGGGCTGCGCACGATCTCGACGGCAGGCTCGCGGCAAACGGGAAAGTGGACGAGCCGCTTGTCGCGCGCGTGCTTGCCGATCCGTTTTTCGCGGCAAAGCCGCCGAAGTCCCTCGATCGCGCCGCCTTTGCAGCGCTGCCGCTTGAAAACCTTTCCGCCGAGGATGCCGCCGCCACCGCCACCGCGATTGTCGCGGCTTCGATCGCGCGCGCGCGCGATCATCTGCCGAAAAGCCCGTCAACGTTCGTCATTGTCGGCGGCGGTGCGCGCAATCCGACGTTATTGTCGATGCTGCGCGCGCGCCTCGGCGCCACAGTGCTGCGTGGGAATGATGTTGGGTGGCGGCCGGATTCGATCGAGGCGGAGGCTTTCGCTTATTTGGCGGTGCGGACGTTGAAGGGCTTGCCGCTCACTTTCCCGACCACGACCGGCGTGCCGCGGGCCATGCCCGGCGGCGTGGTGGCACAGCCTGATTAAGCCGCGTCGTCGGCCTTCGCCTTCGAGCGGGGAAGCCGGCGGTCGAGATAATCGCTCACCACTTCCATCAGATCGTCGATCTTGCCGTCGAAGAAGTGATTGGCGCCTTTCACGAGCTGCTGCTCGATCACGATTCCCTTCTGCGTCTTGAGCTTCTCGACCAGCTGCTGCACCGAGGCGACCGGCACCACCGCGTCCTTCTCGCCATGCACGAAGAGGCCCGAGGACGGGCAGGGCGCGAGAAACGAAAAATCGTAAAGGCTCGCGGGTGCCGCGATCGACAGAAAGCCCTCGACCTCCGGGCGGCGCATCAAAAGCTGCATGCCGATCCAGGCGCCAAACGAAAAACCCGCGATCCAGCACGCGCGCGCTTCGGGATTGGCCGCCTGCGCCCAATCGAGGGCGGCCGCCGCATCCGAAAGCTCGCCCTGGCCGTGATTGAACGAGCCCTGGCTCCGGCCGACGCCGCGGAAGTTGAAGCGCAGCACCGAGAAGCCGCGGTTGGCGAAGGCGTAATAGAGATTGTAGACAACCGGATTGTTCATCGTGCCGCCGAACTGCGGATGTGGATGCAGGATGATCGCGATCGGCGCGTTGCGCGTGCGCCCCGGGTGGAAGCGTCCCTCGATGCGTCCATCCTCGCCGGTGAAGATCACTTCAGGCATCGGTTCTCCTCGCGCGGCGGTTCAAAAGTCCGGACCAGACCATCCGATCGTCTAAGCAAGACCAAGCGTGCCTCGGCTTGACTCGCTGCGGCGATCGGCCATACAGTTTAGAATAATTCTAAATTGGGGTAGCACCCTGTAGCGCCTTGAGAAAGCGCGGTCTTAGGTAACAGGTGCTGTCCTTCATATGGCGAAACGGCATCCATTTGCAAGCTAAAACGGCTGCGAGGCTCGGATGGCTAGGGTTTACCTCGATCACAATGCGACTTCGCCGCTGCGCCCCGAGGCCCGGGCGGCGATGGCGGCTGTCCTCGCTGAGACGGGCAATGCCTCCTCCGTTCACGCCGAAGGCCGGCAGGCCCGCGCCCGGGTCGAGGAGGCGCGCGCCTTTGTTGCGGCCCTTGTAGGGGCTGATCCCGCTGCCGTGACCTTCACGAGCGGCGCCACCGAAGCCGATGCGCTGGCGCTCTCGCCGGAGCTGGAATTGTCAGGACGTCCCGTGCGTTGCGACGTTCTGTTGATCTCCGACGTTGAACATCCGGCGGTGCGCGCGGGCGGCCGGTTTCCAGCCGATAAGATCGAGATCATTCCGGTCGATCGTGACGGCCTTGTCGACTTGGCGGCGCTCGATGCCATGCTCACGCGCCACAGAAATGGCGGCCGCCGCGCGCTGGTCTCCGTGATGGCCGCGAACAACGAAACCGGCGTGATCGAGCCGCTGCGCGAAATAGGGATCCGCGTGCATGCGGCCGAAGGGGTGTTCCACACCGACGCCGTGCAGATTGCCGGCCGTTATCCCTTCGGCCTTGAGACGAGCGGCGCAGACCTTATATCCATTACGTCGCACAAGCTCGGCGGCCCGCAAGGCGCGGGCGCGCTGATCGCGCGCGACGCCGATACGCGCGTTCCGGCGTTTCTTCGCGGCGGCGGTCAGGAGCGCGGTGCCCGTGCGGGCACCGAGAACGTCGCGGCGATCGCGGGTTTCGGTGCTGTTGCCGCAAGTGCGGGAATGATGCTCGCGGAAGAGGTGGGCCGGCTGGCGGGACTGCGCGATCTCCTCGAGGACGGATTGCAGGCGATCGCGCCCGAGACCGTCATTTTGTCGAAGGAAGCGCTTCGTATCCCGAACACCACCTGCTTTGCGGTGCCGGGAATTGCCGCCGAAACCGCGGTGATCGCGTTCGATCTCGACGGCGTGGCGCTGAGCGCTGGCTCCGCCTGCTCGTCGGGCAAGGTGGGCGCTTCCAGCACGCTCGCCGCGATGAAGACCGAGCCCTCGCTCGCGCGCAGCGCAATGCGGGCGAGCCTCGGGTGGAATTCGACGAAGGCGGATGTCGCGCGTTTCCTGGAGGTCTTTGCCCGCCTATATGTCTCGATGACGAAACGGAGCCGGACCGAAGCCGCCTGAAATTGCATCCAATCCGCGGCCTTTGCAGCCGCTGCGATGAGGAGAATTTGAATGCCTGCCGTGCAAGAAACCGTCGAGCGCGTCCGTTCCATCGACGTTGACCAGTACAAATACGGTTTCGTCACCGATATCGAATCCGACAAGGCGCCGAAGGGCCTTTCCGAGGACACCGTCCGCTTCATTTCGGCGAAGAAGGGCGAGCCGGAATGGATGCTGGAGTGGCGGCTCGCGGCCTATCGCCGCTGGCTGACGCTCTCGGAGCCGACCTGGGCGCGGGTGAAATACGGGCCCATCGACTATCAGGACCTCTATTATTACTCCGCGCCGAAGAAGAGGGAGGGGCCGAAGTCGCTCGACGAGATCGACCCCGAGATTCTCAAGACCTACGAGAAGCTCGGCATTCCGCTGCGCGAGCAAGAGATGCTCGCGGGCGTGCAACGCTCGAACGTCGCGGTCGATGCCGTTTTCGACTCGGTCTCCGTCGTCACCACCTTCAAGGAAGAGCTGAAGAAGGCGGGCGTTATCTTCGGCTCGATTTCGGAAGCGATCCGCGAGCACCCCGAGCTCGTGCGCAAATATCTGGGCTCCGTGGTGCCGATCACCGACAACTTCTTCGCCACGCTGAACTCGGCGGTGTTCTCCGACGGCTCCTTCGTCTATGTGCCGAAGGGCGTGCGCTGCCCGATGGAGCTCTCCACCTATTTCCGCATCAATGAGCGCAACACCGGCCAGTTCGAGCGCACGCTGATTATCGCCGACGAGGGCTCCTATGTGAGCTACCTCGAAGGCTGCACCGCGCCGATGCGCGACGAGAACCAGCTGCACGCGGCCGTGGTCGAGTTGATCGCGCTCGAGAGCGCCGAGATCAAATATTCCACGATCCAGAACTGGTATCCGGGCGACGCTTCCGGCAAGGGCGGCGTCTACAACTTCGTCACCAAGCGCGGCGATTGCCGCGGCGACAACTCGAAGATTTCCTGGACGCAGGTCGAGACCGGCTCCGCCATCACCTGGAAATATCCGAGCTGCATCCTGCGCGGCGACAATACGCGCGGCGAGTTCTACTCGATCGCGATCTCCAACGGTCACCAACAGGTCGACTCGGGCACCAAGATGATCCACCTCGGCAAGAATTCGACGAGCCGGATCATCTCCAAGGGCATCGCCGCGGCGCAGTCCAACAACACCTATCGCGGCCTTGTCTCCGCGCACCGCAAGGCCACGGGCGCGCGCAACTTCACCAATTGCGATTCGTTGCTGATCGGCGACAAGTGCGGGGCCCATACCGTCCCCTATATCGAGTCGAAGAATTCCTCCGCCGTGTTCGAGCACGAAGCGACCACCTCGAAGATTTCCGAGGACATGCTGTTCTATTGCATGCAGCGCGGGCTGTCGGCCGAGGAATCGGTCGCGCTCGTCGTCAACGGCTTCGTCAAGGACGTGCTGCAGCACCTGCCGATGGAATTCGCCGTCGAGGCGCAAAAGCTGATCGCGATCTCGCTCGAAGGCAGCGTCGGCTGAACGGGATCGGACGATGGCTTATTGGTTCAGACCGAAACGCTACGGCTACGGCGCCACGCCCGTCACCTGGCAGGGCTGGGCGGTGACGGTGATCGCCGCGGCGTTCGTCGCGCTTTGCGTTCTGAACCTTACCCTTGGCGAACAAAGCCTTTGGCGCTGGATCGCGACGGTTGTGCTGCTCGTACTGGTGACGCTGGCGACGGTTTATGTCTGCCGGCTGAAGACCGACGGCGAATGGGCCTGGCGCTGGGGCGGCAGGAAATAACAGGAAGTAAAACGAGAAACGATATGGCATTGCTGGAAGTCAAGAATTTGGACGTCGAAATCGACGGCAAGAAAATCCTCAACGGCTTCGACCTCACCGTGAACGCCGGCGAGATGCACGCGATCATGGGGCCGAACGGCTCGGGCAAATCGACGCTCTCCTATGTGCTCGCGGGCAAGAAAGACTACGAGGTCACCGGCGGCAGCGTGCGCTTCGAGGGCGAGGATTTGTTTTCGCTCCAGCCCGACGAGCGCGCGGCCAAGGGGCTTTTTCTCGCTTTTCAATATCCGCTCGAAATTCCCGGCGTCGCCACCATGACGTTCCTGCGCACGGCGGTGAACGCCGTGCGCAAGAAGCGCGGCGAGGCGGAGCTTTCGACCCCGGATTTCCTGCGGCTTGTGCGCGAAAAAGTCGCCGCTTTGCACATCGATCCCGAAATGCTCAAGCGCGCGGTCAATGTCGGCTTTTCCGGCGGCGAGAAGAAGCGGAACGAAATTCTGCAGATGGCGCTTCTGGAGCCGAAGCTGTGCATCCTTGACGAAACCGACTCCGGCCTCGACATCGACGCCCTGAAGATCGTCGCCGAGGGGGTGAACAAATTGCGTTCGAAGAAGCGCGCGATCGTCGTGATCACGCACTATCAGCGGCTCCTGAACCACATCGTGCCGGACATCGTGCATGTGATGGCGAAGGGCAAGATCGTGCGCTCCGGCGGGCCGGAGCTTGCGCTTGAGCTCGAGCAAAAGGGTTACGCCGCCTTCGGCGAGGCTGCCTGAGGCCATGACCGCCGAGGTAAAACCGATCCGCACCCCCGCCGAAGAGGCGCTGGCCCGCGCGATCGCGGCGGATAGCCCGAAGCTTCCGGGCAGAGGAGCGATCGCGAAGCTCCGCGAAGAGGCCGCGACCTCGTTCCTTGCGAGCGGCCTGCCGCACCGGCGGATCGAGGAATGGAAATATACCGACCTTCGCGCCTTGATGCGGAACGCCGCACCCCTTGCGCCGCCGCCCGACGCGGACGCGATCAAACAGGCGAGGGCGCTCGATCCGTTCCCCGGCGTCAAAACGCGCCGGCTCACACTTGTGAACGGCGCGTTGGTGCACGAGCTTTCGGATCTGACCGCGCTGGAGCCGGGGCTCACGATCCTTCCGCTCGCGCGCGCGCTCGCCGAAGGCCACAAGCTCACCGGGACGATCGGCGCGATCACACCCGAAACCTATGACGCGGCACTCGCCCTCAATACGGCCTTCCTCAATGACGGCGTCATTATCGCGCTCGAGCCGGGCGCGAAGATCGAAAGACCCATCCACATCGCCCACGGCTTTGCCGGCAAGGCGGCGGCCGCGACCTTCGCGCGCGTGCTGATTCTGGCCGGAGCGTCGAGCCGCGCGACCATCGTCGAGAGCTTCGAGGGCCCCGACGGCGTCGGCTATCAGGCGAACAGCGCGCTTGAGTTCCATGCCGGCGACGGCAGCGAAATTGATTTCGTGCGCCTGCAGGCGGAAGGTGACCGCGCGGTTCATCTTTCTACGCTGCTCGCCGAGCTCGGCGCCCGCGCGAAGTTCTCGCTCTACCCGGTGACGACGGGGGCGGCGCTTTCGCGCGCAAGCATTCTTCTGCGCTTCAAAGGCGAGAACACCGACGGCAGGCTTGCCGCCGCCAATCTCTTGCGCGGCAGTCAGCATGCCGACACGACGCTTCTCGTCGATCACGCGGCGGTCGGCTGCACCAGCCGCGAATTGAACAAATCGGCGCTCGACGGCCAAGGTCGCGGCATCTTCCAGGGCAAGATCATCGTCCGCCACGGCGCCCAGAAAACCGACGCCAGGATGGCGACGCACGCGCTCCTGTTGAGCGAAAACGCCGAGTCCGACAACAAGCCGGAGCTCGAAATCTTCGCCGATGACGTGCAGTGCGGTCACGGCGCGACTTCGGGCGCGCTCAATGAGGATCTGCTGTTCTACCTCTTCGCGCGCGGCATTCCGCGCAAGGAAGCCGAGGCGCTGCTCATTCAATCCTTCGTCGGCGAGGCGCTGGATGCAATCCCGCATGCCGGCCTCCGCGAGGCGCTCGCCGGGCGCGCCGCGAACTGGCTGAAGGAGCGGGGATAGACCATGGCAACGCGTCCTGCCGCGAAGGATGGCTATGACGTCGCCCGCGTGCGCGCGGATTTTCCGATTCTATCCCGCGAGGTTTACGGCAAGCCGCTCGTCTATCTCGATAACGCCGCTTCCGCGCAGAAGCCGCGCGCGGTTTTGGACCGCATGCGCGAGGTCTATGAACAGGAATACTCGAACGTGCATCGCGGCCTGCATTTTCTCGCCAACGCCTCGACCGAGGCCTATGAAGGCGCGCGCGAAAGCGTGCGCGCGTTTCTGAACGCGAAATCCACGGCCGAGATCGTCTTTACCCGCAACGCCACCGAAGCGATCAACCTCGTCGCCGCCTCCTTTGGCCTCGCGCATATCGGCGAGGGTGACGAGATCGTGCTCTCGATCATGGAGCACCACTCCAACATCGTGCCCTGGCATTTCCATCGCGAGAGGAAGGGCGCGGTGCTGAAATGGGCGCCGGTCGACGACGACGGGAATTTCCTGCTCGATGCCTTCGAGAAGCTGTTGACGCCGCGCACGAAGATCGTCGCCATCACCCACATGTCGAACGTGCTCGGCACCGTGGTGCCGATCAAGGACGTGGTTCGGATTGCCCACGCACGGAACATTCCTGTGCTTGTCGACGGCAGCCAGGCGGCCGTGCATCTTCCGGTCGATGTGCAGGATCTCGGCTGCGATTTCTACGCCTTCACCGGCCACAAGCTTTACGGCCCATCCGGCATCGGCGCGCTCTATGCGAAATCGCCCTGGCTCGAGGAACTGCCGCCCTATAACGGTGGCGGCGAGATGATCCGCGAGGTCTCCGAGAGCCGCGTCACCTACGCCGATCCGCCCTACAAGTTCGAGGCCGGAACGCCCGCGATCGTGCCGGCGATCGGGCTTGCGGCGGCGATCGACTATGTGCGCGCGATCGGCAAGCCGAAGATCGCCGCGCACGAGCAATCGCTCCTCGGTTATGCCACCGAACGGCTCTCGCGCATCAACAGCCTGAAGGTGCTCGGCCGCGCCCGCGACAAGGGGGCGATCATCTCCTTCGAAATGAAGAACGCGCATCCGCATGACGTGGCGACGGTGATCGACCGTTCGGGCGTTGCCGTGCGCGCGGGAACCCATTGCGCGCTTCCACTCTTGAATCGCTATGGCACGACCGCCTCTTGCCGCGCTTCGTTTGCGATGTACAACACGCATGCCGAGATCGATGTGCTTGCCGAAGCGCTCCTGAAGGCGCAAGATTTGTTCGCATGACGGATGACGAGAATGGACGATAAGACAAAGCCCGAGAATCTCGCGACAACGCCGGCCTCGCCGCACGCGCCGGCCATTCACTCGGCGATACCCGAGGATGAACTCGCGCGCATGACCGATGACATCGTGGCGGCGCTGAAGACCGTTTACGATCCTGAAATTCCCGCCGACATTTATGAGCTCGGGCTGATCTACAAGGTGGATATCGCCGATGATCGCGCCGTGGCCGTCGACATGACGCTCACCTCGCCCAATTGCCCCGCCGCGGGCGAGTTGCCGGGCATGGTTGAGAACGCGGTTGCCTCGGTTGCCGGCGTCGGCCCGGTGAAGGTCAACGTCGTCTTTGATCCGCCCTGGGACCAGAGCCGCATGTCGGAAGAAGCCCGCCTTGCGCTCAATCTCTGGTAACCCTATTTGAGCTACGTTAGGCTGAAGCCATGAACACCGCCCGCCCAAGACCCGCTGTGATTACCGTGACCGAAGCCGCGGCCGCGCGCATTCGCGACATTGTCGCGAACGCCGAAAAGCCGGCGGTCGGTGTGCGCGTCGGCATCGCCAAAGGCGGCTGCGCCGGCATGTCCTATCAGATGGATCTCGCGAGCGAAGTCGCGCGCGGCGACGAGGTGATTGACGCGCATGGCGTGCGTGTCCTCGTCGACCCCAAGGCCGTGCTTTACCTGCTCGGCTCGGAAATGGACTTCGTGATCGACAAGCTCTCGGCGCGCTTCGTGTTCAAGAACCCGAACGAAGTTTCGTCCTGCGGCTGCGGCGAATCGGTTTCGCTCGCGCCGGCCAAAGGTGCGGCGGCCGAGGAGCGCGCCTGAACCTTTGGCGTTCGACGATCCTGAGGAAATCCGCGAACTCTTTTCGGCCTTCGGGCCCGTATCCGTCCGCCGCATGTTCAGCGGCGCCGGGCTCTTTGCCGAAGGCGTGATGTTCGCGCTCCGGATTCGCGACGATATTTTTCTCAAGGCCGACGCCGAAACGATTCCGGAGCTCAAAGCCGAAGGCTCCCGGCCGTTCTCCTACGAAACCAAAAAGCGCCGCGTCGTCGTCAATTCGCTTTGGCGCTTGCCTGACCGCCTGCTCGATGATCCCGAAGAGCTCGCGAATTTCGCCCGGGCAGCGCTTGCGGCCGCGCATCGCGCCGCGGCGAAGAAATCGCCGCTTGGCCGCCGAAAATCGCCGAAAACGAAGCGCCGGGCGAAGCGCGCCTAGGCCACCCGCTGGCTGCGCTGTTCGAGGGTCGTCTCCTCGACCACGCAATTGCGGCCTGCGCGTTTCGCCGCATAAAGGCAGGCGTCGGCGCGCTCCAGGAGCGAGGCCATGGTGTCGTCCCTCCGCCAGGCCGCGACGCCGAGCGAAATCGTGACGCGACCGAGTGTCTCGCCGCTCGATCGGCGGACCAATTCCTTGCTCATGACCGCGTGCCGGATGTGTTCGGCGACGGTGGCGCCGTCTGCAAGCGCGGTGCGCGGCAAGAGCACCGCGAACTCTTCGCCGCCATAGCGCGCGGCAACGTCCTGTCCCTTCAGGTTCTGCTTCAGTGCATGGGCGACGAGCCTCAGCACCTGGTCGCCGGTAAGATGGCCATAGGTGTCGTTGAATTTCTTGAAATGATCGATGTCGGTGAGAATGACCGAGAACGGCGCGCCCTTGGTTTCCGCCTCCGCGATGAAATGCGTGATCGCGTCCTCGAGATATTTGCGGTTCGAGAGCATCGTCAGCGGATCCGTGAGCGCCTCGGTGCGCACGACTTCGAGATTTTCCTGCAGCTCGCGGATTTCCTCGCGCGAATCGGTGAGCCGCTTTTGCAGCGCCTGGTTGGTGACCTCGACCTCCTGGGTCGAGCGCACGAGCGTTTCGACGATGAGCCGCAATTGTTCGCGGTCGGCATCGGACGCGATCTCGGTCGCGCCGGCGAGCGACTCGCTGTAGTTGTTCGCTGAGCCGATCGCGGCATCGATCATCGACATGACCTGTTCGATCTCGCCCATGATCTTGCCGCCGACCTCCTCGATGCGCTCGCTGATGCGCGCGGGCGAAAGGTGCTGGTCGTAGAGGCGCGAAAGATCCTGGTCGGTGAGCGTGGCGCCGCGGGACAAAACGTCGTTGATGGCCTGGTTGAGGCCCGGATGATGGCCGGTCGCGTAGGCGTACAAGACCTCGAAATTGCGCGGATGCGCCGCGAGCTTCAACGCCTTGATCTGATTGAGCGCGGTCTCGGCGAAACTGAGTGTTCGTTCGTGCTCGTCGTGGTTCTCGATCATCGCGCCCAAGGGCTCCGGCTTTTGGCTATCCCGTCAACGCGTAGACCCGCTCCGGCCGGCCTTATTCCAAAGGCACAACCGGGTCATCGCCCACCCGGTTGTACCCTAGGGTAAGGACCGTGAAGGAGACGTAAATCGGGCTTCAGGAGGCTTTGACGGGAACAGGACGGAGCAGGAAGGCGGGAAGGTGGGCTTGGTCGCTCTGCCCTTTGGGGGAACCGGCCGGTGCCGGCACCGCGGGCGCTTTACCTGCGTGTTGCGGGCGCGGCGGCCGGCCGCCGTCCCGGCGCGAAGCGCGGCCCTCCGCATGGCGAGACGGTTGAGCCGATTCGGAAGGTTTGGCGGCGGCTTCGGCCTTCTCAGGCCGGCCTGCCCAGGCAATCGACTTACCGATCAGCTTTTCGATCGCCGCGAGCGACTTCTTGTCGGCGGGCGCGGCCAGGGTGATCGCGGCGCCGCTTCTTCCCGCGCGGCCGGTGCGGCCGATGCGGTGGACGTAGTCTTCGGCGTGATGCGGCACGTCGAAATTGAAGATGTGGCTGACTTCCGGAATATCGAGCCCGCGCGCCGCGACATCGCTTGCGACGAGAAGCGTCACCTCGTTCTTGCGGAAGGCCTCCAGCGCATTCATGCGCGAACGCTGATCCATGTCCCCGTGGAGCGCCACCGCGGAAAACCCGTGCTTGACGAGCGAGCGATGGAGCTTCGCGACTTCCGTTTTGCGGTTGCAGAAGATGATGCCGTTCTTCAGCCCCTCGGCGTTGCGAATGAGGCGGCGCAACACCTCGCGCTTCTTCTCGGGGGCGGCGTCCGACTGCACGAGGATTTGCGTCACCGTGGCGACGGTGCTCGCGGGCTTCGATACCTCGATTTTCGCCGGGTTGCTGAGGAAGGTGTTCGTAAGGCGGGCGATTTCCGGCGGCATGGTCGCCGAGAAAAACAGCGTCTGCCGCGTGAACGGAACGAGCTTGCAGATCCTCTCGATGTCCGGGATGAAGCCCATGTCGAGCATGCGGTCGGCCTCGTCAATGACGAGAAGCTCGACGCCGGTGAGCAAGAGCCGCCCGCGCTCGAAATGGTCGAGCAACCGGCCGGGGGTCGCGATCAGCACGTCGACGCCGCGCGTGAGCTTCGTATCCTGGTCGTCGAAGGAGACGCCGCCGATCAAGAGCGCCACGGTGAGCTTGTGGTTGATCCCGTATTTGTCGAAGCTTTCCTCGACTTGCGCCGCAAGCTCGCGCGTGGGCTCGAGGATCAGCGTGCGCGGCATGCGTGCCCGCGCGCGGCCATGCTCGAGCATGGTTAGCATCGGCAGCGTGAAAGCGGCGGTCTTGCCGGTGCCTGTCTGCGCGATCCCCAACACGTCGCGGCGCGCGAGAATGTGCGGGATCGCCTGTTCCTGGATCGGAGTAGGAGTGGTGTAACCTGCGGCGGCGACGGCGGCTTGCACCTTATCGCTCAGGCCGAGATGGGAAAATGACATCTAACTTGGAATTCCGTGGGATGGCGCTCCGGAGACCCGGCCGTTCGTCGAAACGAAGGCGGGTGATGAAGCCGATGGGGAGCGCGATTCAGGTCTCGATCATCGACGCACTGCAACATAGGAATAAACGGCACGAAGTCAATGTCCGATCGCCTGTCTTTGGGCGCATGTTCAAGCGAGGGTGAACGATGCCGGTTAACTCCGATTCCATGCCGATTTTGCTGGTTCCCGGCCTCAATTGTTCGCCACGGCTTTATGCGGCGCAAATCCCCGCGCTTTGGCGCCTTGGCCCGGTGATGGTCGCCGATCATCGCCGCGGCGAAACCATAGCGGCGATCACGCGGCAAATTCTCGCGGCCGCGCCGGGCCGATTTCGCCTCGCGGGACTTTCAATGGGCGGCTACATCGCGCTCGAAATCATGCGGCAGGCGTCCGATCGCGTGGCGAAGCTCGCGCTTCTCGACACCTCCGCCCGGCCCGAGGCGCCGGAGCAGACCGAGCGGCGCAAAAAGCTGATGGCGCTCGCGGAAACGGGCCGCTTTTCCGAGGTCAATAACATCCTGTGGCCGGTGCTCGTGGACCCATCGCGCCAATCCGACGCGGCGCTGCGCACGGAGATCGACGAGATGGCGCTGGAAACCGGCGCCGAGGCTTTCCTGCGCCAAGAGCACGCGATCATCGGCCGTGCCGACTCGCGCCCGTCGCTCGGAGCGATCGAATGTCCGGCGCTGATGATCGTGGGCAGTAGCGACCAGCTTACGCCGCCCGCGCATGCGGAGGAGATCGCCAAGGGAATTCCAAGCGCCAAGCTCGTGGTGCTATCGGGCTGCGGTCACATGTCGACGATGGAAAAGCCCGAGGACGTGGCGAGGCTATTGGTCGATTTTTTCGCGGGCTAGTCGATCGGCAGGCCGACGTAGTTTTCCGCCAGCGATTTCGCCGCCGCGTCCGAAGTGGTCACGTAATCGAGTTCGGCGAACTGGCGCTTGCGGTCGAAGGGGCTATCGGCCGGATTGAGGTGCAGCATCGAGGTCATCCACCACGAAAATCGCTGCGCCCGCCATACGCGCGTGAGGCACTTCGCCGTGTAGCCGTCGAGGAGCGCCGTCTTGCCCGAGCGATAGAATTCGGCAAGCGCCCGCGAAAAAAACAGCACATCGGCGATCGCGAGATTCATGCCCTTGGCGCCGGTCGGCGGCACGATATGGGCGGCATCGCCCGCGAGAAACAGCCGCCCCGCCTGCATCGGCTCGACGACGAAGCTCCGCATGGCGGTGACGCTCTTTTCCAGCACCTTGCCTTCCTGCAGAAGTTTGTCGCCGTCCGGACCGAGCCGCGTCTTCAGTTCCTTCCAGACCTTTTCATCGGGCCATTTCGAAAGCTCTTCGTCGGGCGCGCATTGCAGATAGAGCCGCGAAACCGTCGGTGAGCGCATGGAGTAAAGCCCGAAGCCGCGGCTGGTGTAGGAGTAGATCAATTCGTGCGAGGGCGGCGGCGATTCTGAGAGAATCCCGAGCCAGCCGAAGGGATAGATGCGCTCGTACTCCGTGAGCACACCTTTTGGAATGCTCGGCCGCGAGACGCCGTGAAAGCCGTCGCAGCCGGCGATGAAGTCGCAGGCGATTTCATGCGTCGCGCCGTTTTTTTTGTAGCGGATTTTCGGCGCCTTGCCGTCGAAGTCGTGCACACTCGTTTCGCCGACCTCGAACTCGATCTTGCCGCCGGAAGCAAGCCGCAGCTCGATCAAATCCTTCACCACTTCGTGCTGGCCGTAGACCATGATGCCGCGGCCGGTCAGGCGCTTGAAATCGATGCGCCGCCGCGCGCCATGGAGCGCGATCTCGATTCCCTCGTGCACGAGCCCTTCGCGCTGCATGCGGGCGCCGGCGCCCGTTGCCGCGAGCAAGTCAGCCGCCCAGTTCTCGATCACGCCAGCGCGGATGCGCGCTTCGACATAGGCGCGGCTGTGTCTCTCGACGATGATGCAATCGATGCCCTCGCGGGCGAGAAGATGCGCGAGCATCAGCCCGGCGGGCCCGGCGCCGACGATTCCGACCTGCGTGCGCATCCGCGTTCCCCCTTCTTGCCAAGAGAATACCGGGCCGTTGACCGCTGCAATGGTATCGAAACGGGAAAATCCGGTTTTCCATCGTTTGATTCGTTGCGGGTGCTGGTCCGATCGCGCAATCTCTTGCGCTGCAAAGGGATGGCGTTTGCATGCAGTGGAAAGTCGGCGAGGTGACGGTCACCAGGATCGTCGAGATCGAATCAGTCGGGCGGACGAAATTCGTGCTGCCGCAGGCAACGCCCGAAGCGATCAAGAAGCTCGCCTGGCTCACGCCCGATTTCGCCAATGACGAGGGCTATCTCAAAATGAGCATTCACTCGCTCGTGGTCGAAACCCGCAAGTGCCGGATTCTCGTCGATACCTGCGTCGGCAACGACAAGGAGGGCAGGGGCATTCCGGTCTGGAACGGAATGTCGACGCCTTATCTCGATCGCCTCGCAGCCGCCGGTTATCCGCCGAAGTCAATCGACACCGTGCTCTGCACCCATTTGCACGTCGACCACGTCGGCTGGAACACGCGGCGCGTGGACGGCGCCTGGGCTCCGACCTTCGAAAAGGCGCGCTACCTTTTCGGCCGCGCGGAATACGATTACTGGAAGGCGCGCCGCGACAATCCGCACGAGACGGTCGTGTTCGACGACTCGGTGAAGCCCATCGTTGACGCGGGGCTTGCCGATTTCATCGAGCCCGGCGATCGCATCAGCAAGGAGGTGAGCGTCTTCCCGACGCCCGGCCACAGTCCCGGCCATATGAGCGTGCTTATCCGCTCGCAGGGCGAGGAGGCGGTGCTTAGTGGCGACGTCGCGCACCATCCTTGCCAGATGGCGCATCTCGATTGGGCGTCGACCTTTGACTCCGATCCCGTGCAATCGACGCATACGCGGCGCGAATTGTTTTCGGATCTTGCCGGCAAGTCCGTGCTCGTGATCGGCGGTCATTTCAACGGCGGTCATGTCGCGCGCGACGGCAATACATTTCGATTCAAAATGACGGTTCCGCAAAGGCCTTGATCGTGCCGCATTTCGCCGCTACATAGCTGCAATCGAGTTTCGGCCGACGACTTGGCCCGCGTGGAACCCACGCCCAGCTAACGACCTCTCCAAAACATCGATATCACCAGCCTCGCGCGCAAGCGCGTGGTTTCTACAGACGCACTAACCTAAGGGGCAACCCATGAAGGGCACCGTTAAGTGGTTTAATTCGCAAAAAGGCTATGGCTTCATTCAGCCGGAGGACGGCGGCAAGGACGTGTTCGTCCATATCAGCGCCGTCGAACGCGCAGGGCTCTACACGCTGAACGAGGGTCAAAAGATCTCGTTCGAAGTCGTGCGCAGCCCGAAGAACGGCAAGGAATCGGCCGAGAACCTTCAGGCCGCCTAACCACCAATCGCGGGCAACCGCGACTTTGACCAGCCGCGACCGACCACGGATGTACTGGCGGGCGCGAAGGTCGAGGGAAACCCTCTCTCGTGAACAGCGGGAGGGGGTTTTTGATTCCGCCCTGCAGAAATGCGCCCGGCCGCCGCGTTGACGGGCTTGCGGGCGCGGCGGATGATCTTCCGATAACGATCGACCGCGCGGAAAGACGCGGGACCAGGGAGGATCTCATGCAACGCATGCTCGCGGGCTTCGCCGCCGCCTTTGCGCTCGCCGTCACGCCCGCCGCCGCCCAGAAAATTTCCGACGATGTCGTGAAGATCGGGCTCATCCTCGATATGTCGAGCATCTATGCCGACATTACCGGCAAGGGCAGCGCCGACGCCGGTCAAATGGCGATCGACGATTTCGGCGGCAAGGTTTTGGGAAAGCCCATCGAGCTCGTCTATGCCGACCATCAGAACAAGGCCGACATCGCCGCAGCGAAAGCGCGCGAGTGGTTCGAGAACGATCATGTCGATGCGATCCTCGACGTTGCCGCCTCCGCCACCGCGCTCGCGGCGCTCGAGGTCGCGAAATCGAAGAACAAGATCATCGTCTTCAACGGCCCCGCCGCCACGCGCCTCACCAACGAGGCATGCGCGCCGCTTTCGGTGCATTGGGCCTACGACACCTATGCGCTTGCCCACGGCACCGGCTACGCCATGGTGAAGCAGGGCTATGACACCTGGTTCTTCATCACCGCCGACTACGCCTTCGGCCAGGACCTCGAACGCGACACCACGGCGGTGGTGACCGAGAATGGCGGCAAGGTGCTGGGCAGCGTGCGCGCCCCGATCAACACGCCCGACTTCTCCTCGTTTCTATTGCAGGCGCAGGGCTCGAAGGCGAAGGTGATCGCGCTCGCCAATGCCGGCGCCGACACCACCAACGCCATCAAGCAGGCGGCCGAATTCGGCATCGTCAAGGGCGGGCAGAATCTCGCGGGCATGCTCGTCTTCATCACCGACGTGAACGCGCTTGGGCTTGAGAAGGCGCAGGGCATGCTGCTCACCACCGCCTTCTACTGGGACATGAACGACGAGACGCGGGCCTGGTCGAAGCGCTTCTTCGAGAAGGAAGGCCGCATGCCGACCATGGCGCAGGCGGGCGTCTATTCCTCGGTGACGCATTATCTGAAAGCCGTGCAGGCCGCCGGCACCGACGAGAGCGAAGCGGTGATGGCGAAAATGCGCGAGACGCCGGTCAACGACTTCTTCGTCAAGAACGGCAAGATCCGCGAGGATGGCCGTATGGTGCACGACATGTATCTCGTGGAAGTGAAGTCGCCGGCGGAATCAAAGGCGCCGTGGGACTACTACAAGATCAAGGCCACGATCCCCGCTGCCGAAGCCTTCCAGCCGTTATCGGCCTCACGCTGCCCGCTGGTGAAAAAGTAGAGGCGTTTCTCGGCGGCGCCGATCAATACACGCCCGGCACGAGCCGGGCCGTGTGCGCCATGTAGCCCCGGTATTCGGGGAAGGTGGCGGCGAGAATTTTTTCCTCGTTGTTCATGCGAATGATCTGAAACATCGACTGCGTCAGGAACAAGAGCACGGCGAACGGCGACAGATACTGTAGCGTGAGCCCCATCAGCGCGATCGCCTCGCCGAGATAAAGCGGATGGCGGATCACCGAATAGGGTCCGCTCGTCACCAGCCGCCGCGCCTCCGGCAGCATGCTGATCGAACGGCCAAGCCTCGACACCGAGTAGAGCGAAAAGAGCGTGCCGCCGAAGATGAGCGCGGTCGCCACGAGATAAAATGTCGTCGAAAGTTCCCGCGGCGGCAGCATCACGACGGCAACCCCCAGATAGGCCCCGGCGATGGCGGCGATCCGCGGAAACACGCCCTGCGTCCGGCTGAGCGGCGTGTGGCGGAAGATCAGGAGCACGCCCAAGAGCGCGACGAAGAGAAGGGTCGCGAGCTTCGATGCGATGTTCGCCGCCGTAAGCAGGTCGATGTGCGCGAAATCGGTCGCCTGGATCAGTTTGTTGAACGCCGGAAGCTGATGCTCCACGCAGAGCCCGTACCAGGCGATCAGCGGCGAGGCGGCGAGGAAATCGTAGAACTTCGTTTCCCTGAACGACTTATAGAGTGCCGCCAGCGGCATCGCTCGCTCACGCGTGACTGTGCTCATGGGCCCGGCGGTCCTCGTCGATTTCGGAAGGCGCGCCCTTCTTGCTACCCCGGCGGCGTAAACGAAGGGTTGCGATCTTTAATGACGGGCGAGCGCGCCTGGAAACGCCCGGATTTCAGGGATCGAGAGGGAGGAACGAAACCGCGTCAGCGGGGGAATTCGACCAGCGCCTCGCCGGTCGCGACGGTTTCGTCGTGCTGGTTACGCACCTCGACCGCGATCGTCACCCAGCGCGATTTCGTGCTTTCCTGTTTCGCCTTTAGCGTGCCGGCCGGCCGGATGGTGTCGCCGGGCTTCACCGGCTTCAGCCAGCGCGTCTCGAGCCGGCGGTGGACGGCGTTGGCGGCATAGGCCCAGTCGGTCAGCATGCGGCTGAGAAGGCCGAAATTGGTCATGCCGTGCATGATCACGCCGTCGAAATACGTCTTGCCGAAGCGGCCGCGCATGTAATCGTCGTCGAGATGCAGCGGATTGTAATCGAGGGATGCGTCGCAAAAATCCCGGATGGAATCGCGCGATACCGCGAAGGCGGCGCCTTCGATGCGATCGCCGGGCGCGAGGTTCTCGAACGTCACGCGCATCGCGCCCTCACATCGGCCGGATGGTCCAGCCGCGGCCCGCGCAGATCACCGCGCCGTGCTGGTTGAAGAAGACGTTGTCGTGCACGACGAAGAGCCGCTCCTTCTTGATGAATTTGTCGAGCGCCCGCGCCTGCAACGTGATCGTGTCGCCGGGACGCGCCGGAACATTGTAGCTCCACGACTGGCCGGCATTGATGGTGCCGGGCGTGCGCATCCAGTCGTCGGCGGGCGTGCAGGCGAACATCAAGAGGATATGGATCGACGGCGGCGCGATCAGACCGCCATAGGCGGTCTTGCGCGCATAGGCTTCGTCGAAATAGAGCGGGTGGGTTTCTCCCATCGCCCGGCAATATTTGTGGATCGCCTCCAAGGTGAGCGTGTAGGGGATCGTCTTCCGCGGCTCGCCCGGGACGATGTCGTCCCATACCCTGCGCTTGTCGGCGTCCTTCCAGAAATCGGTTTCGAAAGCCTGCGCCATGCGAAGAGTCTAGCGGCTCGCACTTCGGAAAGACACCGCATGCTCGTTCCGCAGATCGGTACGGGCTGCGCGTCTCCTTCGCGGCAAACGGCGTCGTGGTCACGTCAGTCGCAAACGACAAAACAGGAGCGGTCATTGGTCGCTACGTCCGCGCCGAGCGGCGTGCAGGTGACGATCTCCGCGGCGGTGTCCGTTGTTGTCGTGATCCGTCCGCCGACGCCGGGCGTGATCCGGCAACGGCCACCCGGCATGCTGATCGATCCGGAGGCGCGGACGCAGGATACGGTTGCTTCGCCCTTTTGGTCGCCCGCGGTCGGCGTCGTCAACCGCACCGCGACCAGGGGCCCTGAAAACGGCGCGGACCAGTTCGGCTCGTCGGAGCCGATCGTTCCGCTCGCTGCAGCCGGCGGACAGGTGACGGTTTTTGCCGCGACCCGCGCGCCGGCGAAGAGAAGGGCCGTCGCCAGCACCGTTGTCGCAAAATGAAGAACTCTCAATTCGCCTCCGCACGAGAATAAGCCAACGCTGGATAACGTCCGGCGGCCGATCTCGTTCGGGCCCGTCAAGGCGATTGGCTAATGAAGCGCTAACCCGGCGATTGCGGCTCTCGCCGCGCGGCGCCTTTAGGCGCCGCTGATTTTCCGCTGCACGCGCTTGTCGAAGCGTTCGACGTTCACGACCACGCGCTCATGCTCGCCGTCGCCGATCGGCTCCTTTTCGTCGTGCGCCTCGACGCGGAAGAAGAGGGTGCGGCCGTCGACTTTTGTGAGCTCCGCGGTTGCCGTCACGCGCATGCCTACGGGCGTCGCCGCGAAATGCCGCACGTCGAGACGGATGCCGAGGCTTTGATGGCCGGGCGGCAATAAGTTTTCTGCCGCGGCTAAGGCTGCCGCCTCGATCAGGTTGATCATCACCGGGGTCGCGAGCACGTGTACGCGGCCGGAGCCGACACGCGGTGCGGTGTGCTCCTCGCCGACCACGAGTTCGGCGGAGCCTTTGAGGCCGGGTTTGAGGCGGGAGAGGTCGGTCATGAAAGAACAAACGTGATCTATGTCACGTCATGCCCGGCTTTATGCCGGGCATCCACGCCTTAGCTACAAGGCGCGGATGGCTGGGACAAGCCCAGCTATGGCAATGAAAGACTAAATATCCAATTCCTTCGCGTAGGGCGCATTCTCCGAAATAAACTGAAACCGCGCCTCCGGCTTGTTGCCCATCAGGCGGTCGACCGTCTTCGTCGTCGCCGCCTTCAGCGCATCCTTCACCGTCACGCGCTGCAGGCTGCGCGTCTTCGGATTCATCGTGTCCTTGAGCTGCGACGGCAGCATTTCGCCAAGGCCCTTGAAGCGGCTGATCTCGATCCGCGTCTTGCCCTTGAACACGCTCCGCATGAGCTGATCCTTGTGCTTGTCGTCGCGGGCATAGACGCTGGTGGCGCCGTGACTGAGGCGGTAGAGCGGGGGCACCGCGAGATAAAGATGCTTGTTCTCGATCAGCTTCGGCATCTCGCGATAGAAGAAGGTGATAAGGAGCGAGGCAATGTGCGCGCCGTCGACATCGGCGTCGGTCATGATGATGACCTTGTCGTAGCGGAGCGCATCGTCGCGGTAATGCGAGCCGGTACCGGCGCCGAGCGCCTGCGAGAGATCCGCGAGTTGCTGGTTCTGCGCGAGCTTGTCGCGGCCGGCGCTCGCGACGTTAAGGATTTTTCCGCGCAAGGGCAGCACCGCCTGCATCGCGCGGTCGCGCGCCTGCTTGGCGGAGCCGCCGGCGGAATCGCCCTCGACGATGAAGATTTCCGAGCCCGCCGCCGCGCCGTTCGAGCAATCCGCGAGCTTGCCGGGAAGCCGGAGCTTGCGGACGGCGGTCTTGCGCGAGATTTCCTTTTCCTGCCGCCGCCGCAGCCGCTCCTCGGCGCGGTCCGATGCCCAGTCGACGAGCTTGTTCGCCTGCAGCGGATTGCTCGTGAGCCAGTGCTCGAAGGCATCGCGCACCGCGGCCTCGGTGATGCGCTGCGCCTCCGCGGTGGCGAGCCGGTCCTTGGTCTGGCCCACGAATTCCGGATCGCGGATGAAGACCGAGAGCATGGCGGTGGCGCCGGTCATCACGTCCTCCGCGGTGATCGGCCCCGCGCGCTTGTTGCCGACGCGCTCGGCATAATCCTTGAGGCCGCGCAAGAGCGCAGTGCGGAAGCCCACCTCGTGCGTGCCGCCCTCGGGCGTCGGGATGGTGTTGCAGTAGGAGTGGAGAAAGCCGTCGTCGTCGGCGATCCAGGCGGCCGCCCATTCGACGCCCTGGCCGCCTTTCTTGTCGGACTTGCCGGCGAAGATGTCGGAATGGACGAGCGTATGACCTTCGACTTCGCTGCCGAGGTAATCCCGCAGCCCGTTTTCGAAGTGGAATGTTTCCTTCTGCGGAACGTCGTCGATGCCCTTTAGGAGCGCCTTGTCGCAGGTCCAGCGGATTTCGACGCCGCCGAACAAGTAGGCCTTGGCCTTGGTCATGGCGAAGACGCGCTTGGGCTTGAACTCGGCGCCCTTGCCGAAGATTTCCGGATCGGGCTTGAGCTTCACGCGCGTGCCGCGTTTCTTCACGCCCTTCTGCACGAGTTTGACGCCGGTCTGCGGCACGCCGCGCTTGTAGGTCTGGCGGTAGAGATTGCCGCCGCGCGCGACCTCGACTTCGAGCACCTCGGAAAGCGCGTTCGCCACCGAAACGCCGACGCCGTGCAGGCCGCCGGAGGTCTCATAGACCTCGTGGTTGAATTTTCCGCCGGCGTGCAGCGTCGTCATGATCACTTCGAGCGCCGACTTCTTCTTGAATTTCGGATGTTCCTCGACCGGAATGCCGCGGCCGTTGTCGGAAACCGACACGAAGCCGTCGTCGGTCATGTTGACCTCGATCGTGCTCGCATGGTTCGCCACCGCCTCGTCCATGGCGTTGTCGATCACTTCCGCGAAAAGGTGATGGAGCGCCCGCTCGTCGGTGCCGCCCACATACATGCCGGGCCGCCGCCGCACCGGCTCGAGCCCTTCCAGCACCTCGATGTGGTGCGCGCCATAATCCGAGCGCGAGCCTTTCGCCGCCTTGCCGCCGCGGGCCTTGGCGGCCGCGGTCTTCGGGGCGGACGAGAAAAGGTCGGGTTCCTTCGCCTCCTTGCGCGCCTTCGCGCCGGAGACGGGCTTCGACTTTTTCACCGATTTCTTCGAGTTCTTGGCCATCGCGCGCTGGGACATAGGAAATTCGCCCGGACGAATCAATTTTGGCGATCATGCCATGTCTTGGCGGTTTCAGCCCCTCACGGGGCGTCTCGGCGCGAAAATTGGCGTCCGCGCACAAAGTCGCCGCCAATGCGCCATCAGGGTTGCAAAATCCTGCACACCAATGGCGGGCAACGAGGCAGGGAGAAGGAAACCGCCATGTTCGCATTCAATCGGCTGCTGAGCTTGAATCCCTTCCGGGCGAAGGCCGCGGCCTTCCACGACTTCGACCGCATGTTGAACTGGAGGCTGCTGCGCGGGAGCCACGTATTCCCTGGCCCCGACGGCGGCACTTGCATCAATGAGGCGGCGATCATCGCCGCCGGCCATCCCTATCGTCCGGTCCGCTCGATCGAGGACTGCCCGAAGAGCTTCTCGCGGCCGATGGCGGCCTATGCGCTCTTTCTCAACGATCTCATCGAGTGGGACAGTCTTCGCAACAGCGTTCTGATGCCTTTCGTCACGCGCCTCGAAGGCTCGGCCGATGAGGCGGAGGTCGAGAAGAAGCGGGCCGAGCTGATCGTGCTCCGCACGGCATCCACCGTCTTTTCCTCTGCCTTGACGTATCATGGCCTCTTCGAGGCCGCGGGAAAGCTTCGCAAGCTCGAGACGCCCGACGATCTGATGCGCGTCGCGCAGGGCCTCTTCGGTAGCCGCGAAAAGCGGTCGGACATGCCCACCCTGTGGATGACCCAGGCGCTGGCCGAACTCGTCGAAGCGGCTCGTGCCTGCACACGCGGCGATTTGGCGACCGCCGCCAAGAGCGCCGCCATTGCGACCGGCAACATCGCGCAGGGAATGCAACGGACGAGCGTTCGCCGCGGTCATCGGGCCTTGGCGCGCGTTTACCGCGAGGCCCGCGAGATCCTTGCCGCGGCCCTCAAGCTCGGCAAGGCGGATTCCCTCGATATCGGGCTTGCGGTCGAGCGGCTCGCCAAGGCCAAGCGCGCGGCGGCACCCGGCTGTCTCGCGCCGGTTCTGTAGGCAAAAGACGCCTGCACCGAGCTTGCCGAAATTTAATGAGGACGGCGCGGTTCCGTCATGGAACGGCGCCGTTTTCATGGTGTTGATGAGCCGGGCGACGTCCTACGGTCCGGGAGAGAACTTTGATGTTCGACTTCAATCGCCTTTTGAACTGGAAATTGCTTCCCGGGAGCCATGAGTTCCCGGGCCCCGACGGCGGCACCTGCATCAACGAGGCGGCGATCGTCGCCGCCGGCTTTCCCTATCGCCAGGTGTGTTCGGTCAACGATTGTCCGCCCTGCTTCTCGCGGCCGCTTGCCTCATACGCGCTGGGTCTGAACGACGGCATTCTCGACGACGCGCTTCGCCAGCGGCTGTTGATGCCCTTCGTCACGCGCCTTGCCGGCAGCGCCGATAGCCTCGAAGTTGAACGCACGCGCGTGGAAGCCATCTTGTTCGGCATCGTCACGCGGCTCGTGCCGCAAAGCGTCGAGAGTTATGGGTGCACGGTCGCGGCGGAGACTTGCCGTTCGGCCACCTCCTTCGATGAAGCGGCCGCTGCCCTGGATCATGCATTCGAAGCGGTCTGCGGTCTCGCCAACAAGGATGAAACCGAGACCCGTAAGAACCGGCGGCAGGACTATCTGGAAGGTATGTCCAAGCTCGTTTCCGCTTTTGCCTATTGCGGCGACGACAAACGCGTGCACGAGGCTGCGAGCTGGGCCGCCACCGCCGTTACCGTGATCGTCACATTGCAGGATTGGGGCCGCCTTTCGCTCGCCGCCCGCGAGCCAGGCTATGTGCTCGCGGCAGCATTTCTTGCGGAATCGCTCGCCATCGGAAATCAGGCGGCTCCGCTCGAGACCGAGGTGGTTGCGGCGCGGCTTGAATCCGCAAAACGCAAAACTACCGCCGACGAGCCCGTCGCGGCGTGAAACGGCGTGAAAAAGGAGAAACCCGCGTGTTCGACTTCAATCAGATCCTGAACTGGAAACTGCTCGCCGGCAGCCACGAATTTCCCGGTCCTGACGGCGGTACCTGCATCAATGAGGCGGCGATCGTCGCCGCCGGTTTCGCTTATCGCGAGATCGGCTCGCCCGACGATTGTCCGCCTTGCTTCTCGCGGACGCTTGCGGCCTATGCGCTTTCGCTCAACGACCGGATTCCGGACGATGCGCTCCGTCACAAGCTCCTGATGCCGTTCGTGACGCGGCTCGCGGGAAGCGCCGACACCGAGGCGGTCGAGGAACTGCGGGCGGCGCACATCATCGGCGCCATCGTCACCCGCATCCTCCCCACCGCGCTCGAATTCAGCGGCCTGTTCAATGTCGCGCTCGTGCTCCGCGGCGCCGACACCGCCGAAAATACGCGGACCGTCATGGCGATCACCGTCGACGTGATCGAAAAGATGGTTCCCATCAGCCCCTGCCCCTCGTCGCTGTTCGACGATCCTTTGATGCTGTTGGCCGACGCGCTACGCGATCTCTTTGTCGATGAAGCGTGGGGGCGCACCCAGCCCATGCTGCGCGCCGGCGATCTTGTCTATTACGCCGGCACGATTCTCGAAGGAAAACGCAACGGCAAAGCGAAGAAGGCGGAGGAGGTGCAATCCTGCTTCATCGCCGCCGCCGCGATCCTCGAGGAAGCGATGGCTATCGGAAACCAGGCAGAATCCATCGCTACGGAAACGGTGGCTTCGCGATTTGAAACGGCAAAAGAGGCGCGGCGGCAGCCCCGCGAAACGAAAGTTCTCGTGCCGCTCGCGGCCGCTTAAACCGCGGCTCGTTCGCCGAGACTCTCAAACAAATCCGCCGATCCGTTGAACCGGATCGGCGGACTTTTTTGCGTAGCCGAATTTCAGGCGCGGGTGCCGGTGAAGGGCAATGCGCCGAAGGCGCCGGCATTGGCGTTGCCGGAAATCTTGTCGCCGTCCACGGTGCCGGAGAATTCGAGCGTCATCGGCATCGGGTTCACGATCGCGACTTTCCACGAAACGTTGTTGCCGTCGACCTTGCCGTCGGTGATCGCGGTCGAGTTGCCGTCTGCCGCCTGCGTGCCGCTGAGCGCGCCGCCGGAGGCGGCGATGTTGAGCGTCGCCTGCCGCGTGCCGATCGGCGTCTCGATCGAAATATTCCAGGTGCCGTCCACTGCCATGGTGCCCATCCTCGTGTGCTGTTTCCTTGAATTCGCGCCGACCCTATCGCGGCTCCTGGAGCCTAGCAATCGTGACGCTACGGAAGGCAAGCGCGGAATGGGCGGAACCGCGGATGTGACAATACGTTATCCCGCGGCTTTCGCTCACCGCGACTTTGCGCTAAGGCTCGCGCCCCGCTCAAGGGACGACCATGACGGATCAGAAGGCGCGCATCGGAATTCTGGGCGCTTCCGGCTACACCGGCGGCGAACTCGTGCGCCTGTTGCTCCGTCACCCGCATGCGGAGATCAAGGCGCTCACCGCCGACCGCCACGCCGGCCAGGCGATGACGGCGGTGTTTCCGCAATTCGCCGGCTTCGACCTGCCGAAGCTCGTCAAGATCGAGGAGATTGACGCGAACGCCCTCGACTTCGTCTTCTGCGGGCTGCCGCACGGCACCACGCAAACCGTGATCAAGAATCTTTTGGCCGCTTCGGCGAAGTTGAAGATCGCGGATCTGTCCGCCGATTTCCGCCTGCAAGACCCGGTCATGTACGAGAAATGGTACGGCCACGGGCATTTGGCGCCGGAGCTGCAGGCCGAGGCGGTGTATGGGCTCGCGGAAATCTATCGCGAGCAGATCAAGAAGGCGCGCCTCGTGGCGGTGCCCGGCTGCTTCCCCGCGACCTCGATCAGCGCGCTCGTGCCGCTTCTGGAAGCGGGTGCGATTGATCCGGATTCGATCGTGATCGACTCGAAAACCGGCATGACCGGCGCCGGCCGCGCGGCGAAGGAAAACATGCTCTTCGGCGAAGTCTCGGAAGGCATCCACGCCTATGGCGTCGGCAGCCACCGGCACACCGCCGAGCTTGACCAGGAATTCTCGCTCGCGGCCAAACGGCCGGTGACGGTGACCTTCACCCCGCATCTCGCGCCGATGAACCGCGGCATTTACGCCACGCATTACGTGCGGCTGGTGGGCAAGACCACGGTCGAGCAGCTGCACCGGGTGCTTGCCGATTTCTACAAGAACGAGCCCTTCGTGAAGGTGCTCGACATCGGCACCGTGCCGCAGTCGCGGCATGTGCGCGGCTCGAATTTCATCCAGATCAGCGTGATCGCTGACCGCGTCGCCGGCCGCGCCATCGTGATTTCGACGCTCGACAACCTGATCAAGGGCGCCTCGGGTCTCGCGGTGCAGGACATGAACCTGATGCTCGGCTTCCCCGAAACCGAAGGCTTGATGCAGCTCGCGCTGTTTCCGTGAGCGATTATTTGGCCGTCCACAGCGCCGAAGATTGCGGCGTCTCCCACAATCGCACTGAAAGGACGCGCACGCCGTGCGGCGCCAGCAATTTGGCGGCGACCTTGCCGAGTTCGGCGGCGATCACCTCGACCGTCGGATAGCCGTCGAGGAGATAGGCGGGCTTGCCGAGCCGCTTGTTCGCTTCGATCACCGCCTTCACCGACGGCTCATCGTCCTTCGCGTAGAGGATCGCCGTGTGGTCGAAATGCTCCTTGATCCAGCCGCCGACCAGGTCTTCGATCACGGAAAAATCCACGACGCGCCCGAGGCCATCGAGCTTCTCGGCGGTGACCGAAATCTCGGCGGCGTAGCGATGGCCGTGATAGGCCTTGCACACGCCCTCGTGGCCGGGGATGCGGTGCATCGCATCCCACTCGAGGCGCTGCACGATCGCGATTGATTTCGCGTTTTCATTCGACATAGTTTGCTCGCAACCGGGTTCTAATCACGCTTCGATGTACGCGGTCAAAGAGATATTCCTCACCCTGCAGGGCGAGGGCGCGCAAACCGGCCGCCGGGCGGTGTTTTGCCGCTTCGCCGGCTGCAACCTTTGGTCGGGCCGCGAGGAGGATCGCGCGGCCGCGGTCTGCAAATTTTGCGATACCGAATTCGTCGGCACCGACGGCACCAAGGGCGGAAAATATACGGCCGCCGATCTTGCCAGGACGATCGAACAGGAATGGGGCGAGGATCGTCACCACCGTTTCGTCGTGCTCACCGGCGGCGAGCCGCTATTGCAGGTGGACGAGCAATTGGTCGCGGCACTTCATGCGGTCGGCTTCGAGATCGCGGTCGAGACCAACGGCACCGTCGAGCCGCCGGAAGGCCTCGATTGGGTTTGCGTGAGCCCAAAGGCGGGCGCCGAAATCGTCGTGCAGGCGGGTAACGAATTGAAGCTCGTGTTCCCGCAGCAGGGGGCGGCGCCCGAGGATTTCGCTGATCTCGCCTTCGAGCACTTTTCCTTGCAGCCCATGGACGGTCCGGACGTCGCGGAAAACACGAAACGCGCGCTCGCCTATTGTCTGGCGCATCCGCAATGGCGGCTCAGCCTGCAAACGCACAAGGCGCTCGGCATCCGCTAGCTATTTCCAATAACCCGCCATCAATTCATGCGCCCACTTCGGCTCGCGGATCTCGCCGCGCGGCAAGAAGCCGCGCATCACCGGCTTGATGTCGAGCACGGGCGTGCCGTCGATGGCGTCCAGGCCCTCTACATGCAGGATGTTTTTCTCGACCTTCAGCAGCCGGCACATGGTGACGCCGATGCGGTTGGGCCGGTCCTTGGAGCGTTGCGCGAGAATGCCGGTGAGCGGCCAGTCTTCGCGCCCGCGCGAGCGGCGGGCGCCGCGGCAGGCTTTCGCAGGATCGGCGCGGTCGAACAGAAACACAACCTCGATGTGCGAAAAATCGGAAAGCCCGAGGACGGCGTCGGGTTCAAGTTCTTTCGCGTCGAGTTCGATGCGGGTTTCGATCCGGTCCCAGCCGTCGTCAATCGGCTCTTCGCGCGCGCTTTTGACGTAGCCGATCGGGCGGACGGAAAATTCCTTCGGCATCTTTCCGCTCTTACCGCTTCAACCACGCGAGCAGCGTCCGGCTCACCAAATCGGACGCGTCCTGCTGCACGAAATGGTCGGCGCCGGGAATCGTGGTGATGGTCAGATCCGCGTCGACCCAGTTCCACAGACCATTCAGGCCGGTGGGAGCCAGCGCCTTGTCCTTCAGCCCGTGGATGAGGAGCGTCGGTATCTTCACGTGCTCGGGCTCGCTGTTCCACACGCGATAAGGTTCGCGCGGATAATTGGCCTGGTAATAATGCAGCATCGCCTGCGGGTCGGAGCGTTGCATCGCTTCGAGATGCCTTGCCCGCGCCGCGGGATCGCGCACCCAGGCCCCCAGGCGCTCGAGCGAAATCTGCTTGTAGAATTCCGGATCCATGAAGTTGCGGGCGTATTGGCTGTATTTGACTTGCTCGGGATTGGTCGCGAGCTCGCGCGCGAGCGAATAGGGATGCGGCATATTGAGCACGGCGAGCTTTTCGCAAAGCTCCGGCCGCTTCATGGCGATGTTCCAGGCGGTGGCGCCGCCCCAGTCATGGCCGACAATGACCGCGCTTTTCTCGCCCTCGGCGGCAATGACCGCGGCGGCGTCGGCGACCATATGATCGATCTTGTAATTGTCGACGCCTTTCGGCTTGTCGCTGAGATTGTAGCCGCGCATGTCGAGCGCGGCGGTGCGGAAGGATTTCGACAGCGCCAGCATCTGATGGCGCCAGGTGAGCCAATAATCCGGGAATCCGTGCAGGAAGACGACAAGCGGGCCTTTGCCGACCAGCGCGTAGTGAATTTTCACACCATCATTATTGGCGTAGCGATGCTCGGCTTGGTCCTCGAGCGCGAGCGCCTCGGCCTCGCTCATTGCAGCACGATCACCGAAAGCGACTCGGCATAGACGGCGGGCTTGTCGCCACCCTCGATCTCGACCGTGACTTCGTTCTTCAGGAGCACTTCTTTGTCCGAACGGCGCGTGACTTCTTTCAGCTTGTAGCGCGCCCGCACGCGCTTGCCCGCGCGGACGGGCGTGAGAAAGCGCACCTTGTCGAGGCCGTAATTGATGCCCATGACGCGGCCCTCGATCTGCGGCAGCGCCTCGTAGCCCATGGGCGCCAAGAGCGACAGCGTCAGATAGCCGTGCGCGATGGTGCCGCCGAAGGGCGTCTCCTTCTTCGCGCGCGCGGGATCGACGTGGATGAACTGATGATCGCTGGTGACGTCGGCGAAGCGGTCGATCATCTCCTGGCTCACCACGTGCCATTGCGACACGCCGATTTCCTGGCCGATCTTCTTTTCCAGCTCGGCGACGGAAATCGCCGGCTTCTGCGGTGCGTTCATGCGGAGCCCCCGTGCCGGCGATCTTTTTCAAACGCCGCAGGCAACCTCGTCAAGCGCGCACTTTGACGTAGCGTCCAGGCGCATCTTCGATGGGTCTGAGCTTGCCGCCGCCCGGCTCTCGTGCCGGCACCTGCTCGTCGCCCATGGTCTTGACCCAGCCGAACCAGTCCGGCCACCACGAGCCGGAGTGCTCTTCGGCGTCCGTGAGCCAGGTTTCGAGGTCGCCATTGGTGCCGCCGCCGGTCCAGTAGCCGTATTTCGGTTTACGCGGCGAGTTGACGACGCCGGCGATGTGGCCGGAACCCGCGAGCACGAACTTCACCGGCGCGCCGAAATATTTGCTGCCGATGAACACCGACTTTGCCGGCGCGATATGGTCCTCGCGCGTGGCGAGATTGTAAATCGGAATGTTCACCTTGCCGAGGTCAATGCGCACATTGCCGATCGTCATCAGCCCCTTCGAGAGTTTGTTCTCGAGATAGCAGTTGCGAAGATAGAACGAGTGGTTGGCCGCCGGCAGCCGTGTCGAATCCGAGTTCCAGAAGAGAAGATCGAACGGGAAGGGCGCCTTGCCGCGCAGATAATTATTGACGACGTAAGGCCAGACAAGGTCGTTCGCGCGCAGCATGTTGAAGGCGGTCGCCATGCGGGAAGCGTCGAGATAGCCGACCTCCTTCATGCGCCGCTCGATGCCGGCGATCTGATCCTCATCCACGAACACCTTGAGGTCGCCGGCGTGGGTGAAGTCGATTTGCGTCGTGAGCAACGTCCCGCTCTTGATGCGGTCGTCGGCCTTCGCCGCCATGTAGCCGAGTGTGCTCGCCAACAGCGTGCCGCCGACGCAATAGCCGACCGCGTGTGCGCGCCGCTCGCCGGTCGCGTCCTCGACGCGGTCGAGCGCGGTGAGGATCCCGTCGCGCATATAGTCCTCAAAGCTTTTTTCCGCGAGCCTGGCGTCGGGATTAACCCAGGAAATCACGAATACGGTGAGGCCCTGATCGACCATCCACTTGATCAGCGACTTCTCCGGCGTCAGATCCAGCACGTAAAATTTGTTAATCCACGGCGGCACGATCAGGATTGGGATCGTGAAAACAGTCGCGGTCGACGGCGAATACTGAATGAGCTGAAAGAGCTCGTTCTCGTAGATCACCTTGCCGGGGCTGGTGGCGAGATTGCGCCCGACCTCGAACTTGGAGGGGTCCGACTGGCGGATTTTGAGGTCGCCGCGGCCCGCCTCGATGTCCTCGGTCAGCATCTTCATGCCGCGCACGAGGTTGTCGGCGTTCGACAAAAGCGTCTCGTGGAAGAGTTCCGGATTGGTCAGCACGAAGTTCGACGGCGAAATCGCGCCGGCGAGCTGGCGCACGTAGAAGTCGGCCTTGTGCTTGGTGTGCTCGTTGAGGCTCTCGGCATCGCGCACCATGCGTTCGGCCCAGTTGGCCGTGATGAGGTAGGCCTGCTTCATCGTGTCGAAGAAGGGGTTTGCCGACCATTCGGGGTGGACGAAACGCTTGTCCTTCTCGCCGGGGAGCGCAACGGGCGCCGCCGCTTCGCCCGAAAGCCGCCGCATGGTTTGCGCCCACAGCTCCATGTAGCCTTTCATCAGGCTCGACTGCGCTTCCAGCGTGCGCTTGGGATCGGACATCCAATATTCGGCGACCTGGCCGAGGGTCTTGACCACATCGGCGATTTCGCCGGCCAGGTCGTCGCGGTTTTCGCCGGCCTCGCGCGGCTTGAGGTACGCGGCCATCGCCTTGCCGCCCTGTTCGATCAACTGCGCGATGTTCTTCGCGAGCTGATCGGGGTCGATCCCGCCCGGGGCCGTTGTGTCCTTGTCCTCGCGGTCCATCGGTCCTCCCTCTGCCTGGACCTTTTCAAAATGGCTCGGCGGCTCTCGCCCTGCCGCCACACTCACAGAAACCAAGTAATAGTTTGTGACGTTATTTGGAGAGCGGGCAAGGCATTTTGATGCCCTTGGCCAGTCGGGGCAGCGGGCAGCAAGCCGAAATAAGGTGCATTTTTTGCAGTGCGAAGTCGCGGCTTTGAAAGTTACGGCGCTAAAACCTTCGCCCGGATGTCGTCCTCAAAGCGTCGCCCCGTATCTTTTTACAAATTTCGACAACAGTATTCATTACACGCAAATTCCCACGAGCCCCCGGCAGGATGCATTTAGCGCAAACATCATCCGGCTCGGCCTGAACTACAGATTCGGAAGCCGCTGAACGCGAGCTCTTGATCCAAAACCCGGGGTCAAATTCCGAGCCCCGGCAGTGCAGGCAAGTTCACGCCGCCTGCGCAAGCTTGGTTGCACCTAGGTGGCCCGCTGCCATGGTCGCGGTTGCGCCCCGTCGACCGCCGGTGGCTAAACCCCTATCTATAGGCCTAGTAGCCGCTAATTCACCTTGGATCGCGCTTCCGCCATAATATGCGCCGAAACAGCTGGGGAACCGAAGCCGAAAGGCTTCGCCAGGGGCTTCACGAGGAATCTCGCGTGCGTGCCGTCTTGCTTCGCAAAATGCCGGGAATGCGGGCAGTCAGCGCCTTTATCCTGAGCGCTCTTCTCGCCCTTTTATTGGCAAGCTGCGCGAGCGGCGAGGTGCCCGTTCCCTTCCTGAACCCCAGCGCCGCACTGCCGCCCGCGCCTCCCGGACCCGCGCCCGAATACCCCTCGATCCAGCCGCCGGTGGTGGAGGGGACCCGGATTCCGGTCATGACCGAGGCCGAGCGGGATGCGGTCGAGGCCCAGCTCAAGAAGCTCGTTTCGGATCGCGAAGGCAAAGTGAAAAAGACAATTGATCAGAGCAATTAATAGAAAAGATGTCGCGCGAGGCTTTCTGTGTCATCGTGAAGTGCTAGAACGCGCGGCCTGATCCGAGGATTTCCATGGCTCCCGATTTTCACCGTATCCGGCGTCTTCCCCCTTACGTGTTCGAGGGGGTGAACCGCGTCAAGGCCGTCGCGCGCAACCATGGCGAGGACATCATCGACCTTGGCATGGGCAACCCCGATTTGCCGGCGCCGCTGCATGTCGTCGAGAAATTGAAAGAGACGATCGGCAAGCCGCACACGGACCGCTACTCGGCCTCGAAAGGAATTCCGGGCCTCCGCCGGGCGCAGGCCGCCTATTACGACCGCCGCTTCGGCGTGAAGCTCGACTCCGAGACGCAGATCTGCGTCACGCTCGGCTCCAAGGAAGGCTTCGCCAACATGGCGCAGGCGATCACCGCGCCGGGCGATCTCGTGCTGGTGCCGAACCCGAGTTACCCCATCCATGCCTTCGGCTTTCTGATGGCCGGCGGCGTCATTCGCTCGGTTCCGAGCGAGCCGGGGCCGGATTTTTTCCATGCGCTCGAGCGCGCGGTGATCCATTCGATCCCGCGGCCGATCGCGCTGATCGTCTGCTATCCGTCGAACCCGACCGCCTGCATCGCCGACCTCGAATTCTACCGCGATGTCGTTGCCTTCGCGCGTAAGCACGAGCTTCTCGTGCTTTCGGACCTCGCCTATGCCGAGGTCTATTTCGACAACAACCCACCGCCCTCGATCCTGCAGGTGCCGGGCGCGATGGAACTGGCGGTCGAATTCACCTCGATGTCGAAGACCTACTCGATGCCCGGCTGGCGCGTCGGCTTTGCCGTCGGCAATGAGCGGCTGATCGCGGCGCTCACCCGCGTCAAATCCTATCTCGACTACGGCGCCTTTACGCCGGTGCAGGTGGCGGCGACCGCGGCGCTGAACGGGCCGGATGATTGCATCAACGAGATGCGCGCGACCTACAAGCGCCGCCGCGACGCGCTGGTCGACAGCTTCAGCCGCGCCGGCTGGCCGATCCCGGCGCCGAAGGCGTCGATGTTCGCCTGGGCGCCGATGCCGGAGCGCTTTCATTCGCTCGGCAGCCTCGAATTCTCGAAACTCCTGGTCGAAAACGCCAGCATCGCCGTTTCGCCCGGCGTCGGCTTCGGCGAGCATGGCGAGGGCTTCGTGCGCATTGCGCTCGTTGAGAACGAGCAGCGCATCCGTCAGGCCGCGCGCAACTTGCGCCGCTTCCTCGACTCGGCCGATAAGGTCCTCCACAACGTCGTGCCCCTGGCCGCGCGGCGCTAACCGCGCTCTAACTCCGGTCACGCAGGAATGGTCGAGCCGCTGAAGGTGGGTCTCGCCGGCCTTGGAACGGTCGGCTCGGCGGTGGTGCGCATGCTCCACCGCTCAAGCGCCGAGCTTGCCGCGCGCGGCGGCCGCCCGCTTGCGCTTGCGGCCTACGCCTCGAAGGACCCGCCCAAGGACAATTCCATTGACCTGACGAACATCCGCAAGGTCGCGGATCCCGTGGCGCTCGCGCGCGACCCCGGCATCGATATCTTCGTCGAGCTGATGGGCGGCGAGGGGGATCCCGCGAAAAGCGCGGTCGAGGCGGCGCTCGGCGCGGGCAAAGGGGTCGTGACCGCGAACAAGGCGCTGATCGCCAAGCACGGCGTGCGGCTCGCGAAATTCGCCGAGGAAAAAAACGCGCCGTTTTCCTTCGAAGCGGCGGTTGCCGGCGGCATTCCGATCGTCAAGACCTTGCGCGAGGGCCTCGGCGGCGCCCGCATCTCGCGCATCTATGGAATTCTCAACGGCACCTGCAACTATATCCTGACGACGATGGAGAAGGAGCGCCGCTCCTTCGCCGATTGCCTGAAGGAAGCGCAGAAGCTCGGCTACGCCGAGGCCGACCCCACCTTCGACATTGGCGGCTTCGACACCGCCCACAAGATCGCGATTCTGACGAGCCTCGCCTTCGGCACCGAGGTCGACGCCGACGCCATCCATATCGAGGGCATCGAGCAGGTCACGCTCGCCGACTTGGAGGCCGCCGACGAGCTCGGTTATCGCATCAAGCTTCTCGGCGTCGCCCAACGCACGGAGAAGGGCATCGAGCAGCGCGTGCATCCGACCATGGTGCCGAAAGGCTCGGTCATCGCCGAGATCGACGGCGTCTTGAACGCGGTCGCCGTTGATTCCGACATGATGGGACTGACGCTCGTCGGCCCCGGCGCGGGCGGCGATGCCACGTCCTCGGCGGTCGTCGCCGACATCGTCGATCTTGCCGCCGGCCGCAAGGTGTTTCCGTTCGGCCGCCCGGTGGCGAAACTCGGTAAGCCGTCGCGTGCGCCGATGCAGCGCCATGAAGGCGGCTATTACATTCGCCTTGCGGCGCTTGACCGGCCGGGCACCGCGGCGACGATTGCGCGCCGCATGGCCGACGAGAACATCTCGCTCGAATCGATCATGCAGCGGCGCCGGAAATCGCGCCCGCATGGCGGCGACGATCCGAAAAGCGCGGCCGCGCCCGCTTCTGTCGTGCTGATTACCTATGCGACCACCGAAGACGCCGTCCGCCGCGCGCTCGCCGTGATCGAAAAAGACGGGGTGCTGGCGGAAAAGCCGCAGGTGATCCGCATTGAAAAAAGCTGATATGGTCGGCAACAATTCTGTCTTGGAACTCCGTCATTCTCCGCGCCCGCGCGCATGCGCTCGCAGCGAAGGCTGAACGGGAGAAAGCCAAAAATGTCCGGGGAAGACCGAATGTCGACGCCGATTACCGTCCAGCCAAGCCTTGCGATCGAGCGCGTGCTTACGATCGAGCTCGTTCGCGTCACCGAACGCGCGGCGGTGGCGGCGGCGCGGCTCAGGGGCCGCGGCAACGAGAAGGCGGCGGACCAGGCGGCGGTCGATGCCATGCGCCGCGAACTCAACGCGCTTCCCATCGATGGCACCATCGTGATCGGCGAGGGCGAGCGCGACGAGGCGCCGATGCTCTATATCGGCGAGAAGGTCGGCAACAAGCATGGGCCGAAAGTCGATATCGCCGTCGATCCGCTGGAAGGCACCACGCTCTGCGCCAAGAATATGCAGGGCGCGATCGCCGTGATGGCGATGGCCGAGGGCGGCACGCTGCTAAACGCCCCCGACGTTTACATGCAGAAGATCGCGATCGGTCCCGGTTATCCGAAGGGCGTCGTCGATCTTGACGCGACGCCCGAGGAAAACATCCGCGCGCTCGCCAAAGCCAAGGGCGTGAAACCGGAAGAAATCTGCGTACTCGTGCTCGACCGGCCGCGCCATTCGGAGCTGATCACCGCCGCGCGCAAGACGGGCGCCGCCGTGCGGCTGATCACCGACGGCGACGTCGCCGGTGTCATTCACACCGCCGATTCCGCCAATACCGGCATCGACATCTATATCGGCATCGGCGGCGCGCCCGAAGGCGTGCTCGCCGCGGCGGCGCTCCGTTGCATCGGCGGCCAGATGCAGGGCCGGCTCGTGCTCGACACCGAGGAGAAACGAAAGCGCGCCGCCGCCATGGGCATCAAGGATCCGAACAAGAAATACGACATGCACGACATGGTGCGCGGCGATTGTCTCGTCTCCGCCACCGGCGTCACCGACGGCTCGTTCCTGCGCGGCGCGCGCTTCGAGAAGGACCGCGTCTACACCCATACCGTGGTGATGCGTTCGGTCACCGGCACCGTGCGCTGGATCGACGCCGAGCATCGCGAGCTGAAGAAATTCCACCTGGATTGAAACGGCGATGACCGCGCGCCTCACCATCCGCCCGGTCGGCCAGGATGAGCGCGCCGCCTGGGAGCCGTTGTGGAAGGGCTACCAGACCTTCTATGAAGTCGCGCTGCCGGCGGGAGCCACTGACAAGGCGTGGGAACGGCTGCACGATCCCTCGGAGCCGATGTTCGTCCTTGGCGTCTATGTCGACGGCAAGCTCCTGGGCATCGTGCATTATCTCTATCACCGCTCCATGTGGACGGTCGGCAATTACTGCTATTTGCAGGACCTGTTCGTGGCAAAAGAAGCGCGCGCCCTCGGCCTCGGCCGCGCCCTGATCGAGGCCGTCTACGAAGCCGCGAAAAAGGCGGGCGCAAGTCGCGTCTACTGGCTGACGCAAGAAAGCAATGCGACGGCCCGCGCGCTTTACGACAAGCTGGCGGAGCGTTCCGGCTTCATCCAGTATCGCAAGGTCTTTTGAAGAGTTGCGGTTCGCGATGAGTGCTTTGCCCGCATCTTATGCGCCCGAGCGCGCTTTTCTTGGCGTCACGAATTCGGTGACCGGACGCGCTTGGCGCGACCGCTGTGGTCTGCGCGAAAATTCGACCGCGCTCGCTATCGGCCAGCGCTACGGCTTGCCGGAGATCCTCGCGCGCATCATCGCTTGCCGCGGCGTCGTCCTCGACGAGGTCGAGGATTTTCTCGACCCGAGCCTCCGTCGCCTGATGCCCGATCCCTCGACGCTCACTGATATGGACCGTGCCGCCGCGCGGCTTACCGACGCGGCCGAGCGCAAGGAGAAGGTCGCAATCCTCGGCGATTACGATGTCGACGGCGCGACCTCAACGGCGCTCCTCGTGCGCGTTTTGCGCGCCGCCGGCCTCGATCCCTTCTTTCACATCCCCGACCGGCTGTTCGAGGGCTATGGCCCTAATGTCGACGCCGTACGCAAGATTGCCGAGCGCGGAGCGACGCTCCTTGTCACCGTCGATTGCGGCTCGACGAGTTTCGAGGCGCTCGCCGAGGCGGCGAAGCTCGGCCTCGACGTTATTGTCATCGACCATCATCAGGTGTCCGGCGACCTTCCTTTCGCGCTGGCGGTCGTCAATCCGCATCGTGCCGACGACATTTCCGGCCTCGGTCAGCTCAGCGCCGCCGGCCTCGTCTTCATGGCAGCGGCCGCACTTTGCCGCGAGCTGCGCCGGCGCGGTTTCTGGAGCGGCTCGCTGCCCGAGCCTGATCTTCTGCAATTCCTCGATCTTGTGGCGCTCGGCACCGTCGCCGACGTGGTGCCGCTCGCGGGCCTCAACCGCGCCTTCGTGAAGAAGGGCCTGATTGCACTGAAGCGCCGCGAGTCAGTGGGATTGCGCGCGCTCATGGATATTGCCCGCCTCGACGGCCCGCCGTCGCCCTGGCACCTCGGCTTTCTTCTCGGTCCTCGCATCAATGCCGGCGGCCGTATTGGCGATGCCACGCTTGGCACGCGGCTCCTCGTCACGGACGACATTGCGGAAGCCGCGCGGATTGCGAACGAACTCGATCTTCTCAACCGCGAACGCCAGGCGATCGAAAAGGCGACGCTGGAAGCGGCCGAAGCCGAAGCGCTTGCCGCCCTTGGCTTGGAGGAGCGCGGTGCGGTGGTGATCGCTTCCGGCGAGGGCTGGCATCCCGGCGTCGTCGGCCTCGTCGCCGCGCGGCTGAAGGAGCGTTTCGGCCGCCCCGCCTTTGCCATCGCCATGCTCGGCGAAACCGGCACCGGCTCCGCGCGCTCGATTCCCGGTGTCGACCTTGGAATTGCGGTGCGCAGCGCCATGGTCGAGGGCCTCTTGATCAAAGGCGGCGGTCACGCGATGGCGGCGGGACTGACGGTCGCGCGCGACAAGCTTGGCGCGCTGCGCGCGTTTCTCGAGCGGCATTTGAGCGAGCCGGTCGCGGCCGCGCGCACCGCCGAAAGCCTCATGATCGACGCCGCGATCACCGCCCGCGCCGCGACGCCCGAGCTGATCGAGACTGTCGAGCGCGCCGGCCCCTTTGGCGCCGGCAATCCGGAGCCGGTCTTTGCCTTTCCGTCGCACCTCGTTGCCTATGCCGATCCGGTGGGCAACGCTCACGCGCGCGTGCGGTTGCGCTCGGGCGATGGCGGCGCGCTCAACGCCATCGCCTTCCGTGCGCTTGACCGCCCGCTCGGGCAGGCGCTGATCGCGGCACGCGGTCAAACGATGCACCTCGTTGGCTGCCTTTCCATCGACCGCTGGCAGGGACAGGAGCGGGTGCAACTGCGCATTCTCGATGCCGCTCCCGCCGAGCCGCTTTCAGCGCGTTAAAGCAAGCGGATAAAGAACGCGCTATAAGCGCGCCGTCACAGGGGATCATTCTTCTCCATGCGCTTTCTCGTTACCGGCATCGCGGGCTTCATTGGCTTCCATCTAACGCGGCGGCTTTTGGCCGACGGTCACGTTGTGCAGGGCGTCGATGGAATGACGCCTTATTACGACGTCGAGTTGAAAAAGGCGCGGCAGGGAATCCTTGCCAAGTCCAATCGCTTCACCACCCACACGCTGATGCTCGAAGACGAAGCGCGGCTCACCGCCGTCGTCGCCGAGGCAAAGCCCGATGTCATCGTTCACCTCGCGGCGCAGGCGGGCGTACGCTACAGCCTGGAAAATCCTCGCGCCTATGTGGGCTCGAACCTCGTCGGCACCTTCAATCTTCTTGAGCTCGCGCGCCGCCACAAGCCGCGGCATTTTATTTTCGGCTCCACGAGCTCGGTCTATGGCGCGGGCGAGGAAGTTCCCTTCAAGGAGACGAGCGATTCCGATCATCCGCTCTCGCTCTACGCCGCCACCAAAAAATCCGGTGAATTGATGCTGCACAGCTATGCGCATCTCTTCGACGTGCCCACGACCGTGATCCGCTTCTTCACCGTCTACGGTCCGTGGGGCCGGCCGGACATGGCGCTCTTCAAGTTCGTCGACGCGATTCTCGCCGACCGCGCCATCGACGTCTATGGCGACGGCAAAATGTCGCGCGACTTCACCTATATCGACGATCTCATCGAGGCGATCGTTCGTCTGGTCCCACTCGCGCCGGCCCGCGAGAGCGCGCATCTCACCGACGAGCCGGACTCCTTGAGCCCCGTCGCCCCCTTCCGCGTTGTCAATGTCGGGCGCGGACAGCCCGTCGACCTCCTGGATTTTATCGTCGCGATCGAAAAGAAGCTCGGCAGCAAGGCCAAAAAGAATATGCTCCCGATGCAGCCCGGCGACGTCCCCGCCACATTCGCCAGCGCCAATCTTTTGCAAAGGCTTACGGGCTATAGGCCCGCGACCACGATCGAAGATGGTGTCGGCGCTTTCATAGACTGGTATAAGGAGTACTATCGCAGATAACTGCCTGGCCGCCTGATGCGCGAGATTGGGAGGGAGGGGCCATGTGGATCAACGGTAGTGCCAAGCCTCTGGCTATTGCGGCTTGCATGCTGCTGGCTGCGGCTTGCGCCGAGAACAAGACCGAGCCCATTGCCCAACAGCCGCCTGTGCCTTCGGTTCCGCTCGGCACCACGCAGGACTTTTTCCTCAACGTCGGCGACCGTGTCTTCTTCGCAGAAAATTCCGCCGAGCTCACGCCGACCTCGCTCGCGACCCTCGACAAGCAGGCCGAGTGGCTGGGCCGCTACACGAATTATCGGGTCACCATCGAAGGCCATAGCGACGAGAAGGGTCCGAAAGAAAAAAATATGAAGCTGAGTCGCCAGCGCGGCGATGCGGTGCGCGGCTATCTGGCCTCAAAGGGCGTCGAGCCGATGCGCGTGCGGGTGGTAGCTTATGGCCGCGAGCGGCGCGTTGCCACTTGCAATGATATGTCGTGCTGGTCGCAGAACCGGCGAGTGGTCACGGTGCTTGATACCGGACCCTCGGAGCCGGTGGTGGCCACGCGCGCGCGCCCGGGCGTCGTTCCGCCTCCCACCATGCCCACCTACGCGCCGCCACCGCCGCCGCGCGGCTGAGCGCCGATCGCCTCGATCGAACGCCGCAACTCCGCGATCAGCCTCTCGCTGACGGTGAGATATTGCTCCTCCATGTCGAGTACGCGCATAAACGCCCGCTTCTTGATGCCAATGACGTCGATTTCGCCAGGCTCGAGCGCGGCCGCGTCGCAGACGATGTCGATCAGCCGGTCGATGCCGTGCAGGCGCCCGAGCAGATAGTCGTTTTCGCGATAGGCGCGCGAGAGGAACGCGGCGAAGTGGGCGAAGCCGGTGCCCTTCAGGCTCTTGGTGCCGCCGAATTTCTTCAGCGTCTTGATGTCCTGCGGGCTGATGCGGTCAACGAGGATCTCGTGCAATTCGCCCGTGTCGCGCGCGGTCGCCACCGAAAAAGTGAGCACGTCCCAGAACGGAAAGCCGAGATAGTTCACCAGCACCTCGCGCCACGCCTCCGGCTTCCAGGCGGCGGGGTCGAGCGAGGCGAGGAGTTCGTCGAGGTCGCGGGTGGTCGCGGCGAGATCGATTTCGCGTCCGAGCGTTTCGATGAGCCGGTCGATCTTTTCGCCTGCGCTTGCGACGAATCGGCGCGCGAAAGCCGCGAGGTCCTTGGCTTCCGCTTCGGAGGGCTCGATTTCGAACAACTCGCGCACGAGGCCGTGCGCTTCGACACTATAGAATTTCGCTTCCTCGCGTTGCCGCAGGCCGTCGAGCAGGCGGTAGAAGGCGCGCTTAAGCCCGTCGACGACGAGAGGGTCGAGGCCGGGAAAGCGGCCCTCATCGAGCAGGCGATAGAGCCGGTTTTGGCCTTCGATGAGGAAGTTGAGGCGGCGCTTCCGATAATCGACGTCGAAAGCAAGAAAAAACTCGGCCCAGCGCGGAAGCTTCGATGACGCGCTTGTCTCGCGCAACAGGGCGTCGTGTTCGCTCCGCTGATAGACGACGCCGCGGCTTTTCGCCCAGGCATCGATGATTTCGGCGATGGCGCGTGCCCGTGGCGAGCGCGGCGGCGCGCCGGACAGGGTGAGAATGATCCCGCCGACAAACTGGCGCACCGAGGCAAGTTTCAGGCGCGCGTAACCCTCATAGGCAAAGCCGGCATCGCGCGCGACGCGCGAGTTTATCGTCTCGCGCCAGTGGCGGATTTCTTCGTGGACGATCTTCTGGTCGAGCGGCGCGGTGATCGTGTCGGTCACAAGCTCGCTGATGCGCGGCCGCGCCTCTTCGATGATTGATTTGAAGCTCCGCACCTGCGCGTTGAAGTCGAACACGAAGCCGAGTTCGTCGGTGACGGGCTGGCTCAGGGGGATGTCGGAGAGCGCCCCTTTCAGCGTGAGGAAAAATCCGGGCACCAATTTGCCGCGGAGCGAGTGGGGCGGCGCAGGGTCGGGATCGATATAGACGAGCCGCCGGTCGACCTCTCGATAGGCGGGACGGCCGTGGATCGCCGAAATTGCCTCGCGGAAAGGCCGGTTGTTGAGGACGGCGCCGTCGATGAAACAAGCCTTTGCCGGATCGAGATCGGCGCGGATGTGGCGTTCGAAATTGCGCGTGAAGAATTCCTCGCGCTCCGGCCATGTCTCGCCGCGCCGCGCGAGCAATTCATCTATCTCGGCGACTTGCGCCGGCGGAAACGCGCCGGGAAACGAAGAAGTCGCGCGGGCGGCAAAAGCAAGCGCCGGTGCGTTTTCGAGCGTGAAATCGCTTTCAACCTCGCCGCCCGGACGCCGCCGGTAATGAAAGTGCAGGATTTGACGGTGTTCGAGCTCCTGGATGAGCGGCGGGTCGTGGATTTGCAGGCGCTGCAAATAGCCGTGATAGTCGGTGAGCGTGACGAAGAGGTCGAGGTCCTGTCCGGACGGCAATAGCGAGGCCGTCGGCGATTTCGGCGCGCCCATCGCGGTCACCGCCTCGTACATCAAATTGGTCATGCCGCCGCCATCGAGCGGCGGCTTGAACCAGCGCGAACGCAGGAACAGCGAGAGCTTGTCGCGCACTTCGGAGTCGCGGATCGACTTGATCCATCCGAACCGCGAGGCGGCCCACAGGATCGGCTTGAGGAAGAACTTGCTCCAGGCCTTTGCCTTTGCCTCGGGCGACAAGAGCACGCTTACATCCGCGTTGTTCAGCCACAGATCGCGCAGTTTCTTCATCGGCAGGTCGTGACAGATCGCGCGCGCGAGCATCACCGCATTGATGCCGCCGGCCGAGGCGCCGGCAATGGTATCGACGATGACGCGGAGCTCCACCTTGCGGCCGATCTCGCGCAGGAGCTCGAAGTAATAGGCTTCGGTGTCGTACTCCTTGTCGCGTTTGTCAGCCTCGTCGACGTCAGCGATATCGAACGCCGCCTTTGCGCGCGCGGCACGGTCGCGCATGCCGTGTAGGCGCGAGGACGCGCGCAAAAGCTTCAGGATCTCCTTGGAAAGGCCATGCATGTAGACGGCGAGCGAAACGCCGCCGAAGCAGACGAGCGCGATGCGAAGCTCTTTCTCGCGCAAGGATGCCCCCGCTTCACGCGATCAGGCGTTGATCGGCAATCTTGGCCGGATGGATGATTATAGCGGATTCGCGCGAAGCAAAGATGTCTACTGTAGCGAACCCGAAGCTCGCATAGGGGAACATTAGCGGTCGCGCGCCGGGACTTCGATCCCGGCGCAGTTGCGGCGGCCTTGCATGGCGCAATCCTGCATCCTGCCCAGGTCCCGCAGCGTGTTCATGAGCCACACGCCCGTGAGCACGAGGATGACCAGAAAGACGCCGATGCCGATCAACGCTCCGGTGCTCAACGGCTCTTCGTCGTCCGATTTGCCCGGCGCGGGCGCAGGCCGTTTCGCAATGGATTTTTGCGCCGCGGGAAAGCGCACGATATTCGGTTCGCCTGGCGGCGCTGGGGAGTGGTTTGATTCCGACGGCATGGATCGATTGTGCGACGGGAATGTGATTGCGTCGAGGCCGCCATTTCGTGCGCGCGGCCGAAGCTGTATAGTCCGCTCGTGAGGCGGATCGTCACACTCTTTTGCGTTTGGTGGCTGGCGCTCGGTTGTGCGCGCACCGCGAGCGAGCTCGTGCATTTCGGCATGACCACCGACGAAGCGGCGGCGGTGTTCGGCGCGAGCATGACTTACGTCACCGAGCGCCGCGATTCGCAGATCTACATGGTCGGCGGGCCCGCACCGATTCCGGGCGTCTATCCGCCCTGGGTGGAAGAGCGGCTCTATTTGCAATTCCGCCGGGGGCGGCTCACCGGCTGGAAGAACGAGTGGGACGCGCGCAAGTTTTGGTTTTGATCGATGATGCGGCCGGCTTATCTCATCCTCTGCGGCTCTCTCTTGCTCGCTGCGGCAACGGCAAAAGCGGCCGACATTCCGAATTTTCCCAAAGTTCGTTCGGCGCCCGCGGGCGATGGCCTCCCGGCGAATTGTCTCGAATGGACCGATGGCTGCCGCGTCTGCGCGCGGCAGGGTGATGGCACGGCCGCCTGCTCGAATGTGGGCATTGCTTGCGTGCCGCAGAAGGCGCGCTGCACGCGGCCCTGAGGGAACCCCCCGGCGATTCAACCTTGGCGAGTCGTGGACAGTCACGGCCGAATTGCGCTCAGATTCGCCAAGGGCGATTCGATCATGCGCAAAGCCGTCCGCACGCCAGAGGAATTGAACGCGTTGCTCAGCGCGGAATTACGCCGCGTGCCGGGCTGCGAGGGCGCCGCCTGGGTGCGTGTCTACCGGTTGCGCAAGCACGTCCGCGGCCGGAACTGGCTCGCCGCTTTTCTGTCCGCCGGGAGCGCCGACAAGGGTGCGTGTGCGCGGGCGCTCATCGAAATCGAACGGCGGCTGCAGGCGGAATTTGATCTGGCGCCCGAGCGAACCGCACGCGAGCGTTCGCGCCCGTTCCTCGGCTATCGCCGCCATCACCGGCGGCTGCCGTCGCGCTTACTGGAATTCGGCGCTCCGGAAAAGACCGCGATGATGATCTCAACACTCAACGCCGTTCGCTCGCTATTGCTGCGAAAGCGACGTCATTTGCGCGGCAGCGCTCATTGAGGGTCGCGTGGCCGCGCATCAGCTTCTCGGTAGTGGTTGTTCGGCGCGAAAGATCACGGCATTGCCCGCGGCGAACACTTCGTCAAAGTGTGGCTGCCTAATCGACAGCGCCGCGTGCCCATATTGATTTGATCAAGCCAAGCCCGCGATTCGCCCCGTCCTGGCGCGCCCTACGGGAATCGAACCCGTGTTTCAGCCGTGAAAGGGCCGTGTCCTAGACCGCTAGACGAAGGGCGCGGGGATGCCGGGAGGTGCCCTTATAGGGAGCAGCCGCGGCAGCGACAAGGCGGCCGGGACTGCCTTTCCGTTAGGCAACGGGGCGATACCTTCGGATGGAAATTCCGCTTTTGTCTCGTTTTTTCAGGTTCTAGCGGCAAGGTAGCTCTGCCGCACAGTGGCAAACAAACCACACTCACGGAGTTCTGAGCGTGGACCGGGAGGGTCCCGCTTGTCCGTTGCGGCCCCCTTATGCGAGGATTTTCGTGGCCTTATTTGGGGGCCTGACAAGGATCCTAAACATGATCAAGAAAATCGCTATCGCCGCCGCGATCGCCGCGGTTGCTGTCTCCTTCGCGCCGACTGCGTCGTTCGCGAAAATGCACAAGATGAAACCCTGTACCATGGGCACGATGGCAAGCGGCAAGGCCAACAGCATGGGCTGGTCGCCGGTCATGATGTGCGGCATGGACGGCAAGATGTATCCGACGCTGATGATGTGCTACGGCGCAAGCAGCCTCTGCCCGCCGAGCATGTAAGCCTGTTGAGCTGATCGGATTCTAAGGAAAGCCCGCGGACCGGAATGCGGGACCGCATTCCGGACGCGGGCTTTCGTATTTCACCAGTGGCCGGTATTGGGCATCGACGCCCACGGCTCCTGTTTCGGCTGCGCTTTTCCCTTCTGCAACAGCTCGATCGAGTGTTTGTCGGGCGAGCGGATGAAGGCCATGCGCCCGTCGCGCGGCGGCCGGTTGATGGTCACACCCGCCTTCATCAGTTTCTCGCAGGTCGCGTAAATATCGTCGACCTCGTAGGCGAGGTGGCCGAAATAGCGCGCCTCGCCATAGTCCTCGTCGCCGTCCCAGTTATAGGTGAGTTCCACGAGCGGTGCTGCGAAACCCGACGGCGCGCTGTCCGCGACCAATTTCTCATCCTGCGCTGCCGCGAGAAAAACGAGGGTGAAGCGTCCCTGTTCGTTGTCGACCCGGCGTGCTTCCTTTAATCCGAGCTTCTTGACGTAGAAATCGAGGGCTGCGTCGAGATTGCGCACGCGCAACATGGTGTGAAGATAACGCATTGAGACCTCGTGAGAATGGATGCCGAATATGGTTCCCGATCAAGCAGCTAGGCATAATGGGCCGGTTCCGCAACCGTGATGTTAAATGGCAAAATCGACCGATCAAGCCATGCGTTCGCAGCTCGACTTGCCGATCGTTTCATTCAAATCCGCGCGCGATTGGGAAAGCTGGATCGCGAAGAATCATGCGCGCACAAACGGCGTGTGGATCCGGTTTTTCAAGAAGGGCTCCGGCCGGGCGACCGTGACCTACGCCGAGGCGCTCGACGGCGCGCTTTGCTATGGCTGGATCGACAGCCAGGCGCGCGGCTACGACGAATTATCGTATTTGCAGAAATTCGGACCACGCAAGCCGAAGAGTGGATGGTCGAAAATCAACACGCGCCACGCCGAGCGGCTGTGCAAGGCTGGTCGGATGAAGCTCGCGGGGCTCGCGCAAATTCAGGCGGCCAAACGCGATGGACGCTGGACGCGCGCCTACGATTCGCCGGCGGCCGCGAAGCCCCCGGTGGATTTTTTGCGCGCACTGGAGAAAAACAAAAAAGCCAAAGCGTTCTTTGCCGCACTCGAAAAGCGCAACAGCTATGCGATCATATACCGGCTGCAGACCGCGAAAAAACCCGAGACCCGTGCGGCGCGAATGAAGACTATCATCGCGATGCTGGCGAAGGGCGAAAAGTTCCATCCATGATCTTGAGCGAAGTACAATTATGATCGCCGCCGCACACAAGAAGAGCCCGACCGCGATCACGATCCGCGCCTGTGGTGAAAGCGACATGGGCGCGATCACCGAGATCTACGCGCATCACGTGCTGCATGGGACCGCGAGCTTCGAGCTTGAGCCGCCGAGCCTCGAAGAGATGATGCGCCGCCATCGCGCGATCGTCGCGGACGGCTATGTATATCTAGTCGCGGAAGCGGTGAGCGGCATTGTCGGCTATGCCTACGTCAGCGCCTATCGCAGCCGTCCGGCTTACCGGTTTACCGTTGAGAATTCGGTCTATGTGCGCGCCGGCCATGAGGGCAGGGGTATCGGATTACGCTTGATGCAGGCCTTGCTCGCTGAATGCGAAAAAAAATCGTTCCGTCAGATGATCGGAGTGATCGGCGACAGCGCCAATCACGCCTCGATTGAACTGCATCGCAAGCTCGGTTTTCATACGATCGGCACCTTTCGTTCGTGCGGCTTCAAATTCGGCCGTTGGGTGGACAGTGTGCTGATGCAAAAAGAATTGGGAGCCGGCGACCGCACCCCGCCGGCCGCGGGAACATGATCGCCAAGGACCGCAGCAGCGCCGTCGAACGCCTCGGTGCGTTATTCGCCCAATCCCGCCGCGGCGTCGCCTTTACCGGCGCCGGCATCTCGACCGAGTGCGGCATCCCCGACTTTCGTTCGCCCGGCGGCCTATGGACCAACAACCAGCCGATTCCCTTCGACGAGTTCCTCGCCAGCCAGGAGATGCGCAATGAAGCCTGGCGGCGGAAGTTCGCCATGGAGGATCAGTTCCGTGCGGCGAAACCGGGCCGCGGGCACCGCGCGCTCGCGCGCCTCGTTCGCACCGCCAAACTCTCCGCCATCATCACCCAGAACATCGACAATCTTCACCAAGAGTCCGGCGTGCCGAGAGAAAAGGTGATCGAGCTGCACGGCAATGGCACCTATGCCACCTGTCTTGATTGTGCGACGCGTTACGAAATCGACTGGGTGCGCGAGCGCTTCACTCGCGCCGGCGGCATTGCACCGGCCTGCGAGGGCTGCGGCGGCCCGGTCAAGTCGGCGACCGTCTCCTTCGGCCAGGCCATGCCCGAGCGCGAGATGCTGCGCGCCGAGGAAGAAACGCTCGCTGCCGATCTTTTCCTCTCGATTGGCTGCTCTCTGGTTGTATGGCCGGCCGCCGGTTTCCCCATGATGGCGAAGCGCAATGGTGCGGCGCTTATCATTATCAACCGCGAGCCGACCGACTTCGACGATATGGCCGATCTCGTCATTCATGACGACATCGGAGACGTGCTGGAGCCGTTTTTGGCGGGCTGATGCATTGGAGTGACAGGTTTCAAGAAACTGTGGCAATGCTCCATTTTGGGCTTTGCGGCTGTCATTGCGCTGTTATCTTAAAGGGGGAACGATTCGGCGTCCGATCCCGGGCGCCAGAAGCGCGACGTTGGCGGCGTCAATGGGGTCGGATCGGTTGGGGCCTAAGCTCGGCACGAACGAGCAAGAGGCACGCATTGAGACTCCCACCGAAGAAGCACCGGTGGGCCTGGTCGAAATCACCGGATTCATCAAGTGGTTCGACGTCTCGAAGGGTTATGGCTTCATCGTGCCCGACAACGGCATGCCGGACGTGCTTTTGCACGTGACCTGCTTGCGCCGCGACGGATTCCAGACCGCCTATGAGGGCGCGCGCGTCGTCGCCGAAGTGCACGAGCGGCAAAAAGGTCTGCAGTGCTTCCGGGTTATCTCGATGGACGAGTCGACCGCGATCCATCCCTCGCAACTGCCGCCCCGCACCCACGTTTCCGTCACCCCCACGAGCGGGCTCGAGCGCGCCTGGGTGAAGTGGTTCAATCGCCTGCGCGGGTTTGGCTTCCTCACCCGCGGCGAGGGGACGCCCGATATCTTCGTGCATATGGAAACCCTGCGCCGCTTTGGGCTGACCGAGCTTCGGCCCGGCCAGGTTGTGCTCGTGCGCTACGGCCACGGCCCTAAAGGCCTTATGGCCGCCGAAGTTCGCCCCGATACGGGGTCGAGTGCGCCTTCCTCGCACTGAGGGTAATCCGGTTTCATGACCCGAATGTTGGCGTTACACGGTCTGTGCTTGTGCGCCTTGTTGATGGTTGCGGGCTTTTGGCTCGCGGCTTCGCCCGCCGCCCAAGCACTGACCGTCGAGCAGCTCGAAATCGTCACCAAGGACGGCGTGCGGGTGTTCGAGGTCGAGATGGCAGAGACGCCGGAAGAGCAGGAAACCGGGCTGATGTATCGCCGCGAGCTCGCCGACGGCAAAGGCATGTTGTTCGACATGGGCGAGGAAAGGCCCGCGATCTTCTGGATGAAGAACACGTATGTATCGCTCGACATGATCTTCATCCGTGGCGACGGCACGATCGCCAACATCGCCCGGAACACGACGCCCTTGTCGGAGGCGCGTATCTATTCCAGCGGGCCCGTGCGCGGCGTGCTCGAAGTGGTGGCCGGCACGGCCAAGCGGTACGGCATCGTGCCGGGCGATCACGTCGGACACTGGATTTTCAGCGGCCATTAAACAAACGCGGCTAGGTTTGATGCCTTGCGGGCCGAAGCCGCGCCGGTGTAATCCCTAGTCGAATTCCGCCGGTTTTTTCGTCATGGCGGGGCGTAGCGCAGTCTGGTAGCGCACCTGGTTTGGGACCAGGGGGTCGCAGGTTCAAATCCTGCCGCCCCGACCAATTCAAGTCTTCGAATGGAACGAGAAAGCAAGATCATGGCCGCGAGGATTTACAAGCCAACCCGTACCGCGATGCAGTCGGGCAACGCCAACACCAAGCTCTGGCGGCTCGACTTCGAGCCGGAGACGCCGCGCGAAATCGAGCCGTTGATGGGCTGGACCGCCTCCGGCGACATGAAGCAGGAGCTGCGCCTTTCCTTCGATACGAAAGAAGAGGCGATAGCTTACTGCGAGCGTCATGGCATTCCGTATCAGGTGTTCGAAGCGCGCGAGCCCGCGCGCAAGAAAATCGCCTATGCCGACAATTTCGCTTACAGACGCATCGGTCAGTGGACGCACTAGAGCATGGTCCCGAAAAGCGGGAACCGGTTTTCGGAAAGGATCATGCTCGAGCAAAATGTTCTCGACCCCGTAGCTCAGTTGGATAGAGCATCAGCCTTCTAAGCTGAGGGTCGGAGGTTCGAGTCCTCCCGGGGTCGCCAATTTTTTCATCGACTTGATCGATTTCGTTCGGGCAGAAGCTACATGCCGGCCTTGCGGCGTGCCTCATTCGTATTTGCGACCGCTCTCTGACGGTGGAGGCGAAAGAGGCTTGAGGTTCGGACCGGAGGGCCGCTCGCTTTTACCGGCGGGTTTTCATGAATATTATGTAGAAGCGAGGAACGTCGCTCGGCACATGGGGTGATCAAATGCAAAAGTTTGTTCGATTGCTGATGCCGATGGTGATCGCCGTGGGGCTCGGTCCGCTCATCGCCGGGTTAATTTTTTGTCTGCTCGCCGTCTACACCAACTTTTCCGATCCGTCGACGGTGCTGCCGATCAGCGATCTATTCAAAATGTTCAGCATCTACATCGTCTTTGCTTACTTCGCAGGCGGCCCCATTGCTTTGCTCGCCGGACTCATCGTTTCGATCTGGATGATCTGGCGCTCGCCGGGCTTGGTTGTGGCAATCGCCGCCGCGATCATTGCGGTCTGCCTTTTTCGCTTGGCCGCGGAGATCGAGTTTTTAAGTTCGATGGACAGCAGCATGGTGTACAACAACTTTGTGCTCTTGCTTGTGCTATCCGGCGTCGCTGCCGGCGTATGCTGGCTCCTCACACGCAGATTCGCGAGGACCAAGTAACCCGGATCTCGCTGATGACGGCCGGTAACGGCGCCAATTCGCCGGTAATTGCCGTCGTGTGCGGTGCACCTTTTTCGTTTTCATCCCCCGGCGTAAGCTAAGGCCGTCATGGGACAATGCGCCGCGGGGGAACGCAAGCAGAGCTTGAGGCAGTCAGGCAATGAGGCTCAATTGGTTCTAGCGCGCCAGCTCGCCGCTCTCGTGATGGCATTGTGGCTGATCGCAAGCGCATTGTTCGCCTTTCTTTTTCCAACCACGGACGCAAAAGCCCAAGGCGCAATGGGCAGCTGCGAAGACGCGGCTGAGCTAGCGGTCTTGCCCTCGCCGGTCACGCCGTGGAAGGGCGCGCCGCTGCGCGTCATTTTCGCCGCGGAGAAGCCGCTCGAAGGTGAATTGTCGCTGATCGCGCCCGACGGAAGCGTTGCGGCGAAATCGCGTGAGCGGCGTGGCGGTCCGCCATATTTCTGGATCGTCGAGGTTGCTTCGCCGGCCGCGGGTACGTGGCACGCAAAACTTTCGCGCGACCGCGCGCCCCCCGAGTGCAGCACGATCACGCGCGACATCGCGGTGCGCAACGAGGAGCCGCCGCGGCCAAGCACGGTGCCGGGAAGCGTCTGGCCCTTGCGCCACGCCTGGAACCGCTCAATGGAAAATCTCTATTCGGCATGGATCGAAAAGCTGTTCGACGCGCCCCTCGACGCGGCGCCATCCTGGCCGGCGCTGCACGAAGTGCTGCGCGACCGGTCGCGCAATCTGCTGTTCAACCATTTGGGTCTCGGCGAAGACGAGATGAAAATTGTCTATCGTCCTGACTGCGCCGATCTTCCCTATTTTTTGCGCGCCTACTTCGCCTTCAAGATGGGGCTGCCGTTCGGGTACTCCAAATGCTCGCGCGGCGGCGGCGGCCAGCCGCCGAAATGCTTCGAGTGGTTCAGCATTCAGAATGCCGAAGCCTCGAAGCGGCCGGGGCTTGTAGCAACGTTCAGCGATTACTTGCGGGTCGTCGCCGATGCCGTTCATTCCGGGTCCGCGCGCACGCCGGCGAGCGACAACAACAACGATCACTATCCCGTCTCGCTCACGCAGGAGACGCTGCGCCCGGGGACCGTATACGCCGATCCGTACGGGCACGTCCTGGTGATCGCCAAGCGCGTGCCGCAATCAGCTGACGCGGCAGGCGTCCTGCTCGCGGTTGACGCGCAGCCTGACGGAACGGTCGCGCGGAAGCGTTTTTGGCGCGGCAATTTTCTGTTCGCGCGGGACCCCGCGCTTGGCGGTCCCGGCTTCAAGCGCTTCCGGCCGATCGTGAGCGACAAAAGCGGAGCCTTGCGGCGGCTGACCAACGAAGAAATCGCGAAAAATCCGGAGTATGGCGACTTCTCGCTCGATCAGTCCCGGCTCGGCATTGAAGATTTTTACGATCGAATGGACGACGTGATATCGCCAGCGCCGCTCGACCCCTTGCGCGCGCTCAAGGAGTCGATCACCGCGCTCGAGGAGCAGGTGAAGGCGCGCGTAACGTCGGTGGAAAACGGGCGAAAGTTTCAGATGAGCAAACGCGACGACGTCGATATGCCGTCGGGCGCGTCGATCTTCGAGACGATCGGCGCCTGGGAGGATTTTGCGACACCGGCGCGGGATTTGCGTCTATTGATCGCGATTGACGTGGTGCGCGGTTTTCCCGATCGCGTCGCGCGGCGCCCCGAACGATACGCAATGCCGAGTGAGAAGAGCCCCGCCGAGGTGAAAGCCGAACTGGAGGGCGTGCTTGCCTCGGAGCTTGCGGCGCGCAAGTTTTCATATACCCGCAGCGACGGCTCCGCGTGGACGCTCACGCTCAAGGACGTCATCGATCGGATGGCGGCGCTCGAAATGGCGTACAATCTGAACGACTGCGTCGAGCTGCGGTGGGGCGCGCCGGAAAAGAGCGACGAGGCGGCGACGTGCAAGCGGCACGCGCCGGCCGCGCAGCGCGCTAAGATGGCGGAGTACCGCATCTGGTTCCACGAGCGGCGCCGGCCCCCGCGCGTTTAGCGGTCAGGACATGCCGCAGAGTAAATCGCGGGCCTTCGGCGGCAAAGCCTGCGTCCTTGCAGGTCTCGCATTGGTCGCGGGCTGCACGCGTCTTCTTTTCGCGCAAGATGATCAGGTTCGCCTGGCGCTCGACAATCTTATCGCGGCTTACCCGCAGGCGCTTGCCGGGCATGACGCCAAGATGCTGCGTTGGCGCGATGGGACCGTCATGGCGGTATCCGATGGCGACGACGGTAAGACGTTTCCGGAACTCCTGCGACACGCTTCCATCCTAGATCAGTTTCGCATCCCGTATCCGCGCGGCCCGCTCGCCAAGCCGCCTTCCGCCGATTCTGATCCCGGCCGCTTCCGCAATACGGCCTTCTTCACGAAGATGTACGGCGATTGCCGGAAGGGTGAAGTGTCACCGCACCTTGTTTCCCTTGTCTGGCTTCCCAAGGCCTGGGGCAAATCGATCCGCGTCACCTCGGTGAACAACGTCGATGCGCAGTTGCGCGCCGTGTCGGACGAGATCGACGCGCTGCCCGACGCGATCAAACGCGCGGCCTACCCGATCGCCGGCACTTACAATTGCCGCACCGTGGCGGACACCGGCCAGCCGAGCCCGCATGGCTACGGAATCGCCATCGATCTCAATATCGCCTTCTCGGATTATTGGTATTGGCGGCCGCCTGACGGTGCCGTCCTCTATCGCAACCGCATGCCCCAAGAGATCGTTGCGATCTTCGAAAAACATGGCTTCATTTGGGGAGGGAAGTGGTTTCACTTCGATACGATGCACTTCGAATTTCGGCCTGAACTCCTTGTTGCGGAGTGAGCGGCTCGTCCCTTCGAAGCCGAGGGCCGGGAGGCGCGATCCTTTCGGGGCGCCGAGTTTCCAAGGACTTGAGCTAAAAGCCGGGCATTTTCCCGATCGCGGAACCGATAGCCAGCCGGCAAGAATCTGGATATTCAAGTGCCGGTATCGGAAAAGGCGTTTGCAGGGCGGGTATGTCGAATAGTCGCGTTTACTTTGGCCGGCTGTCCAGGGACGACCGGTGGCGCAAGAGCGTTGCGCTCGTCTATCTCGTTCTCACGCTCGTTTACCTCGGCTGGCGCACGACGATCATTAACGTCGATGCGCTTGGCCTATCGGTTATTTATTTTATCGCCGAATTGCTCGGCTTCCTGCTCGGACTGACGCTGATTTTCTGCTCCTGGAATTATCGCCACCGTGAAGTGCCTCCGGCGCCGAGGGGCTTGAAGGTCGACGTTTTTATTCCCGCTTATCGCGAGCCGGCCGAGCTCGTTCGTTGGACAATCATTGCGGCGCAGAAAATTACCTATCCGCACGAGACGTTTTTACTCGACGACGGCAACCGCGCCGATCTGAAGGCTTTGGCGAAAGAACTCGGCGTGCACTATCTCGCGCGCGAACGGAATCTCAACGCCAAGGCCGGAAACCTCAATCACGGACTGAAGCACAGCCAGGCCGAGTTCGTGATGGTGCTCGATGCCGATCACATCGCGACACCGCGCGCATTGGACATGACGCTCGGTTTTTTCGGCGATGACCGCGTCGCGATGGTTCAGACGCCGCAGGATTATTACAACACGGACGCTTTCCAATTCATCAACGCCCGCAACGGCGCGCTTTGGCACGATCAATCCTTCTTCTACAACATCGCGCAAGCGAGCCGGGACTCGTTCAACGGCGCTTCATGCGTAGGCACCGGCGTCGTCTATCGGCGTTCCGCACTTGATGCCATCGGCGGCATTCCGACGGAGACCGTCACCGAGGATTTCCATACTTCGCTGAGGCTGCACAAAGCCGGATTTAATGTTGTCTATCTGAATGAGCCGATCGCCTACGGCGTCGCGGCGTCGGATCTGAGAGAATATTACAAGACCCGGCATCGCTGGGCGCATGGCAATATCCACGCGCTTCGAATCGAAAAGATTTTCACCTGCTCCGGGCTCAGTCTCGGCCAGAGACTGTCGTATTTGACGCTCGGGCTGATCTACCTCGAGGGTTGGCAACAGCTGCTGCTGTTCTTCGTACCCTGGATTTCGCTTCTGATGGGTTGGGCGCCGTTCGATATCACCGCGTTCAATGTGCTGGCCGTCCTGTTATTTCCCATCCTGACGACCCTGCTTCTGCAGGAGCTTGGCTGCGGCCTCAGCCGTTACTGGGTAAATGAAATTTTTTCGGTGGCGAGATTCCCGACGCATATTCTCGCGGCGCTCGCGCTGTTCTCCGACAAGATGCGGTTCCGCACTTCGACGAAGAATATTCGCGGCCGCATGGAATGGCGGCCGCTATTTCCGCAGCTCTTTGTTTGCGCCGTAAGTCTCGCTGCCTTGGGCGTCGGTGTTTTTCACCTCGCGATCGATTTCCGGATCGGTCCTCTGGCGCATGATTTCTTGAATATATTTTCGGGAAATTTTGGGGAGGTGAACTGGAATCAGCGGCTCGATCAAGGCTACACGCTCGAGCTCGTGGCGATTTCGGGTTTTTGGGCGCTCTTCAACGCCGCCAAATGTCTTTATCTCGTTCACAAGGCCATTCGCGACTCCCGGCGTTCGACCGATGATTACCGGTTCCACGTGCGCGTGCCGCTCGAGATCGAGACCGGCAATGGCCTCGGAACGGCCTGCGTCGAGCGGATTTCGCAATCATGGGCGTCGGCGCGCTGGTGCGACGGCGACCCTCCGCCGGTTGGCGAGCGGCTGAAGGGCTGGCTGCATCTGCCCGCCGGCGTAATTGCCGTCGATTGTGTTGTGGTCGCGCGCGTTCGCCCCAAGATTTGGAAGAGGAAGGTTGGCCCCCTCGCGATTGAAATCAGCCGCTCAGGGGAGGCGGCGGAAGGCATGCGCGTTGATTTCGAACTTCTGTGGCCGAATGCGCAAGCGCGCCGCCATCTCGCAGAAAGCCTTTACGCCGTTGATTGGCACCGCGAGTTCATGCATCGCCACGCGTTTTTTGCCACTCCGCGGCAAGCCATCGCCCGCTTCCTACGGCTGCGCCGGCCGTTCGCTCAAAATATCGCGTGGCGTCCAGCGATTTACCGCGTTCCCGAGACCGGTGATCTCGCCTATGCGGTGGTCGATACCGGGGGCGGCAACTCGTTCACGCGATTGATTGCCTTTCGCGTCATGCATCCGGGTCAGACGATCAATTTGCGTGTCCTCGGCAATGGACGCGTGTTTGCCCGCTGTTTGAGGATCATCGGACGCGATTCGCTGCGGTCACTGGCCACCAAGGGCCTCGATGGCGCGATCGTACAAAGCTACAAGGCAATCCCGGATGAACGGTCCGCGGGATTCGCGCAACCGCTTGTGGTCGCTGCAGAATAGCGGGTTGTTCGGGCCTATTGCTTGTTGTTGCATAAACGCAACAGGCGGCGCGATTCCGACAAAGCGCGATTTGACACCTCTAGTGGCCGGAAGATGCGGGCTGCTATTCTATCGCAGGTTTCGCAGCAGCATTTTTTGCGGCTTTCGGGGAGGCTGGAATGGCGATTGCGGGTAAGGCGGCCGTGGCGGCTGCTGTCATTTCCTTGGGTGTCGGCGCCGCATGGGGTGCGGATATGCCGGTGAAAGCGCCTTACGTGGCCGTTGGTCCTTCCACGGAATTGTGGTTGGGTTTTGATGTGAACAAAGACAGCGATTACGGCTATATCGGCGGCGTCTACGCCTACAACGGCAATCTCAACAAGGACGGCTGGCTGTTCCGCCTCAATGGCGGCGACGGCCATTATGAATACAATCGTGCCGTAGGCGTGCGGCAAGGCGTCGATTTCCAGACCGGCGATGTGATGATCGGCTATCAAACCTTCGTCGGGCACACCCGCTACAGCGGCTATGTCGGCGCCTACATTCAGAACGACGACAATTCGGATCCTGCGGCCAAGGTCAAGGGAACGAGGGTAGGCGCCAAAGTGCAGGGCGAAATCTTCTCGCAGTTCGACAGCAACTGGTACGGGTTGATCCTCGCCAATTACGCATCCGCCTGGAACAACTACCTGGTGATGGCAAAGTTGGGATATCAGATCACGCCCACTGTCTCGATCGGTCCGGAAGGCATGGCGATCGGCAACGATCGATACGACGAGGCCCGTGCGGGTGCATTCGTCGCTTTGAACGTCACACCCTCGGCGCAACTCATTCTTTCGGGAGGTTATTCCTGGGATGAGCGCTCGAATAATCTGAACGATCACAGCGGCGGATACGGCACGGTCCATCTGCGCTGGACGTTCTAACCGCGCCTAGGTTGAATGCCGGCCGCTTCGCGGCGCAGCCTGGCCGGCCGCATTCATAGAATTTGCGGTGTTGCGGTAGCCCGGTTTGACTGACGGTTGGCCGCGGGCATTGTACGTAACGCGATGCGCAGGATTATTGCGATCTCCTTTGCGCTCGTCGCATTTATCTCCGAGTCCCATGCGAGCGCCGGCGTTTCATGTCGCGCCGAAGATGCCTCGGTAAAGTTCGGCCTATCCGCCGCTTTCGGTCGCGGGATTGGCGGCGGCATGGTGAATTTTGGAGCGATGCTGCAAATCTTGACGCAGACGGTCCCGGCTGATCTCCGCGCGCTGAATTTCGAGCGGAGTGAGGCGAGCCAAGTCTGGTTTTATGATCGCGACATCAAATTCCAGCTCCACCACGAGCGGCCCTCCGACGGGCCGCCTGGCTATGTCGACCTCGTCGTCGAGACGAGACAAAGCCCGCGCGACGAGAGCTTCTATCGCGGCAGATACGTACTCAGTGTCCTTTTCCCTGATGCGAAATCGGGTGGCGGTGAAAAGCCGCTGGAGTTGCGCGGCCGCGTGCAATGCGCTGTCGATTGAACGCATGCCGGATGCCGTTGGCCTATCGTGAAAAAGCCGTTCATGATGTCTTCCGTAGGATAGTGACGCGCGCTTGAGATCCGCCATGAACCGCATTACGGGGCGTTCCGCCTTCCTCGAGTTGCTGAAAGACGAGGGCGTCACCCACCTCTTCGGCAATCCCGGCACCACGGAACTGCCGATCATGCATGCGCTGAAGGAGCATCCCGAGCTCACCTATGTGATGGCGATGCAGGAAAGCCTCGTGGTTGCGATCGCCGACGGCTTCAGCCGGGCTTCGGGCCGCCTCGTCGCTTGCAACGTTCACGTGGCGCCGGGACTCGGTAACGCCATGGGCGCGCTCTACAACGCCAACTTCACCGGCACGCCGATGATCCTCACCGCCGGCCAGCAGGAGCAGGGGCACGGCCTGATGGAGCCGATGCTTTCCGGGCCGCTTGTGCGGATGGCCGAGCCGCTGGTGAAGTGGGCGATCGAGGTGACGCGGCTCGAAGACTTGCCGCGCATCGTCCGCCGTGCCGCCAAGGTCGCGACCGCGCCGCCGACCGGGCCCGTTTTCATCTCGCTGCCGGGCGACATTCTGAATACCGAAGCCGGAATCGATCTTGGACGCTCGACCCGCATCGATGCGCGCGTGCGGCCCTCGGAGGAAACCCTGCAGGCGCTCGTCAAGCGCATTCTGCGGGCAGAGCGTCCCGTGATTATTGTTGGCGACGAAGTCGTGAAGAGCGACGCGCTGCAGGAGGCATCAACCTTCGCGGAGACGCTCGGCTCTCCCGTCTATCAGCAGTCGGTCGCCTATGGCGCGCATTTCCTGTCGGAGAGCCCGTGCTTCATGGGCGCGATTTCCCGCGCGCAAAAGCAGGTGCGGGACATGCTCGCCGAATACGATCTGATGATCGTGCTCGGCGCCGATCCGCTGCGCATGTCGGTTCACAGCGAGATCGATCCCTTGCCCGCGGGCATGCCGATCCTGCAAATCGGCCTCGTCGAATGGGATCTCGCCAAGAACTACCCCGTTGAAATCGCGATCAAGGCCGACGTGAAGGAAACGCTGCGGGCGCTGATCCCGGCGCTCAAGGCTGCGGGCGGCGCCGCGCTTGCGAAGCGCGCAAAAGAGGGCGTTGCCGCGCTTGCTTCGAAAAACTGGACACTGCGGCGCGCAAAGCTCGTCGAGGAAATCTCGAAGAACAGGAATAGCGTGCCGATCGATCCCGATTGGCTGGCGCTGCAAGTCACCGACGCAATGCCCGCGAATGCGATCCTCGTCGATGAAGGGCTGACCGCTGCGCGCTATATGCCGGCACTACACCCCAATCGCGACCGCTACGGTTACCATGCGCTCGCCTCCGGCGGCATCGGCTGGGGCTTGCCGGCATCGGTCGGCGTGAGTCTCGCCAATCCCGACCGGGCGGTGGTTTGTTATACGGGCGACGGCAGCGCCATGTACTCGATTCAGGCGCTATGGACGGCGGCGCATCATAAATTGCCTTTGTCGGTGGTGATCGTGAACAACGGCGGCTACCGCATCATCAAGCAGCGGCTCTTGGCGTTCCATCACAGCGACCATTTCGTCGGCATGGATTTCGTCGATCCGCCGGTCGATTTTGTCGGCCTCGCGAAGTCTTTCGGGCTCGAGGCTGTCCGAATCACCCAACCGAAAGATCTCGCGCCCGCGCTCGCATCCTCATTCAAACGGCCCGGCACGAAACTGATCGAGGTCGTGGTCGAGGGCTCAGTGAAAGCCTGAAACCTAGACCGGCGATTTCACGAGACCAAGTTCGGCTAGGATCGCATCCGTGTGTTCACCGACCGCGGGAACCGGCTCCATGACGGGCGCCGCGCCCGGAATCGTGATCGCGGGCAGAAAGCTGATTAAATCGCCTTTGGGCGAACCCGCCTTACGGACGCGGCCGCGCTGACGCAGCTGCGGATGCTGCAGAAAAGCTTCGACTGTATTCATATGCGCGTTGGCGATCGCCGCCTGATCGAGCCGTTGCAATACTTCTTCACTGCTCAGTGGCGCGAAATGCCGCTCGATCAGTGTTTGCAGCGCTTCGCGGTTTTCCATGCGTTTCGGGTTGGAAGAAAAACGCGGGTCGCGCGCGAGCGATGCATCCTCCAGAACCTTGGCGCAAAATACTTCCCACTCGCGCTCGTTCTGGATGCCGAAAAACACGGTGCCGCCATCGCCCGCCCTGAACGGACCATAAGGCGCAATCGTCGCGTGCCGCGCACCCGTGCGTGAGAGCGGCTTGCCCGCGCCCTCGGTGTAGTAGGCGGGATAGCTCATCCATTCCGAAATCGCATCGAAGAGCGACACTTCGAACGCCATGCCCTTGCCGCTGCGCTCGCGGTTGAACAGCGCCATCAGCACGCCGTTCAACACATACATGCCGGCCGCAATGTCGACGACCGCGATTCCGCATTTGGTGGGTTCTTCTTCGGTGCCGTTGACGGACAGAAAGCCCGCCTCGCATTGCACGAGAAGATCATACGCCTTCTTGTCGCTGTAAGGGCCGCCGCTGCCGTAGCCCGATAGGTCACACGCGATCAGGCGCGGGAAGCGCTTGCAGAGCGTTGCCGCATCGAGGCCGAGGCGTTTCGCGGCACCGGGCGCGAGGTTCTGTATAAAAACATCGGCGCGCGGAAGCAGCGCTTGCAGAACCTTTTGGCCGTCCGAACTTTTGATGTCGAGCGCGAGGCTCTCCTTCGAGCGGTTGGTCCACACGAACTGGCTCGACATGCCGTTCATCACGGCGTCGTAGTCGCGGCAAAAATCACCCTTTTCCGGCCGCTCGATCTTGATCACACGCGCGCCCCAATCGGCGAGATGGCGGCTCGCGAGCGGCGCGGCGATGGCTTGTTCAAGCGATACGACGGTAATCCCCGACAGCGGCAAGTTTGCGCGATTGTCTTTCATTGCTTCCTCTTTGTCTGGCCCCTCGGCGCCTCACGCATTTTCCGCAACGTCAACGCGCGCGATCCAGCCTTTCAGCTCGGATCGCGGAGCCGGGTAAAGGTCGAGGACCTTTGGATCGTGCCCGGGAATGATGTGATGGATATCGCCCGCAAGCTTCTTCAGCTTCGCGTAGCCCGCGAGCACGGCCGGGATATCGTAATAGATCGGATATACCCGCCCTTCCGCCACGTGCTGATAGAGATGCGTGGCATCAGAAGCGAGAACCACGGGGCCGCGCCGGGTATCGACACGAACGCATTGCAGCCCTTTCGAGTGGCCGCCGATCTTGTGCACGGAAATACCCGGCGCGATCCGGCTTTCGCCCTCGTGAAACGTCACGCGCCCAGCGAACACCTTGCGGACCATGTCGACGACATCATCGGCCTCGAACGGAATGCGATAATGCGCCTCGCACATGCAGCGGCCCGTCGCATAAGCCATCTCGCAATCCTGCAGATGGTACGTTGCTTGCGGAAAGAGTTCGTAATTTCCGCAGTGATCGTAATGAAGGTGGGTGACGATCACGTTCGTAATCTTGTTCGCATCGATCCCGGCTGCCTGCAGGCCATCGCGGATGGGCCTGGTGATGATGCGGCCGCGCCTGTTGGCCGTGGCCGTGTCGAACCCGGTATCGACGATAAAGGCGCCGCTTGCGCCGACGATCGCCCAAACAAAATAGTCGAGCGGCTGCAAGAAATCATGGACGTCGGTGTCGATAAAGTTTTCTTTCGCCGAACGGTCGTGACGCGCGTAGCGGATCGCATAGATTTCGTGATTTGAGTCTGCGGGCATGCTGGATTCCGCTCTTAGGCCTTCAGCGTTTCGATATAGCGGCCGATTTCCGTGTGATCGGCCGCTGCGTCGAGCGCCTCCGCGGCGCCGTCCCACAGCTCTGCGCAGGCATCGGCGAACGGCACCGGAACGCCGATTTCGTGGCCGAGCCTATCGGCCGTGCGCACGTCCTTCGCCATGAGGCGCAGTGGAAACCCCGCATTGAAGCTTCCGGAAATAATGAATTGCTTCAACTTCACTTCCGTCGTGTTATTGCGGCCGGTTGAGGCATTGAAGATATCGGCCATCAAATTCGGATCGAGGCCGAATTTGCGGCCGATCTCGATCGCCTCGACGGCTGCGATCAGCCCCGCCGCCGAAACGTAATTATTCAGCGCCTTCATCGTGTGCCCCGAACCGAGCCCGCCGGTGCGGAAGATCGCGCGGCCCATGGCGGCGAGCACGGGTTCGACGCGGTCGATCGTCGCGGCATCGCCGCCGGCCATGATCGCAAGCGTGCCATCGGCCGCGCGCCTGACGCCGCCGGAGACCGGCGCGTCGATAAACGCAAAGCCCGCCGCGATAAAGCTCCCGCCGAGCGCGCGCGTGCCAAGCGGCTCTGACGAGCTCATGTCGATCAGGATGCAGCCGGGTTTGAAGCCTTTCCGCAAAGGCTCTAGCGCTGCTCGCACCGCCTTTCCGTCCGGAAGCAAAGTGATGACGACGTCCGCCGATTTGACGGCTTCAATGCCATTGGCAACGGCCCGCCCGCCGGCGGCGGAAAATTTCTGGCGGGACGCTTCCGAAATATCGAAGCCGGTCACTTGGAAGCCCGCTTTCGCAAGGCGAAGCGCCATCGGAATGCCCATGTTGCCGAGGCCGATCACGGTGACCGGGGCAGGGGGTGTGATCGATTGTCTTGCGCTCATAGGCGAATCCTGTGCGTTTGAATTCGAAGCGTTTCGATCGCGCGGACCACAAGGGCGGGCCCTTGAACCCGCCGCATTCCTCGCCGCGATCACGCGCTCACGGATTATTCATGCCATGCCCCGCTTGAAATGCTAGCTTCACGCCTGAATTTTTCCAAGGACGGCGCATGAAAATCGGCATCATTGGAGCGGACGCGTCGAAACCTTGAAGAGTATTCGCAGCCGGTGAATCGAGTTAATGTGTTGATCATGCTGCCAGCCGGGAAAGTTCGGAGTTGCCTCCACAATCGACCTTAAGACCCTTTCCAGAACAACGAAAACTCGTAGCCCGAGCCGGCAATGGACATTGTTTCAACCATCGTTGAGTGGACCAACCAGCACCTGGAGTTCGCCTACGCCAGCGTTTTTCTCATGGCGCTTCTCGAGTCGGTACCGTTCTTGGGCGGATTCGTGCCCGGCTCCGCCGCGATCGTCGGCATCAGCACGCTCGCCGTCGCCGGCGCGGTGCGGCCCTGGGCCATCATTGTCGTTGCTATGATCGGCGCGATCATGGGAGACGGCTTGTCTTATTGGCTCGGATACCGCTATGGCGGAACGATCCGGGGCATCTGGCCACTCAGTCGCGAACCCGAGCTGATCGCTCGCAGCGAAGCCTTCTTTCATAGATACGGCAGGATCAGCGTTTTTTTCGCGCGCTTTGTACCGCCGGTACGGGCGCTCATTCCGGTTGTAGCCGGTGTCTTGCAAATGCCGCCGCATGCATTCGTGGCCGCCAATGCGGCGGCGGCCTTCGGCTGGTCGCTCGTGCACGTGCTTCTCGGCTTGGCGATCGGCAACTCGCTCACATTTTTCGAAGGCCACCCGGAACGCGGCACGGTCGTTTTCGTTCTGGTTTTGGCGGGCTTCGGAATTTTAACCTGGGCGGTGAGCCGGTTTTTTCGCCGTGCGTAAAATTCGCGCCGCGCGTCGCCGTTTCTAAATTGACGTTGTTTGCGCAGTCGAGCGGCGGCCGCTGGTGAGCTAGGGGAAGTTGTGCGGGCGAATTACTGCGCGGTTTGCAGATCGGTTCGGACCGCCACCAATAAATTGGATTGGTCGGCCTGCCAGCGGTAGCCGATTCCGAAGTCGAGCGGGTTCGGCGACTGCTTTTGATAAATTTCTTTCAGCTTGGGCTGGTAGCGATCGGCAAAAATGCTGATCGGGCCGAGGTAACGTCCGAAGGCGGACAGCTTCCAGCGCGCGGGGTCAAATTGCGCGGCCGGAATGCCGGTATCGTCCTGCAAGATGGTCGAGCTGTGGGTGAGCAGGAAATCGCGGACCCCGGAAAAATTGCCGCTATGCAGAAGGTATGACGCACTCTTGACGAGGCTGTCGCCGACGCCGAGGCCATCGCAGAACTTCGCAAAGCCGCCGCGCTTGAAGGTGTCGTCGCTGAGATCGCCGCTGAAATAGTAGAGCGTTTTGTGACGCTCCCCATCGGTAAAGGCGATTTTCACGCCGTGCACTGCGCTCTTGGTGCCTTGCCCGTCGCCCGGGTGCACTTCGCCCTTGTCGTCGAGGTTGATGAGCTCCACGCTCTCGATCGTTTTTCCCGAGCGGGCGAGAAATACATAGAGCACCGGCAACGTTCCGCTCAGCCGGGTGGAATTGAGCGCGGTTCTCATCTCGTGGGTGATGAAATAACCCACGCTTAAAATGGATCCGAGCGAGCCGCGAAAATTGGAAAGGATTGACGGCATCGAGCCGCGCGGAAGCGACGTCAGATCCGGAACCGTGCCGACGGGCTCAAGGCCGCTCAGCACGTAAGTGTTCGCATTGCCGAAGAAGGCGTTGGCGTAAAGAAAATCGGGGCCGCCGAACATGTAAAACAGGGTAGGCCGCGGATTGGTGAGGTGCTCGCTCGACCATTTCCGTATTTTCGACAGCTGGCGCGTCTCCACCTTGTCGAAGGCCGAATTCATGTAATTCGCGTGCTGATCCCAGTCCCGCTCATGGGCGAACGGAACGAGCGGCGAGCCTTCGGATGGCTGCAGGCCGGCGAGGAATCGCGCGGTATCATTGGGCGTCGCGCTCTCGGCGCTACGCGCGATACCGGCGGCGAGGACGGCCCAGGCCGCGAAAAGAACGACAAATGTCCGGCGGATCATTTCTGGACGGTCACGCTTCGCACAGCGGGTACGGGGATGGGCGCGCCGGATACGGCGTCTCGCGGCGTAAAGGTCAGGGAAAATCGATAGATCACGAGTCCCAGAAGCATCATAGCGAAACCCGCGAGCGACTGCATCGGCCGGTTGGTGACGAGGTAGTACATAATAAAGGCGTTGACCGCCAGAAAAATGATCGGCGTAAACGGATATCCCCAGGCGCGATAGCTGCGCGGAAGTTCCGGATGCGTATAGCGGAGCTTGATCAGACCAAGCACGGTGAGAAACGAGCACAGCGTCAGGCTAAATTGGATGAAATCGAGGACGGCTTCGAAGCTCTGGGTCAAGAGCAGCAAGCTCGCGGCGCAAAGCTGGAAGAGAATCGCCATTGCCGGCGCATCATTCTTCGATTTGCGCGAGAAAAACCGGAGCATGTGAAAATCTTCGCCCATGGTCATCGTCACCCGCGGCCCGATCCACATCATGGCGCTGATCGACGAGATCAACCCGAAGCAAATCAAGCCGCCGACAATATGGCCGCCCATGGCGCCGAAAATATGCTTGCCCGCGATCTGCGCGACGTCGAGCTGGCCAGCCATCTCCGCGATGGGAGTCGTGAAGAGGAAGGCGGCATTCATCGCCACGTAGAGCAATGCGACGATCAGGGTTCCCGCGAACAATGAGCGCGGCAGCGTCCGGCCCGGATCCGTGATTTCTCCGATGATGTAGGTCGCCGCGTTCCAGCCCGAATAGGAATACATCACGAAGACGAGGCTGATGGCGAAGGGGGCGCTGACGATGTGCTTCAAATCGACCGCGCTCGGCGCGAAGGAAATCGGCTCGGCCTTGCCAAGCGCGAATCCGGCGACGATGAATGCGACGATCAGCGCGAGCTTGATGATCGTGGAAGCGATTTGAAATTTACTGCCCGGGCGAATTCCCCACATATGGACGAGCGAGACGAGCCACGTCACGATCAATCCGAGCGCAAGCGGCGACGCCTCTGGAACGATTGACTTGAAGTATTGTCCGAACGCCATCGCCGCGAGCGCGACAGGGGCGGCGAAGCCGACCGTCGCCGACAACCAGCCGGCGAGAAAGCCGACCGCGGGGTGATAGGACCGCGCGAGGAAATTGTATTCGCCGCTCGAGCGGGGAAACATCGCGGCGAGCTCGGCGTAACAGAAGGCGCCGCAAAACGCGACGACGCCGCCCACGACCCAAAGCAGCAATAGCGAGAAACCGGAGGTAATGTCCTTGACCTGAAAGCCAAGGCTCGTGAACACGCCAACGCCGATCATGTCGGCGACCACGATCGTGGTCGCCGTCAGTGTCGACACTTTGGCGGCTCTGGAAGCTGCGCTGGCCGCGAGTTTTTCAAACACTGTCGTACCCAACCCCGTTTGGCATAGTTAATACGCGAGCGGCGCTGATTTTCAACTAACATTTTCGCCAAAAAATAGTCTTAATTAATTGGAAACCAATGAAAATTAGCTTTTTGAGTCCAGCGGCAGCCTTTCCCGGATCGCGGCCGTGTAGTGCGTAGGGCGGCCGGGACAGAACTGTTGTGCATGCGGGGACGACGCAAAAAATATTTGGGGCGGTCTTCGGCAATTGGGGTGGCAGCGATCGCGCTGGCGTCCTGCGCCCTCACGCCGCTGCCTCCCGATACGACCGCTTCAACGGGGAAGTCGGCTTCGCAACGCACCGTGCGCGGCGTCGATGAGCGCGGCGGCATTTCGGTGGTTGAGAAGACCACGCCCTCCCGCAAGGTCGTGCCGGCGCCGATACGCGAGGCCTCGCTTTATCCCACGGCAATTCCGGTCCGTACCGAGGTTGTCCGGCGCGACAGCTTCTACACAATCAAGCAGCCGATTACGAAGCTCGTGAGTTTCGAAACCGCGCCGTTTCCCTATGACGGCGTGGATCCGGCGACCAACGCGCCTTTCCTGAACGTTTCCGAGGGCGGCCGTCAGGGGCACCGGACGTACCGCGGCACCGTCTATTGGAAGAACGAAACCTATAATGATCGCCGCGTTCTTCTCCACATTCCGAAAGGATTTGAAATCAACAAGCCGGCCGTGGCCGTCCTGTTTTTCCACGGCCACCGGGCCAATCTCGAGCGCGACGTGCGCGACCGGCAGTTGGTTCCGGCGCAGGTTTCCGCGTCCAAGATCAACGCCGTTCTGATCGCACCACAATTCGCGACCAATGCCTCGGATTCGAGCGCCGGCCATTTTTGGGAGCCGGGCGCCTGCGGCAAGTTCTACCAGGAAGCGGCCAAGCAGCTCGCCGCGCTCTATGGCGACCCAGGAAGCGAACAAATCTTCGCCAGGATGCCGATCGTGGTCGTTGCCTATAGCGGCGGTTTTCTGCCCGCCGCCTCCTGCCTGCACCACGGATCATTCAAGACCGAAGTGCGCGGCGTGATCCTGTTCGACGCGCTTTACGGCGAGATCGACACGTTCGCGAGCTGGATCAAGGACAACCGGTCGGCGTTTTTCCTCAGCGCCTACACGAATTCCACGAAATCGCAGAATCTTACGCTCGCGCATATGCTCTCCGAGCGGGATATTCCCACGCGCATGTCCATCAGCCGCTATCCGCGCAGGGGCGACGTGATGTTCGTCTCGGCGGATACCGAACACGAAAATTATTTGACGCAGGCCTGGGTGGAAGAGCCGCTCAAGGATACGCTTGCGAAACTCACCGAATATCGCCGTTGATCCCGAATGCGGACAATCAATGCGTCTGCGTTCCGCCGCTCGCGAATCTTTCAGCAACGGCCTGCAGCCTGTCCGCCATCCGCACAAGGTCGGCTAACGACTTCGCCTGCATTTTCTGCATGACATGACCGCGGTGGACTTTCACCGTGACCACGCTGAGCTTGAGTTCGGCCGCGGCCTCCTTGTTTGACCGGCCGGCGGTGATGCAGGCCATGACTTCTCGTTCACGCGGCGTCAAAGATTCATAGCGTTTCCGCAATTCGCTGTTCCGCGAGAGTTCCTCCCGCCGGGCGCGGTCTTGGCGAATTCCCAATGCCACCGCGTCGAGCAGCTCCTGGTCTCTGAACGGCTTGGTCAGGAATTCTATCGCCCCGGCTTTGAATGCCCGCGCCGACATCGGAATGTCGCCATGGCCGGTGATAAAAATCACCGGCAGATGAATTCCTGATTTGATGAGATCGCGCTGGAAGTCGAGCCCGCTCCGCCCGGGCAGCCTCACATCGAGCACAATGCAGCCGGGGGCGTCGGGCCGTTCGGCATCGAGGAATTCCTGCGCCGATCCGAAAAATCCCACTTTAAACGCCACCGAGCGAAAAAGGCTGTCGAGCGCCTCCCGAACGGAGGGATCGTCATCGATGACAAAGACGACAGGCCGTTCCTCGTGCGCGGAACTTCCCCGGCTGGATATGGAAGACGAGACAGCAGACATGATTGTTTACTCCACCATTAGAATGGCTGAAAGGAAAGCCCTGATTTCCTGCCGCATTAACTCACCCTCGCTCTTTTGCGCCGGCCATTGCTGCTTCGGGGCGCGGGTCTCTTTTCTTGAACGGCGGGAAGCGTGAATTGAACGATCGCGCCATGCGGCGTATTCGGCACGGCCCAAATCTGACCGTCATGGGCTTCAACGACCGACCGGCTGATCGCCAGTCCCATGCCCATGCCATTGGGCTTCGTCGTGTAAAAGGGATCGAAGACGCGATCGAGTGCGCCGGCTCCCAATCCGCTTCCGGAATCGCGCACCGTCACGAGTACGTTTCCTAATTCGTTTTTTGCCGAGCTGATGAATATTTCCCGCGCGCCGTCAAAAGTCGAAGCCAGCGCCTCGATTGCGTTGAGGATCAAGTTGAGCATGACCTGTTGCAGCTGGATCTGGTCGCCGAGAACGGGTGGCAAGTCGTCGGAAAGCTGTGTGCGCAACAAAATCTGATGTTGCTGAACTTCCGTTCTCGTGAGGCTAATGATCTCGCGAATGGGCTTGTTGATGTCGAGCCGGTCCTTCCGGGTCGGCGAACCCCTGGCCAGACCGCGGATCCGCTCGATGAAATTGCTCGCGCGATCTCCGTTATCGACAATACGCTCCACGGCCTGCCTTGCCTCGCCGAGATTGGGCGGTTTATGGCCGAGCCAGCGCAGGCATGCATTGCCGTTGGTTACGATCGCGGCGAGCGGCTGATTGATTTCATGGGCAATGGAAGCCGTCATCTCTCCCAATGTCGTAAGACGCGCGATCTGGGCGACTTTCGTCCGTGCGGCCTGCATCGCCATTTCCGAGGATTTGAGCCGCAATACAAGATAGGTGGTCGCCAGGATCGCGGCGAGACCAATTCCGTCGTTGATGAGCCCGGCACCGGTTGGTTCGGCCCGCGTCAGAAAATAGGTCAGCACATAACTGAATAGGGTCAGCGCGACGCAGCCTGCCGAGACGATGATGATGCCGCGCCGCTGAGAAAAGCTCGCCGACATCAACACGATGGCGACGTAGAGAACGTCGGCGGCGATCTCCAAATCGGTCAGCGTATCCAGGATGAAAATGCAAACCGCGAGTACGGCGGTCACGGCGGCAAGAGCTGGCGAGTTTGAAGGAGCCGTCAGAGACGTCGGTGCCAGATTTGGCTCAGGCCTGATCAACGTCGGTGCCCCCATTTGTAAATCCTAGTCTATTTGCATTGGGCGGAAACTGTGGCCGAGGGCCGCTACGAGCGGCTTGTCGGCGCCGGTTTTTGCAGGAAAAGCGGCGGAAATTGCGTCATCGCCACCAGGCCCGTCGCCTAAAACCAGGCTTGCTTATATAGACTGCCGCGCGGGTGAATGCTTCGGAAGCAAAGTCGTGCGCTCTTTTTCGGCTCGCTTGCCGCAGCCGAACTGGCCGCTTCAACGGCATTGCGATCTTGGTTTTTCTTTCTTCTCGCACGCTGAATTTCTCCGAATCGAACTCGGAAAGCTCGCGAATGAAAAACCGCATTGATTTTTCTGTTTGGATGCGTTGGACACGAGGAAAATCGCCGCGCTGGGAAAATTTAAATTGCCGCGCATGCGAAAATATACCTAGGTATATTGCGCTACGACTTATAGATATTCGAATGGTGAGATCGTTTAGGCAGAGAAAAATTGAAAAAAATTTTCAGCCGACTTGAGCGTCAGTTTTAGTGCGGCGCACTTCTTCGATTTCCAGGTGAATTTATTTTTCCGGCGAAAAAATTTCGCAGTGCGAAGACGAAAACGCGGAAATGAGAGTGCGCTAAACGGTCGCGTGGCGAGAAAATCACGCAAGGAAAGATTCGCGCTCGTGAAATGCAAAATAACTGCAACAGTAGCGGACAGTTTATTGACGGCCCTCGGTGGAATGCCAGAGGATTTCACAAGGCGAAATGAAGGCTGAATTTCGCCGAAGTGGGGGCTGGCTATGAATTCATCATCACAACGTCTTCGGCTGTGCGCAGGCGTTTCGCTTTCTGCTCTTGTTTTAGTCTTGGGCGCGAATGGTCCTGCGGCTGCGCAGTCGGTGAGCGACGCAACGGTCAAGGCGCTTCTCGCTCGCATCGAGCAGCTCGAAAAAACCGTTTCCGACCTGAAGAAGGGTCAGCAGCAATCCGACGCCGACGCCAAGACAGCGCTGAAGCAATCGACACAGGCCAAGACGCAAGCGGCGCAGGCCCAGGCTCAGGCCGCTTACCACCCCGCCGCAAAGGGGGATGTCGACAGCCAAGGTCACGGATTCCTCGAACACAAGAAGGGCAATCCGCTCACTTTTTATACGCACAACGGTGAGATCACGGCCTACGGCAATATCGACGTCTCGTTCGACGACACGTCGAAGGACGTCAAGCATCTGAACCTCAACGGCTCCTCGCCGCCGGTTGGCAATTTCGGCTGGATGCCAGCGATCTCGACGAACCTTTCTTATTTCGGCATCCGTGGCTTCCAGCGGATTCCCGAACAGCCCTTTAACTTCGTCTACCAACTCGAGGCCGGGTTCGACGTTTCGGCGTTTCCGGGCAACAAGGAGACGAACAGCAACCTGAGCAATCAGGTCAACGGCGCCTTGTTCAGCCGCAACTCGTACATCGGAATTGCCTCGCCGGAATGGGGCGCCATCAAGATCGGCAAGACCGACGCGCCCTACAAGAACTCGACGGCGATGTTCAATCCGTTCTCCGGCATGCTCGGCGACTACGCCGTCATCATGGGCAATTCGGGCGGCGACAATCGCGTCGAATTCGGCACCCGTCTCGCCCACGCGATCTGGTACGAGTCGCCGAACATCGGCGGATTCCAGGCCAATATCCTGTTCGCACCGGGCCAGAACCGCGCCAACAACAGCGACAATATCCCCGCAGGCGAATCTGATTGCGCCGGCGGTAACGATCCGACGAGCGGTGGAAATACGCCGTTCACCTGTAGCGATGGCTCGTTCAGCAACGCGTTCAGCGCCAATCTGAGCTACACGAACGGCCCATTGTACCTGACCGCCGCTTACGAATTCCACGCCAAGGTCAATCGTTCGAGCGACATCTCCGCGATCTTCGGCATTGCCAACCCGCAGATCGCGCAGCCTGCCGGAACGGCGGTATTCTTGGGACCGGTCGGGCAGGCTCTGTTCAACGCGGACGTCGCGAATGAATGGGCCGCCAAGTTCGGCGGATTGTACAAATTCCAGACCGGCACCACGATCGGCGCCATCTATGAAATGTTGCGTCGTGACGTTCCGGCGTCGCTCGCCTTCCAGAATGAACGTTCTCGCAATGGCACCTGGCTGTTCGTCAGCCAGCAATTGACCAATGTCGATAGCTTGCACTTCGGCTGGGCGCATGCGTTCCGCACGCCGGGCGATCCGGGGCAGCACAACTCCGCAACCCTGGTGGGTCCGGCTGACGTCTGCACCGACATCAACGGTCTCCCGGTGGCTTGCACGGCGGCTTTCGCTCCCAACAACAATTCGGCGAATATGTACACGGCCGCGTGGAAACGGCAGCTGAGCGAAAACTTCATGTGGTACATAAACGTGGCGGCGACCGTCAACGGACCGAGCGCGCATTTCGATCTCGGCGCCGGCGGACGCGGCGTTACCACCGATTGCCACGACGCCGTTGCCTCTGCGGGCGGTGCGTTTGCCGCTCCGCATTGCTACACGGGCACCACCCTGGTGGGCGTTTCCACCGGCGCGAAGTGGACGTTCTGAGCATCGGGTGTGAACGCCGGATGGCAACGTCCGGCGTTCACGATTCGCCAACGGATAACGGCCGGCAGGGCATGGAAACATTGCCTCGGCCTTCTAGGGAGCACAGGGGGTGACGACCATGATCAGGAATCTCATTGTTGCAGCCGCCGTCACGGCCGTTGCCGTCTCGTTCGCGCCGACCGCCTCGTTCGCGAAAAAGCCCAAGAAAGAGGCCCGTTGCGCCGTCGTGGGTTCCATGTGCACGAAGAAGTTCGACAAGGTTGGCAAGGTCACCGGCTGGGCCAACACCAAGACCTGCTACCCGAACCATAAGATGTATCTCTCGACCTTCCCCTGCTACGCGCCGAGCGGCATGTGCCCGCCGAAGTGCTGATTTCGCGCACGGCGGAAAGATCAAGCGAAGATTGAGGACGGAAACCGGCTGCGCGCTGCCTCAGGAGCAGCGCGCATCGCCCTTTGGCTGCGGGAAGCGCGGCGAATAATATTCGGATTGAAAGCGGCGCTTGCCTATTTAATGGCCGGAGGGTCCGTAACGAACGCGCGATTATGTTCGGAACAGAGCTGCCCTTGGGCAAGATCCCCCGTATAAATAAAGCAGGCTTCCGTCATTCTCGTTTTTCCGGCCGGGACGGCTTCGTCGCGGTAGGCAACCACATAAATCAGATAAAGTTTTTGCTTCTCGGCCTTGATATTATCGAACTGCTGCTGGGTCATGTTGAGATCGATGGAAAATCCATGAACCTGGTCCGGCTCAAATTCCGTGCCCCGATTGGCGCCCTGGATGGCGCTGATTGCCTGACCGATTAGGTTGTCGACCTCTTGTGCCGTCAAATCTCTTGGCGCGATCAGATAGGAAATACCGCTTGCGGGCTCGCGCGCCGTGAGCGTGCCTTTATTGATGACGTTGCCGAATATGTTTGGTTTGTGCGGCGGATCGAACACCACGTGAATATCCAGCAATTGCAGGCTGGAACTGCCGTATACCTGCGGTGTTTGCTGGCTGCTTTGCTTGTCGAGCTGGCCGACCTGGACGAGCAGGTTTCTGGTCGTGGTTTCGATCGCCGCCAGCTGCTCGGCGTAAAAAGACTCCGTTATTTTCCATGTGGCCAGCGCCGTCACGCCGACCAATAAAAGCGACGTGAGGCCAAAGGTGACCTTGGCGTACTTCAACGCGCGCCAATCTTCGGCGATATGACTCGACACCCGCGCAAGCAAGTTCGGCATGGCGGAGACAATAATATAGGACCGCTCTTGCTCCTAGCGGCCTGATGTCGCCGGTCGCCTGTGACACCTGCACGGGCGCCTGCATCTTTCCCCAACCGTTCAGAATGCTAGGATTTGCAAACTCTGGGGAGGAAAGTATGCAGGAGCTTGAAATTACTTGGCCGCGGATCGTGAGCGTGTGGTGGCTGATCGCGTGGCGCACGCTGCTTGGCGGCGGCATCATCGCATTCGCGCTGGCGTTCTTGATCGGGGCCGTGGGCGCCCGGCTCGGTTTCGATTTTCAGCCCGTCGTCATCGTCAGCACCGTTGTCGCCTGGCTCACCGGCCTTATCTGGGGGCTATTCGTCGTGCGGATGGCGCTGAAAAAGAACTATGAGGAATTCCGCCTCGCGCTTATGAAAAAATCTTAAGGCGGGCGGGAAGCTGCGGCCGTGGCCGCTTGGAGCAATTCGGGCCGAATTTCTCCAACCGCGCGACAACGAGCCGCGCGAATTCCGCCATAGTCGACTGGGCTTATAGTCGGGTCTGGAGGGAACGCATGCATAAAGGGGCTTCTGCCTTGGCGCGTGCCGCAAGCCTTGCGGTGCTGGCGGCGATTTTCGTCCTGCCCGCGGGCATCGCTCGCGCGCAGCAGGATCCGCAACGCTCGGTTCCGCCGAATGAGGCGAGCGCGCCTCCCGAGATCAAGCGCAAGCTGCAGGAGATGCGCGGCCAGGCCCGCGCGAACAATCTCGGCTATACGGTCGGCAACACCAAGGCGCTGTCGCGTCCGAACAGCGAGTTGCTCGGCGACATTGACGATCCCAACATCACGCCGGAACAGCGCGAGGAGCAAAATCGTCGCGCGCAGGAGTTGATCGAGCGCGACAATCAGCTGCGCCAGCAGTCGGGCAAGGACAAGCGCAGCCAGATTGAGCTGCAGCGCGCGGTCTGCAATCCGGCCAGCGACAAATTCCATTGGTACGCGGAAAATAAGGTTCCGCCCATCCGCGATCAGGGCGGCTGCGGCGATTGCTGGGCGTTCGCCGCCGTCGGCGCATATGAATCGAGCTACATGATCGTGAACGGCAAATCGCCCAACGCTTCGGAGCAGTACCTGCTGGATTGCGCCCGGCTTCCCGACAATTCCGCCGCCGGCAATTGCACCGGCGGGCTTGCGGCGCTGGCGTTTTCCCATTGGTCGCGCGCGGGGGCTGCCACCAGGCAAAGCGTTCCTTATGCCGGCAGGGAACTCACCTGCACCAATCCCGCAACGCCCTACAAAATCGTTAGCTGGGGCTATGTGAATCCGAAGCTGGATTTTCCCTCCATCGCGGAAATCAAGAAAGCGATCTGCGACTATGGGCCGGTGGCCACCCGCATGCGGGTCGTTTCGGATAATTTCAAAGCCTATACCGGCGGTGTCTATCGCGAGAAAGTAGAATCCAACGATGCCGGCGGCGGCCATGCCGTGGTTCTCGTCGGCTGGGATGACTCGAAAGGCGCCTGGCTCATGCGCAACTCATGGGGCAAGGATTGGGGCCTCGATGGCTATGCCTGGATTGCCTATGGCAGCAACCGCATCGGCCGCCAGTCCACCTGGGTGCGCGCGGCGAATTCGAGCTATTCGAGCGACGCGATCGACGCGTTACGAAAAGAGCTCGAAATCACCGACAGGAAGTAGTCGACGCCCGCGGATAAGCAACTGAAACAACGGGGAATTTCGCGCTGGCGAAGCGGGTGCTATGGCCGAAAATCGGTGCTAGCTTCGCCCTCATGCCGCGATTTTTCAGTCAGCCGCCGATCGTTGAAACGCGCCGGACGGCTTTGCTCGCCCGAAATATCTGACCCATGCCGTCTTCCACCGTCGATTTTTCCACGATCTCGCGCGCGCTGGTGATTCATCTTCGCCATTACGGCGATGTGTTGCTGACTTCGCCGGTATTCTCGGCACTGAAAAAGCACGCGCCGCACGTCGAGATCGACGCGCTGATTTACGACCACACCACCGAGATGCTCTCCTTGCATCCGGCGATCACCCAAATTCATGGGCTGGGCAAACATAAAAATCTTCCCTTTTCTGCGCGGCTACGGGCGCAGCTCGATCTATTGTCCGCGCTGCGCGCGCGCCGCTACGATATGTTGATCAGCCTCGGGCTGCATCCGAGCGCGCTTTGGCTGAATTGGCTCTTGATGCCGCGCTATCACGTGGCGCCGCGAAGGCGCGACCGTTACGAGCGCCTGTGGCGGAAAAGTTTCACCCACACTTATAAGTACCCCGCCAATGGGCGGCGGCATCAGATCGAGCTGCACCTCGATGCGCTCCGCCAATTCGGCGTCTTCCCGGCGGAAGAGGAGCGGGAGCTTGTGCTCATTCCGGGCAAGGAAGCCGAAGCCAAGGCGCAAAGCCGCATGGCCGCCGCGGCGCTTGTGCCCGGCGGTTTTATCCTCGTGCATGCGCCTTCGAGCCTCGCCTACAAGCAATGGCCTGCCGAGCGTACCGCCCGTCTGATCGAGCAGCTTGCCAAGGATGGCGAGCGCGTCGTGCTCACCGGCGCGTCCTCTAAATCCGATCTCGCTTTGATCGGCGCCATTCGTGGCGCCTGCCGCGCCGACACTATCGATTTTTCCGGAAAGCTTTCCATGAAGGAGCTCGCCGCCCTGATCGGCAAGGCCAAGCTCGTGATCGCGGTCGATTCAGCGCCGGTGCATATGGCGGCCGCGATGCATACGCCGGTGGTCGTCATGTTCGGGCCCAGCGACGAATACATTTGGGGCCCCTGGCGCGTGCCGCATCGCGTGGTGGGCTCGAAGCTTCATCCTTGCCGGCCGTGTCACAATGCCGGCTGCGGCGGCAGCCAAGTGAGCGACTGCCTCGTTACGCTTCCGGTCGAGCCGGTGATCACGGCGGCACGCGAACTCTTGGCCGGGCGGGCAGAGCGGGGCGCGGCCGAATAGAGAGCGGAAAGCCCAGCCTGTAAGCTCGTTGAATCCGTCGCCTAAAGGTCTTGTGTGCGGTGGGCCATCGCGCGCTCCCACACTTTTTCGCGGTCTTCGTCGAAAATGAGCGCCGGATCGTCCGGCGCCATGTACCAGGCGCCGTGCTGGATCTCGTCTTCGAGCTGGCCGCCCGCCCAGCCGGCATAGCCGAAGGCGATGATCGCCTTCTTCGGCCCCTTGTTGTGGCCCATGTCGCGCAGGATTTCCGGCGTTGACGTCACCGCCACGTTTTCGTCGACGCTGACGGTTTCGTTCTTGCGGTAATCGGTGCTGTGGATCACGAACCCGATTCCGGGCTGCACCGGCCCGCCGGCGAAGACGCGCACCGTGCCGGTAATCGCGTCCGCCTTTTGGCCGAGGATTTCGAGAACCTTTGTGAGCGGCTGTTCGCCCACCGGCCGGTTGATAATCAGGCCGAGCGCGCCGTCCTGGCTGTGCTGCACGAGGAGAATGACGGTGTGGTCGAAACGCGCATCGCCCATCGCGGGTGTCGCGATCAGGAGTTGACCCGCGAGCGAGCCGCGCGCGGCCGGCGCGCCGGGCGTCGGCAACGCCGCGTGCAGGAACGTCGCCGGCGTCAGCACCGCGGCGAGAAGGATCGCGCGCCCTAGCCAGTTCGACATTCGGTCACCTGCCGATAGCGCAAGCATTCGTCACGCTCTTCACATCATATCCGATCTGGCCAAGGATGGGGGCTTGCCGCCGGCCGATCGAGGCGCGGCCAATGGCAGCATGAAAGGCGGTTTCTTGATGAAAATGCTGGCGCTCATCGTATTCGGCGTTTTGACCGCAATCGCGGTGCTGCATGCCGCCTGGGGCTTGAAGATCGTTTGGCCGGCCGCGAGCGAGGCAGAGCTCGTTGCCATGGTCGTCGGTCAAAAGGGGCGCACGCGAATACCGCCGCCGTTCGCATGCTTCGTCGTCGCGGCGGCAGTTTTTCTGCAAGGGCTGATCGCGCTCGCGGCGGCTGGCTGGATTGCGGCCCCGGTATCAACGCCGGTCGTGGTTCTGCTCGCATCTCTGTGCGCATTGGCTTTTCTCGCCCGCGGTATGATCGGATTCACGGCCGTCTGGCGCGCGCGCCATCCGGAGCAACCTTTTGCAAAGCTTGATCGCGAATATTATTCACCGCTTTGTCTTGCGCTGGGCGCGGCCTTTGTGCTGCTCGCACTGTATCGCCTGGGATGGATATAAGCGGAAAGCATGGGTCCTTGCTTCGTCGTGGCGGTGTAATCAAGGCGCGGTAATCCGCTTGCGGAAAGGCTGCGCGAGGCTCACATACATCGACATCGAGCAACTTTTCGACTTGCGCGGCGGTTATAAAAGGTCGAATGCTTTCGCAGCGCAGCGCTTCGCGAGGTGCGGCAAATGAACATTTCCTCCTGGCGGCGTGAATATCTGACCAAGCCAATCTTCGGCTGGGCGAAGAAGGCGCTTCCCACCATGTCCGACACCGAGCGCGAGGCGCTGGAAGCGGGCGACGTGTGGTGGGACGCGGAATTGTTCACCGGCAGTCCCGATTGGTCGAAACTCCTGGCAACGCCGCGAGCGAAGCTCACGGCGGAGGAGCAGGCGTTTCTCGACGGCCCGGTGGAAGAGCTTTGCGCCCTCTGCGACGACTGGAAGATCAATTGGGAATTGCGCGACCTTCCGCCCGAGGCGTGGGACTTCATCAAGAAAAATCGCTTTTGGGGCATGATCATTCCCAAGGAATATGGCGGGCTCGGCTTTTCCGCTTTCGCCCACTCGGAAGTGATCCGTAAATTGTCGAGTCGCTCGGTGACGGCGGCGGTCACTGTGATGGTGCCGAATTCGCTCGGCCCCGGCGAATTGTTGATGCGCTTCGGCACCGAGGAGCAGCGCAAGCAATGGCTGCCGCGGCTCGCTTCCGGCGCCGAGATTCCCTGCTTCGGTCTGACCAGCCCCGAAGCCGGTTCCGACGCCGCCGCCATGATCGACAAGGGCGTGGTCTGCCGTGACAATTCCGGCAATCGCGAGATCGGCATCCGGCTGAACTGGCACAAGCGCTACATCACGCTCGGGCCTGTGGCGACCGTCTTGGGTCTTGCCTTCAAGCTCGAGGATCCCGACCACATCCTCGGCAATAAAGAAGATCTCGGCATTACGCTCGCGCTCGTGCCCGCGAAGACCGCGGGCGTCGAGATCGGTCATCGTCATTTGCCCGCCTATCAGGTTTTCCAGAACGGCCCCAACTGGGGCCGCGACGTGTTCATCCCGCTCGACAACATCATCGGCGGCGCCGAGCGGGCGGGGCAGGGCTGGAAGATGCTGATGGCGGCGCTCGCCGCGGGCCGCGGCATTTCATTGCCGTCGCAGTCCTCCGCCGGCACCGCCTATACGGCGCGTGTGGCCGGTGCCTATGCGCGCGTGCGTGAGCAATTCGGCATTCCGATCGGAAAATTCGAAGGCATTCAGGAAGCGCTCGGCCGCCTCGCCGGCAACGCTTATCTGATCGACGGCGCCCGCCGCTTCACCTGCGCCGGGCTCGACCAGGGCCATCACCCGGCGGTGATTTCCGGAATCATGAAGCTGCACGCGACCGAGCGCATGCGCGCCTCGGTGACCGACGCCATGGACATTCACGGCGGCAAGGGCATCATCGACGGCCCGCATAACTATCTCGGCAGTCTTTATCGTTCGGTGCCGATCGGGATCACCGTCGAGGGCGCCAATATTCTCACCCGCAACCTGATCGTTTTCGGCCAGGGCGCGATCCGCGCGCATCCTTATCTACTGAAGGAGATGAACGCGCTCTCCGAGCCGGACCCGGAAAAAGCGCTCGATCTCTTCGATGATGCGTTCTGGAAGCACGTCGGCCACAGCCTCATCACTTTTTTGCGCGCGTGGGTTCATAGCTGGACCGGCGGCCTGTTCGCGGCGGCGCCCGATGCGGGAGCCGCGACCAAATTTTATCGCCAGCTTTCGCGCTACGCCGCCGCTTTCGCTTTCACCGCCGACATGGCGCTCCTCACCATGGGCGGCGCGCTCAAGCGCAAGGAAATGATTTCAGCCCGCCTCGGCGATATTCTCTCGGAGCTTTATCTTCTCTCCGGCGCGCTCAAGCGCTGGGAGGACGAGGGGAGGTTGGAGGCGGACCTTCCGCTGCTTGCCTGGTGCGTCGAAACCGGCCTCAAGACCATCGACATGCGCTTGCAGGAAGTGTTCGGCAATTTCCCCAACCGGATCGTCGCGCTCTTTTTGAAGTTCATCATTCAGCCGCTCGGCATCCGCCGCCACGGCCCGCACGATGAGCTCACGCGCCAATGCGCCGAAATTCTTCTGGAGCCTTCGGAGACGCGCGACCGGCTCACGCCCGGCCTTTACGTCGACGACGGTGATGACGGCCTCGCGCGGCTCGAACGCGCCTTTCGCGCGGTCACCGCCACCGAGCCGATCGCCAAGAAGATGCACGATGCGAAAATTCGCGACTGGCGCACGGCCAAGGAAAAAGGCGTGATCAGCGCCGCTGAGGCGAAGGAAATGGAATCGGTCGCGGCCGCGGTCGCGATGGCGATCGACGTCGACGACTTCGCGCCGCAAGACCTTATTCCCGCCGGTGGCATCAGAACCGGCAAGCAGGCGCCGAGCGCGCTCGCGGCCAAGGCGAGCTGAAAATGCGCCCCGTCTACATTATTGATGGCGCCCGCACGCCCTTCCTGAAGGCCCGTAGCGGACCCGGCCCGTTCACGCCGGTGGATCTTGCCGTGCAATGCGGGCGGCCGTTGCTCTTGCGCCAGCCCTTCAAGCCGCAAGATTTCGATCAGGTGATCCTCGGTTGCGTCAATGTGATTGCCGACGAGATGAACCCGGCGCGCGTCGCCGCGCTGCGTCTCGGCATGGACGAGCGCATGCCCGCCTTCACCGTGCAGATCAATTGCGGCTCCGGCATGCAATCGATCGACACGGCGTACCGCTACATCCAGGACGGCATTTCCGACCTCGTGCTTGCCGGCGGCACCGAGGCGCTGAGCTACGCGCCGCTCGTCTATCGCAAATCGGCGGTGGAATGGTTCGGCCGCATGTTTACGGCGAAAACCGCGTGGGAGCGCATCGCCAATTTCTTCACGCTGCGCCCCTCTTTTTTCTCGCCGATCATCGGGCTCGAGCGCGGCCTCACCGACCCCGTGGTCGAATTGAACATGGGCCAGACCGCCGAGGTGCTGGCGAAGCTCTTCGATATCTCGCGCCGCGAGGCCGACGAATACGCCGTCGAAAGCCACAAGCGGCTCGCGAAAGCGCAGGCGGAGAATTTGCTGGCCGACGAGGTCGAGCCTGCCTTCGACCGCAATGGCAAGGTCTACACCTTCGACGACGGCGTGCGGCCCGATTCCACCGTCGAAAAGCTCGCGACGCTGAAGCCCGCCTTCGAGCGGCCCTGGGGCAAGGTCACCGCCGGCAACAGCTCGCAGATTACCGACGGCGCCTCCTGGGTGATTCTTGCTTCCGAAGACGCGATGAAAAAGCACGGGCTTACGCCGAAAGCGGTGCTCGTCGACAGCCAATGGTCGGCGCTCGATCCCTCGATCATGGGGCTTGGACCGGTGCTTTCGGCCACCGAAATCCTCAAGCGCCGCAAGCTCGGCTTCGCGGATATCGAGTTATGGGAGCTGAACGAGGCCTTCGCGGCACAGGTGCTCGCCTGCCTTGCCGCCTGGCGGGACGACAAATTCTGCCGCGAGGTGCTCGGCCTCGACGGCGCCGCGGGCAAGATCGACCGCGCGCGGTTGAACGTTGACGGCGGCGCGGTCGCGCTCGGCCATCCGGTCGGCACCAGCGGCAACCGCATCGTCTTGCATCTCGTCAATGCGATGAAACGGCTCGGCCTCAAGCGCGGCATCGCCACCGAGTGCATCGGCGGTGGCCAGGGCGGCGCCATGCTCATCGAGATGGTGTAGGCGATGGAAAGCAAAATCCGCGGCGTGATGAAGGATCACGAGCTGGAGCTTGGGCCGAACCCCGGTCCGACGCCGGGCCTCGACCACTGGCGTTATGCCAAGGACGAGGAGGGCATTGGTTGGCTGATCATCGACCGCAAGGGCGCCAGCGCGAACACCTTATCCGAGGGCGTGCTCACCGAGCTCGATCTCGTGCTTGGCCTCATCGAAAAGGATCAGCCCAAGGGCCTCGTCATCCGCTCGTCGAAGCCTTCCGGCTTCATTGCCGGCGCGGACGTGTCCGAATTCGCCGGCGCCAAGGACGAGGCCGCGGTCGAGCAGCGGATTTCGCGCGCGCATCAGGTTGTCGATCGACTCGAGGCGCTCCCTTTCGTGACCGTCACGGTGGCGCACGGCTTTTGTCTCGGCGGCGGGCTTGAAGTCGCGCTTGCCTGCAAGCGCCGCATCGCGGTCGAAGGCGCCTCGTTCGGATTTCCCGAGGTGATGCTCGGTCTGCATCCGGGCCTGGGCGGCACCGCGCGGCTCCCGCGTCTCATTAGTCCGCTCACGGCGATGACCATGATGCTGACCGGCAGACCCCTCGATGCGCGCCGCGCGAAGGGCGCGGGCCTTGTCGACGCGGTGACGGAAGAGCGCCATGTGCGCAACGCCGTGCGCGCGGCCGTCGCCGGCGAGCTAAAGGCCGCAAAACCGAGCATGATGATTCCGCTCCTCGATAATTCCTTCGCCCGCCGGCTGCTTGCCGGCCGCATGCGTGCGGAAGCGAGGAAGACCGCCGATCCCGCGCATTATCCCGCGCCCTACGCGCTGATCGATCTTTGGGAAAAGCACGGCGGCGACCGCGCCGCCATGCTCAAAGGCGAGATCAAATCCTTCGCCCATCTCATCGTCTCGGAGACCGCGCAAAATCTCATTCGCGTCTTTTTCCTGCGCGACCGCTTGAAGAAGATCGCGGGCGAGAAGCAGGATATCGGCCGCATCCATGTGATCGGCGCCGGCGCCATGGGCGGCGACATCGCCGCCTGGTGCGCGCGCGAAGGAATCGCGGCGACGGTTTCCGACATGAAGCCCGAGCCGATCGCCGGCGCGATCAAACGCGCGGCCGACCTCTATTCGAAGGTGCTGAAGAAAAGCATCGACCAGCGCGATGCCCTCGATCGCCTGATTCCGGATCTGAAAAGCGCCGGCGTCGGCGGCGCCGATATTGTCATCGAAGCGGTGCCCGAAAAGCTCGACATCAAGCACAAGGTTTATGCCGCGATCGAGCCGGAGATGAAGGCGGGCGCGATCCTCGCCACGAACACTTCGAGCATTCCGCTCGAGCAATTGCGCGACGGCCTGAAAAAACCCGAGCGCCTCGTGGGGCTGCACTTCTTCAATCCCGTCTCGCGCATGTTGACCGTCGAGGTGGTGGGCCACGACCGCGCCGATCAGGCGGCGCTCGCGACCGCGCGCGCTTTTGTCGGCCAGATCGATCGCCTGCCGGTGCCGGTGAAGAGCGCGCCGGGTTTCCTCGTCAATCGCGCGCTCACGCCCTACATGATCGAGGCGATGGTGATGATCGACGAAGGCGTCGCCAAGGAAACCATCGACCGCGCGGCGGAAAAATTCGGCATGCCCATGGGACCGATCGAGCTTGCCGATCAGGTCGGGCTCGACATCTGCCTCGACGTCGCCGACATGCTGAAAAAGAGCCTTCCGCGCGAGCAGCCCGACGCGCCGCAATGGCTGCGCGACAAGGTCGCGAACAAGGAATTGGGCCGCAAGACCGGCAAGGGCTTTTACGAATGGAAGGACGGCAAGGCGCAGAAATCGGGGAATGGCGCCGAGCCCACACCGGAGATGACCGACCGGCTCATCCTGCCGATCCTCGATGTCTGCGTGGGCGCGTTGCGCGAAGGCATCGTCGATGATGCCGACGTCGTCGACGGCGCGATGATCTTCGGCACGGGCTTCGCGCCTTTCCGCGGCGGTCCGCTGCACTATGCCGAGCGCCGCGGCGTAGACGACATCGTCGCGACGCTGCAGAAATTCGCGCAGAAATACGGCAAGCGCTTCGCGCCCGATCCCGGCTGGGATCGATTGAAATCGCGTGCATGAGCGCGTCCCCGCGGGAATTTACCGACGCCGACGAACTCGCCGAAGACATCATACGCGAGGTCGGCAAGACGATCGTGCTCGGCCTGCCGCTCGGGCTCGGCAAGGCAAACCATGTGGCGAACGCGCTCTTTCGCCGCGCCGCCGCCGACCCTTCGATCTCGCTCACGATCTTCACGGCGCTCACTTTGGAGAAGCCGCGCTACAAGAACGATCTCGAGCGCCGTTTTCTCGCGCCGGTGATCGAGCGCCTCTTCGGCGACTATCCCGAGCTCGAATACGCCAAGGCCCTGCGCGCGCGGAAAATGCCGCCAAACATCCAGGTGAACGAATTTTTTCTCCTGGCCGGCGCCTGGCTCGGCGTGCCGGAGGCGCAACAGCACTATATCTCCGCCAACTACACGCATGCTATGCGCTATGTCATGGAGCGCGGCGTCAATGTTGTCGCGCAGCTCGTGTCGAAGCGGGTGCGGGTCGTCGACGGCAGGACACGCTATAGCTTGAGCAGCAACACCGACCTTACGCTCGATCTTTTGGCCGCCCGCGCGTCAGGAGCCGCCGACTTCAAGCTCATCGCCGAGGTGAATTCCGAACTTCCGTTCATGCCGGGCGAGGGCGATCTTCCGGCCGAAACCTTCAGCCACGTGCTTGAAAGCAAGGCCACGGATTTTCCGCTGTTCGCGCCGCCGCACGAGCCGATCACCGATACCGGCTACGCCATCGGCTTGCATGCCGCGCGCCTCGTTTCCGATGGCGGCACGCTGCAAATCGGCATCGGCCAGGAAGGCGACGCCGCGGCGCAAGGCATGATCCTGCGCCAGAAGGACAATGCCGCTTTCCGCGAGGTCATCGCGCGCCTCGACGGCAACCGCCCGGCGCCGGCGTTGAACGAACTCGGCTCTTTCGAGAAAGGCCTTTACGGCATGAGCGAAATGCTCGTGGCTTCTTTTCTCGAATTGATGAAAGCCGGCATCGTCAAGCGCGAAATCGACGGAAAGTTCATGCACGCCGGCTTCTTTGTCGGGCCGAAAGCGTTCTACCGGGCGCTGCGCGAGATGGATCCGGCGATGCTCTCGAAGATCGAGATGACCGCAATCTCCTTTACCAACGAGCTTTACGGCGGCGAGGACATCAAGCGGCATGCGCGCGCCAAGGCGCGTTTCATCAACAACGCCATGATGGTGACGCTTTTGGGCGCGGTGGTTTCCGACGGCCTCGAAGACGGCCGCGTGGTCAGCGGCGTCGGCGGCCAGTACAATTTCGTGGCGCAGGCTTTCGCCTTGCCTGATGCGCGCTCGATCCTCACCGTGAATGCCGCCCGCGGCGTGGGCTTCAAGCGGACATCGAACGTGCGCTGGAGCTACGGTCACACCACGATCCCGCGGCACCTCCGCGACATCGTCGTCTCCGAATATGGCGTCGCGGATCTGCGCGGAAAATCCGACGAGGACGTGATCGCCGCGATGCTTTCGATCGCGGATTCGCGCTTTCAGCCCGGGCTTTTGCGCAAGGCGAAGGACGCGGGCAAACTTCCGAAGAATTTCCAAATCCCGGCCTACGCCCGCGAAAACACGCCGGAGCGCATTGCGCGGGCGCTTTCGCCGTTCCGCGAGCGCGGCCTGTTGCCGCCGTTTCCCTTCGGCAGCGACTTCGACGCGGTCGAGCAGCGGCTGATTCCGGCTTTGCAAACCTTGCAGGATGCCTCGAGCGGCGAGCCGCTACAGTTGCTGAAGATTTTGCTGAGCGGATTCTCGGAAAAAGGGGAGAGCGACTCCGACAGGGCGGCGCTTGCGCGTCTCGGGCTCGCACAACCGAAGACGTTCAGCGACAAGGCTTATGCCATCCTCGTTCGCGGCGCGCTGCGCGGCGCCAAGTCCTAATCGTCCGCCTGCGTGAGCCCCAGCGTGAACGCGCCGAGCAATTCAGGCGAGGGATGCACGATCACGCGCGTGGGAATCGCGGCGAGCCTTTCGCCGTAGGTAGGATGCTCTTCGAACGCCTTGCGGAAGGAGGATTTCGCGAAGAATGGCGCGAGCCCGCGCCCGAGCCCGCCCGCGAGATAAACGCCGCCGCGCGCGTTGAAGGCGAGCGCGAGATCGCCCGCCACGCGGCCGAAAACCCGCAAGAATACTTCGACCGTCTCGAGCGCGGTCTTGCCGCCGGCATTCGCGCCCGCAATCACGTCGTTTGAGCTCAGCGCTTGCCCGCAGAGCGCCTGGTGCAGACGCGCGAGACCCGGTCCCGATAAAATGCTCTCGATGACGAGCGGCTTCGAGCCAGGCGCGAGCCGCGCGAAGATATCGCGATCCGCGGCCGACGCGGCGCCAAGCACCATATGCCCCGCTTCGCTGGAGAGAACGATCGGCGGCTCCGCCGCGCGCACGAGCGCGGCGACGCCGAAGCCGGTGCCCGGTCCGCAGGCGAGCAGATTCTCTCCAGGCTCGCCCTTGCCGCCGCCGATGCTCACCACATCCTTCGCTGTCAACGCCGGCAAGGCGTGCGCGACCGCGACGAAGTCGTTCACCACGATTAACCGCTTCAGCTTCAACGCCTGCTTGAGCTTCGATCGGGAAAACGACCAGGCGCGATTGGTGAGCGAGATGCGATCCTCGTCGATGGGTGCCGCGACCGCGAGCACCGCCATCGTCGCCTGCTTTGCCTCCTCGGCCGCGAGTTCGCGCGAAAGCAATTCCTGCAGGTCGGCGATGCGGTCGTTGAACAGGGATTTGATTTCGCCCAGCCCCTTTTCGCGGCGGCCAAGGGCGATCCGCGTCTTCGTTCCGCCGATATCGGCGACGAGAATAGGGGGCTGCGTGCGCAAAGTGTCACCCTTAACGTTCGGTTGCGCCCCGATTCCTCCGCCGGGCGCAAGTGAACCTAAGCGCGGCCGGCGCGTTATAACGCATTGACTATCATAGGATTTGATCGGGGAATAATGAAATCGACGTTGACACGCGGCGCCCCCGCGCGCACCCCTCGCATAATGCAGTTTCCCGTGCCTGCGCTCGACCGGCTCGCGATTCTTCTCGACGTCGACGGTACGATCCTCGATCTCGCGCCGACGCCGTCACAAGTCGAAGTGCCGGAAGGTTTGCGGTCGACGCTTACGAAGCTCCTGGCCCGAACCAACGGCGCGCTGGCGCTCGTCAGCGGCCGGCCGCTCGCCGATATCGACCGCATCTTCGCGCCGTTGCGACTGCCGGCGATCGGCGGCCATGGCGCCGAAATCCGCCGCACGCCGGATTCGCCGCCGACGCATCCCCCGCTGTCCATCGGCACGCAATTGAAAGAAGAGCTGATCGCGGCCGCAAGCGACGGCGTGCTCGTCGAGGACAAGGGCTATTCGATCGCGCTGCATTACCGGCAGGTGCCGGAAAGCGGCGATACTTTGCAGCAGGCGGTGGCCGCGATCGTCGCCCGGCACCCCGACAGCGGCGTCGAGATTCTTCGCGGCAAGCGGGTGATCGAGGTCAAGCCCGCCCGCTTCACCAAGGGCAGCGGCATCCGCAACCTGATGAACGATCCGCCGTTCCACGGCCGTACGCCTTTCTTCGTTGGCGACGACGTGACCGACGAAGCGGCCTTCGCCGTGCTGCCGCAGTTCGCGGGCACCGGCTATTCGGTCGGCCGTCCGTTCAAGGGGGTGGCGGGCGTTTTCGAGGATGCCGTGGCGGTGCGAGACTGGCTCGATCGCCTGCTCGACGGAGCCCCCGTTCCATGACGCAAAGCAATCTCGATCTCGCGGTGATCGGCAACGGCCGCACGGCGGCGCTCGTCAACCCGCTGGCGCGGGTCGTCTGGTGGTGTTTTCCCCGCTTCGACAGCGATCCGATCTTCTCTCGTCTCCTAGCGGGCGAAGAGGAGAAGGGCTTTACCGACGTGCTTCTCGGCCGCATGGCGAGTAACGAGTCGCACTATGCCCGCAACTCCGCGATTGTCGTGACGACGCTCACCGCCGAAGATGGCGCGGCGGTTCGTGTCACCGACTTCGCGCCGCGCTTCAAGAACTTCGGCCGCATAACCCGTTCCCCCCAGCTCGTGCGCATCATCGAACCGGTGGCGGGCCTGCCGCACATCACAATCCGCGTGCGCCCGACCTCCGATTACGGCGAACCGATCGAGCGGCACTCGATCGGCAGCAATCACATCAACTATCGGACCAAGAACTTCACGCTGCGGCTCACCACCGACGCGCCGCTCTCCTACATCGAAAGCGAAGCGCCATTCGCTCTGACGCGACCGGTGCATCTCGTCTTCGGCAGCGACGAGTCCTTTCCCGGCGAGCTCGCCTCGACCTGCAACGATTTCCTGACGCGAACCCAGGATTACTGGGCCGACTGGGTGCGCGGGCTTTCGATCTCCTACGACTGGCAGGACGACATCATCCGCGCCGCGATCACGCTCAAGCTCAGCAATTTCGAGGAGACCGGCGGCGTCGTCGCGGCGCACACGACTTCGATCCCCGAGGCGCCGGATTCGGGCCGCACCTGGGATTATCGCTATTGCTGGCTGCGGGATGCCTATTTCGTGGTGAAGGCGCTGAGCCGCATCGGCGCGACACGGACGATGGAGGACTTCATCTCCTTCATTCTCGGCATTGCGGGCAATACCAACGAACTCCTGAAGCCGGTCTATGCGATCGTCCCGACTGATCCCATGGAAGAACGCACGGCTCCGAATCTTACGGGCTACCGCGGCTATGGTCCCGTGCGCGTCGGCAACGCCGCGGTCACCCAGCGTCAACACGACGCCTATGGCAGCCTGATCCTCGCGGCGATGCCGCTGTTCTTCGACCGGCGGCTGCCGCGGCCGGGAGACGAGGGGCTTTTTCGCATTCTGGAGCCGCTCGGCACCCGCGCCGCCGAAATCGCGATGCAGGAAGACGCCGGCATTTGGGAGTATCGCGGCCGCCAGCGCGTGCATACGCACTCGGCCGCCATGTGCTGGGCCGGTTGCAACCGGCTCGCGGCCATTGCCGCCCATCTCGGGCTGCACGACCGCGCCCGCTATTGGACCGACATCTCCCACACCATCGAAGGACCGCTTTTGGAGAAGGCATGGAACCCGAAGCGCGAGGCCTTCACCGCCGCCGTCGGATCGGATGATCTCGACGCGAGTTGCCTGTTGCTCGCGGAACTCGGGCTCGTGGAAGCGAGCGATCCGCGCTTCGCCAAGACCGTGTCCGCCATCGAAACGGAACTTTTTCGCCACAACAACGTTATGCGCTACACTACGGCCGATGATTTCGGCCTGCCCGAAACTGCTTTTCTCGTTTGCCGGTTTTGGCTGATTGACGCCTGGTGGTCGATCGGCCGCCGGGATGAGGCGCGCGAATTGTTTATCGACGCATTGAGGCATCGAAACCGCTACGGCCTGCTCTCCGAGGACATTCATCCGGTCACCGGTGAGTTGTGGGGCAATTTTCCGCAGACCTATTCGATGGCCGGGCTCATTCTCTCCGCCATGCGCCTGTCGCGTACTTGGGAGGATCGCTATTGGCGCGGCTGATCGTCGTTTCCAATCGCGTGTCGATGCCGACGCGCGGCGCCCACCGCGCCGGCGGTCTCGAAGTCGCATTGCAGGAAGTGTTCAAGAAATATGGCGGCATCTGGTTCGGCTGGAGCGGCCGCGTCGTCTCGCCGGATGCGATCGAAACCAAGACGATCGACGCGGGCAACCGCTTGAACGTCGTCACCGATCTCACCGAGGAAGACTATCGCGAATACTATAACGGCTTCGCCAACCGCGTGCTGTGGCCGATCCTGCATTACCGGCTTGATCTTGCCGAATATTCGCGCCGTGATCTTTCCGGCTATTGGCGCGCGAACGAACACTTCGCCTCCGAACTGCACAAGATCATCCAGCCCGACGACATTGTGTGGGTCCACGACTATCATCTGATCCCGCTCGCCAAGGCGCTGCGCGAGCGCGGCCACCAGAATAAGATCGGCTTCTTCCTCCATATTCCGTTGCCGCCGCCGGAAATTCTCACGGCGCTGCCCAATCATGAGCAGCTGTTCTCGACGCTCACCCATTACAATCTCGTCGGCTTCCAGACCGAAATCGACAGTCTCAACTTCGCGCGCTATCTCACCCATGAATGCAAGCTCGCGAGCCGCGACCTGCGCGTCTTTTCCGCGCACGGCCGAACCGTCGTGCTCGGCGTGTTTCCCGTCGGCGTCCGCACGCAGGAACTGAACGAATGGGCCGAGAAGGCGATGCAATCGGCAATCGTGCGCCGCGTGAACGACAGCCTCGTCGGCCGCACCATGCTCATCGGCGTCGACCGCCTCGACTACAGCAAAGGCATTGTGCAGCGGATGGAAGCGTTCGAGCGCTTTCTCGTTGCCAATCCCGGCTGGCGGGACAAGGTCACTTACCTTCAGATCACGCCGAAGAGCCGCACCAAGATCCAAGAATATATCGAGATGGAGCGGCAGGTGAGTTCGACCGCGGGCCACATCAACGGCACGCATGGCGACGCCGCCTGGACGCCGATCCGCTACGTCAATCAATCCTACGGCCGCAGCGTGCTCGCGGGGCTTTACCGCTCGGCCCGCGTCGGTCTGGTGACGCCGTTGCGCGATGGAATGAATCTCGTCGCCAAGGAGTATCTCGCCGCCCAGGACGCGAACGACCCCGGCGTGCTTGTACTGTCGCGGTTCGCGGGCGCGGCGCAGGAATGCAAGGAAGCGCTTCTCGTCAATCCCTACGATTCTGAATCGATGGCCAATGCGATCGCGCGCGCGCTATCGATGCCGCTCGAGGAACGGCGCGAACGGCACAAGTCTATGATGCGAGTGCTGTCGGAGAACGATATCAAGTTCTGGGGCGATAAATTCATCACCGCCCTCGAACTCACTTATGATGAAATGACGATGTTCGCGGATATGGCGCCGCCGCTGCGGCAAAAAACGGCCTAACGGTCGTGGGTCGCCGCGAGTTCCCGCGTCTGTAAATTCCGAATCCGGACCTGCGGCAAAAGCCGCTCCACATCCTGCCGGTTGCAGAGCGCGGTGCCCGGTGTCAGCACGGCGGCGGCGCCGGCGGCGACGGCGTAACGGAAGGCGTCTTCCAGCGAATGTCCGGTCGCAAGCCGCGAGACCAGGGCGCCGAGGAAGCTGTCGCCGGCGCCGACCGCGGAAAGCGTGTGCACATGCGGCGCCTCCGCCCGCATGACTTGATTGACGCTGACCAGCATTGCACCCTGCTCGCCGAGCGAGGTCACGACGATTTTGACGCCGTAGCGGGCGATGAGGCGGCGCGAGGCCTCGATGATCGCGTTATCGCCGCTCATGTCCGCGCCCACGAATTCGCTGAGCTCGCGCAGGTTCGGCTTCAGGAGATAGACGCCTTCCTTCAGCGCGGGTTCGAGCGCGGTGCCCGACGTGTCGAGCACGAATTTGGCGTCGAGCCGGCGGGCGATCTTCGCCACGCGCGCATAGAAATCCTGCGGCACGTCGGGCGGAAGGCTTCCGCTCGCCACCATGAACTTCGGCCTTGAGTGCAGCGATTCCAGAATTTCCAGGCAGTTCCGCCATTCGTTTTCGCTGACGCGCGGGCCCGGCAGCACGAAACGATATTCGGCGCCGGTCGCTTCCTCGAATACGGTAAGGTCCTCGCGCGTCTCCTGCGCGAGATCCACCGCGAGGTTGGGAATGCCCTCGCGCTCGACAAGGCGCCGGAGCAAATGGCCGGTCGATCCGCCGGTGGGATAGATGAGCTCGACGCCCGCGCCGAGGCGAAGGGCGACGCGCGCGACGTTGACGCCGCCGCCGCCGGGATAAAGCCGCGGCGACGAGCAGCGCAGCTTGCTCGCCGGCTCCACGCGTTCGACGGAAGTCGAAATATCGATCGATGGATTGAGCGTAAGTGCGACGATGTCGGTCATGACCGCCCGCAGTCATTGCGATGCGACAAGACAACCGGTGGAACGGCCAATGGTTCCAGCGGGCCGAGCGCTTCAATCGGACGTGACGATGACCCGCACCGGAGCGTCATGACGAAGGACTTGCACGCTGACGGGCCGATCCCTCTCTTTTTGCACGGTGATATCGGCGGTTGCCGAGCCCACCCGCAGGTTGCGGATCAGCACGCGGTCGATGAAGGCGGGAAGCGTCGGCCCTCGCAGTCGAATTTCATCCGCGAAAGGATCGAGCTCCAAGCCCAGGCTCGATTGCAGCAGCGAAAACGGCGTTGTGCTCGCCCACGCCTGCGGCGAGCAGGCGACGGGATAGAGTGTGGGACCGCGCCCGCGGCCGCGGCGGAATCCGCAAAAGAGTTCCGGCAGCCGCCGCAAATCCATGTAGCTCGCAGCTTCGAACAGAGCGGTAAAAATGCGCTCGACCGCGGGCTTCATGCCGTAGCGCGAGAGTCCGAGCGCGATCAATGCGTTGTCGTGCGGCCACACCGAGCCGTTATGGTAAGACATCGGATTATAGCGCGCTTCCTCTTCCGCCACGGTGCGGATGCCCCAGCCGGAAAAGAAGCGCGGATGCAGCAAATTGTCCGCGACCTTGCGCGCGCGTCCGGCGTCGATCATGCCGGAAAGCAGTAACTGACCCGCGTTCGATGCCCGCACCTTGCATGGCCGCTTGTGGCCGTCGAGCGCCAGCGCATAGGTGCCAAGATTCTCGCACCAGAACGCGCGCTCGAATTGATCGGCGAGCTTCGAGGCCTGATCGTCGAGCGCGATCGCATGCTCGTGCTTGCCAAGATGGTCGGCGCAGCGCGCGAGGGTGCGCTTAGCGGCGTAGACGTAGCCTTGCACTTCCGCGACCGCGATCGGGCCCACGGCAAGCTTGCCGTCGGCGTGGAAAATGGCATCGTGCGAGTCCTTCCAGCCCTGATTGACGAGGCCGTCTTCGTTTTGGCGGAAATATTCGACGAAGCCGTCTTGGTCGGGGTCGGCGGCGCCGTCGATCCATTCGAGCGCCGCTTCGATCGCGGGCCATAGAGCGCGCAAGGTCTGACCGTCGGCAGTGCGCGCGAAATAGAGTCCCGCCAGCAGCACGAACAGCGGCGTCGAATCGACGCTGCCGTAATAGAGCCCGAACGGAATTTCTCGCAGTGCTGCCATTTCGCCGCAGCGCATTTCGTGCAGGATTTTTCCGCGCTCGGCGTCCGAGAACGCGTCATATTCTTTCGCCTGATAGGCCGCGAGCCGATTGAGCACGCCTCGAGCGATCCGCGGGTCAAACCACAAGGCTTGCAGCGCGGTGATCAGACCGTCGCGCCCGAACGTCGTCGAGTACCAAGGAATGCCGCCATAGGGATAAGGCCCGTCGGGCGTCCGCGTCGTCAGCATATAGAGGTCGGCGAGCGAGCGGCAAAGCAGCTCATTGAAAACCGCATTCGAGGTCTCGACCGTCGCGACGCCGCGGGCTGCGGCCTTCACCTCGTGGTGTGCCGACAACAGCGCCGGGAAAAAGCGGCGGACCGGCTCTTTCTCGCGGTAGTCGCACTGCACCGCGATGAAGATGGGGATCACGTCGCCCGGCGCGAGTTTGACGCGGAAACGCGCGGCGCCCTCGGAAAGCTCGGCCGGCTTCGGATCGAAGATGATGCGCGTCTCGCGCCGTTTGCCGTCCAGGCCGTCGTAACGCAGCACAACCGATTGTGGGTCGGCGACGCTCACCTTGGACGTACCGCGCCGCGGGCGCCGGGCGCCGCGCACCTCGAACAGGTCGCTGAAATCGCTGCCGAAGGTGAAGGCAAGTTGCATCTCAAGCGCGCGGTCGCCGTGATTGGTCACGGCGATCCGCTGATAGAGCGTCGCGTTCCAGAGAAAAATTGTGCGGTCGAGATGCAGCGTATCCTTGGCGAGCACGAGCCGGTTGTCGAAATAGATATCGGGATTGGTGAGAGCGACGGTAAGCACCGCGTTGTCGTCGCGGAGGTTCGAGCCGAGCAGCAGCGGCTGCCTTCCGCTTAGCAAAAGCTCGAGCCGCGACAGGAAACGCGTATCGCGATGAAAGACGCCGTCCGGCCCGCCCTTGGCGGCGCCGATGTCGCCATGGCTGTCGACGACCGCGAAAGTGTCGTCGTGTTTGAGCGTGCGGCGTGGCCGCGTCGCCGGTCCCGTCGCCGGAATGTAGAACGGGACTTCGGGAACGAGCTCTATGAGGGTTTCAGTGTCTTCCGTGACTTCAGTCTGCATGTAGAGCCGATTCGAGGCTTCCCAGACGATAATCGGGCTGTAGCCTCGTGCCGTCTACCTTTTTTTCCTCGCGTCCGCGCTGCGCGATTAGCCGGCGATAGAGCCGGACATAGTCTTTCGCCATGCGGCTCGCCGAGAAACGCTCCTCGAAGCGGCGGCGAACGGCGCGGCGATCGAGCGCGATCACATCGGCAAGCGCGTGCACGGCCTCGTCCATATTGTCGACGATGCGGCCGGTAACGCCGTCGTCCACCACCTCCGGCACCGAGCCCTTGCGGAAAGCGAGCACCGGCGTGCCGCAGGCCATGGCCTCGATCATCACGAGACCGAACGGCTCCGGCCAGTCGATCGGGCAGAGAAGGGCGAGCGCTTCGCCGAGGAAGGCGGATTTTTCGCGGTCGTTGATCTCGCCGATATATTCCACGCCCGGCCCCGCGAGCAGCGGCTCGATCACGATGCGGAAATATTCCGCGTCGACCTTGTCGACTTTCGCGGCGATTTTAAGCGGGATACCGAGCTTGCGGGCGATGTGGATCGCGCAATCCGGCCGCTTCTCGCTCGAGATGCGGCCGAGGAAGGCGATGTAGCCGCCGCGCGGGTGGTAGTTGGGCGTCATCAGATCGACGGGCAGGCCGTGATAGATGGTGGCGGCGAAGTTCGCGTTGATGACCGGCTGCCGCTGATGGTTTGAAATCGAAACCAGCGGCATATCGCCGAAATAGCTGTAGAGCGGCTTGAGGTCGGGGAGGTCCTGGCGGCCGTGCAGCGTGGTGACGGTGCGGTCCGCATTCCCGCGGAACAGCGGGTACTGAAATTGGTCGATATGAAAATGGAGGATGTCGAAATCCTCCATCCGCTCGCGCACGCGGTCGAGCATGATCATGTGATAGGGGATGTGGTCGCGCACCCGCGGATCGAGCCGGAGCGCCTCCGGCGCGCAGCTCACGAGTTCGGCCGAGGTGATCGAATCGCCGCTGGCGAACAGCGTCACGTCGTGGCCCTGCCGCACGAGTTCTTCCGTCAAATACGAAACAACCCGCTCGGTACCTCCGTAGAGGCGCGGGGGGACACTCTCCATCAAGGGAGCAATCTGGGCGATTTTCACCGTTGATCTCCTGTCCTTCTCAACTTGGCACAACGGTGTGGAAAGCCATTGGTTCCGCGCTGCGGCCAGTCTCCCGGGCTTTTTATGAAACCGAGGGCCGCTCACGGCGTTATCGTGACAGTAGCGTTTTCCAATCGGGATTGAAACGGTGCGGGCCACGCCAGCGGATGATGCTGCCGCGTTCGGGACGCTGCGGCCAGCCAACAGACCGACTCGGCAAAGCCTGCGGGCGCTGGATTGGTTCAGTTTTTTTGTCGCCGACATTCAAACCGGGTTCGGCCCCTTCATCGCCGCGTACCTGACGGTGCAAGGATGGTCGCAGGGCCATATCGGCATTGCGCTGACCGTGGGCAGTTTGGTGGGTCTCGTGACGCAGGTGCCCGCCGGCGCATTGGTAGACGCCGTACCGGGCAAGCGCCGGCTCGCCATGATTGGCGTCATCGGCATTTCCATTTCGGCCGTCATGATCGCGATCTGGCCGGTGCTGCTGGTTGTGGTGACGGCCGAGATGCTGCACGCGGTTGCGACCTGCGTGCTGGGGCCCGCCACCATCGCGATCAGCCTCGGGCTCGTCGGCTATGGCCATTTCGGCAGCCGCCTTGCCCGCAACGTCCGTTACGCGACGCTCGGCAATGCCATTGCGGCCCTGATCATGGGCTTTAGTGGCTACGAGTTCGGCAACGAGATGATTTTCTTCCTCACCGCTTCGCTCGCCATCCCGGCGCTCGCTGCCTTGTCGCAAATCCGTAAAAGCGAAATCGATCTGGTTTCGGCTCGCGGCGGCACGCTCGCACCGCGCACCGACACCGTGCATGGGCTCGGCGAGCTCTATACCAACAGCGCGCTGATGATTCTCGCGACCGCGGTGGTGCTGTTCCAGCTCGCCAACGCCTCTATATTGCCCTTCATGGCGAGCGCGCTTGTCCTGGAGGGAAATCAGCAATCAACCCTGCTAATCGCTGGCGCGATTGTCGGCCCGCAACTCGTCGGCTCCGCGATCTCGGGCTGGGTAGGCCGGCAGGTAGAGCGGGTGGGAAGGCGTCCGCTTTTGATGCTCGCTTTCGCGCCACTTCCCATCCGCGGGCTAGTTCTTGCGCTCAGCTCCGACCCTTATGTGATTACGCTCGTGCAACTGCTCGATGGAATCTCAGCGGCGACGATCGGCATTCTCGTTCCGCTTGTCATCGCCGATGTGACGCGGGGAAGCGGCCACTTCAATCTCGCGCAGGGATTGGTCGCGACCGCAGTCGGCATCGGCGCCGCGTTTAGTACGACGCTTGCAGGCTACACGGTCGACGCCTTCGGGCATCGCACCGCGTTTTTTCTGCTGATGAGTGTCGGCGTTGTCGGCTTCCTGCTCGTAATGGCGGTGATGCCTGAAACCAAGCCGCAGAAGCTGCCCCACGTCAAACGCGTCGCCGTGCACTAGACAAGCGCGGTCAGGCGTTCGCGACCTACCGCGGCCGGTAGATGGCAATGTGCACAATATTCGCGATCAGCCGGTCTTCGGCGTTGACCGATACTTCGAGATCCGCGAAGCGGTGGCCATTGCGCTCGTAATTCGCAACGACCTTCGCGAGAATGGAGAGCGTGTCGCCGACGTTGGCGACGGAAAAATTCCGCACCCTGCTGCCGACATGAATCCAGGGCCCGAGCACGACATTCTGGACGAGCGCCTGATTGCACAGGCGCAGAATAATGCCGGGATGGGCGAGATTTTCGCGGGCATAAAGCGGATCGGTCTCGCGCACGTCCGCGAGATACTGCTTGGCGTATTCGGGTGTGACCGGAAACGGCCGGATGCCGAGGAGGGTGCCTTCCGCGAGCGAGCGTTCATCCGCCGCCGGCCGTTTCTCTGGCGGCAGCGGCGGCTTGTTGCGATCGAGTTTCGGCGCGCTTGGCGACGCGCTTTTCAGCGCCGCGGTTCCGTTCGCGCAGATCGCGCCTTCGCTCTCCACCCGAATCGCTAACGCGTCGGCATCGGCCGCCGCGAAGACTTCCACGGTCCTGCCGTCATAGACCGGCGACAAAAAGCGGCATTCAGCGCGGCCGCCTTCGAGCCAATCCCGCCCCCAGCGCTCGACCGCCATATGCATCATGTATGCATAGACCTCGACGCCCGGCACGAGGCCGCCGGAAAAGCCGAACCGACGCGCGACCGTGTCGTCGTGAATCTTGTTCTCCGAAGCGGCCGCCGTGTTGAAGGCGCGCACGCGGTACATTGTCGCTGGGGCGTGATCGGCGTCCGGAATGCTCCCCTCCATAAGCTCGCCATATTGCGCACAAGCGGCGGCCCCGAAAAATTAATATATTACGCCCCGCCGTTATCTGGACACCCTCTCTTTGGTTGCGGCAATCTTCGGCCGGGGAGAGGACAGGGTGATGGTATTCCGGAAGGGCCCGTTACTGGCGGTCCTTTTTTTTGCCTGCCTGCCGCTCGCCGCAGCCGCGCAAACGCCGCCCAAGAACGAACTCGGCCGCATCCAGCAGCGCTTTCAGGTTCCCCCGGAATCAAGAGCGCGGCCCGCCGAACGCATTCAGCCGCTTGCCGTGCCCGGCTTGCCGCGCAGCGGCCGCGAAATCGATCAGGGACCGGTCAAATTCACGCTGCGTGCGCTCCACGTCACCGGCTCGACCGTTTATGACGACGAGGCCTTCCGCCCGTTCTATGCCGAATTCCTCGGGCGCGAGGTGACGCTTGAAGCGCTTCTCGCCGTCTCCAAACGCATCACCAAGAAATATGCCGACGACGGCTATGTGATTTCGCGCGCCTCGCCGCCGGAGAAGGATCCGGATGCGGATGGCGTTGTCACCATCCGCGTGATCGAAGGCTATATCGAAAAGGTTGAATGGCCCGAGACGATCACGCGCTATCGCGATTTCTTCTCCGACTATGCCGCGAAGATCACGGCCGATAGGCCGCTCAATATCCGCACCCTTCAGCATTATCTCGACACGAGCGATCTGCCCGGCTTGAGTTTCAGCTACAAATGGAAGCCGTTACGCGCTTCCGTCGGCGCCTATGTGCTGATCGTGACGGTCAAGGAGAAGCACGTCGACATCACCATCAGGATCGACAATCGCGCCACGACCATACTCGGCCCCGATGAATCGGTGAGTCAGGTGGCGTTCAACAATATCTTCGGGCAGCATGAATCATTGACGTTGTCATACGGCAATGCCTTCAAATTCGGTGACCTCGATTATTTCGCGGCCAAATATCGCCAGGTTCTGAACATCGAGGGACTCAACTTTCTCCTCAACGGAACCTATTCGAATAGCCGTGCGGGAGCCGACCTGTTTTTCCTCAACGACAGGACCAGAGGCACGATTTTCGAGGCCGGCATGAGCTATGCGCTGAAGCGCTCGCTCGAGCGCAATCTCACTTTCACCGGCAAGCTATTCACCAGCGACACGACGTCGAGCCTTCTCGGTATGCCCCTTACCGCCGATCGGCTGAACGGCGTGCGGATTTCGCTCGACGGCGATTCCGTCGACAGCCTCAAGGGCAGCAATCAGTGGAACATCACGCTGAGCCAGGGCTTCAAGGGGCTCGGCAGCACCCAGACGGGCAGTTTTTTCGCTTCGGTCCCGAACGGCCGCGCCGACTTCACCAAGGTCGAGGGAACGATCAGCCGCACGCAGCCACTGACCAAGGAATTTTCGTTTTATGTTTCGGCCTATAGCCAATACGGCTTCAATCCCGAGCTTTCGCCCGAGCAATGCGGCTATGGCGGCCGCGACTTCGGCCGTGCCTTCGATCCCTCGCAACTCTTCGGCGACCGCTGCTTCATGGCGATCGCCGAGCTTCGCTACAATGTCTGGGATAAGGCTTCGGGCTATCGGCCGGCGACGCAGCTTTTCACTTTCATCGATTATGGCGAGGTCACGTTTGCACAAATCCTGCCCGGCTTCGAGCGCAGCGACCGCGCCACCTCGGCCGGCGCCGGCGTGCGTTTTGATTGGGAGCACGTGAAGACGGATTTCGTTGTCGCCAAGGCAATCGATTCCGAGCACGAGCACGACTGGCGCTTCTTTTTCACCGTGACGCTGAAAAACTAGAGCGTGAACTCATAAACACGCAGGCATGTCCGCTTTCAGTGGTAAAGCGGACATCGCGAGCCCACACGGTGACGTCTGCTAATGACCCAAAGCGGACATTCGACGCTGCCATCAAACAAAAAACCCGGCGCGCGGCCGGGGTTTTAAGTTCAATAAACCAAAACTCTTTCGTCAGAACTTAAGGCCGATCCCCGCCCGGACGTCGTTGATCTTAACTTTGTTCCCCAGGTCGCCCGCATTGTTGGCAGGATCGCTATAAATAACGGAGCCCAAGCTCGTATATCTATACTCCAGCGTCAGGAACAAATTGTTGATCATGGCATAGTTGACGCCTACGCCGGTCGTCCAGCCATCGTTGCGGGCTTTGTCGCCCGTGAATGCGAAAGAGGTAGACCAGCGCGCCGATGCCCAACCTCCAGTCGCGAACACCAACCACCGATCAAATGCATATCCGATGCGGGCGCGAACGGAATCGTAGGAAGTCACTTTCGTGGAGACCGTATAGTTCGTTATTCCTACCAAAATCGGGCCCTGACTTCCCTTTAGGCTTGCGCCTTGCCAATCCGCCTCGATGCCAACGACGAGCTGGCCCACTGTTTCTGCGCGCCCAGGAATCCACCACCGAAGCCGCCGTTCGCATCGAAGTCGTATGGCGGACCTGAGTTGGGCGCGAGCGCGGCAGTCGCACCGGTTCCCTTCGAGGTCCCCCAGCCATAGCCCCCGTCGCCACCGAAGTAGAAACCGCTCCAATCAAACATTGACCCGGCTGGCGGCGCTGCGAGCGCAGGTGCGCCGAAGAAAGCCGCGACCGCGATGCCCGCGATGAGAATCTTTTTCATCGGCTTTCCCCCGTGGATTCGGCCAAGCCCGTCGGCTGCGACAATAAAGCTTCGCCTTTCTACTGACAGCCGGAAAATGGGTGTTTCAGTCACATTGCTGTCGGTTGTGGCTTGTAGGCCACAGCGGGGAAGAACGGACATACCGAACAAAAAAAGCCCCGGATGATGCTGGGGCTTTGAATTTGAAAGATGGAGCGGCAGCGCGACGAATGACTGCTGAAATGGCAATTGAATCCTACGGTAACGGAGCCTAATAGCTCCGTCGATTTCCGAGGCATTACCCAAACTCCGCCATGAAAAAGAAAGCCGGAATTGAAGGACACGCCCAGCGATCTCACGCTATTGCCGCGCGCGCTCGCCTCGGCTTCAATCGCCGGAACACGGCCGCAAAGCGCCGCGGGCCAAACCTGGAAACGCCATGAACGTCGCGCCGGTCGAAAGTCGGCAATCGTTGCAGAGCGCGGTCGCGCGCATTTGCGCCCGTTTCGGCGACGATTATTGGCTCGCGCGCGATCGAGAGGGCGGCTTTCCCGAGGATTTCCATCGCGCCTTCGCCGAGGCGGGCTTCCTCGGCATCTGCATCCCGGAAGAATATGGCGGCGCGGCGCTTGGCATCACCGACGCCGCGGTGATGATGCAGACGATCGCGGAATCCGGCGCCGGTCTTTCCGGCGCCTCCGCAATCCACATGAACATCTTCGGCCTCAATCCGGTGGTAGTATTCGGCACCGCCGAGCAGAAACAGCGCATGCTGCCGCCGCTTGTCGCCGGCAAGGACAAAGCCTGCTTCGCCGTCACCGAGCCCGATGCCGGCCTCGACACCCTCAATCTCAAAACCAAGGCAGTGCGGGAAGGGGACCGCTATCTCGTTTCCGGCCAGAAAATCTGGATCTCGACGGCGCAGGTCGCCAACAAAATGCTGATCCTCGCCCGCACCCGGCCGGCGGAAGAGACAAAAAAGAAGACCGAGGGGCTGAGTCTTTTCTACACCGATCTCGATCGCCGCTTCGTCGAGGTGCGCGAGATCGAGAAGATGGGCCGCAAGGCCGTCGACTCGAACCAGCTCTTCATCGACGGATTGCCGGTTCCCGTAGCCGACCGCATCGGCGAGGAAGGCCACGGCTTTGAATGCATCATCCACGGCTTCAATCCCGAGCGCATTCTGATTGCGGCGGAAGCCGTTGGCCTCGGGCGTGCGGCGCTGAAGCGCGCGGCCGCCTACGCCAAGGAGCGCGTGGTCTTCGGCCGGCCGATCGGGAAAAATCAGGCGATCCAGCATCCGCTGGCAAAATGCTGGATGGAGCTGGAGGCGGCGAACTTGATGGTATTCCGTGCCGCCGCCCTCTATGACGGCGGCGAGCCCTGTGGCGCCGAGGCCAACGCCGCGAAATACCTTGCGGCCGAGGCCGCCTTTTCCGCCTGCGAGACCGCGGTCCTCACCCATGGCGGCATGGGCTATGCCAAGGAATTCCACGTTGAGCGGTATTTACGTGAGGCGATGATCGCGCGTCTTGCGCCGGTCAGCGCGCAGATGATCCTGAATTTCATCGCGGAAAAAACGCTGGGGCTTCCGAGGTCCTATTGAGCGATCGAAGCCGTTGATGCCGTGGTGAAATTCCGGTGATCCCGGAAATCACAGTGGCGCGACTTTCCGCTTGATTGTGACAAGCCCGGCACTCAAAATTTCCAGCGCGGAAAGTCTGAACAGCTCAATTTCGGTCATAAGCCCTGACCGATTTCGGGGTGGTTCGGGCTGTTATGCGCTGACTTGCAACAATAACAATGGCCATCGAACCCAACGACCTCCGGATTAAATTTGAGCTCGCGCCCGACGCGGCGAAGCGGCTGCGCGACCATCTCGGCGAAGATGTCTCGCCCGCCGATACGATGACCTCGGTTTATTACGATACCGATGATCTCAAGCTCTATGAGGCGGGCGTGTCGCTGCGTTCGCGCAACAATGGCGCCGGCCATCATGTGCAGCTCGTCGAATTCCCCAATGGCGCCACCCACTGCGCGCCCGATCGCGTCGAATGGGAAGAAATCATCTTCAGCGATCAGCCGGATTTCGCCGCCGTCACCGCGCATCCCTATCCTTCGGTTCTCAGCGAAAAAGTCCGCCACGGGCTGAAGCCCGTCTTCAAGTCGCGCGTCAAGCGCACGTCGCATGTGGTCGCGCGCGGCGCCTCCGAAATCGAGGTGACCGTCGACGACACCAAGGTCGATACCGGCGAGCAATCCTCCGCTTTTTCCGAAGTGGAGGTCGCGCTCAAACGCGGCGAGCCGGCGGAATTGTTTCAATACATCTGGATGCTCGATGAGACGGTTCCCCTGCGGCTCGCCGTTGAAGCGGAAGGCGCGCGCGGCTACCGGCTGCTCAAAAACGAGCAAGAGGAAATCATCAAAACCGCGCCCATTCATCTGCGGGCGGGGATGACCTCGGCCCATGCATTTCGGGTGATTGCGCATAGCTGCCTGCATCAGGTGGCGGGCAACGAGCGGGCGATGTGCGCGGGCAATGCCGTGGGGCTCCACCAGATGCGCATCGGCCTCCGGCGGCTGCGCACGGCGTTCTCGGTTTTCTCCGGCTTTTTGCTCGATTCCCAGATCGAGACGATCAAGGCCGAGATCCGCTGGATGACCGGCGTGCTCGGCCCCGCGCGCGATCTCGACGTCTTTCTCACCGAAGTGATGCTGCCGCTCCGCCGCGAGTATCGCGAGGAGGCGGGTCTGCAGAGCCTCTATCGCAGCTATAGCGCGCAACGCGCCAGGGCCTATGAGCGCGCGCGCCAGGCGGCGAATTCGGTGCGCTTCCGCGCGCTGATGCTTGAGCTCGCGGCCTGGATCGAGACTGGCCCCTGGACCATGAACCAGAACGAGCCGGCGCGGATCGCGCGTGGCCGCCCGATCGAATCCTTTGCCGTCGAAGAGCTCACGCGCCGCCGCCGCAAGGTCAAGAAGGAAGGCAAGCGCCTCACCGCCCTCAATCCGGCCGAGCGGCATGAATTGCGCATCAAGGTCAAGAAATTCCGCTATGCGGCGGAATTCTTCTCCAAGCTCTTCCCGGGCAAGAAGCGGAGGAAGCGCGAGCTGCTCGCGAGCCTGAAAAAACTTCAGGACGCCTTGGGCGACGTTAATGACGTCGCCGTGCAGGCGGGGCTCAAGGGCGAAATCATCCGCGGCGCCGTCAAGGGGCGCAGAACCACCGCCCAGAAGAACCAGCACCGCGCCTTTGCCGCGGGCCTCATCATCGGCCATCAAAAGGCGCGGCTGGAATCGCTCCTGAATTCGGCCGAGGACGCCTATGCGGACTTCAAGGACGCGAAGGCGTTCTGGAAGGGGTTCGAGCCCGCACTACCGCAGGTGCAACCGCATCAGCCCGCGCTTGCCACAGCGGCGCCCGAGGCGCTGAAGGAGCCGTCTCAGGCGGCGTGACGTTCGGCGCCCGGCCCGAAATGCTCGATATAGCGTTGGTTGATGGCGCTGACCGGGAGCGCCACGAACACGTCGGTCGTTCCGAACTTGCGGTCGACCACCGCGCCCTGGCCGACAAAGGCGCCGAGCCGGAGATAACCCTTGATCAATGGCGGCAGCGCCCGCAGCGCTGACTTGGCGTCGATCGCCTTCTTCGGCAAGCGGTTCATCTCGACATAGCGCTTCGGCAGCGCCCGCACGCGCCAGCCCTCGGGCGCCTGCGCATGGTGGTGCAGGAAGGAGAGCGGCAGCGCGAGCTTGTCCGGATTGGTGCCGTCGAAGCTCGCGCAGCCGATCATGACATCGATCTGGTGCCGCCGGACATAGGTCCAGATCCCGTGCCACAGCAATTCGACGGTGCGGCGGTCGCGATAGGGCGCGAGCACGCATGAGCGTCCGAGCTCCAGGAACTTGAGTTCGCGGTGCTGCGCGAACAGGCCGCCGACATCGTATTCGCCGGCGGTATAGAAGCCGCCATGGCGTTCGGCGACGCTTTGCCGGAGCAGACGATAGGTTCCGACCACTTTCGGCCTCGGCAGGCCGTCGAGGCCGCGCGCCTCGCGATCGAACACCACGAGGTGATCGCAGATCGAATCGAACTGATCGACATCGCGGCGCCAGAACGCCGCCGCCGGATGCGGTGCCGCCGACATCTCGTCGTAGAAAACCTGGTAGCGCAGCTTCTGCGCGAGCCGCACGTGCTTGGCCTTGCTCGCGAGCTTGATTTCGAGGGAGCCGATGCGGCCGAGTGTTTCCTGTTGCTCGAAGCCCGCCTTCGCCTCGTGCACGCGGAAGCCGCTATAGGCGCGAAGCGTCGGCAGCCATGCCGGCATGCCGGCGGGCGCCGCCGGGAACGGGAAGAAGAGGCGGGGCGAGAGCGTCTGCGAGGTCATGGCGAGACTCAGAGCTCCATTTTTCGCGCCCGTGTTGACATGGCCGGGTCACAGCCATGTGACGCCTCCGTCACATGTGGAAACGGAAGACCTTCGCCCTCAGGGCGATTACAAAAAAACGTCACAAAGGGAATCGCGCCGGGAACAGCGAAGGCTTTCCCGCCCGGGAACCCAAACCGGCATTCGTTGATTATTTAACGCTGGCTTATCCGCAGGGAGTCGCCGCGAGGCTTGCGCCCGCGGAGGAGTTCAGCACGGTCCGAATTCATTTAGCGCGAGAGGTTCTGATGTCTGCTGCTGCTCAAAATGCCAACGCGGGCAAGATCGGCGCTTTGCACGCGCGGAATACCGGCAAGAAGTATCTGAGCGTATCCGGTCTTGTCTTGGCGAGCGCGCTGCTCGTCACTTCCGCTCCCGCCCAGGAAAACACGATTGTCGCGCTCGGCGACAGCAACACCGCCGGATTCGGAGTGGGTCCGCAGCAGGCGTTTCCAGCACGGCTCGCGGAGAAGCTCCGCGCGCAGGGACAACCGGTGCAGGTCGTGAATGCGGGGGTCACCCGCGACACGCTGGAAGGAATGCTGAGCCGGGTCGATACGAGCGTGCCGCAGGGCACGAGGCTCGTCATTGTGCAGGGAGGCTACAACGATCTCGTCAACCGGGTACCGCCCGACGTCACCGCCGCCAGCCTCGAGGGCATTCTGGCGCGGCTGCGGGCGCGCCATGTCAAAGCGGTCGTGTGCGGCTTCTTCGACAGGAACTGGGACGCGATCGGCCGTAAACTTTCAGCGCGCTACGGCGCGACATTCGTCTCCGGCAGCACGTGTTACGATCCAAACCATGCGGGGCCTGACGGCCTGCATATGTCCGCGGAGGGACACGAGGTCGTGGCCGGGCGGCTCGCGCGCGTCGTGCAACCCGGCAGCCGGCATCAGTAGCTTGCGGACAAGGCGAGGGGATGAAGCGGACCGCGCCGGCGCGTAATGCCGCCTAATGCCCCGCGCCGCTCGCCGCGTACATCTGATAGAAGGTGATCGCGATCTCGAAGGCGATCAGCGCCACGATCAGGATCTCCAGCCGCAGCGAACGCTGGGTATCGATCATGTCGGTCAAAGCCTGCGCCGTTTCCGAAATCACGGCGAGCTTGCGCGATAGCCCGTCGACGCGCTCCTTCAATTCGTATTCGTCCTTGAGGCGCGAATAGAGGCGGCCGAGCTCGGGCCGGTCCCACAAGACGTCCGGATCCTCGGCGACCGCCACGCGGCCGGAAACGCGATGCTGCACCAGGAGCGCGTTGCCGATGTGCTTCAGAATCGTACGGCGGCCGCCGGGCGTGCGGCCCTTCTCGGCGAGCTCGCGGGCGAACGGCTCGATGGTGTCGAAGACGCTCGCGACTTCGCGTTCGTCGTGCGCGAGCACGACGCTGTCGGCAAGCGCATAGGCGACGAGCAGGAGCCGCTCGATCGCCATGTCGCGCACATAGATCGGCCCGCCCGGAGGAATCTGGTCCTCGCGCTCGACCGAGACCTCGACCTGCGCCGTTTCTTCCTCGCGGTCGCGCGCCCGCAACGGGCCGACGATGCGGCTCCGGAGGTTCTTCAGGAACTCGGTTTCTTCCGCGGCCGTAAGCCCGATGAACACGACGACGCCATAGCGGAACACGACCGCAATGCCGTTCGCGCCCGCGCGCACGGCGAGCGGCAGCGCCGAAATGCTCGGCAGCTTCTCGTCGCGTTCGAGCGCGGTGGTGTCGATGCGGTCGCCCACCAGCACCGCGCGCATCTGCGTCTTGTCGCCGAGCACGGGCAGGTTGGGCGCATCCATCGGGATCGGCTCCGCCGGGACGAGCGTGTGGGGGGCAATATCAAGCATGGCGAATGTCGTTTCAAATCAGGGTTGCAGCGATCTGGCCAAACGGTAGCGCCGGCGCGAAAGCGCCGCTCTGCCGCCAAATCGGGGATGCTGGAATATAGGATGCCTTTTTGGCCGCTATATGAAGGCAAGGAACCCCATGATCGGGCGAGGGGTTTTCGGGGGTGGCTGATTTAATTCCTATATATATCTGACACCACAAGCCCTATATGCTGAAATGGCTCCATCACGATAGGAGTACGCCAATGTGCAAACTGTTTGCTCTGACGGTAGCCCTAATGCTGATGATCTCCAGCGCCATGGCTCAGCAGCACCACACTCCTTGCCCAAAGGGAACGCACTGGAACAACCACACATCACAGTGCGAAAGTAATTGAGACGGCTCATGTCCTACCTAGACGCGCCGCCCTATTTCAAAGACGATGCCGAGGCCGGCAAGACGCTTGAAGTGTGGACTCGTTTCCCCGCTCGGCTACCGCGCTACCGCGAGTTTGACGCTTCTTCCTGTTAGCCTCTCAGGTTGTTCGCCGGGGGCTATCTCATGAAAATTTCCGGAATTTTGTTTGTATCCGCGTTGACCGCGGCGTCGCTGATTGGAATTCCCCCGGCCTTGGCCAATAGCGCGATCGCCCTCGGGCAATGCGATCGCTACGGCTACGCCTACGGGTACAGCACGATGGGAGAGGCAAAAGCCGAGGCGCTCGCTCAATGCGCGAAAGAGGGCGACAGAACCTGCCAGATCATCGTCACGGTTCATCGCGGCTGCGGCGCCTTAGCGGTCTCAGCGAATTGCGGCTCCAAGGGCTGGGCCTACGCGCCGACCCGCCGCTATGCCGAGCTGCGGGCGATTAAGGAATGCGTCGGACATGGCGGCGTGGATTGCACCATCAGGCGCTGGGTTTGTGATCGCGGCTGGTGATCGTTGGAGCCGCCGCCCGCGCCGGCTCGGTTCGCTGTGAACCGATGCATGGTTAACGCTTGTTGAATCGGGGCGAGTTCGAAGCCAAAACCGCAAGCGGAAAGCCGCCGGCCCTCGATTAATCGGCCATCAATCGAGTTGTGCGAAACTCTCGCGCAACCGAGGCGGCCATGCAGATTGTTTTGGTGGACCCGAGCCGCGCCGTGCAGCGGATCATGACCCAGCTGATTGAGCCGGGACAGCACCGCGTATTCGCCTTCAACCGCAGCCACGACGCGCTCGATTTCGTGGCCGCCAATCGCGACGTCCGCGCGTTCATCACGAGCGGCGAGATTGACGGAATTTCCGGCGTCGAACTTTGCGCCGAAGCGCGCCGCGCGGCGGGCCCGCACCGGCCGCTGTACATCATTTTGATGTCCTCGCTCGACGATCCGCGCCTGCTCGTGAAGGCGCTCGACAACGGCGCCGACGATTTCATTCGCAAGCCGCCGATCGCCGAAGAGCTGCAAGCGCGCTTGCGGCTCGCCGATCGCGTCACGTCGATGCAGCGCGAGCTGGTCCGGCACGCCACCACGGACTTTCTCACCGGCCTTCTCAACCGGCGCGCGTTTTTCGATACGGCAAAGGAGACGTGCAAGCGGGCCGAGGGCGGCAAGCCGGTCTCCGTCATCATCTTCGATATCGACCATTTCAAGCACGTCAACGACACCTATGGGCACAACGTCGGCGACGTGGTGCTCGCGACCGTGGCGGCGCAGGCGCGGACCGTGGGTGGAACCGCGGTGCGGCTCGGCGGCGAGGAATTCGGCATCCTCCTGGAACGCGATCTTGTCGACGCGATCGGCCTTGCCGAAGATCTCAGGCGGTCGGTGCGCGCCCTGAGCTTCGCCGAGCACGGATCGTTCGCGATCAGCTGCAGTCTTGGCGTGGCGGAATGGAAAGAGGGCGATACGGTCGATCGGCTCCTGCGCCGCGCGGACATGGCCTTGTATCAGGCGAAGACCAGCGGCCGCGACCGCGTTGTCGCCGCGGACAGCTTCTTGGTCACGAAAGACCACGAGGATTGGCAGGGAGCCGCGCGCAAGGGCGGGCGGCTCGGTTAGCCGGCTTCGCTGCGATAACTCTTCGGCATTTTATGGTTCATGGCAACGAAGCGTTTGGGCATTCCCCGGCGCTCCTTTGACCGGCCCTTAAGCAATCGGCCCTAGCGTGTCCGAACCGGAGCGCGCATGGCGGACGAAACCGTGTCGAGCAAATCGAACATCGGCTGGGGCCTCTTCGCCGCCGCCATCGGCGCTTTCATCGTGGCCGGCGCGAGCGGCCTCTTCGGCTACAATTTGCAAACGGCCGACGAAACGCCGCAGTGGATCGGCGTTTGCGCCGGCGCGATTTTCCTTGCCGGCGGCATTGCCGTCATGCTCGCCGGCGTGAAGCCGGGACCCGACGGCGGCCTTTCGCCCGACGCGCCCCGCTGGCTGAAAGCCGCTTCGCTCGCGCTCGCGCTCTTCATCGCCGGAGATTTTGTTGCGCTCTTTGCGTGGATCGCGTTCGGGCCAGGCGAGCGCCATTTCAGCACGAGTACGTCGTTCGGCGGCATTCACACCAGCGGAGCAGGCAACGAAACCATCGGCCGCGTGGCGTTCGGCTTCGGCGCGGCCTTTTGTGGGGCGGTCTTTATCGCCTTTCTCGTCACGGGCGTCCGCCAGCTCTGGCGCCGCGATCAATCGCAGCAATAAAGTCCGAGCTTCAGGCCACCATCGCCCGGTGCTGCGCCTCGCTCCAGGGCGCCGTGAAGTAGCGATAGAGCCAGTTGCCGCGCGCCTTCAGCCGCTTGTAGGCGGCGCGGAGGTCGAGGACCATGGTGATGCGCCGGCTCTCGCAGCGCAATTCGCCCACATCGTGGGTCGCGACCGGCAGGAAGCCCATCACGCGAGTGTGGAAGCCGAAGGGGCTGTGCGGATCGTTTTCGAACACGTCGGTGACGAAGTGGGTGTAGCCGCGCGCGACCGTTTCCGCGGTCGCCGCCCGCATGAGGGCCGCCGCCACCATCATGTTGCCGCGGTAGCGCGCGCGCACCGCGAAGCGGCCGATTTCGGCGATACGATTGTCGCGGATGAAGTTCTCCACCTTCACGCCGCCCTCGAGCGGCTTCAATCCGTATTTCGCGTATTCGGCGAGCGGCGGGTCGTAGCGCACGCGCAGGACGCCGGCCGGCCGGCCGCGCACGGAGACCAGGAACCAGGAAAGATCCTCGCGTTGAAGGTCGGAGGCGGGGATCTGTTCGGCGGCATTGGCGATCCACCGCTTTTCCCGGCGATAGGTGGCGGAAAGCACTCTCACCACGCGCCGGCGGCCTCGTTCGTCCGCCACGCGTTCGGCACTGATGCGGTCATTGGCCATTGCGGTTCTCCCAGGGTGACGTCCAACGCTTGCCGGCGAGCCGGCTGATTTCGTTCATGATGACCGCGTGCCACGCCCGCACATCGGCGAGCGGCGCCCATGCGCTTGCAATCGCGGGCGGAAACAGCGGCGTTCCGATCTCGACTTCCATGGCAGCGAGATCGCCGATCAACTCGCCCGCGCCCGCGCGGGGGAAACGGATTCCCGCCGGCACCACCGGCACGCCGGTCTCGAGCGAGAGCCGCGCGGCACCCCGGCGCCCGGCGAGCAGGCGCTGCGGGTCGCGATTGACCGCGCCTTCGGGAAAGAACGCGACCGAGCGCTCGGCGGAGAGTTGCGCCCGCGCCCGCTCGAGCGCCGTCAGCCGCTGGCGATACAAGGGCTTCAACAGGTTGAAGAGCCGCGGCCGCGCGGGCTTCCGCGTCACCGTGATGGTTTCGGCGCGATCGTAAATCGGGCCGACGCCCGGGATCAGGCGGAAGTTCCAGTCGGCGAGAAAATGAATGATGCGGCCGCCGCGGTAGAGAAAAAGCAGCGCAGGCACCAATACCGACTCGGTGCGGGTGCTGTGGTTGAGCGCGAGGATGAAGGGATCGCGGCGGATGTTTTCGAGGCCGCGGATCGCCAGCACCTTGCGCCGCGCGATCAGCGAAAGGCCGCGCAGGAGCCAGTGGCAGCCGGCGGGCGCGCCGGGAAGCGGCCAGCGCAAGATCGCTTCATCGGAGGGCGGTAGCCAAACCGATGGCGCGGCCGGTAGCGGCATTCGGTCCGCCACCGCGGGGACGAGTTGGCGAGCATTCACGCCTACGTTTCATCGATGATTCGTTTTGCAGGACGATGAGGATGGAATGACAGTCCGATGAATCGGTGGGGGCAATCCGGGCTAGCCCACCACCGCCCGCCCGTTGTTCAACACCACGACGTTCCGCGGCAGCGCCTTGGCGCGGAACGAAATCGTTTTTCCATCGCGCCACATCTCGGTGCTGATCGTCTCGCCGGGAAACACCGGCGAGGAAAAGCGCAGGCTGATTTCCTTCAGTTGCGATGGATCGTTATCGCAGCAGGCGCGCAAAATCGCGCGGCCCGCCACGCCAAAGGTGCAGAGCCCGTGCAGGATCGGCCGCTCGAAGCCGGCGGCGCGCGCCACCGCCGGGTCCGCGTGCAGCGGATTGTAGTCGCCGGAAAGGCGATAGATGAGGGCGGCCTGCGGCAGCGTCTTCAAATCGAGCACGATGTCGGGTGCGCGCTCAGGCAATTTGTGTGGTTCGGGCGTCGCCGCGTTCGGCCCGCCATAGCCGCCATTGCCGCGGAGCACGGTGGTGGAGGTCAGCGTGGCAAGGAGCGCGCCGGTTTTCTTGTCCACGACATCGCGCTCGGAAAACATCAGCGAGCCCTTGTCCGCGCCCTTGTCGACGATGCCGGTGACGCGCGATTTGCCGATCACGGTGCCGGAAGCAGGCAGCGGCCGGTGCAGGATCACGCCCTGCTCGCCGTGCAGCACTTTTTTCCAGTCGACGCCGGTGCGCGGATCCTTCAGCCAGAAGCCGGGATAGCCGAGCACCACGGCCATGGTCGGCAAGGCCGCGAGTTTCTCTTCGTAGACGAAATGAAGCTCGCTTTCGTCGACGGGGTCGCTGCCGCAGCCGAGTCCGAGCGCATAGAGGATGGTGTCGCGCACAGAATAGGCGTGCTCGATATCCTCGAAGCGCCAGGCGAGGAGCTTTTGGTAATCGAACACCATGCCGAAGTTTTGAGTTTTCTCAATAGCTTGGATGCCAAGTCTTGAATCTATTTCTCCGGATAGTCCTTGATCGAGGCCGGGCTGGTCCGCGGCTCGTTCGAAACCACCGCCAACAGCGCCGCGTCGGGCGCGTAATTGGCGGTGACCTTGGCGGCCTCGTGGGTCGCGAGCGACTTGTTCCAGCGGTCGAACAGCGCCGCGATCTGGTCCTTGTTGATTGTCTTGCAGGTCATCGAGGTATCGGCTTGCGCCGCGGGTGAAACCGTCCACGCCGCGCAGGTGGCCGCGAGCGGGATCAACTTTTTCATCGATGTAGCCTCGTTGTCTGGCATTGAAAATCGCCGGAATCATAAATTCCCAATCTGGCACCCTATAACGCCCTTGCGATCAGCTCCTTCATGATCTCGTTCGAGCCGCCGAAGATGCGGTGCACCCGCGCGTCGGCATAGGCGCGCGTGATCGGGAATTCCCACATATAGCCGTAGCCGCCGAACAGTTGCAGGCAGGTGTCGAGCACGCGGCTTTCGAGATCGGTGAGCCAGTATTTCGCCATCGCGGCGGTGGTAACGTCGAGCACGCCGTTCATGTGCTTCTCGATGCACGCATTGAGGAAGGTGCGGGCGACGGTGATGTCGGTCTTTACTTCCGCGAGCTTGAAGCGGCTGTTCTGGAATTCGGCGATGGGTTGACCGAACACCTTGCGCTCGCGCGTGTAGGCAAGTGTCCAGTCATAGGCCGCTTCCATCAGCGCGACGGCGGTGACCGCCACCACCAGCCGCTCGCGCGGCAATTCCTGCATCAACTGCGCGAAGCCGCGGCCTTCGCCGCCGAGGAGATTGCTCACCGGCACACGCACGTCGGAAAAGAAAAGCTCGGAGGTATCCTGCGCGTGCATGCCGAGCTTTTCGAGATTGCGGCCGCGCGTGAAGCCATCGCGCTCGCGCTCGACCAAAATCAGGCTCGTGCCCTTGGCGCCTTTCGCGGCGTCGGTCTTGGCCACCACGATCACGAGGTCGGAAAGCTGGCCGTTGGTGATGAAGGTCTTCTGGCCGTTGATAACATATTCGTCGCCCTCGCGCCGCGCGGTGGTGCGGATCGCTTGCAGGTCGCTGCCCGCGCCGGGCTCGGTCATGGCGATGGCGCAGATCGTCTCGCCGCGCGCCATTTTCGGCAGCCATTTCTTTTTCTGCTCTTCGGAGCCGTAGTGCAAAATGTAGGGCGCGCAGATGTCGGAGTGCACGCGAAAGCCGGGGCCGGTATAGACGCCGCGCGTCATCTCTTCGTTGAGGATCACGCCGGTGAGGAAATCGGCGCCGCCGCCGCCATATTCGGTGGGGATGTCGGTGAGCAGGAGCCCCGCTTCGCCCGCCTTCCTCCATACTTCGCGGCTGACAACGCCTTCCTTTTCCCAGCGCGCATGATGCGGCGCCACTTCGCGCTCGATGAAGCGCTTCACGCTCGCGCGGAAGAGCGCGTGGTCCTCCCGGAACAGCGGCTGCACGTTCATGGCGCGTTACTCCCGGTGGCGTTTCGCGGGATGGTCGCACCGGGCGGCGTTTCGTCAAGCGAAAACAGTCGCTTCCTTGACGCTAACAGGCGCGGGTGGCAGCCTTTGCAACAACTTAACGCGCGAAAAAACCAGCGCGACCGGGAGGAGTTACGTGGCCAAGGCGCTTGACGGAAAAGTCGTGGTCGTCACCGGCGCCGGGCGCGGCATCGGCCGCGAGATCGCGTTGCTCGCCGCCGCGGAGGGCGGCAAGGTTGTTGTGAATGACCTGGGAGGGGCGGCGGACGGCGAGGGCGGCGAGAGCGCCAAGCCCGCGGAAGAAGTGGTGGCCGAAATCAAGAAAAAGGGCGGCGAGGCCGTCGCCAATTTCGACAGCGTCGCCGAGCCCGCCGCCGCCGCCAACATCGTCAAGACCGCGGTCGACCGTTTCGGCCGCATCGACGGCGTCGTCAACAACGCCGGCATTTTGCGCGACCGCATCTTCCACCGCATGAGCATCGTCGACTTCGAGCAGGTGGTGAAGGTGCACCTGTTCGGCTCGTTCTACATGGCGCATGCGGCGGCGCGCTATTTCCGCGAGCAGGAGTCGGGCGCCTTCGTGCATTTCACCTCGACCTCGGGCCTCGTCGGCAATTTCGGCCAGGCCAATTACGCCGCCGCCAAGCTCGGCATCGTGGGGCTCTCGAAATCGATCGCGCTCGACATGGGCCGCTATCACGTGCGCTCGAATTGCGTCTCGCCCTTCGCCTGGAGCCGGCTGATCGGAACGATCCCCACCGAGACCGAGGAGCAGAAAAAGCGGGTGGCCAAAATCCAGGCCATGGGGCCGGAGAAGATCGCGCCAATCTGCGTCTATCTTCTCTCCGATGCCGCGAAGGACGTAACCGGCCAGATTTTCGCCGTCCGCATGAACGAAATCTACCTGATGAGCCAGTCGCGCCCGATCCGCTCGGTGCAGCGTTCTGACGGCTGGACCTGCGAGACGATCGCGAGCCATGCGATGCCCGCGCTGAAGGCTTCCTTCTATCCGCTCGATCGTTCGGCGGATGTTTTCTCGTGGGATCCAATCTGATGGCGTTCGGCATTCTCGCTTTCGGCGCGTATCTGCCGCGGCTTCGTCTCTCCCGCAAGGCGATTGCGGACGCCAACGGCTGGTTCAATCCGGCGCTGAAATCGCAGGGCAAGGGCGAGCGCGCCATGTGCAACTGGGACGAGGATGTCGTCACCATGGCGGTCGAGGCCGGCCGCGATGCGTTGGCCGAACGGGACCGCTCCACGGTCGCGGCCATCCGTTTCGCCTCGACGACGTTTCCGTTTCTCGACCGCCTGCATGCGGGCATTGCCGCTGAGGCGCTGGCGCTGAATACAGAGATCGCCGCGCAAGACGTCGCCGCCTCGCAGCGCGCCGCGACTTCCGCGCTCGCAAGCGCGTTCACAGGCAAAGAAGAAACGCTGATCGTCGCCGCCGAGCAGCGCCGGGCGCGCTCGGCAAGCCCCGTGGAGATGACCACTGGCGACGGCGCCGCGGCGATTTTGGTGGGCGAGGGGGAGGCAGTCGCGAAGCTCCTGGCGAGCGCCTCGCGCACCGCCGACTTCGTCGACCACTACCGCTCCCTGGACAATCCCTTCGATTATCAATGGGAAGAACGCTGGATCCGGGACGCCGGCTACAGCGAAATCGTGCCGCCGACGATTCTGCAATGTTTGGAGAAAGCGAAGCGCAAGGCATCCGAGGTCACGCACTTCTGCATGCCGGCGGTATTGCCGCGCGTCGCCGCTTCCATGGCCAAGGCCACGGGCATTCCTGAAGCCGCGGTGCGCGACAATTTCCATGCCGTGTGCGGCGAGACGGGCGCGGCGCATCCGCTATTGATGCTGGTCGGCGCGCTGGAAGAATCGAAACCCGCCGATCTCATTCTTCTTGTTGGCTTTGGTCAGGGCGCCGACGCATTGCTCTTGGAAGTGACCGACGCGATCAAGAGACAGCCGAAGCGCCTGGGGCTGAAAGGCCACCTCAAGCGCCGCAAGGAAGAAACCAATTACAACAAGTTCCTCGCCTTCAATGACGCGATCAATCTCGAGCGCGGCATGCGCGCGGAAGCCGATAAGCTCACGCCCTTATCGGCGCTCTGGCGCAATCGCGAAACGGTCACGAGCTTCATGGGCGGCCGCTGCACCAAATGCGGCACGCTGCAATTCCCGCGCACCAATATCTGCGTCAATCCGAACTGCAACGCGATGCATACGCAGGAGCCGCATCCCTTCGCCGACGAAATCGGCAAGATCAACTCCTACACCGCCGACCGGCTCACCTATTCGCCGGATCCCCCCGCCTGCTACGGCATGATCCAGTTCGATGCCGGCGGCCGCGTGATGATCGACTTCACCGACGTCGACGCCGGCGACCTTGCGGTCGGCCTGCCGATGCGCATGATGTTCAGAATCAAGGACATCGATCAGCAGCGCGGGTTCCGGCGCTATTTCTGGAAAGCGGCGCCCGCGGGCGCCAAAGCCTGAAGGAGACCTGACATGGCACGCGGCATCAAGGACAAGGTCGTCATTCTCGGCATGGGCTGCTCGAAGTTCGGCGAGCGCTGGGACATGGACGCCGACGATCTGATGCTGGAGGCCTATGAGGAGGCGCTCACCGACTCCGGCATCGAGACGAAGCAGCTCGACGCCGCCTGGCTCGCGACCGCCATTGCCGAACAGCACGTGGGCAATTCCGGCGTGCCCTTGGCGCAGGCGTTGCGGCTTCCGTTCATTCCGGTGACGCGCGTCGAGAATTATTGCGCGAGCGGCACCGAGGCCTTCCGCGGCGCGGTCTATGCGGTCGCTTCGGGCGCCGCCGACATCGCGTTGGCGCTTGGCGTCGAGAAGCTGAAGGACACGGGCTATGGCGGCTTGCCGCAGCGGACGCGCGGTGTTCTCAACAACATGCTGTGGCCGAACCTCTCGGCGCCCGGCTCCTTCGCGCAGCTTGCCGCCGCCTATGCCGCCAAGCACGGCGTTGACGGCAAGGATCTGAAACGCGCCATGGCCCATATCTCGGTGAAGAGCCACGACAACGGCGCGCGCAATCCGAAAGCGCACCTACGGAACAAGATCACCATCGACACGGTCTTGAACGCGCCAGTGATCGCCGAGCCCTTGGGCCTCTACGATTGCTGCGGCGTTTCCGATGGCGCCGCCTGCGCCATCGTGGCTTCGCCGGAGGTCGCCAAGGCGCTCGGCAAGAAGGACATGATCGCCATCAAAGCGCTGCAGCTTTCGGTGTCCAATGGCCTCGAAGCGCAACACAATTCCTGGGACGGCAGCTACTTCGCGACCACCCGCATCGCCTCGCGCCGCGCTTACCAGGAAGCCGGCATCGAAAAGCCGCGCGAGGAAATCGACCTCATCGAAGTGCACGACTGCTTCTCGGTGACCGAGCTCGTCACCATGGAGGATCTGCACATCTCGCCGGAGGGCCGCGCCATCCACGATGTGCTCGATGGTTTCTACGACGCGGAAGGCCACGTGCCGTGCCAGATCGACGGCGGGCTGAAATGCTTCGGCCATCCGATCGGCGCCTCGGGCTTGCGCATGATCTACGAGATTTATTTGCAGATGCAGGGCCGCGCCGGCGAGCGCCAGCGGAAGGAATTGCCGCGCGCGGGGCTCACCCACAATCTCGGCGGCTTCCCGCACCAGAACGTGTGCTCGATTTCGATTATCGGGAAATACGGCGCTTAATTCCTCTCCCCGCGCGGCGGGGAGAGGTGATTTAAAACGCGCTCGCGAACGCGCCGCCGTCGATCAAGAGATTTTGCCCGGTGATGTAGCCGGCCTGCGCCGAGCACAGGAACGCGCAAGCCGCGCCGAATTCCGCGGGCGTGCCGAAGCGCCGGGCGGGGATGGTGCCCATCCGCATCTGCTTGAACTGTTCGACCGTGATGTTCTGTTTCTTCGCGTTGGCTTCGAGGTTGGAGCGCAGCCGATCGGTGTCGAACGAGCCCGGCAGGATGAAATTGATCGTCACGTTCGAGGCCGCGACCGTGCGCGCCACGCCCGCGAGAAACGCGGTGAGGCCGGCGCGCGCGCCCGAGGAAAGATCGAGCCCCGCGATCGGGCTTTTCACCGAGCTCGAGGTGATGTTGACGATGCGGCCGAATTTTTTCGCCACCATCGGGTCGATCGCCTGTTTGATCAGTTCGATCGCCACCACCATGTTGGCGGTGACGCCTTCGAGGATTTTCGCGCGGTCAAGTTCGCGGAAGTCGCGGAACGGCGGCCCGGCATTGTTGTTGACGAGAATGTCGGGCTCGGGGCAGGCGGCGAACAGCGCTTTCTGTCCGGCGGCGGTCGCGACATCGGCGGCCACCGGAATGATCTTCGCCTTCGCCGCCTTGGCGATCTCCGCCGCGGCTTCGCCGAGCCGCTTTTCGTCGCGGCCATTGACCACCACTTCACAGCCGGCTTCGGCGAGCGCCATCGCGCAGCCATAGCCAAGCCCGCGGCTCGACGCGCAGACGATCGCCTTCCGGCCGGCAATTCCGAGATCCATTGCTTGCTCCCCTAGATTTTTCGCCGCGCGGCTTCCCAATAGGGATCGCGCAGCTTGCGTTTGAAGATTTTACCCGAATCCTCGCGGGGCAGTTGCGCGCGGGTTTCGATCGTTTTCGGCACCTTGTAGTTGGCGAGCTTTTGCGAAAGCTCCGCGCGGATTTGCGCCATGTCGATCGCCGCGCCCGCGACCGGCTCGACCACCGCCATCAGCGTCTCGCCATACTCGTCGTCCGGCACGCCGAACACGGCGCAATCGGCGACCCCCGGCATCGCATGCAGCACCGCCTCGATTTCGGCGGGATAGATGTTGACGCCGCCCGAGATCACCATGTCGCGCTTGCGGTCGCATAGGAAAAGATACCCATCAGGGTCGAAATAGCCGACGTCGCCCGAGGTGATGAAGCCCTCGCGTTCAATCTCGCGCCGCTTCTCCGGATGGTTGTGATAGGTGAAATCAGGATAGGCGGATATGCGCGAAAATACCTCGCCGATTTCGCCCGGCGGGAGCTCGCGGCCGGCCTCGTCGAGAACCTTGATCTCGGCTCCCGGCGCGACGCGGCCGACCGTGCCCGGCTTCTTGAGCGCCTCGACGGAGGAAACGAAGGTCACCGGGCCCGACTCCGTGCTGCCGTAGAATTCGTAGATCACCGGCCCCCACCATTCGATCATCGCCCGCTTGATCTCGGCCGGGCAGGGGGCGGCGGCGTGGATCACGTGGCGGAGCGAGGAGACGTCGTAGCGCTTGCGGGCGGCCGCGGGCAGTTTCAGCAGCCGCACGAACATCGTCGGCACCATGAACATCGTGTCGATCCGCTCGCGCTCGATCAGCGCAAGCATTTCCTCCGCCTCGAAGCGCGGCATCAACACAAGCCGCTCCGCTATCCGGCCCGCGCGCAAGCCAAAGGCGTTGGGCGCCGAATGATAGAGCGGACCGGTGATAGCCGTCCGGCAGCCGGGCTTCAGGCCAAAGACGAGATTGCGCAAAACGTCCATGGCCTTTTGCTGCTCCGGACTCATCGCGCGGCGCTTGACGCCCTTGGGATGGCCGGTGGTGCCGGAGGTGTAGATCATGCTCACGGTCGGCGGCACCGGCGGAGCGTCATAGGCCGGTTGCGTGGCGAGCCATGCCTCGAACTCGGGAATGCCCGTGGGCGTCCGCCCAGCCGCCGGATCAATGCCGTACGCGGCGCAGATTTCCGGCGGCGTTGCGACCGCGATCACCGGCAGTCCGCGCAGAATTCCGCTACTCGCTGCGGGCAGAAGGTCGGCGTGCGCAACCAAAGCCTTCGCGCCGCTGTCGGCGAGCACGTAGCCGATTTCTTCGGATTTCAGGTGCCAGTTGATCGGCACCGCGAAGGCGCCGAGCGCGATCGCGCCATAGGAGGCGATCAGGAACGGGATGTCATTCCGCATCAGGATCGCCACGCAGTCGCCCTGGCCGACGCCGAGCGCGGCGAGACCTCCCGCCATGCGGCGCACGGAGGCTTCGAGCTCGGCGGGAGCGATGTGGCGCGATCCGCTGATGATCCCCCCGGCGGCCGTGGCGTTCGCGGCCGGCTTAACGCGCTGGTCCATTCGTATGGCCTTTTGGCTCCGGTAATTGGCGCCGCTTTTAAGCGGTCTTGCAAGGTCGTTCCGCACAGCGGTTGCCGCAAGTTAGTTTTGCTTAAGCACTCGTCAACCGTCTTTCGGCTTACTACCGAATGGTTTGCAACGGCTTGTCGCGCCGATGACGGCTCCCTCGCAGTTCCAGAAACGCCTCGAATTCTATGCCATCGACGCCGAGGTTTTGGCGGCGCGCGCGGAAATTTGGCCATTGCTGGAGCCGATTATCGATCCGGCGCTCCGCGCGCTCGGCTCTTCGACCAAGAAAATCGCGCCCGAACGCACCAAAGGATTCAAGGGCGGCACCGGCATCTGGATCGAATATCTCCGCAAGCTCTTTTGCGGACCGATCGACGAGCGCTGCCTCGCCGATGCCGAGGCGCGAATGCGGGCGGAATTGTCGATGGGGCAGGACATACGCAATCGCGGCGTGCAAGTACGCGCGTTTCTGTCGAGATTCTTTGAAATCACCGCCCGGCGCTACCGATTCAACCCGCTGCGGGCGGCACGGCTGAACGACATGGCGTTGCGTCTGCTCCTCTTCGACATGGCCAACGCCGTTTCCTGTTATAACCGCCACGAATTTGAGAGCTCGCAGGCGCGTGCCAACGAGCTTGGTGCCGCGATCAAGGAATTCGATCGTACGATCGCGGGCGTGCGTCAAGCGATCGCCGGCGTCGTCGCCGCGCTCGGCGAAACCTCGAACCATCTCGCCGCGCTTGCCGCGGGCGCCAGCGGCGAGGCTGACAAGGCGGCCGAGGCGGCGGCGGGAACGGCTGAGAACGTCGAGCGGACAGCCGCCGCAACGGAGGAAATGTCGGCCTCGATCGCCGAGGTGCACAGCCAGGCGATGCACAGCGCCGAAATCGCCCACGGCGCGGTTTCCGGTGCAACGCGCACCAATGACACAATGCGTTCGTTGCACGAGGCGGTGGAGAAGATCGGCTCGGTGGTGGGTCTCATTTCCGACATCGCTTCGCAAACCAACCTCTTGGCGCTGAACGCCACTATCGAGGCCGCACGCGCGGGCGAAGCCGGCCGTGGCTTTGCGGTGGTGGCCTCGGAAGTGAAGGCGCTTGCGACGCAGACTTCGAAAGCGACCGATGAGATCGGCCATCAGATCGGGGTGATCCAGGAAGCGACGCGGCGCTCGGTCGAGGAGATCGCGTCCGCGGGCCGCACCATTTCCGACATCGCCGCGATTGCCGAGGCGGTCGCCGGCTCCGTCGACCAGCAATCGGCGGCGACCGCAAGCATTGCCGAAAGCGCTATGGGTGCCGCCGCGAATGCGAGCATGGTCGCCGAAGCGCTCGACAGCGTCGGCGAAACCATCCGCCGCACCCAGGAAGCGGCGAAAGCAGTGCTCGACTTCTCGCGCGCGCTCGAAGGCCGCACCGGCGAGTTGGATACGGCGATGAATACTTTGTTCAAGACCGCGGCCGGCGGCGCCGGCGTGCGGCAACTCGCCCGGCTCGAATAGGCCGGGCGTTTCCGCTCCGATAAAAACGCGGTATATTGAAAATGCAATCGGCCCGGACTGCCATCCGAGCCGATCAAAACCTTTGGCGTGCCCACGCCGCTCTGTCGCGAGCTTTCAGCTTACGCGAAACGGGGGCGGCTGCCAATGTCAAACCGAGTTGACTACAAGAGCTGGATACTGGGCGCAGAGGCCGAGGAATACCTCGACAAATTTGATCAAGTTCAGCGGCTTACGGGACGGCTTCGTTTCGTTTCCGGCCGCGTCGGCCATGTCGCCGAACTCCTGCGATGCAATCCGCAAAAGGCCCTCGCGTCGCTCCACGAAGACTGGCCAACACGCGAACAATTGCGGGAATTGATCAAGGAATGGGAAGACGCGAAGGCGCAGTTGCCCAACTACTGGAACCGGCTTTCCGATGAGCATCGGCGAGCGATGCAGAGCAAGCATCCGGAAATGGCAACTGATAGCCGCATGCGAATTCCCGATGATGATTGAAGGAGCGGCGAAATCCTATAGCGGCCGCTTGAACGAAAGATCTGCGCGCAGCTTGATGACATCGCTCAACCGCCGAATCTCGTTGAACATTTCATTCAACCAGACCTGGATCGAGGCGCGCGCTTCCAGCGAAAGATACGCGAGGGATAGCTCGCCCGGCGGCCGTTGAACCGGCGAATTGCTCATGAATTCGCTCAGCGAAAGTTTTGGATCGTCAACCACACTCGCGAACATCGGGTCGAGTAGCGGCATGTAGAGATTGAGTTCGTGCGCCATGAGCGCCTTGTAGTGTTCGCTCTGCTGCACGTGCTTGTCCGGCTTGCCGAGGAGGGCGTTTTCGACAACGATAAAATGACATTGCTTGAAATGATCGCGAAGGAGCCGGCCTTGCTCATAGCTCGCGGCCTCACGGTCGGGGATATAGACGATCACCGGCTCGATTTCATGTCTGTGCGCTTCCTCCACGTAGCCGATTTCTTGCGCGAGACGGAAGAATTTGTGGAAGACCCGGTACATGACGTCGACGACGCGAGGCACCGCGGCGGGGGCGGTCAAAGTGTCGAAGAGCTTCATCTGATCGGTAACGCGATCAAGATCGGTAACGACGGCGCGGCCGGGAAAGCAGGCGGCCAGTTTCCGGTCGGCGGCATCGGTATCAAAAATCTCGGGATGCTGGCCTGTGAACAGCGCGTGGTCGGCAAATAGCCGCGCCAAAAGGGTTTTACCAGTCCGTCCGTGCAACGAGGCGACGATGTAGGTATAGCTCTTCATCGCCGCTCACGCCTCACGGTACACGCTTGGATCCGGTCCCTCCACCGCCTCTGCAGCGGAAATTCAGACAGGCACCCGGTCGGTCAGCCGATCGATAAGGCCGACACGGTCATACTCGCCGAAAATCTGATTGAGCCAGGTCCGTACGTAGCCGCGCAACACGAGCGAGTAATTGGCGTTATTCCCTTGCGAGTTCTTGTTGCGGGCGAAGGTGGCGAACGGCACGCCCGCAAGCTCAACCTGCTCGTAGGCCATCTCATTTAGTTTCGGAATGTTGATTTCGACGGCGCCTCTCGCTTTTTTGAAATAACTCTCATAAATCGCGGGATCCCACTCAAAGAAGCTCGTTTCGTTGACGAAGTTTTTCACCGCGAAATAGTTCCGCCCGCCGGTATAGGGCATCACCTCGTTGATTTCGTCGAGCGAGGCGATCGAGGGGCCAAGCACGTGAAACAGAAGAAAGTTGAACTCGCCGTCGCGCACAGCATCGAAAAAGCCGACGTCGGTGAAGGCTTTGAGCGTGCGGGACAGAAGCCCGGCGCGAATATCGATCAGGCTGATCTTGATTTCGCTCGTTGTTAGTGTGTCGAGCATTTTCATCTGGTCCGGTGCCGCGGTTACCTCGACGATCTCGGTGACCTCGGGATGAAAGCGCTTCAACGTGCCGCGCGGGAACTCGGAGTCGAACGCGCGCGCGAGCGTGTTCTTCGACGCGATATAATCGAGAATCGTGCGCGTGATCGTGGTTTTGCCGACGCCGCCCTTGTCGGCGCCGACGATGAGTACCGCTGGCTTCATAACAACGACTCCAGAATGCTGCCCCGGCATTCTCGGGATGGCGGGAACCCAAATGGCACCCGTCTGGAAAGCCCGAGTTTGACGCCGATCGCATACCCCCGATGGACTTCAGAGGGCAGAGTGTCGGTTTTTAACATTGCTTTCAAGGGTCTGCTTATCGAGGAGGAATGCCGAAGACCCTCGATAGGGGCCTATTCAGACGCTGGATTCGCGGGAATGGCCCTGGCGGCGCTTTCCGCCAAGGCCCAAGCCACTAACGCTTTATGCGGGCAAGCGACTGCCTGGCATCGTCATTCCCGATATCGGCGGCCTTGGCGAACCATTTGCGCGCCTCGGTGTGGTCGCGCGGGCCTCCATATCCGTTTTCGTAGAGCAGCCCGAGATTGTACATCGCGCTCGCCGAGCCGAGCTGGGCGGCCTTCTGATACCAACGCCGCGCCTCGGAATAGTCGCGCCTTACGCCGAGGCCTTTTTCATAAAGCTCGCCAAGGGAAGACATCGCCAGCGGGACGCCTCGATCCGCCGCCTGCTCGAACCAGTGCCTCGCCTCCGTGTAGTCACGTGAACTGCCCAGTCCGTTTGCGTAGAGCTGGCCCAAATGCGTCATGGCCGGAGGGTTCCCGAGTGCCGCGGCTTTGGCAAACCATTTACGCGCCTCGACGTAGTCGCGATTCGCACCGATGCCAGTGGCATATTGAAAACCGAGATTGTGCATTGCCTGCGCATCGCCCCATTCTGCGGCCTTGGCGTACCAGCGATGCGCGTCGTCGTAGCGTTTGACCTTCTCGTAGCTGCGGCCTAGTTGCAACGGAAAGCGCAACGCTTCGGGATGTTCAGTCACGGCGCGCTCGCAAGCTTGGACGGCGAGCAGTGCGTTGAGGGATAGAATATTGACGCCTCTTACATCGGGGTTTTTAAGTTGATCCATAGGATGCGCGGCGAATAGGTCGCATTCGGTAAGGTTCGGCTCAAGCGCCGCAAGCCGAGCCTCGGCGAGCGGCCGATAAGAACTCGCGGGAAACTGCGAAAGAAAATTCTTTAGCTGCTCGGAATTGCGTGTGTCCTTGAGGAAGCGCCAGACAACCTCATCCGGATTGTAGGCGGCAGCTCCGGCCTTTTCGTCCGTCGTGGCGCCATTCAGGGGTTGAGGCGGCGCCGGGGCGGGAATGCTTGCCGTCTGGATCGGGTCGTCGGCAATCGGCGAGGGGGATGGCGGAACGGCAACGGTTTCTTTCGCAACGTGCTTTTCCAGGCAATAAAGGCCGAAGCTTTGGCAGGCGAAAACGCTGATTTCCGTTCCATTCTTTACGCTTAGGCCGGCTAGCAAAAGAAGGGCGACCGCGCCGGTGCTTGCCGCCCATAGCCGCGGACCCTTGCGCTTGGAGATGATTGGCGGCGCCGAAGAGGGCGTGGTTTGCGAACGGGCGGATGGCGCCTTCAGCGAAAAAACCGGAATTTCCTGGATCAGGATTGGCTGAAGTGTTTTACCGAGATTGAGTATCGACTCAATCGCGGGCAGCGGAGCTTCGCTTTCCTCGGCCGCGCGCGCGGCCTCCTCGAAAAATGGCACGGGCGCGGGGCGCGGCGCTGTTACCGGAACCCGAGGCACGTAATATTGATATTGCAGTATGGCCCCGTCGCTCATGCGCAGCGTTGTTTCGTTTACCTCCGTATCAGTCGAGGGCACGAAGCTGTGTTCGGCGGGAACAGCGGGAAGCTCGGTTGATGAAACTTCTTCCTCTTCAACTGAGGCCGGTCCGTTCAATAGCGCATCGATTGAATCAAACTCGGGGTGAACGTCCGAGAAATGCGCCATGCGATTGACGAGATGACGATTCACGCCGTCCTCGATGTTTTGCCAAAGGCGGCGCTCGCCGCCGCGTGTTGCGACACGCCAAAGGAACGAAACATCCCCGTCGGGCGCAGTCTCATATTGAACGGCGAACCAATCGCCGGCTGAAACCGGATCCGCGTCCTCGCCTACGGCGGCCGGCCCCACCAATTGCCAGTCCACAGCTCGGTTCAGGTCGAAGGGTTCGAGCGGACCGGCAGGATATTCGCGGCCGCGAAGTTTCCAATAACCGCGCCGTTGTGCGGCCCTCGGCAGCATTGCCTCGGCGATTGGCGCGTTAATCGTCAAGGCAGGCCCGCGACCAATGGCCGCCGCCGCCCTTGGCTCAAAAAACTCGATGTCGGCTGCAGCGAGTTTTCTAAAGAAAACGCCGCGCCGATTAAGCCGGCCCTCCAAAGTTATAGCCTCCACGAATGGTTAGGCCCCGCCCGGTACCCGCCACTCGAATGTTTTTGTCACCCAGGAACGCTGGAAACGCGACGCGACACTGCAACTATCGAGATACTGTGGTGCATCGATACTCTGTAAACGGGCTATATTCGTCAACCGCCGTTTCGAGTTATTCGCTTTTGTTCGAAAAGATCGAGCCAAGCGTGGCACAAGCGCAACACGTTTGATTTGGCCGAGGTTGAAGCCTCTTCGCAAGATTTTACAAGAGATTAGAGGAAATAACTTGATGGAATGGTTGGCCAAGCCGCTCGGCGGGAATTCGGCCATGGGAGTGAAAAAGTTCGGCTGGCGGCAGCCGTCTTTGCTGCCGTCTGCAGAATACGCGCGTGCTTGCGAGCAGAGGGGGAAAATATGTGAACGGCCTGGCCAAGAATACCCTGTCGGCGCGAGGCCGAAAGTCACCTACAATCACCCCGCCGATCCGGCGGATTCGGTGCTCGAGCCGGTCACTGAAGGGGCCGACCCTTGACGTGATTTAATTTTCTGCGCGGGCATCTCACCCTCTTGCTCTGACTGCGGCGGGCTGCTTCTTCCATCGGCAAACGAAAATGCGCGACGATCTTCGCAAAATCGACTTTTCCGGGCGGCTCGAAGCCCTCATCGACTTCGTGACGGTTTCGCACCGGCGCGCGGCGCTCGCGCTGATCGCATTCTCGCTCATTTGCTTCCTGCCGGGCATCAATTCGCTGTCGCCGACCAACCGCGACGAAAGCCGCTACGCGCAAGCTACCAAGCAGATGTTCGAAAGCGGCGATTTCATCGACATCCGCTATCAGGACGTCGCGCGCTACCGCAAGCCGATCGGCATTTACTGGCTGCAGGCGGCTTCGGTCGCGGCCGCGGAAAAGCTCGGCTTCCAGAACGCGCGCACGCGTATCATCTTCTATCGCATTCCGTCGTTGATCGCGGCCGTGTCGAGCGTGCTGCTCACCTATTGGGCGGCGCTTGTTTTCGTGCGCAGGCGCTACGCACTGCTTGCGGCGCTTGCGATGGCGGGATCGCTCATCCTCGGCGTCGAGGCGCGGATTGCGACCATCGATGCCTCGCTTCTGCTTGCGGCGCTTGCGGCCGAGGGGGCGCTCGCGCGCTTTTATCTTTTGCGCGACCAGATCCCGCCGCAGCGACAGTGGCGGCTGGCGGCGATCTTCTGGACGGCGATCGGCGCCTCCATCCTTTTGAAGGGGCCGATCATACCGGGCGTTGTCGCCTTGACCGCGCTTACGCTCGTCATTACTGACCGCTCAGCGGCTTGGCTCAGGCAACTGAAGTTCCTGCCCGGCGTGATCTGGATGCTCGTACTCACGCTGCCGTGGTTCATTGCGATCTTGTTCAAGACCGAGGGCAGCTTTTACGGCGCATCCGTGGGCGGCGATTTTTTCGGCAAATTCGCTCACGGCGCCGAAGGTCATGGCGCACCGCCAGGTTATTACTTCCTTTTGTTCTGGTTCGCCTTTTTTCCGGCGGCCCAGCTCTCGTGGCTGGCCGCACCCTATGCCTGGAAGAACCGCGCCGATCCCGCCATCCGCTTTCTGCTCGCCTGGTTCGTGCCGGCGTGGATTGTCTTCGAGCTCGTCATCACCAAGCTCCCGCATTATGTGCTGCCGCTTTATCCCGCTGCCGCCATTCTGATTGCGCTTGCACTCGACCGCGGCGTGGAGGCCGACCGGCACGTCCTTCGCGGCGGCTGGTTCTGGCCGATCGTAACTACGGTCACTGTGGTGGCGGTGGTGATCATCGCCTATCAGTTTGACGGAAAGTTCGGCCGCACCTTTATTTTCTTCGCGATCCTTTCGATTTTGCTCTCCTTTGCTGCTTGGCGCTGGCTCGTGGGCAAGAGCGCCGAGCGGGCACTGGCGATCGCCGTGCTCGCTTCGGCCGCGCTCGAATGGGCGACTTACTCGACGCTGCCGCGCGCGCGTACGCTGTTCATCACGCCGCTTCTGGTCGATGCCATTAAATTATCTCCCTGTCCCAACCCGCTACTCGCCTCGACTTTCCACGAGGCGAGCATGGTGTTTCTCGCCGGCACCGATACAAAGCTCGTCTACGGTCCGGGAGCCGCCGATTTTCTCGGCCTCGGAGGCTGCCGCTTGGCATTCGTCGAAAGGCGCGAGGAGCGCGCTTTCGCCAATCGCGCCGCCGAAATCGGGCTCAGTTATGCGCGCGTCGGCGAAGTCTCGGGATTTAATTATCCCGATGGGAAATACGTGAGCTATCTTCTGCTTGTGCCGAAAGATTTCCAGCAGCCGCAGTGATACGTTCGTATAGTCAGAATCCCTTCACCTGCTTGTCACTCAGCTCGGCGAAAGTTAGTCTGCGGCCTTCCTCAGGGTGATCGGGATGGAACTCTCGCCTAAGCGCGTGCCGATGCTGTTCTTTCAACGAAAGACGGCGAGAGCGATTCCGTTACGTCCACTGATTAACCGTTGGTTCGTCCTCGCCTTGGCTGCGGCGGTGGCGGCGACGGCATTCTTCCTCCTCTATGGCGACCCGCTGGTAATGCCTCCGAAAAAATTGCTCGTGGGTCTTTCCGAGGTGATGACGCGGTTTGGTTATGGCGCGTACTTGCTTGTGCCCACGGGCGTGCTGATTTTGCTTTTGCTCCCGACGCAGCGGCTCGCGCTTAGCCGTATGGCGCATGCCACCATTGCCGCGATCGCCGTTCAGTTGACCCTGGTTTTTTCCGCCGTCGCGATTCCAGGCGCGCTCTCGGCGCTGGCCAAGGGGTTGATCGGCCGCGCACGGCCGAAATTTTTTCACGGCAGCAGCGCCGCGGGCTTTGATCCGCTCGCGTGGAAGGCGGCATCGGAGAGCTTTCCGTCCGGCCACACCACCATCGCCTTTGCGACCGCCGTTGTTCTCGGCGCACTGTTTCCGCGCTTGCGCGTTCCGTTCTTTGTGATCGCGGTCATGGTCGGCCTCTCGCGCATCGCCTTGCGCGCGCATTATCCCAGTGACGCGCTGGCCGGAGCCATTGTCGGCGTTGTGTTCGCGACCTTGATCGTTCGTGCCTTTGCCGCGCGCCGGCTCGGCGTTGCCGTCACGCTCGACGGAACCATCAAGCCGAAGGCCATGCCCAGTATCGGCCGTCTTGGCAGGCTTGCTGCTGAGGTCCTTGCCACGCTAAGAGGGCGCGTTCCGGCGCGGCCTCTCGCCCGCAACGGAGAAATCTTTGAGAGGAATTGAGTGGCCGTAGAAGCAAGCTCGCCTGCGCCCAACGTTTCGATCGTCGTACCCGTCCACAACGAAGCCGAGAACATTCCCTTGCTCGCCGATGAAATCGCGGCGGCGCTGAAGGGCCGCCGCTTCGAGGCAATTTTTGTGAACGACGGCTCAACCGACGAAACCGAAGGTGTGCTGAGGAGGTTAGGCAAGACGCGCCCCTGGCTGCGCCAGGTCAAGCACGCGCGAAGCTGCGGGCAATCCGCGGCTATCCGGACTGGTGTGCGTACCGCGCGCGCGCCGCTGGTGGCGACGCTCGATGGCGACGGGCAGAACGATCCTGCTTTCATTCCGAAGCTTCTTGCCGCGCTTGAGAACGCACCGTCGAAGGTCGCGCTGGTCAACGGCCAGCGCCTCAAGCGCAAGGGCGGCTTCAAGCGTTTTCAATCGATGATCGCAAACGGCGTGCGCGCGGCCGTCTTGCGCGACGACACCCGCGATACCGGCTGCGGATTGAAGGCTTTCCGCCGTGAGGTGTATCTCGCTTTGCCCTATTTCGACGCGTTGCATCGTTTCACGCCCGCGCTGGTCAAGCGCGAAGGCTATGACGTTGCCTATGTCGAGGTGGTTGATCGTGCGCGCGCGCACGGCAAAAGCCACTACGGCATGTGGAACCGGCTGTGGATCGGCATCGTCGATCTCACCGGGGTGTTCTGGTTGATCCGGCGCCGCCGCCGCGTGCCGGAAGTGATGGAGGTACCTTCGGATGCTGATTGATCTGCAACGGGCGGTCGGAAACTACCTGATCGACATATTCGTCACCAATTTCGATTGGTGGGTGGTTCTCGGCTTCGTCGCCCAGCTGATGTTCACCGGCCGCTTCCTGGTGCAGTGGATCGAAAGCGAGCGGGAGGGGAGAAGCGTGATCCCGATCGCTTTCTGGTTCTTCTCCATCGCCGGGGGCCTCTTGTTGCTCGCCTATGCGATCTATCGCCGCGACCCCGTCTTCATCGCGGGCCAGGCCTTCGGCGTGTTCGTGTATCTGCGCAATCTCTATCTGGTGATGCGCGAGCGCGGCGATTTCGGGCCGCAAAAAGCGCGCGTCAGGGCTGTGCGAGCGCGGAAAAGCCGCGTTCGAGATCGGCGATAAGGTCGTCGACATCTTCAAGGCCGATGTGGAGCCGGATGGCCGGTCCACCGGGCGCCCATTTCGTGGCGCTCCGCATCTTGGTGCAGTCGAAGGGGATGGCGAGGCTCTCGAAGCCGCCCCATGAGGCGCCGATGCCGAAGAGCTCGAGCGCGTCGACGAAAGCAGCGGCCGCCTTGGCCGAATGGTCGGGCTTCAATACAAAGCTGAAAAGCCCGGACGCGCCGGCAAAATCGCGCTTCCAGATCGCGTGGCCCGGATCGTCGGAAAGCGCGGGGTGCAAGACACGCAAGACTTCCGGCCGCGTCTTGAGCCAGGTTGCAACCGTGAGCGCCGAAGCCATGTGCCGCTCGAGGCGGACCGCGAGCGTACGCAGGCCGCGCAGCGACAAGAACACGTCCTCCGGGCCAGGACAAAGGCCGAGCGTGCCGTGAACTTCCTTGAGGGCGGGGAAAAATTTCTCTGTCCCCGACACCCAGCCGAGATTCACGTCGGCATGCCCGCCGAGATATTTGGTGCCGGCGGCAAGCGAAAGGTCGACGCCAAATTCGTGCGGCTTGAAATAGACTGGCGTGGCCCAGGTATTGTCCATTAACACGGCGGCGCCATGCGCGTGCGCGATCTCCGCGATCGCCGGCACATCCTGCATTTCAAAGCTGAGCGAACCCGGCGCCTCCAGAAAAACCGCTCGCGTGTTCGGTTGGAGGAGTTTTTCGATCGCAGCACTCGCGCGCGGATCGTAATAGCTCGTTTCAACGCCGAATTTCTTTAACACGGTGTCGCAGAAATGGCGCGTCGGAAAATAAGCGCTGTCGGTGACGAGAAGATGGTCACCGCTTTGCAGCACCGATAACAGGGCGGTGGAAATTGCCGAGAGCCCCGAGGGCGTCAGCACGACGCCGGCGCCGCCTTCGAGCGTGGTAAGCGCGCCTTCGAGCGCCGTCGTTGTCGGCGTGCCGCGCCGGCCATAGGTGTAGCGGCCCTTCTTGTGCAGATACTGATCGGCCGATGGCGCAAGCACCGTCGAGCCGCGGAAGATCGGCGTGTTGACGAAGCCCTCGAAGGCGAACGGTGTTCGACCCGCGGACACGACCTCGGTCGCGATGTGGAATTTTCGCCCTTTGCCGTCGTGCTTGCCGCCTTTTGCCATTGCCAGCCCTTCTTCACCCTCTATCCGCCGCCGATTGCAGTTCCGTCAAGGCGGGTGGCTGTAAACACTTGACCCGCCTTCGTTCTTGACCTGTGATGGTAAAGGGGAGGGGCGTGCAACTCGCGAGGAACGCAATTCCGCGCATTGCGATGCGCTTCGACAGCGCGCCCAAAACAGGAAAGGTTGTTCCATGAAGCGTTTCGTACCGGCATTTGTTCTTGCGGCGGGCATCGGCGTGTTCGCTTCGTCGGCCTCGGCCGGAACCCTCGATCAGGTCAAGAGCAAGGGCTTTGTCCAATGCGGGGTGAGCCAGGGCATCACCGGATTTTCCAGCCCCGACGATAAAGGCAATTGGACCGGCCTCGACGTCGATTTCTGCCGGGCGCTCGCGGCCGCGATCTTCAATGATCCGCAAAAGGTGAAATTCACGCCGCTCTCCACCAAAGATCGCTTCACGGCGTTGCAGTCGGGCGAAGTGGATCTCCTTTCGCGCAACACCACCTGGACGCTCGAGCGCGATACCAAGATGGGCCTCAACTTCGCGGGCATCAGCTATTACGACGGCCAGGCGCTGATGGTGAAGAAATCGATGAAGGTGAATTCGGCGCTCGAGCTTTCCGGCGCCTCGATCTGCACCCAGACCGGCACCACCACCGAGCTCAACATCGCCGACTACTTTCGCAACAACAAAATGAAGTACGAGATCGTCGCCTTCGCGACCGCCGACGAAACGCTGAAATCCTACGAGTCGGGCCGCTGCGACGTGTTCACCACCGACGCCTCCCAGCTCTACGCGCAGAGGCTCAAGCTTGCCGCACCCGACGACCATATGATTCTACCCGAGATCATTTCCAAGGAGCCGTTCGGACCGGTCGTCCGCCATGGCGATGACCAGTGGTTCGACGTTGTGAAGTGGACGCTGTTCGCGCTCGTCAACGCCGAGGATCTCGGCATCACCAAGGCGAATGTCGATGAAATGCTGAAGGCGACAAGCCCCGAAGTGCGCCGCATGCTTGGCGTCGAAGGCTCCGCCGGCGAGAGCCTCGGCCTTACCAACGATTGGGTCGTGCGCATCGTCAAGGCGGTCGGCAATTACGGCGAGATGTTCGAGCGCGACGTCGGTACCGGCTCGCCGCTCAAGATCGAGCGCGGCCTCAACAAGCTATGGTCGAAAGGCGGCCTCCAATACGCGCCGCCGATCCGCTGAAGACATAAGCGCCGCCGGCTGCGCGAGAACGCCGGCGGCGGGTTTCACCGCTTTAGGAGGCGAGGCGGATGGCCGATATCGCAGAGCGCGCGCCACCGGAGCGAGGTTCGCTCCTCACCAATCCGCTTGCCCGCTCGATCTTGATCCAGGCGGCCCTGCTTGTTCTCGTCATCGGCGCAGGCCTCTATTTCTTCGAGAATGCGCGCGCCAACCTCGCGGCGCAGCACATCGCGACCGGCTTCGGATTTCTGAACGGGACCGCCGGCTTCGGCGTCTCGCAGGCATTGATCCCTTATAGCGAGACCTCGACTTATGGCCGCGCCTTCGTCGTCGGCTTGCTCAACACGTTGCTTGTGGCCGGCCTCGGCATCGTGTTCGCGACGATACTCGGATTTCTCATCGGCATCGCGCGGCTTTCGAAGAACTGGCTGCTCGCCAAGCTTGCGGCAGTCTATGTCGAGGTGATCCGCAACCAGCCGCTCTTGTTCCAGATCCTGTTCTGGTATCTCGCCGTGCTCGCGACGCTGCCGCCGCCGCGTCAGAGCTTTTCGTTCCTCGGTCTCGTCTTTGCCAACAATCGCGGCCTTGTCGTGCCGGAGCCGATCTTCAATGAAGGGAGCGGCACCGTCGGAATTGCTTTCCTTGTGGGCCTCGTCGCGGCAATCGTCATTCGCTATTGGGCGCGTGCCCGCCAGATGCGGACGGGTCAAGTTTTTCCGACGGGGCGCGTGGCGCTGGCGCTGATCTTCGGCCTGCCGCTTCTCACCTATATCGTGCTCGGCGCGCCAATCCGCTTCGACTTACCCGAATTGAAGGGGCTGAATTTCGCCACCGGCCTCCGCATTATTCCCGAATTGATTGCGCTTCTGCTGGCGCTTTCGACCTACACCGCGGCTTTCATCGCCGAGATCGTGCGGGCCGGCATCCTTGCCGTGAACAAGGGCCAGACCGAAGCCGCCTATTCGCTTGGTCTGTCGCCGAGCTTGGCGCTACGGCTTGTGGTGGTGCCGCAGGCGCTGCGTGTCATTATTCCGCCCCTCACCAGCCAATATCTCAATCTCACCAAAAACTCCTCGCTTGCGGTCGCCATCGGCTATCCCGACTTCTTCGCGCTGTTCGCGGGCACGACGCTGAACCAGACCGGGCAGGCGATCGAGATCATCGCGGTCACCATGGCCGTGTATCTTGCGATTTCGCTGATCACCTCGGGGCTGATGAATTTCTACAACCGCCGCGTGGCGCTGGTGGAGCGATGAGCGATATCGCGGCCGCAACCGGCACCTTTGTACGGCGCGAGCTCGCGGCGGCGAGCCTGCCGCCGCCTTCGCAACGCGGCTTCATCGGCTGGGCGCGCGAGAGCCTGTTCTCCACCCCGTTCAATATCGCGATGACGATCACGAGCATTCTTTTGATCCTGCTCGTGGTGCCGCCGCTCATACGCTTTTTATTCATCGACGCGGTTTGGACCGGCGACAACCGCGAGGCCTGCGTGAATGCGAGCGGCGCCTGCTGGCCCTTCGTCAGGGCGAAGTTCGGCCAATTCATCTACGGCTTCTACCCGATTGCCGAGCGCTGGCGGCCGAACGCCGTCTTCGCGCTTGGCGCACTTTTGCTCGCGCCACTCCTCATTCCGCGCGCACCGTTCAAGCGGTTGAATGCCATTTTGTTTTTCGGCGTTTTCCCGATCGTCGCCTTCGTATTGCTGACCGGCGGGAATTTCAGCCTCTTCCAGTTCATTATCGGACGGATCGTGCCGTTCGCGTATTTCATCGGGCCCTGGGAAATCATGGGGCTCACGGCGAGTTTCTGGCTCGATTATCTCATTTCGTCCGTGATGATTGTTTCGTTGGCGGCAGCAATCGTCCATTTTTTAGGAGGCAACCCGCGCGCGGTGGCGCGGATGGCGACGCTGCTGCTCTTTCTCCTTGCGCTTGTGATTCTCGCCTGCGATTTTGATTTCGGCCTGGTGCCGGTCGAAACCCCCGCCTGGGGCGGGCTTCTCGTCACCCTCGTCGTCGCCGTCACCGGCATCGTAGTATCGCTCCCGCTCGGCATTCTGCTCGCCCTCGGCCGCCGCTCCGAACTGCCGGCGGTGAAAGTCTTCTCGATCGTTTTCATCGAGTTCTGGCGCGGGGTGCCGCTGATCACGGTGCTGTTCTTTGCGACCTACATGCTGCCGCTGTTTTTGCCGGGCGGGCTTCAGATCAACGGCCTCCTGCGAGCGCTGATTGGCGTGGCGCTGTTCGCCGCCGCCTACATGGCGGAAGTCGTGCGCGGCGGCCTGCAGGCGATCCCGAAGGGCCAATATGAAGGCGCCGCAGCGCTGGGCTTGGGCTACTGGCAGACCATGGGACAGGTGGTGCTGCCGCAGGCGCTGACCCTCGTCATTCCCGGCATCGTCAACACCTTCATCGGTCTCTTCAAGGACACGACGCTCGTCTTGATCGTCGCGATCTTTGATTTGCTCGGTCAGCTACGCGCCTCCTTCACCGATCCGAATTGGTCAACATCGACGACGCTGTTCACGGGCTTTGCCTTTGGCGCCGCCGTCTATTTCATCTTTTGCTTCGGCATGTCGCGCTATTCGCAGTTCGTCGAGCGGCGGCTTTCCGCCGGCAAGCGTCACTAAGGAGAACAGGAATGGTTGAAAATTCCGCCGCGGTCGAAATGACCAACGTCAACAAGTGGTACGGCGATTTTCACGTGCTTCGCGACATCAACCTTTCGGTCGCCCGCGGCGAGCGCATCGTGATTTGCGGGCCGTCAGGCTCCGGCAAGTCGACGATGATCCGCTGCATCAACCGGCTGGAGGAGCATCAATCGGGCAAGATCGTCGTCGATGGCGTCGAACTCACCGCCGACCTGAAGAAAATCGACGAAGTCCGCCGCGAAGTCGGCATGGTGTTCCAGCATTTCAACCTGTTTCCGCATTTGACCATTATGGAAAACCTTACGCTCGCGCCGATCTGGGTGCGCAAGATGCCGAAGAAAGAAGCCGAGGAGCGCGCGATGGTGTATCTCACGCGCGTGAAGATCCCGGAGCAGGCAAATAAATATCCCGGCCAGCTATCGGGTGGGCAGCAGCAGCGCGTGGCGATCGCGCGCGCTCTCTGCATGAATCCCAAGATCATGCTCTTCGACGAGCCGACCTCGGCGCTTGACCCCGAGATGGTGAAGGAAGTGCTCGACACCATGGTGCAACTCGCCCATGACGGCATGACCATGCTCTGCGTCACCCACGAGATGGGCTTCGCGCGCCAGGTCGCGAACCGCGTCATTTTCATGGACGCAGGCCAGATCATCGAAATGAACGAACCGAACGAGTTCTTCGCCCATCCGCAGCATGAGCGGACGAAGCTGTTTCTGTCGCAGATTTTGCATTGAAGAGGCCCGAACGGCGATGCAAGCGAGACCGTCGTATTTCCTGCTATCGGTTGGCGTTGCGTTCGCCATTGCCTTTTGTTTTTGCGGCGGCTGCACCGTATTCGCTCAACAAACCGCGCCCACGAATGTTTCCGACGCTCCGAAAACGATGAAAGAATCCGTGGCGGCAAGGCGGAAAGCTCTGGAGAACGCCGAAGCGCAGAGACAGAAGCGTAGCGAGGCTTGGGATCAACGCACCCAGGAGACGATCGAAGCGCGTGATCGCAAGCGAAACGAGTGTCGCAAGCAAGCCCGAGAGCAAAACCTGCATTGGATGAAGCGGGTGCGTTTTATCAGGAAGTGCATGACGCTTCCTTAAATCGTAAAAATTTGTGCGCTGCTCGATGGTATTCGAATAGCAGCTCGCTTAGGATCGGGCGATCAAGAACATAGCGGAGGAAATCGTGCGGAAAGCATTGATGCTCGCAGCCCTTGGACTCTTTTTCGTCGGTTTGAGCGCACAGCAATCCGAAGCAGCCGCCTGGAAATGCGGCAAACGGCATTGCTTCTGGACGGAAAATTATACGGATCCGGTGCCGGATTTTGCCAAGGACTGGGGTCCGCCCACCTGTCCCGGCGGCTATTACGTTCACTCCCGCTTTTCGAAAAAGTGGACGCAAGTTTGTCCGCCGCATTGATCCGCTAGCCCGGATTTATTTCTCGATCGGTCCTGCCGCCCTCTTCCAGGCGTCGAGCCCGCCGGCGATGTGGCAGGCGGTAAGCAGCCCCGCGTCCTGCGCGGCCTGCACCGCCATTGCCGAGCGCTCGCCGAAGGCGCAGTAGAAGATGATCCGCTTGTCGCTATTTCGCGCGAGCGCATGCAGCTTGCCGCCGGGCTGCACGTTGCGCGCAAGCTCCGCATACGGTGCGTGCAGTGAGCCGGGAATCGCACCGTGCTTCTCGCGCTCGCCTGCCTCGCGGAGATCGATGAGCGCAATCTCCGGCCGCGCCAGCAGTTTCATTGCCTGCGCCGGCGAAAGCGCCCAGCCGCGCCGCGCGATTTCCTCCTGGTGGAGGCCGACATGGAGGTTGGCCGGCACCGCCACGTCCATCATTTTTGGATTGGGCAAGTTCAGCTTGCCCATGAGATCGGCATACTCGTCGACCGATTTCACCTGCAGGCGCGGATTGAAGCGTTTCTCCTCCCCGATGGTGGAGACCGTCTCGCCTTTGTAATCGTGGGCGGGAAAGACGAGCGTCTCTTCCGGCAGCTTCAATAGTTTTCCGAAGATTGAATCATATTGCGCCCGCGCATTCCCGTTCTGGAAATCGGTGCGCCCGGTGCCGCGGATGAGAAGCGTGTCGCCGGTAAACACGCGGTCGCCCATCAAAAAACTGTAGGAGTCGTCGGTATGGCCGGGCGTATAGAGCACGTCGAGCGAAACACCCTCGACCTTGAGCTTGTCGCCTTCGGCCACGCGCAGCGATACCACATCGACATTGCTCATCTCGCCCATCACCGTAATGCAATGGGTGTGGTCGCGGAGCGCGCCGAGGCCGGTCACATGATCGGCATGCAGATGCGTATCGACGGCTTTCACGAGGTTGAGCTCGAGCTCGGCGATCAGCTGCAGATAGCGATCGACCTTGTCCAGCACCGGATCAATAATCAGCGCTTCCCCGCCGCGGCGGCTCGCGAGGAGATAAGTATAGGTGCCGGATGGGCTGTCGAAGAGCTGGCGGAAGATCATCGCATCCTCCCGCCCCGAGACTAGGTCCTATTGGACCCTGCCGCCACCGGCCTTTCTCGCGCCGCGCGCATCGTAGTCCCCCGGCGCTGTTCTTAGGCGGCGCGGACAGTGGCCAGGAATTTTTCCACCGCGAGCCTGAACTTGCTTCCTTCGGTTGAAAGCGTCTTGGCGGAAGTAAGCACGCTGTCCGAGGCGGTACCAGTTTCGCTCGCCGCCCGGTTCACGTTGGCGATATTGGCCGCCACCTGCACGGCGCTGTTGGCGGCATTCTCGACGTTGCGGCCGATATCGTGCGCGCTCGCGCTCTGCGCCTCGACCGCGGCGGAAATCGCCGCGGCTGTCTCCGAAATACGGGCAATGGTGGAAACGATTTCCTTGATCGAATTCACCGATTCCTGCGTCGCCCCCTGCATCTCCGCGATTTGCGTCGCGATCTCGTCGGTCGCCTTTGCCGTTTGCGTCGCGAGCGTTTTCACTTCCGAGGCGACAACGGAAAAGCCGCGGCCGGCGTCGCCCGCGCGCGCCGCTTCGATGGTGGCGTTGAGTGCGAGCAAATTGGTTTGCTGCGCGATATCCATGATCAGGTTGACGACATTGCCGATGCGCGTGGCTGCGGCGGAGAGTTCGGTGATCCGTGCATCGGTTTTCCCCGCTTGCAGCACGGCGTCATTGGCGATGCGGCTTGACTCGCTCGCACGGTGGCGGATTTCCGCCACTGAACTTGCGAGTTCATGCGCGGCCTCTGCGACCGAGCGAACATTGTCCGATGCCTCGCTCGAGGCTGTCGTAACCACGGACGAAAGATGGCGCGTAGTCTCGGCGTTGTTGGTGAGCGTGCCCGCGGCAGCCTCGAGTTCGCGTGCCGATTGCGAAACGGCCGTGACGATGCTGCCGACCGCGGTCTCGAAGCCGCTCGCAAGCCGCTGCATCTCGGCCCGGCGTTCCGCGGCGTTCGCTTCTTTCTTCGCTTCCTTCTCCTCAGCCTCCCGCCGCGCGCGCTCAAGTGCCTTGGCCTTGAATAGCTCGACAGCTTCGGCCATCGCGCCGAGTTCGTCCCTGCGCCCGCGTCCGGGCAGCATGACGTCGAAATTTCCGGCGGCGAGCTGGCGCATGGCCCGGACCATGCCGCTCATCGGCCGGGTGATGCCGCGCGTAAGCCAGAACGTGATCGCGAGCAACGCAAGGCCGACGACGCCGGCGCCGCCGACCATCAGATTGCTGAGGGTGGCGCCGTGGGCAAGCTGCTGATCGATAACCGACGAAACCTCCAAGACACCGCGGACGTCGCCGACTTTCCAGTCGGTCTTCGGCGAGCGCGGGTCGGAGTTATGGCAATTGACGCAAGCCTCGCTCGACATCTTGTCAGCAATCGCAACACGCGCGACGTGCTTGCCGTCGATGACTTCGAGGCGGGAAAAGGTCGCCGCGGGATTGGCGTTGAGATACGCCCATGCCTCGCGCTGGAAATCGTCAAGCTTGCGGTCCTTGCGGTCGGGGAAGGGATACTGACTGAAGAGCTGGATCCGGGTGTCCTTGTCGGCAAGCAATCCGCTGAGGTCGTGCAGGAGCGTCGCCGGCAGCGGGATCGCGCCCTCGTTGGTCTTGTGATCGTAGGAAGCCTTGAGCGAGCTTCCCTTGAGCACCTTGCTCACGACATTCTCGGTGTAATAGGTGCGGATCGTCTTGAACTCCGAGGCGACCTGCTGGTTGGCAAGGTAGGCGTCGTTCGTCGCCATGCTTTCGACGATGCGCGGCACGATCAGCCAGGTGAGCGCGATCGCGATGATCAGGATCAGCGGTACCGGCAACGCCAGCCGCCACGCTAGGCTGCGGCTAAAGCCGATCATGTCCTTGCCGCGAGCGGGACCGGCGTTGAACGGGTTCGGGAGTTCCATGGGTGGCGGAAATGAAAGAGCGGCCGTCGGGAAAATGCCCGCCAAGATTGATCGGTTGCGGTTAGCGCATCGTTAACCGGCGGCGCTGCGGGGGCGCCGGGCGATCAATTTTTTGTTTTGTCACAAAGGCCAAAACCAAGGCACGCGCGCGGTGGGCGTTCGCTCATTTTGGCCCGGTTGCAACCGGCAGATCCTCGTTCGCGCCCCATTCGGTCCACGAGCCGTCATAAAGCGCTTGCGGCGGTTTGCCGATCGAATCGAGCGCGAGCCACATGATCGCCGCGTTCACGCCCGAGCCGCAGCTCGTGATCACGGGTTTGTCGGGATCGACGCCGCCCTCGGCGAGCGCTTTGCGGATCGTGTCGGCGCCCGCGAGCCGCCCCTGATCTACGACCATGGTGTAGGGCACGTTCACGCTGCCCGGCATGTGGCCGGAGCGCACGCCCGGCCGCGGCTCCGGCGCCTCGCCACGAAAGCGCGCGGCCGAACGCGAATCCAACACTTGCGCCGAGCGGTCGACGAGCGTTTTCTTCACGCGATCGAGGTCGGCGACCAGCGCCTCGTTGAAATTCGCGGCGAAGTGTGAAGGCTCGCGCGCCACCATGCCGGCTTCGACCGGCCTTTTCTCCGCGCGCCACTTCGGGAATCCGCCGTCGAGAATGAAGGCGTTTTCCATGCCGAAGACGCGGAAAGTCCACCACACGCGCGGCGCCGAGAAGAGACCGGCGCCGTCATAGACAACGACCTGCACGTCGTTGCCGATCCCGAGCCGCGTCATGTGCAGCTCAAACACATGCGGCGGCGGCAGCATGTGCGGCAAGCCGCGGCTGTGATCGGCGATCTCGTCGATGTCGAAAAACACCGCGCCCGGAATGTGAGCAGCGAGATATTCCTCGAAGCCGTCGCGGTTTTCCGGCGGCAGATACCAGGAGCCGTCGACGACTACGAGGTTAGGGTCGTGCAAGTGCTCCGCGAGCCAATCAGTCGAGACGAGCCAGCGGCTTTTAGCGGGGAAAGGCTTGCTCATACGGTGCCCTTGGTTGCGGCTCGCTCGAGGAGAGCTTCATTTCATTGCGGCGGCGGCATCTTCTTGGCCGCCCCCATGGATTTGCCGGTGGATGGCGGTTTCGTCTGCACAGCGACGAAGCTGTTATAGCAAGCGAGCCGCTCGTCTTCTTCTTTCAGGTACCGGCAGTCTGCAACGACCTTCCCTTTTTTTGCGCCGGGCCGCGGCTGGGGCGCGATCACCGCGTCGTAACAGTCGAGGCGCTCCTTGTAGCCGTCTTCGATCAAGAGGCAGTCCTTCATCTTGGACGGCACCGGCTGCGCGCCGGAATTCGCAGGCCAAGCGATAACCGCGGCCGTGATTATAGAAATCGGGAGGAGCTTTGCCCTCGGCATTCGGAAATCCTCTCTGCTTCCTTCGGAATCGCCCTCGGCGACTTTACACCATCACGCTCGGTCGTTTTTGCCTTCATCTGGCTGCCGAGCCACTCGGCCGAGACGAGCAAGCCGCTTGACGATCGCCGCGATACTTTAACGATCGACCCGAGATATTTGATATAGCGGCGTATTTTTGATTTGCGATTTTACGGCAACACCTGTTGGAAATCGACGAATCTCGATTGCCTCCGTTCCGGCGCCGTGAAACGCTTCGCATGGGAGTTGGGGGGAGGCCGTCATGGGGCTATCGTCCAATAAAATTTTTGCTCTCGCATTTATCTCCGGTCTGATGAGTGCTGCATTCGCGGCGCCGGCCGCGGCGACCGTCGAATATGTAAAAGTCTGCAGCCTCTACGGCGCCGGCTTCTATTATGTTCCCGGAAGCGACACATGCCTCCGCATCGGCGGCTTCGTTCAAGGCGGATTTGTCGCGGGCCAATCCGACTTCGACGTAATGCCTAGCCTCAACCTCAACTCGCAAGGCTGGTCAGTCGGCGCCGGCGGCCAAGCCCTGTTCTATACGCCGAACGGTTTCGTTTTCGGTGTCGAAGGCAGTTGGAACAAAGCCGACGTTAGCGACAGCACCATCTGGGCGGGGAATAGTCTTCTGCATTCCTACAAGTTGCGCTCATACTACGACGTGTTAGGGATCGCCGGCATTCAGCTTCCGCGCACGACCAACACGCCGAATATCGCGCCGCCCTCGCTCTCGCTTGTCGTCGGCGAGCGATGGGGCGAGGCGCGGGTGAGCGGCGGCGCCTTCACCGACAACCATTCGATCTCTGGTCTTGCAATCGGCGCGCTATGGGATCAGCCGGTGTCGCCGCATTGCAGCTTCGGGATCGAGGTAACGTACACCAACTACGGCCGCAACAACTTCAACCTGGGCGGCCCGGTTATCGTCGATCAAAACAATTGGTCGGCGATAATCCGCTTGCAGCGTAACTTCTCCACCCAGTAGCCGGCTCACTTCATCACATTCGGCAGCTTTGGCTTCGCCTTGCCGGCGAGCCACTCCGGTACCGGCAGCTTTTTTTCGCGCAGAAAAGCGGGATTGAAGAGCTTTGACTGATAGCGCGAGCCGTAGTCGGCGAGGATCGTGACGATGGTGTGGCCGGGGCCCAGCTCCTTCGCGAGCCGGATCGCGCCGGCGACATTGATGCCGGTCGAGCCGCCCATGCAGAGCCCCTCGTGTTCGAGGAGGTCGAAGACCGCCTGCACCGCTTCCTTGTCGGGGATCACGTAAGGTTTGTCGACCTTGAGATCCTTGACGATGGGCGTCACGCGGCCGAGGCCGATGCCCTCGGTGATGGAATCCCCCGGGGTCGCCTTTGCTTCGCCATGCGCGAAGAGATTGTACATCGCCGCGCCCTCCGGGTCGGCGCAGCCGATCACGACATCTTTCTTTTTTTCGCGCAGATATTGGGTGATGCCCGCGAGCGTGCCGCCGGTGCCGATCGAGCAGATGAAGGCGTCGACCTTGCCTTCGGTCTGCGCCCAGATCTCGGGGCCGGTCGAAACGTAGTGCGCCTTGCGATTGTCGAGATTGTTCCATTGGTCGGCGAACAAGACGCCGTTCTTTTCGCTGGCGCGGAGCTTGTCGGCGAGCCGCCGTCCGACGTGCTGGTAGTTGTTCGGGTTCGAATAGGGAAGGGCGGGCACTTCCACGAGCTCGGCGCCGCAGAGCCGCAGCATGTCCTTTTTTTCCTGGCTCTGCGTCTCGGGGATGACGATGATCGTGCGGTAGCCGCGCGCATTGGCGACGAGCGCAAGCCCGATGCCGGTATTGCCGGCGGTTGCCTCCACCACGAGGCCGCCGGGTTTTAACTCGCCGCGCTTCTCCGCCTCCAAGATCATTTGCCGCCCGGGCCGGTCCTTCACCGACTGGCCGGGGTTCATGAACTCGGCCTTGCCGAGAATGTTGCAGCCCGTCGCCTCCGACGCGCGCCAGAGTTGAATGAGAGGCGTATGACCGATCGCCTCGATGATGTCTTTGCGGAAATCCATGGGACGAAAGAAAGTAGGAGCTGGAACGGCAAAATGCGAAACGAAAGTAGAGGAGCGGCTGCGGAGACGCAACGGCGCGCCGCATAGGTTGTGACGCGCCGAAAGGCGAGTTCCGCCTGTAACTTAGCCATACTCGTAAACGTCCGCTGTCAAAACTTTGCCCCATCTCCATGCGACGAACCCGGGCTTCCGAAATCGGGATGCGGTGTTCTTGTCATGACGAAGCAGAAGCTCGCGGCCATCGTCGCGCTGCCCGGCCTATTCGCTCTTTCCAATCAAGCGTTCGCGCAAGAGACGACGGTGGTGACGCCGACCGAGCCGCCGCCGGGCGTGCGTGATTCAATCATCAATCCGCCGGCCGGCGCGGTGGTGAAGTCGCAGGGTCGCTTCTACATCTGGGGCGACGCCCCCTTCATGAAGCCGCAGACGCCCGCGGACGGCAACGAAAACAACCCGATTCCCCGGCCGCCGTCCGATACGCTCAATCCTTCGAGCGCGCCCACCACCGAAGTGATGCGCGGCGCCGTCGGCTACATCCTGCCCGACAATTATTCTCCCGAATGGGGATCGAATACGCGCGTCGAAGTAGGCGCGGCATCGGCCAAGGCGAGCGCGAATCTGACGCCATTGCCGAGCCTGCCGAGCCCGCAAATCCTGAACGGCTGGACGCTCGGCGGGTGCACCAACTGCAACTCGCTCTCCTCGATCGATTACGAAGCGCGCGAGCTTTCGGTGAAAGCCGCGAGCGACTACAAGGCGGAAAAACTCACGCTCACGCCCTCGGTTTCGGTGTTCTCGAACCGCAACCATCAGGACTTCGTGCAAACGCCGAGCACCTCCTCGCTCGATTGGAACGGTGTCGGCGCCAAGGTCGGGCTCGACTCCAAGGTCGACCTCAACAAGGAACTCGCCGTTGGCATCGGCGGCAGTTACGGGCTCGCGAAGCGCGATACCACGCTCACCGGCATTGATGGCACGGCAACCAACACCGGAACCGCGCCGCGCGTCGGCAGCGCCGAGGCGAAGCTCACTTACAAGCCGCTCGCCGACAAATCGCTCGAGGAATTCTCGCTCAACACCTTCGCCGGCTTGAACAATTACGACACCAAGACGCCGGCGATCGCGACCCCGGCGACGGGCAACACACCCGGCATCAAATTCTCACCTTCGAGCGATTTCTACGCCGGTGCGGGCGCGACGTATAAGTTCGGGACGCAGTAAAAGCGGGCGCTTACTTCGTGAGGATGATGAAATCCGTCTCGCGGCCGGTTTCGTCGCTGATGCCGTAATCGGAAACCGTGAGCGAAGAACCGACGGTGAGGATGGAGGCGATCCGGTCGATCGCTTCCTTCGGCATCTCGATCCGGTCAAGCGCGGCCTGCGCGGTCTGCGTCTCGCGCGATTCCGGTATGTCGGTTTCATTCAAGGCCGCCGTCACCCGCTCGCCTTTCTTCGGTTTCAGATTTTCGACCTCGGCCCTCGCGGGTGAGGGGATGGAGATCGCCGTCCAGCGCATGCTGGAGCCATCATTGGTCGCTTCCATTGCCGTATAGACATGGGTGCCGAGCGGCCGGTCGGGATTTTTGATCGTCACCGGCATGTCGAACAGGGGCTCATAGCCATAACGCACATAGAGCTTTCCGGTCTTGCGGCTGACGAAAACGGAAACCGGACCGTCGCGATAAGGATCGAACTTGACCTTGCTGAACGGCGTTGCGGCCGCGGGGTTCGCCGGCCCGTCATTCAGCGTGACCAGGAGGTCCGGCTCGTCATCATGGCGCACGGCGATCTTGGCGGCGCTCATCATGCTCTTGCCGTCGCCGCTCGCGACGGGAGGCGCGGCCACACGTGCCATGGAAGTCGGAACGAAAAGCTTGGCGCTCGAAATATCCGCGGGCGCGGGCTCTTCGTGCGTCACGATTACGCGCGTGCCGACTTTCGTGGTCTTCCACAGAAACACCGCGAAGTCGCTGCCAAGCCGGATGCAGCCGTGCGAGGCCGGATAGCCGGGCAGCACGCCTTCGTGCAGCGCGACACCCGACCAGGTGATGCGCTGCATGAACGGCATCGGCGCGTTGCTGTAGATGTTGGAGCGGTGGAAGCGCTCCTTGCCGATGACGGTGAAGACGCCTTGCGGCGTCGGATGGCCTTGCATGCCGGTGGAGACCGCGGCGGTGCGGATCAGGCCGTCGCTGCCGTAGAGCGAAACGCGCTGCGCCTTGATCGAAACAACGATGTGATAGGGTCCTTTGACCGGCGCCTCGTTTGGTTTTGCCGCGATGTCCTGCTTCGGCTCGTCGAAGCGCTCCTGCTTCGCCTTCCGCGACCGGTCGGGCTCTTGGTCATAGGCCGAAGGCGGCCGGCGGCGGTAATAGTCGAAATCGCGGCGGTCATAGCCGCGGTCGTAACCGCGATCGCGATAGGGAACAAAACCGGGCGGAACGTTGCCGGGGTCATAGCCATAGCGCCAGGACGGATAATATTGCGCGTCGGCGGCAGCGCCTGAAAAAATGAGCGGAAGCAACGCGGCGAGAACAAGCCGCCCATTCCGCCACAAAGCGTCGCTCATACCCTCGCCCAATCCCTACGCGTTACAGCCCGCTCGTTTATCACAGGTCGGGTAAACGGCTTCCTAGAATCGAACCTAGGTCTTTTTTAGAACAATTGGTTGCTCAAAAGACCGCGATGTCACGCCGCATGAACGAATGTGAATTGGCTCCCCGGGCCGGATTCGAACCAGCGACCTAGCGGTTAACAGCCGCTTGCTCTACCGCTGAGCTACCGGGGAACGGTCCCGCTATAGACCGCACTATCAGCCTTGCCAAGCGCCGCGCTGACTTCTCGAAAAAGTGGAGGCCACGCCCGGAATCGAACCGGGGTTTACGGATTTGCAGTCCGCTGCGTAACCACTCCGCCACGTGGCCGACTTCGAGCTTCGCGGAATAAGGCGAGGGGGCGCTGGGCTTGATAGCAAAGGCTCCCGCCATCAACAATGGCCAGAGTTGCAGGATCGGAAAGCCAATCTGCCTTGCCCTTCCGTGGGCTTCCTTTATGTATGGCCGCGCACGGGAAGCGGCCTTCAATGCGCGGGTTCAGGGTTTCGCCATGACCGACTACGCACACCAGCGGCAAGCGATGGTGGAGGGTCAGCTCCGCGTCAACGATGTGACCGATCAGCGCATCCTTGCGGCAATGCTGGAACTGCCGCGCGAAAAATTCGTGCCCGCGGCGCGCGTGGATCTCGCCTATGTCGACGAGGATATTCCGCTGCGCGCGACGAGCGGCGGCAAGCCCGGGCGCTACCTGATCGAGCCGATGGTGCTTGGCCGTCTCGTGCAAACGCTTTCGCTCTCGCCGAATGACCATGTGCTCGATGTCGGCACGGCGAGCGGCTATTCGGCGGCGCTTCTCGCCCGGCTTGCCGGGAGCGTCGTCGCGCTTGAGGAGGACGCCGAGTTCGTGCCGATCGCAACAAGGCTGCTCGCCTCGCTGGGCGCCACGAACGCAAAGGTGGTGAGCGGGAAGCTCTCGGCGGGCGCGCCGCATGAGGGGCCCTATGACGCGATCCTCTTCGAGGGTTCGGTCGAGATCGTGCCGCCGGCGATCATTGATTCGCTGAAGGACGGCGGCCGGCTGGTTGCAATCGTAGGTTCCGGCCGCGCGGCCAAGGCCATGCTTTATCTCCGCACCGGCAAGGTTGTGGGCAAAAGGCCTGTCTTCGACGCCGCCATTTCGCCCTTGCCGGGCTTTGCCGCGCCTAAGGAATTCGTGTTCTGACCCGGGTTCCCAAGCCTGTGACTATCCTGCCTCGCGGCCGAGAAATCGCAGATATGCGCTGATCGGCGGTTTCCTCGTCTGGCGGGGACGACTATTCTGGTGCTGAAACAGGGACGACGAATCCTGGCCGGGAGCCAACCCGGCGGGACGGGAGCCATTGAATGCGTGGGCGTCAAATTGGGGCGGCGTGGGCCTTGGTTGCGGCTGTTGCGCTGGCGATTGCTTTCCTGGCGATGGGCGCAAGCGCGAAGGCGCAGACCCTCGAGCAGGCGCTCACGGCTGCTTACGTCAACAATCCGACGTTGAATGCACAGCGCGCGGCCTTGCGCGCCGCCGACGAGAACGTGCCGAAGGCGCTCTCCGGTTATCGCCCGACGATTACGGGCGCGGCGAGTGTTGCGAGGACTGCGCTTACAACATCGACCGATCCGCAGATTTTTCCCTGTACCGGCGGTCCGCCTTGCCCGATCACCATTCCGGCGAGCAGGTTCAACTCGATCCTCAATCAGTCGACGCTTTCGCTCAACGTCACCCAGAACGTCTATAACGGCTTCCGCACTGCCAATAACGTGCGCGCGGCGGAAGCGCAGGTGCGCCAATCGCAAGAAGTGTTGCGCTCGACCGAGCAGCAGATCCTGCTCGACGCCGTTACCGCACACATGAACGTACTCCGCGACGAGGCGCTGGTGCAGTTGCAGCAGCAAAACCTCAAATCGCTCGGCGAGCAATTGCGCGCGGCAAAAGACCGCTTCGAAGTGGGCGAGGTCACGCGCACGGACACCGCGCTCGCCGAGGCGGCCGAGGCCGGCGGCCGCTCTTCGCTCATCCAGGCGCAATCGAACCTCGCCACCTCACGGGGCGTGTACCGTCAGGTGATTGGCGCCGAGGCCGGTAAGCTCTCGGCCGGCCGGCCGGTCGAGCAATTGTTGCCGCGCTCCTATGATCTTGCGATCGCCGACGGCTTGCAGCGCAATCCGGATATCATATCGGCGCAATACGCCATCGACTACGCCTCCTTGCAGGTGAAGGTGGTGGAGGGCGCGCTGCTTCCTTCCGTCAACGTGCAGGGCACACTGCAGCGCTCAAACGAGCCCACGACTCAGATCAAGCGTCAGGATGAGGCCTCGATCGGTCTTTCCGCCACCGCGCCGATCTATCAGGGCGGCGCCGAATATGCCGCCATTCGCCAGGCGAAAGAGGTGCTCGGCCAGACCCGCATTCAGATGGACGTGACGCGCGATCAAGTGCGGGCGTTGATCGTGCAGTTCTGGAGCCAGCTTGAGGCTGCGCGCTCCGAAATCGCGGCGGCGCAGACCCAGGTGAACGCGCAGGGTATTGCGCTCAAGGGCATCAATGACGAGTACAGGGTCGGCCAGCGCACCATCTCCGACGTGCTCCTCGCTCAGGCCAATCTCGTGCAGGCGCAGAGTACGCTCGTGAACGCGCAGCGCGACCGGGTCGTTGCCTCCTATGCGGTGCTCGGAGCGATCGGCCGCCTCGACATGAACTCGCTCGGGTTGCAGGTCGCGACCTACGACCCAGAGGAGCACTACCGGCAGGTGCGTGACAGCTGGGGCGGCCTTAGAACCCCGGATGGACGTTGAACAAAGTTTACGTTTCGATCCTTCCGCATTGCGTTTGACCCGTCCGATGCCATAGTTACGGGCAAATCAACGGTTTGGACGATTCGTTTGATCGAGTCGGGCTTTCCAAAGGGCTGAGGGAAAGCGGCGAGGCCATGTCCCAGAAGGCTGCCAAGGCGCAGGAGCCGTCGATGGAGGAAATCCTTGCCTCCATCCGGCGCATCATTTCCGACGAGAACGGCGCGGAGCCCGCGCCGAAACCTGCCGAACGGCCGGCGCCGCCGCCGCTTGCCTCGGCGGCAAAACCCATGACGCCGCCGCCGGTCAGTCAGCCGGTTACGCCGCCGCCACCCGAGCCAGATGTGCTGGAGTTGACCGACATGGTCGAGCCGAAACGCGAGTCTGCCTTTAAGCCGGTTGAAAGCCCGGATGTCGAATTCCGCGACCACATGCGCCGGGAGCCGCAGCCTCTCGCGCCACGCGCTGCCTATCCGACCGCGCTCGACGAGCAGCTGTTGTCACAGCGCGCAAGCGAGGCGGTTTCCGCCGCCTTCGGCTCGCTCGCCAATACGATGTTCGAGGGATCGCGCACGATCGAGGATGTGGTGCGCGAGATGCTGAAGCCCATGCTCAAGACGTGGCTCGAGGACAATTTGCCGAGCCTTGTCGAGCGGCTGGTGCGCGCCGAGATCGAGCGCGTCTCGCGCGGCGGGCGGTAGTTCCGTCTTCCGGGGCGGCATCCTTACATTGACACTCCCGGCGTGCTCCGCTCTTTAAGCGGCTCGCCATGCTTGAAAAGACCTACCAGCCCGCCGACGTCGAGGACCGCATCTACCGCGCCTGGGAAGCGGCGGGCGCCTTCAATGCCGGCCGCCCCGAGCGCAAGAACGCCGAGCCCTATTGCATCGTGATCCCGCCGCCGAACGTCACCGGCTCCTTGCACATGGGTCACGCGTTGAACAACACCCTGCAGGACATTCTCTGCCGCTTCGAGCGCATGCGCGGGAAGGACGTGCTGTGGCAGCCGGGCACCGACCACGCGGGCATCGCCACGCAAATGGTGGTCGAGCGCCAGCTCATGGAGAAGCAGGAGCACCGCCGCGCGCTCGGGCGCGAGGAATTCCTCAAACGCGTGTGGAAATGGAAAGAGGAATCGGGCGGCACCATCATCCGTCAGCTCAAGCGCCTTGGCGCTTCCTGCGATTGGCGGCGCGAGCGCTTCACCATGGACGCGGGGCTGTCGCGCGCGGTGATCGAGGTCTTCGTCGCGCTGCATAAGGAAGGGCTGATCTACCGCGACAAGCGGCTGGTGAACTGGGATCCGAAATTGCTCACGGCGATTTCCGATCTCGAAGTGCAGCAGGTCGAGGTGAAGGGGCACCTCTGGCACATCAAATATCCGGTGGAGGGCGCGCCCGGCACGTTTATTACGGTCGCGACGACCCGGCCGGAGACGATGCTCGGCGATACCGCGGTCGCGGTGCATCCGGATGACGAGCGCTACAAAAAACTCGTCGGTAAGCACGCGATCTTGCCGCTCGTGGGGCGGAAGATTCCGATCGTCGACGACGAATATTCCGATCCGGAAAAGGGTTCAGGCGCGGTCAAGATCACGCCCGCGCATGACTTCAACGACTTCGAGGTCGGGCGGCGGCACAATCTCCCGCTTATCAACATCTTCAGCGAAGATGCACGCGTTCAAATTGAAAATTTATTTGCAGAATACGAGCATGAGCGGCTTTACACCGATACTCACCCGGAGCGGATTCAAACGAGATTCGCGTTTAGACCAGAAGAGTTTTTAAAATCGCTAGACAATCAGGATCGCTTCGTTGTTCGCAAAGCGATTGTGGCGGCCCTAGAAGAGCGTGGGCTAATCGAGAAAATTGAACCTAATGTTCATACTGTGCCGCATGGAGACCGCTCCGGCGTTGTCTTGGAGCCGCGCCTCACGGATCAGTGGTATGTCGACGCGAAGAAACTTGCGGTCGATGCGCTGAAAGCCGTCAGAGACGGTCGCACTACATTCGTCCCCAAGAATTGGGAGAAAACCTATTTCGATTGGCTGGAGAACATCCAGCCTTGGTGCGTCTCGCGTCAGCTCTGGTGGGGTCACCAAATTCCAGCTTGGTACGGTCCCGACAACAAGATCTTTGTTGCGAAGAGTGAACAAGAAGCAATTGCCGAAGCTTCCGCCCATTATGGAAGAAAGGTTGTCGTCAAAACCAAAGATGAGTCCGAGCTGAAAGAGCGCGTGATTGATATTCTAGATCAGCGTCACTCTCTCAAGACTGGAAAAGATAGAGAGCTATCAATTACACGCGACGAGGACGTACTCGACACCTGGTTCTCCTCGGCGCTGTGGCCGTTCTCGACGCTCGGCTGGCCGGACAAGACGCCGGAACTTGCGCGCTATTACCCGACGAGTGTCCTCGTCACCGGCTTTGACATTATTTTCTTCTGGGTCGCGCGCATGATGATGATGGGATTGCATTTCATGCGCAAGGTGCCGTTCCACACCGTCTACATCCACGCGCTGGTGCGCGACGAGCGCGGCGCCAAAATGTCGAAGTCGAAGGGGAATGTCATCGACCCCCTGCATCTGATCGACGATTACGGCGCCGACGCGCTCCGCTTCACGCTGGCGGCTATGGCCGCGCAAGGCCGCGACATCAAGCTCGCGACCTCACGCGTCGAGGGTTATCGCAATTTCGCGACGAAGCTGTGGAACGCCGCGCGCTTTGCCGAGATGAACGGCGTCGCGCGCGCGGAAACATTCGATCCGAAATCGGCGAAGGAGACGCTCAATCGCTGGATTTTGGGCGAGGCGGCGGCGACCGCGAAAGAAGTCACCGCCGCGATCGAAGGTTATAAGTTCAACGACGCGGCTAACGCCGTCTATCGCTTCGTCTGGAGCATCTATTGCGACTGGTACATCGAGCTTGCGAAACCGGTGCTCACCGGCGCCGATGGCGCGGCAAAGACCGAGACGCGCGCCACGGCCGCCTTTGTGCAGGACGAAATCCTGAAATTGCTGCATCCCTTCATGCCGTTCCTTACCGAGGAGCTCTGGCGGCTCACGGCCGCGCAAGGGGCCAAGCGCGAAGGCATGTTGACGCTTTCGCCTTGGCCGCGCCTCGAAGGTCTCGAAGATGAAAAGGCCGAAGCCGAGATCGGCTGGCTCGTCGATCTTGTTTCAGCCGTACGCTCCGTGCGCTCGGAGATGAACGTGCCGGCCGCTTCGCAAGTGCCGCTCGTACTCGTTTCCGGCAAGGAAACCGAGGCGCGGGCAGCGCGTTGGGGCGAGGCGCTCCGCCGCCTCGCGCGGCTCTCGGAAATTTCCTTTGCCGCCAAGCCGCCGGCGGGCTCTGTGCAGTTGCTTGTGCGCGGCGAGGTCGCGGCGATGCCGCTGAAGGGTGTCGTCGATCTCGCTGCCGAACGCGTCCGCCTCGAAAAGGAACTGAAGAAAGTCGCCGACGACATCGAGCGCGTCGACAAGAAGCTCAACAACGCCGACTTCATGGCGCGCGCGCCGGAAGAAGTGGTCGACGAGCAACGCGAGAAGCGCGCGGAGGCCGAGGACCGCCGCGCCAAGATCAACGAAGCGCTCGAGCGCCTGAAAGGCGCCGAATGAAGGAAGGTTCGCGGCCGCTCACCGCGCTCGTTCTGCTATGGCTCGCCGGCAACGCGTTGCGGCTGCCGATCCTCGCCATTCCGCCGGTGCTGGCGCTGATCCAGCGCGATCTCCATCTCACCGGCACCGAGATCGGCGTGCTCACCGGCCTGCCGGTGATCCTGTTCGCGGCGGCCGCGGTGCCGGGCTCGCTCCTGATCGCGCGCGTCGGCGCGCTGGCGGCGCTCGTGATCGGACTTCTGCTCGCCGCCGCGGGCTCGGCGCTGCGCGGCATTTCGCCGGGCATCGTCGCGCTCTACGCCGCGACCGTCGCCATGGGCGCGGGCATTGCGATCATGCAGCCGTCGCTGCCGCCGATCGTGCGCGCGTGGCTGCCCGAACGGATCGGCTTCGGCACCGCCGTTTACACAAACGGACTTCTTGTCGGCGAGTCGCTGCCGGTCGCCTTTACGATCCCGTTCGTATTGCCGCTCTTCGCCGAAAGCTGGCGCGCGAGTCTTGTTTTCTGGTCGGTGCCGCTCGTGGCCATCGCCATCCTCGTCTTTGTTTTCCAACCGAAATCGTCCGCGGCCGCCGCCCCGGCGCGCCGCTGGTGGCCGGATTGGCGCGACCCTCTGCTGTGGAAGTTGTCGCTCGCCATGGGTGCCGCGAACACGATGTATTTCTGCTCGAACGGATTTCTGCCGGGCTATCTCACGAGCGCCGGGCGCAGCGATCTGATCGGACCGGCGCTATCGGTGCTCAATGTCGGTCAGCTTCCGGCCTCGTTCCTGCTCCTGGCGATGGCCAGCCGCTGGGAACGCCGCGCCTGGCCGTTCATGGCCGCGGGCGCAATCGCGCTTGCCGGCGTCGCCGGCATCGTCACCACCGCGAACTGGTGGACCGCGTTTTCCGCCGGCCTTATCGGCTTCGCTTGCGCGAGCGTGCTCGCGCTCGCGCTCGCCTTGCCGGCGCTCCTGGTTCCGCATGATGACGTGCCGCGGCTCGCCGCCGGCATGTTCACCATCGGCTACGGCATGGCGATGCTCGTATCGGTGATCGCGGGCGCTTGCTGGGACGCGACCGGGATCGCGGCCTTCGCGTTCCTGCCGATCGCCTTCGCCGGGCTGCCGCTTATCCTTCTCACGCCTTCGATCGATTTCGCGAAGCGCTCGCCGCGGTGAATGGCTTGCTGAGGAACTTCGATCCCTTGAGCCCGAAGCGCCACGGCTTTTTGGCGGCCTTGGTGATGCCGATACGGACGCCCTTGACGATCTTCACCGGCTTCGTGCGCGCGAAGAGCTGAAACGGCGGCGCATCGAGCGCCATTCCGTTTTCCTTGCGGGTGACGCCGAGCGCCTCGCAGAGCTTTCCCGGCCCCGAGCAGAGCGCGCGCAAATCTTCCACGCCGCGCCGCCGCCGCATCGCGGCAAGTCCTTCGAGTGGCTCGATCGCGCGGATCAAGACGGCGCTCGCGCTGCCTTCGGGCTCGCACACGAAGTTCATGCACCAGTGAATGCCGTAGGAGCGGTAGACATAGAGATGGCCGGGCGGCCCGAACATCACCTCGTTGCGTTCCGTGCGGCCGTTGTAGCTGTGCGCGGCGGCATCCGTGTGATGATAGGCCTCGACCTCGACAATGCGGCCGCCGGCGCCTTTGAACAGAAGCATCGCGCCAATGAGGTCGGGCGCCACTTCATGGACGCTGCGGGCGAAGAAGCTTGGCCGGAGGCGGCGGGGCATGGCTCCTTTTGTCATTGCCCCGCTTGGCCCGGCAATCCACAAGGCGCGCCGGGCCATTCTTCGGAGATCGAGGCTGACCGCCCTGGAAATCTTTTGCGGCGCAATTATTTGAGCCAAACCGGCACAGCGGATTTTGGTTAAAAACGGCCCGGTGTTGCCGCCGCGCCACACCTTCAGAACTTCGCAAGCCTAACGGGCCTTTGGGGTCAAAAGTCGCTGTCCCGCCACAAAGCAACCCGACATCCTGCCCGGCTGCCGTCCATCATCAAGTCCGGGCAATTGCGCCTGCAAGGACGGCGGTGAGTAAGTCTGATGGACGCCAAAACCTTCAATAAATCGAGGCTTCCGAGCCGCCACGTCACCGAGGGCCCGGAACGCGCTCCCCATCGCTCGTTCTATTACGCGATGGGTCTCACGCGCGAACAGATTCACCAGCCGTTCGTGGGGGTGGCGACCTGCTGGAACGAGGCCGCCCCTTGCAACATCGCCCTGATGCGCCAGGCGCAGGCGGCCAAGAAGGGCGTCGCCGCGGCCAACGGCACGCCGCGCGAATTCTGCACGATTACCGTCACCGATGGCATCGCCATGGGCCATGAAGGCATGAAATCGTCGCTGCCTTCGCGCGAGGTGATCGCCGACTCGATCGAGTTGACGACACGCGGCCACGCTTACGACGCGCTGATCGGCATTGCCGGCTGCGACAAGTCGCTACCCGGCATGATGATGGCGATGTGCCGCCTCAACGTGCCGTCGATCTTCATCTACGGCGGCTCGATCCTGCCCGGCTCGTTCCGCGGCCGTGCGGTCACCGTGCAGGATCTCTTCGAGGCGGTTGGCCAGCATTCGGTCGGCGCCATGTCCGACGACGATCTCGATGAGCTCGAGCAGGTCGCTTGTCCTTCCGCCGGCGCCTGCGGCGCGCAATTCACCGCCAACACCATGGCGACGGTTTCCGAGGCGATCGGCCTGGCGCTTCCTTATTCCGCCGGCGCGCCCGCGCCCTATGAAATCCGCGACAAGTTCTGCATGGCGGCGGGCGAGAAAATCATGGAGCTCTTGCAGCGCCGCATCCGCCCGCGCGACATCGTCACGAGGAAGGCGCTCGAGAACGCGGCCGCGGTCGTTGCCGCCACCGGCGGCTCCACGAATGGCGCCCTGCACTTGCCCGCGATCGCCAACGAATGCGGCATCAAGTTTGATCTCTTCGACGTCGCCGAAGTGATGCAGCGGACGCCCTACATTGCGGACCTCAAGCCCAGCGGCAAATACGTCGCCAAGGACATGTTCGAAGCCGGCGGCATTCCGCTCCTGATGAAGACGCTCCTCGAGCACGGCTTCATGCACGGCGACTGCATGACCGTCACCGGCCGCACCATGGCGGAAAATATGAAAAGCGTGAAATGGAACGACGCCCAGGACGTGGTGCGTCCCGCCAACAAGCCGATCCTGCCCACCGGCGGCGTGATCGGCCTCAAGGGCAACCTCGCGCCCGAAGGCGCGATCGTGAAGGTCGCCGGCATGAGCGGGCTGAAATTCACCGGCCCCGCGCGCTGCTTCGACGGCGAGGAAGCCTGCTTCGAGGCGGTGAAGGATCGCAAATACAAGGAAGGCGACGTGCTCGTGATCCGCTACGAGGGCCCGAAAGGCGGGCCCGGCATGCGCGAAATGCTCGCGACCACGGCGGCCCTCTACGGTCAGGGGATGGGCGGCAAGGTCGCGCTGATTACTGACGGCCGCTTCTCCGGCGCGACCCGCGGTTTCTGCGTCGGCCATGTCGGGCCGGAAGCGGCGGTCGGCGGCCCGATCGGGCTCGTGAAGGATGGCGACATCATCGTGCTCGATGCCGAGAAGGGCACGCTCGACGTGAAGCTTTCCGCCGACGAACTCGCGAGCCGCAAAAAAGACTGGAAGCCGCGCGATAACGGTTTCGCCTCCGGCTATCTCTGGAAATACGCGCAGCAAGTTGGCCCCGCGGTCAACGGCGCCATCACGCATCCCGGCGGCAAGGCGGAAAAGAAAACCTATGCGGATATCTGAGGCCATCCGTTTCGGTTCTGTCGCAACGGCGATCCTCATCGCCGCGCCCGCGCTTGCTTTCGACAACCAGCAGACGCCCGCCGCGGCCGCGGCACCCATCGTGCCGCTTGCGCCGACGCCCGAGCAAGGCCCGCTGGCGGCGCCGCCCAGCCGGTTGACGCCGTTCGAGGCCTTCCGCTCCGGCACCCAGGCCTATCTTGCCGGTGAAAAAGGCAAGGCGCTTTCCGAATTGCGTTATGCCGCCGAGCAGGGCGATCTGCCCGCGCAGTGGAAGATCGGCCGCATGTATGCCGAGGGCGACGGCGTCAAGCGCGACGACAAAAAGGCGTTCGAATACTTCAACAAGCTTGCGCTCGGGAATGCCGACGAATCGCCGGTCGGACCGCACGCGCGTTTCGTCTCCAGCGCCTTCGTCGCGGTCGGCACCTATTATCTCACGGGAATTCCGAACTCCGACGTGAAGCCCGACAGGGATCGCGCCTATGAGATGCTTTCTTACGCCGCGTCCTATTTCGGCGACCCCGACGCGCAATATCGCCTCGCCCGGCTCTATCTCGGAGCCGAGCCGAAGGATCCGCGCCAGGCCGCCCGCTGGCTTGGCCTTGCCGCGCAGAAGGGCCAATACAAGGCGCAAGCGTTGCTCGGCCACATGCTGGTGACGGGCGAGGGCGGTCTTCCGAAACAGGCGGCGCGCGGCCTGATGTGGCTCACCCTCGCGCACGAGGCGATGGCAGGCGCCGACGACGGCTGGATTTCGCAGTATTACAATGACGCAATGGCGCAGACGACCGAGGACGAGCGCGCGCTCGCCCGCGTCTATGTCGATCAATGGCTGTGGGGCAACCGGCGCTGAGCAGCCACCTTAGGCCGCCGTCTCGAAAATTGCGGGTGTCTTGAGCGGCGAGAGATAAACCGTCGTCTCGAACTGATAGCCGCAGGCAGTGCAACTCCACAAATAGCGGACCCGCCGTTCTCCCGCACGCTCGGACCAGGTTGGCGCGAAGAGCGTCTCGCCGCATTGTGCGCAAGCGTTGTGATGATCGTTATCCGGCTGCAATTTCGATGGGTTCGCCCGCATCGCCGATCCTCCGCATGATTGCTCCCCGAGCCCGGCGATGTTTGGTTAGCGCGGCTTCGTGGCGGCAAGATGAAAAATGCGGCCGGTGATTTGAAAATGCCGGTCAGATCGTCGCAGCAAAATCAGAATTGCTGCGCTGCGTCAGGGCCGGCGTGTCCTGTAGCCGAACAAACTCAAACCGCGCTCAACGCTTTTCGATCGCAAGATCAATCCACACCGGCACATGATCCGAAGGCTTTTCGCCGCCGCGCATCGGCTTGTCGATGCCGGCGCCCACCAGCCTGTCGGCGGCCTGCGGCGACAGCATCAGGTGATCAATCCTGATGCCGTTGTTCTTCTGAAAGGCGCCGGCTTGATAATCCCAGAAGGTGTAAAGGCCGGCGGAATCGTTTGTCGCCCGCACCGCATCGACGAGGCCGAGATATTCGAGCGCGCGGAACTTCTCGCGCGTCGTGGGCAGGTACAGCGCATCGCCCTCCCAGGCTTTGGAATCGTGCACATCGGCGGGCGTGGGGATGACGTTGTAGTCGCCGGCGAGCACCAGGGGCTCCTCGTTCGCGAGGAGGTTCTGTGCGTGCTGGCGCAGGCGGTCCATCCAGGCGAGCTTGTATTCGTATTTTTCGCCGCCCGGCGGGTTGCCGTTCGGCAGGTAAATCGAAGCGACGCGCAGGATTCCGCCGCCGGTCGAGATCACCGCTTCGAGGTAGCGCGCGTGCACATCGGACGGGTCGCCCGGAAGCTGCGGCGCCACTTCGTCGAGCGGAAATTTCGAAAGAATGGCGACGCCGTTATAGGTCTTCTGTCCATGCACGGCGACGTTGTAGCCGAGATCCTCGAAGGCTCCGCGCGGGAAGGCGTCGTCGACGCACTTGATCTCCTGCAAACAGACGATGTCGGGCGCGCGCTCCTTGAGCCATTTCTGCATCGGCTCGACGCGCTGCTTGATCGAATTGACGTTGAAGGTCGCGATCCTCATCGCGGCCGCGCCTTAAAGAAGCGTGATCTGGTCCGAAAACCGTTTTCCACGTTTCGGGGTCATGCTTAGAGCGAAAAGCTCGTGCCGCAGCCGCAGGACGCTGTTGCCTTCGGATTTTCGACCTTGAAGGCCGCCCCGATCAGCTCGTCGACGAAGTCGATCTTGGAGCCGGCCATGTATTGCAGCGAGACGGGGTCGACAACGACCACGGCGCCGTCGCGCTCGATCACGAGGTCGTCGGGCGCGCGATCATGCGCGACGTCGAAGCGGTATTGAAAGCCCGAGCATCCGCCGCCCTCGACGCTCACGCGCAGCACCGAGGGCGCGGCTTCGGCGCCGAGAATCTGGGCGATTCGGCGCGCGGCGCGGTCGGTGACGGTGACAGTCGTGGCATCCATTGGAATTTCCATAGTCCGGGCGGTTGGACAGGCCTGCAGACGATAGTTAAGTGCTCCCGGCACCATGTCAAATCAGGAGCGGCGCGTGGCGGTTGCGGCTGAACGAGAGCGGGCTTCTTTCGCCGCCGATCCCGCGCGCTCGCGCGGCCGCCTCTGGCCCGAGGAGAAGAGCCCCTCGCGCAACGAGTTCCGGCGCGATTGCGACCGTATCATTCACTCGACCGCCTTTCGCCGCCTCAAGCACAAGACGCAGGTCTTCGTCTCGCACGAGGGCGATCATTACCGCACAAGGCTCACCCACACGCTCGAAGTCGCGCAGATCGCGCGCGCGCTCGCGCGCAGCCTCGGCCTTGACGAGGACCTCGCCGAGACGCTCGCGCTCGCCCATGACCTTGGTCATCCGCCTTTTGGTCACGCCGGCGAGCACGCCCTCGACGAATGCATGGAGGATTTCGGCGGCTTCGATCATAATGCCCAGGCGCTTCGCATCGTTACCCGGCTCGAGCGCCGTTACGCCGACTTCGACGGGCTGAACCTTACCTGGGAAAGCCTGGAAGGCATCGTCAAGCACAATGGTCCGTTGACCGACCGCGCCGGCAAGCCGCTCGCGGGGCACGAAAAGGCGGCCGCGGCGATCGGCGACTATGCGGCGAAACAGGATCTCGAATTGTGGTCGTTTGCGAGTCTCGAGGCGCAAGCGGCGGCGGTGGCCGACGACATCGCCTATGACGCCCATGACCTCGACGACGCCCTGCGGGCGCATTTGTTCGAGATCGAAGAGATCGCGCCGCTGCCGGTCGCGGGCGCGATCTACGCCAAGGTGAAGGATCGCTACCGGAACGCCGAAGGCGCGCGCCTCACCAACGAGGTCACGCGGCGGCTCATCGCCGCGATGATCGACGATGTCGTGACTGAAACCGGCCGCCGCGTCGCGCAAACGGGTATTCGCGGCATCGACGACGTGCGCGCGGCAAAATCCGCGCTCGCGGGCTTCTCGCCGCAGATGGCCGCGGCCGATCGCGCGATCAAGGAATTCCTCACCGAGCGCATGTACCGGCAGGCGCGCGTGCTCAAGATCATGGGCGCGGCGCAGGGCGCGCTGCGGCAACTGTTCGCGCATTATTTTGAGCATCCGGCCGACATGCCGGCCGAATGGGCGAGGGGGCTTGCCGCCCACGATGACGAATCCAGAGCCCGCCGCATCGCCGATTTCGTTGCCGGCATGACCGACAATTTCGCGCTTTCCGAGCACGCCCGTTTCTTTGACTCGACTCCCGATTTACGTTAGGCGCCGCCGTTTCCGGGAAACCCGATATGGATCCTTACGCGCTATTCGCCGACCATGTGCGCGACGCCGTCGCCGCGCTCGCGCGTTCCGGCGTGCTGAAAGGCACGCCCGACACGAGCAAGATCGTGGTCGAGCCGCCGCGCGAGGCCGATCACGGGGACCTGGCCACCAACGCCGCGATGGTGCTTGCCAAGGATGCCGGCATCAAGCCGCGCGAGCTGGCGGTGATGATCGCGCACAAGCTCGCGGACATTCCGCAAGTCCTGAACGCGGAAGTGGCGGGACCGGGCTTCATCAATATCTCGCTTGCCCCCGCGTTCTGGCTCGACATGTTGCGCGCGGCCCTCGAGGCCGGGCCAAATTTCGGCAAGCGCGACCTTGGCCAAGGCGAGAAGGTCAATGTGGAATATGTCTCGGCGAACCCGACCGGGCCCATGCATGTGGGCCATGGCCGCGGCGCGGTCTTTGGCGATGCGCTCGCGAATCTTTTGGCCTTCACGAGCCATCAGGTCACGCGCGAGTACTACGTCAACGATGCGGGCGCCCAGGTAGACGTGCTCGCTCGCTCCGCTTATTTGCGCTACCGCGAGGCGCTTGGCGAAAAGATCGGCGAAATCCCCGAAGGCTTATATCCCGGCGACTATCTGAAGCCCGTAGGTGAGGCACTCGCGAACCTTCACGGCAAGGCGCTGCTTGGCAAGCCTGAGGCCGAATGGCTGCCGATCGTTCGCGCGGCGGCGATCGATGCGATGCTCGCCATGATCCGTGAGGACCTCGCCGCGCTCAATATTCTGCACGAGGTCTTTTTCTCCGAGCGCTCGCTCTCCGCCGGCAAGGAAGACCGGGTCGCTGCCACGATCGAGACCTTGCGCAAGGCGGGGCAGGTGTATGAAGGCCGCCTGCCGCCGCCCAAGGGCCAGCTCCCCGAGGACTGGGAGGATCGCGAGCAGACGCTTTTTCGCTCGACCGCCTTCGGCGACGATATCGACCGGCCGCTGAAGAAGTCGGATGGCAGCTACACCTATTTTGCTTCCGACATCGCCTATCACCGGGAGAAGATCGAGCGCGGTTTCACCACCCTGATCGACGTCTGGGGGGCTGATCACGGCGGCTATGTGAAGCGGATGCAGGCCGCGGTCGCCGCGCTTTCTGCCGGTAAGGTTAAGCTCGACGTGAAGCTCTGCCAGCTCGTCCGGCTCCTACGGCAGGGAGCGCCGGTGAAAATGTCGAAACGGGCGGGCGATTTCGTCACCTTGCGGGAAGTTGTGGATGAAGTGGGCCGCGACCCTGTGCGGTTCATGATGCTGTTCCGCAAGAACGACGCGGTTTTGGACTTCGACCTGGCCAAGGTGATCGAGCAATCCCGCGAAAACCCCGTTTTTTACGTCCAATATGCCCACGCGCGGGGGAAATCGGTGTTTCGCAACGCCAAGGAGGCGCTGCCGAAGCTCGTGATGGACCGCGCGGCGCTGATCAAGGCGCCGCTCGACGCGCTCACGGACCCCGGCGAACTCGCTTTAATCAAGAAAATCGCCCAATGGCCGCGGCTCGTCGAAGCGGCGACGGGCTCTCATGAGCCGCACCGGGTGGCGTTTTATCTGCATGAGCTTGCGAGCGAATTCCACACCCATTGGAACCGCGGTAAGGAGATGCCACATTTACGCTTCATTATTGAGGACCATGCACCATTGACTTTGGCCCGTCTGACCCTCGTCTACGGGGTGGTCTTGGTGTTAGCCTCTGGCTTAGCGATCCTCGGCGTGGGGGCACCCGAGGAGATGCGGTGAAAGCCCAAGGCTGGAAGGTTTCGGGGAGCGGTCCTAAAGCATGGCCGACCAGACTCGGTTTAGGTCCCAGCAACGGGACCCGGGGTCGTCACAAGCGCCATCGCAGGGCGCGAGGGGACGATTCTCTCCGCGCAGCGAAGATCCTCTCGCCGAGCTCGCCCGCCTGATCGGTCAGGACGATCCTTTCACCGACTTCCGCGGCGACCCGCGCTCAGCGCGACAGCCATCCGGCAACGGTCATGCGCCGAAGAACGGCCGCGGCCGCGATCCTTATGACGATGACGAACAGGATTACGATCCGCGCGACGCCTATACGCGGCGCGGGACTTCGCGCCGGCAGCGTTATGCCGATGACGACGACCGTTATGCTGATGACGACGCTCCGCGCGCGAATGGACGTGGCGCCTATGCTTATGGCGGCGGGCAGGCGGAACACGAGGAAGAAGACGACTCCTATCAGCCGGCTCCGGATCCCGTCCGTCAGCGCGATGCTGGCCGCTACCCTTCACCGCAGGCTTCGAGACGTCCGGCGTCGCGGACGGCGGAGTATGCCGATGAGCCCGAGGACGATTACGAGGATCCGCGTTACGCCCGTGGCAACCGCGGGGGAAATGGCTACGCCGATCCCCGTCAGGCCTATGACGACGGCGGCTATGACCAGGACGAACCGGCCGGCTATGAACCTGGTTACGAAGACCGCTATCCCGGCGAGCAGGACGAGCAGAGCGATGTCGACCCTGGGCGCGGCCGCAAGCGCTGGCTCTTTATCGGCGTCGCGGCAGGGCTCGGATGTCTGGTTATCGGCGCGAGCGGCGTTTACGGCTACCGCATGCTGTTCGGCCGGCATGCGGGCGGCACGCCGCCAACCATTCGTCCAGCCGACACGCCGATCAAGGTCCCGCCGCAGGAGACGGCGCAGACCGGCACTGATGGCGGCCAGAAGCTGATCTACGATCGTCTGGATGGCCAGCAGCCAAGCGAGCGCATTGTTTCGCGCGAAGAACAGCCGGCTATTCAGCCGCAAGCGCAGAATCCCGTTTCCCCGCCGGCGCTAGGCCCCACCCGCGTCGTGAGTCCGCAACCGGCGGGACCGGTAACCGCCTTCGCGCCAGTTCCCGGTACTCCGCCCAATGCGCCGGCCGTGATCGCCGGCTCCACGCCCGCCAATGCGCTGCCGTCGACGGAGCCGCGCAAGGTCCGCACCACGACGGTACGTGCCGATGGCACCATCGTCGATGCGCCGCCTCGCGTCGCGCAGCCCGCGCAACGCCAGCAGCCCTTGGCGCTCAGCCCCTATTCGCAACAACCCGATCAGTCGAATGATCCCAATGCGCAGCCGGCAACGCCCACGCGTACGGCGGCGATTGCGCCGGTACAGACCCGTGCTCAGCCGGCCAACCAGCAACCTTGGGCTGGCACCCAGCAGCAGCCGGTGACCGCGCCGCCGACACAGCAGGCGAGCAATTACGTGCCCGCGGGCAGCTACGTGGTGCAGGTGGCCTCGCAAAAGACCGAAGCCGATGCCCGCACCTCCTGGCAGCAATTGCAGGCCAAATACGCCAACGTGTTCGGCAGCTACCAGGCGAGCATCAAGCGCGTCGACCTCGGCGACCGCGGCACCTTCTATCGCGCCATGCTCGGACCGTTCGCGAACCGCGATCAGGCCTACGAGATGTGCCAGAGCCTGAAGGCCGCCGGCGGCGAGTGCATCGTCCAGCGCAACTGAGTGCACTGTCGAAACCGGGCTTGACGCCCGCTATCCACGCTTCTACCCCGACATCGAATGTCCGCCCGTGCCTTGATCGTTGGCTGTGCCGGTCTTCGGCTAAGCGCCGCCGAGCGGGAATTTCTCGCTCGCGTAAAGCCGTGGGGCCTGATCCTATTCAAGCGGAATATCGAGAGCCCGGCGCAAGTCACGGCGTTGATTCAGGAATTTCGCGGAGTCGTCGGTTACCGCGAGGCCCCGGTCCTCATCGATCAGGAAGGCGGCCGGGTGCAGCGGCTGTCGCCGCCGCAATGGCCGGACTTCCCCCCCGCGGCCCGCTTGGGTGCGGCCTATGACCGCGACCCGGCGCGCGGGATCGAAGCGACGAAGCTCGGGGCGCGGCTGATTGCGTCGGAACTCTCTCAGCTTGGCATCACCATTGATTGCATGCCTGTCGCCGACCTCAGGCTGCCCGAAGGGCATAACGTCATCGGCGACCGCGCCTACGGCATGGAGATCGAAACCGTGACGCACCTCGCGCGCGCCGCCGCCGAAGGCCTGATCGCGGGCGGGGTGCTGCCGGTCGTCAAGCACATCCCCGGCCACGGCCGGGCGCGCGCCGACAGCCATGAAGCGTTGCCGGTGGTCGAGACTTCGCGCACCGAACTCGAGCGCACCGACTTCGAGCCGTTCCGGCGGCTCTCCGATCTGCCGATCGCCATGACCGCGCACGTGATCTATGCCGCGGTCGACGCCGAGCGGCCGGCGACCGTCTCGCCCGCTGTGGTTGAGGAGATTATCCGCGGCCATATCGGCTTCGACGGCCTGCTCCTGACCGACGACCTGTCGATGAAGGCGTTGAAGGGAGGCTTCCGCGCCCGCGCCGAAGCGGCGCTCGCCGCCGGCTGTGACATCGTGCTTCATTGCAACGGCAAGATGGATGAGATGGTTGAGATCGCGGCAGCCTGTCCACAGCTTTCGGGTGAAGCGAAACGGCGCGCGGAAGCCGCGCTCAACCGGCGCAACTTGCCTGTCGAAAGCGTGGATGTCGCCGAGGCGCGTGCCCGCTTTTCCGCTATGGTAGCGGCCTGAATCGGAATCAGCGTGATGGAAGAAACCTCCTTCGAACTGCCCGTGGCCGAGCGCTCGCTCTACGAGCCGGCGCTGATGGTGGATGTCGCCGGCTTTGAGGGACCGCTCGATCTTCTGCTTGCGCTTGCGCGCAATCAGCAGGTCGATCTCACCCGCATCTCGATTCTGGCGCTCGCCGACCAGTATCTTGCCTTTATCGAGAAGGCGCGCGAGCTCAAGATCGAGATCGCCGCCGATTATCTCGTCATGGCGGCCTGGCTTGCCTATCTGAAATCGCGCCTGCTCCTGCCCGAGCCGCCCGAAGGCGAGGAGCCTTCGGCCGCGGATCTTGCCGCGGATCTTGCCGCCCGGCTGCAGCATCTCGAAGCGATCCGCCAGGCGGGCGCGCGGCTGATCACGCGCCACCGCCTCGGCCACGATTTCTTCGCCCGCGGCATGCCGGAAATTTCCGCGAGCCTGCCGCCCTCCGGCTACACCGCGACGCTCTACGATCTTCTCTCCGCCTACGCGATGCAACGCCAGCGGCAGGCGATCCTCGCCAGCATGAAGTTTCCGGTGCGCGCCGTATGGTCGCTCGTCGAGGCGCGCGGGGCCCTGGAGCGGCTCCTCGGCAAGGCGGCGGACTGGACACGACTCGACGAATATCTCATGGCCTATGTGGTCGAGCCTTCCATGCGCGCGACCGTCTTCGCGTCGAGCTTCTCTGCGACGCTTGAGATGGTGCGCGAGGGCAAGGTGGAGGTGCAACAGGACCAGGCCTTCTCGCCGCTTTGGCTGCGCCGGCGGGGAGAAGGAGAGCAACCGAAGGGAGCCAAGCGCCCGTGAGCGTCGTCCGTCCGCAGAAGTTTCAGAAGAAAGCGCCCGCGCACGAAAGCGAGGAGGCGTTGCGGCTTCTGGAAGCGATTTTGTTCGCGGCGGCCGAGCCGCTCGACGAAGAGACGCTGAAGAAGCGGCTGCCCGCCGGCACCGATATTCGCAAGCTGATCGCGAAGCTTGCCGAAACCTATAGCGGCCGCGGAGTGAACATCGTGCGGGTCGCGGGAAAATGGGCGGCGCGCACCGCCACCGATCTCGCTCCGCTGATGGCGAAGCATGTCGGCGAGCCGAAGAAGCTCTCGCGCGCGGCGATCGAGACGCTGGCCATCGTCGCCTACCACCAGCCGGTGACGCGCGCCGAGATCGAAGAGATCCGCGGCGTCACCATTTCGAAGGGCACCCTTGACCTCTTGATCGAAACCGGCTGGGTGCGGCTCCGCGGCCGCCGCAAGACGCTCGGCCGCCCGGTCACCTACGGCACCACCGAGGACTTCCTCGTCCATTTCGGCTTTGAAGCAATCGACGACCTGCCGGGACTCGAGGAGCTCAAGGGCGCGGGCTTCCTCGAAGGGCGCTTGCCCGCGGGCTTCACCGTGCCGGTGCCGAGTGACGACTCGGCACTGCGCGAGGACGAAGAGCCGCTCGAGGCGGAATCCTTCGGGCACAGCCTCGCGCCGGAGGCCGAGGATGAGCCTTCGGAAGCGGTGGAGGAGGCCGAGGAAGAGTCCGCGCCGCCCGCCACCCGTTACGACCGCAGGCGCCGGTAAAGCCCGCCTTTCGGCCTTAACTTCGTTCCCGCCGCCTTCTTGTTTTTGCCGTCTCCGGGTCCTAGGTTGAGACGAGCCGGAGGAACATCATGGGTGGCTTGAGTATTTGGCACTGGATCATCGTCCTCGTCGTCGTGCTTCTGGTATTCGGCCGCGGCAAGGTTTCCGAGCTGATGGGCGACATGGCAAAGGGCATCAAGGCCTTCAAAAAGGGCATGGCCGACGATGATGTCGCGGAGCCGAAGCGCGAGCCGAAGTCGATCGACCATCAATCCTCCTCGACGGTCCGCACCGAAACCGAGAAGAAGGTCGGCTGACCTCCCCGCACGCATTGCGGCGCGGCCGGGAGAACCGAGAATTGCCGCGCAGATCATGAGCCATGTTCGACATCGGTTGGGGTGAGTTACTCGTCATTGGCATTGTCGCGCTCGTGGTCATCGGGCCGAAGGAATTGCCGGGCGTGGTGCGCACGATCGGCCAGACCGTGGGCAAGCTCCGCCGCATGGCGGCCGATTTCCAGAACCAGTTCAATGAGGCGATGCGCGAGGCGGAACTCGCGGACTTGAAGAAAGACGCCGAGAAGATGATCGGCGACGTGAAGTCGGTCGCGAACTACAACCCGCTCGAGAAGGCGGGCGAGGATCTGCAGAAGACGATTGACGAAGCGACCTCGATGCCGCCGGCAGCACCCGCGGTGCCGCCTGCGCCGGAAAAGCAGGACGAAAAGGCCGCCGGAGAGAAGTCGTGAGCGACGAGGACGAAATCGAGGCCTCGAAGGCGCCGCTGATCGAGCACCTGATCGAATTGCGCGCGCGGCTGATCAAATCGCTGATCGCTTTCTTCCTGATGTTCTTCGTCTGCTTCGCGCTCGCAAAGCCCATCTACAATCTGCTGCTGTGGCCTTACGAATTCGCCGCCGGCCCCGATGCGCCGATCCAGCTCATCTACACGGCGCCGCAGGAATTCCTGTTCACGCAAATCAAGCTCGGGCTTTTTGGCGCGGCGTTCCTGTCGTTTCCGGTAGTGGCGACGCAGGTTTACATGTTCGTGGCGCCCGGCCTCTACAAGCAGGAGCGGGGCGCCTTTTTGCCGTACCTGATCGCAACCCCGTTCTGCTTTTTGCTGGGCGCGGCCTTCGTCTATTTCGTCGCGATGCCGCTGGCGATGCGCTTCTTTCTCAGCATGCAGCAGCCGGGCGCGCCCGGGCAGCCGTCGATTTCGCTCCTGCCGCGCGTTTCCGAATATCTCTCGCTGATCATGACGCTGATTTTTGCCTTCGGCATCACCTTCCAGCTGCCGGTGATCCTGACGATTCTCGCGCGCGTCGGCCTCGTCACCGCCGACTGGCTGAAGAAGCAGCGGCGCTACGCCGTGGTCGGCGTGTTCATCGTCGCCGCGGTGCTGACGCCGCCCGACGTGATCAGCCAGCTCGCCCTCGCTTTCCCGACGCTTTTGCTCTACGAAGTCTCGGTCTATCTCGTGAAGATGGTCGAGAAGAAGCGCGCCGCGGAGGAGGCCGCCCGCGCCGCCGCCGAAGGCTCGCCGGCCGAGTAGGGCGCCGCTTCGTCTTCGGCTATGGTGGCCCGCGGCAGCCGATTCCGCGCTCAAAATGCTTTGCAATCGTAATCGCTTAGGCATGAACCTCGATGTTTGATCCGAAATGGATTCGCGAACATCCTGATTTGCTTGACCGCGGGCTCGCGCGGCGCGGTTTAGCGCCCGCCGCTAAGCGACTCATCGAGCTCGATGAAAAGCGCCGCGCGGCGATCGCCAAGGCGCAGGACCTGCAAGAGCGCCGCAACGCGCTTTCGAAGGAAGTGGGCGAGGCAAAAAAGGCGAAGGACGACGCGCGCGCACAGGAATTGATGGCCGATATCGCGGCGATCAAGGAAAACATGTCGAAATTCGAGGAGGAGCAGCACGGCGCCGAGAGGGCGCTCGATGCCGCCCTTGCCGATATTCCCAACGTGCCGTTCGAGGATGTGCCCGACGGCAAGGACGCAAGCACGAATGTCGAGCGCCATCGTGCGGGCAAGCCGCCGAAATTCGATTTCAAGCCGAAATTGCATTTCGAGATCGGCGAGGCTTTGGGCCTGATGGATTTCGAGGCGGCGGCGAAGCTTTCCGGCGCGCGTTTCGTTGTGCTGAAGGGCGCGTTGGCTCGCCTTGAGCGCGCGCTTGGACAGCTCTTTCTCGACGTGCATACGGGCGAGAATGGCTACACCGAAGTCAGTCCGCCGATCCTCGTGCGCAATGATGCAATGTTCGGCACAGCGCAACTACCAAAATTTGCTGATGATCAGTTCGCGACTAAACGTTCCCGGGAAGAATACGAGAAATTGATTGAAGCCTTCAACGCAGCATCAAAAGAGGCCGTCCCTGGGACCGACGCATTTCATAACCTCATGACTAATTTGATGGCAAAGGTGGATGAAACTCTCTGGCTCATCCCTACCGCCGAAGTGCCGCTGACAAACCTCGTCCGCGAATCCATCGTCGAGGAATCCGCGCTCCCCATGCGGCTCACCGCCTGCACGCCTTGCTTCCGCGCCGAGGCGGGTGCCGCCGGCAAAGACACCCGCGGCATGATCCGCCAGCACCAGTTCACCAAGGTCGAGCTCGTCTCGATCACCGCGCCCGAGCAATCGCATGAAGAGCACGAGCGGATGCTCGCTTCCGCCGAGGCGGTGCTGAAGAAGCTCGATCTCCACTACCGCGTGGTGACCCTTTGCGCCGGCGACATGGGCTTTGCCGCCGGCAAAACCTACGACATCGAAGTGTGGCTGCCGGGCGAGAACACCTTCCGCGAAATCTCGTCGTGCTCCAACTGCGGCGAGTTCCAGGCCCGCCGCATGCAGGCGCGCTACCGCCCCAAGGGCGAAAAGCACGTCCGCTATGTCCATACGCTGAACGGCTCCGGTGTCGCCGTCGGCCGCGCGCTGATCGCGGTGCTCGAGAATTACCAGCAGGCCGACGGCTCGGTCATGGTCCCCGCGGCATTGCAGCCTTATATGAATGGCCTCAAACGCATCGAGAAAGCGAAATAATGCGCATCCTCGTCACCAATGATGACGGCATTCACTCGCCGGGGATCGAGGCCTGCGTGCGCATTGCCGAGGCGCTGTCCGACGACGTCTGGGTGGTGGCGCCGGAATTCGATCAATCCGGCGTCGCGCATTCCTTGTCGCTCAGCGATCCCCTCAGGCTCCGTACCATCGATGACCGCCGCTACGCCGTCAAAGGCACGCCCACCGACTGCGTGATCATGGGCGTGCGCCACATCCTCGCCGACAAGAAGCCGGACCTCGTGCTCTCCGGCGTCAATCGCGGCCAGAACATCGCCGAGGACGTGACCTATTCCGGCACCGTTGCCGGCGCCATGGAAGCCACCATCCTCGGCATTCCCTCGCTCGCGCTCTCGCAGGTCTACGGACCCGAAACGCGCGAGCTTCAGAGCTACGCCACCGCCGAGAAGCACGCCCCTGATCTCATCCGCCGCATGCTCAAGGAAGGCATTCCCGAAGGCGTCCTCATCAACGTGAACTTCCCCGATTGCGAGCCGCACCAGGTCGCGGGCATCGCGATTACCACCCAGGGCCGCCGCAATCAGGAATTGCTCCGCATCGAGCCCCGCCATGACGGCCGCGGCAATCCGTATTACTGGATCGCGTTTCAGCGCGGCCACTGGACGCCGCAGAGCGGTTCCGATCTGCAGGCGATCGCGGCAAAGCGCATTTCGGTGACGCCCTTGCGCCTCGACATGACCGACGAGCCGTTCATGACCCGTCTTGCGCAGGTGTTCGCCGCGCCGAAAAAATAGCGGCCGTGAGCACCGACGGCAGAACCACGCTGACCGCCGAAGCCCGCATGGAGTTCTTGCTCGGGCTGCGTCAGCGCGGCATCCGTGACACGCGCGTCTTGCGCGCCCTCGAGCAGGTGCCGCGCGAGCGTTTCGTCGGCGAGGCGCAGGCGCGGCATGCCTTCGACGACCGGGCGCTGCCGATCGATTGCGGCCAGACCATCAGCCAGCCCTATGTGGTGGCGGCCATGACCCAGGCGCTCGACGTGCGCTCGGCCCACAAGGTTCTGGAGGTCGGCACCGGTTCCGGCTACCAGGCCGCAATTCTCGCGCACCTCGCCAAGGAAGTCGTGACCGTCGAGCGCTACCGCACGCTCGCCGACACCGCGCAGGAGCGGCTCCTTGCGCTCGGTCTCGACAACGTCACCGTGATCCACGGCGACGGCATGCTGGGCGCGCCCGATCGCGCGCCGTTCGAGCGCATCGTCATCACCGCGGCGGCGCCGGAGGTTCCCGAGCCGTTGATCGCGCAGCTGGCGAAGGGCGGAGTTCTGCTTGCGCCCATGGGCCCCCATGACGGCGTGCAGATGCTGACCCGCTTCGAAAAAAGCACGAACGGCAAGCTCACTTCCGAGGAACTGATGGCGGTGCGTTTCGTGCCGCTGGTCGGCGGAAAAGCCGCGTCATTGTAGCCATCTACCGGCCCTGACGGCAAAATTTCGACCGGCGACCTTTCTTCTTAAGCATCTCTTTACCCATCCGGCGTTTACTCCAACGGTCGAGTTGCGTCCGGGTGGATGGGTTATGCGTATTCCGGCTTGTATTCAGCCGTCGCCGCGCTTCGTGCGTCTGGGCGCGATCGGCCTTTTCGGTTTTCTGCTCGCGGCCTGCGGCAACGACGTCACTCGCTTCAACGACGATCCCAACGGCAATCCCTATCGCCGCGGCGAAGTGACGAACTCCGCGCAGCCCGCGCCCTATTCGCAGCCGACGGCGCAGATTGAATCGCGCCCGCTCAGCGCCCCCGCCAACGTCAACGGCACGCCGGTTTACGGACCCTCGGTCTACGGTGCGAACGGCTCCTACAACAATCCGCCGCCGCCCGGCTATCCGCCGAACAATCAGAGCTACCAGCCGAATTATCAGCCGACCTATTCGAACGCGCCGAACGCGGTGCCGGCGACGCCCGCGCCCGTCTCGCGGGCGCCTACGCCCGCGTACCAGGAGCCGACCGGCTCGGTCGGGGGCCGCGACGAGAACTGGGGCTGGGATGGCGGCACGGCAATCACGCTCAAGCCCGGCGAGACCGTCGAGATTCTGTCGCGCCGTTATCACGTGCCGGTGGTCGCGATCATGCGCGCGAACAATCTTGCCGATGCATCGCGGATCCAGCCCGGTCAGCGCATCGTGATTCCGAACCGCCGCAGCCAGGAGAAGGTCGCCGCATCCGGAGCCGCGAACCGCGACACCGTCATTCACACCGTGATGCAGCACGAGACGCTCGCTTCGATCGCCAAGCGCTACGACATCAAGGGCGCCGACATCGCCTATGCCAACAACATCAACGAGCATGTGCCGCTGCGCGTGGGCCAGAAACTCACCATCCCGAACGTTGCGATCGCAAACTCGAATGCGCCGAAGAACGCGGCGAATCCGGCGCCCGCTTCGCCGCGCGCCGATGCGCCGCAGCGCCGTGTCGAAACCGCGCCGCCGGTTGACAACGCCGCGACGGTGAAGCCCGCCGAAGACGAGCCCGATCCCAAGCCCGCGGGCGTCGGCGGCTTGCAGTTCCGCTGGCCGCTGAAGGGCCGCGTCATCTCCGGTTTCGGCGACAAGCCGAATGGCCAACGCAACGACGGCATCAACATCCTGGTGCCGGAGAACACGGCGGTGAAGGCCGCCGAGGACGGCGTCGTCGCTTATGCTGGAAATGAGCTTAAGGGCTACGGCAATCTCGTCCTCATCAAGCACGCCGACGGCTGGGTCACGGCCTACGCGCACAATTCCGAAGTCCTCGTCCATCGCGGCGAGACGGTGAAGCGCGGGCAGGTGATCTCGAAGGCGGGGCAGAGCGGGGGCGTCGCTTCGCCGCAGTTGCATTTTGAGATTCGCAAAGGCTCGACACCGGTCGATCCGGCGCAGCATCTTTCGTCACTGTAATTTCGCAGCAAATTCGCAGAGCGGGCTTCTTCCCGCCTGATTGTTCGGCTTTATGGCGTTCATTCATTTGAACATTTGATTTCGGCAGATCAGATCGGCCCGGTGACCTCCAGGTTCGATCACAAGCGGGGCGGCCGGATTCCCGTGGGATACCCCGCCGCCCCGCGCTAATTTTGAAATCTAATTTTGAATTCGAGTGTGTTTGCCGGCTTACATTTCAGCCCGGAAGCCGCACCGACTTCACCAAGAACGCATCGCGCGAGGCGAGCAGAAGCGCGGCAATGCGCTGGCGCGAACGGTTTTCGGCGAGCTCCGGCTCGGCGATCTTATCGAGGCGAACCCAAATCCAGGTGCCGTTCGTCTCGACGCTCACCCTGGCGCAACGCGCGAAGCGCTCGGCGACGTCGATCCGCTCGTCCTTGTTCCAAATGATGAATTTCCCGTCGATCTTTTCGAAATTCCATTGGTGGAAGCCGTCGTAATTCGCCTTCTTGGCCTCGTTGACGTAATGGTCCAAGGCGACGCGGCCGCCGGGCCGCGCGACGAGCAGCATTTCTTCGATCCCGCGCACCGGGTCGAACGAATGATCAAGCGCGTTGCGGCAGTAAACCAGGTCGAATTCGCCGCGCGGATAGAAGGCGCTCAGATCCTCGGCGAAGGCCGAGGCGGTTTTCACCGGCCAGTTCACGCCGTGCCGGGACGCCATATCGGCATAGAGCGGCGCCAGCGGATCGCACGCCGACAGCGCGACCGGCTTGTCCTTGAGCTTGAGGCCGAAGATCGACATCGGCCCGGCGCCGACGTCCAGCACCTTCGGCGTTTCCACGTCGAGTCCTTCAAAAAGGGCGGGGTTGGCCGCACGCTCGGGATTCAGGCGCGCATTGAAGTCCTCCGGCCATTGGCCGCCTTTGGTCGCGGTCCATTCCTCCCAAAAGTCGATTTCGTACTGAATGCCGGCAAGCCAGGCGGAAAACTGCCTGACCAGCGCTTCGTTGGTGAGTTCGGGATGACTTTTGGCGATGGTTCGATCGGAAGCCATTGCGTTCCCCGCGTGCGAATCGCTTTGAACGATCATGGCGCAGCGCGACGTACGCGCAAGCGGCGATCGCCTGCAAATTCCGTTTTCGCCGGACGCTTTTCTCCGTCAGCCGCGCATTTTCGTTTCGCGGTATCGGGTGGGCGCCGGCAGCCGCGGCGCGTATCTCCCGGGTGGAGAAGAAGCCATCCGAGGAAAATGTCATGCACGTCACAACAGAACCCGCGATCCTCTATCTCGGCACGCCGGTGGTGCTGATCAGCACCGTCAATGAGGATGGCTCCTATAACCTCGCGCCGATGTCCTCGGCCTTCTGGCTCGGCTGGCGCGGAATTCTTGGCCTCGCCGCAACCTCCAAGACCCCGCAGAACATGCGGCGCACCGGCGAATGCGTGCTCAATCTGCCGTCCGCCGATCTTGTCGCCGCGGTCAATCGGCTCGCGCTGACCACCGGCTCCGATCCCGTGCCCGCCGGCAAGCTCGCGCGCGGCTATCGCTACGAGAAGGACAAGTTCGGGATCTCCGGCCTGACGCCCGCGCCTTCGGAGACCGTGCAAGCGCCCCGCGTGCTCGAGTGCCCGGTGCAGTTGGAAGCCGTTGTCGAGGCGAGCCACGCCGTCGCCGAAGACGACGATAAGCTGCGTCGGCGGATCGCCACCTTCGAAGTCCGCGTTCAGCGCGTGCATGTGGAGGAATCGATCCTGATGCGCGGGAGGCCGGACCACATCGACCCCGACAAATGGCGGCCGCTGATCATGAGCTTTCAGCGGTTTTACGGGCTTGGGCCGGAGCTGCATGAGTCGAACCTCGTGCGTATTCCGGAGAAGATGTATCGCAGCCCCGATGTCGACCGGGCGCGCACGCGCCTGAAAGTCGCGGCGTCCGGCTAAACCTATTCTTGCGCCTGATTTCTTCCATCGCGAAAATTCGCTTGCCGCGCGGTTTGGCCTATCCTCCCTTGTGCGCGTTCCTTAGGATTCGAGGACCGGGACATGAGCCAGGGCGTACGCCGCAAGGACAAGGAAATGAGCCGCGAGGAAATCGAGCGTTTCCTCGGCGCCGCGGCGTTTGCGCATTTCGCGACTGTGAGCGAGAACGGCGAGCCCTATGTGGTGCCGAACCTCTTCGTCTACGCCGACGGGCTCATTCACCTGCACACAAGCTTAACCGGCCACTTCCTCGCCAACGTCAAAGCGTGGCCGCGCATCTCGTTTGAAGCCTCCGAGATGGGCACGGTGTTTCCCTATGGCGAATTCGAATGCGACACATCGGTGAGCTACACAAGCGTCGTCGGCTTCGGGAACGCGCGCATCGACGGCGACCCGGCCGCCAAGGCGCGGTTCTTCGATCGGCTGATGGCGAAATACGCCGACCCCAAATGGCAACGCGCCAAAAGCTTCTACCCGCGGCTCGAGCTTGTGACCGTCTATGCGATCGAGATCGAGCAGCTGACCGGCAAGCGCGGACCGTTGCCGGCGGTGAGCGACTGGTGGCCGGCGAAGAACATGACCAAATCGCCGGGAGCGGTGGCGCCGCGGCGCTGATCGCGTCTTTCGCTCAAATGCACTTGCCGTTCACCACGTGGTGCGGCGGCAGACAGGGCGGCGGCCCGTTCGATACGCACTGGCTGCCGTTCCAATGCTGGCCCGCCGGACACGACGGCGGCCCGTTCGGGACGCATTGGCTGCCGTTCCAGTGCTGCCCCGCCGGACACGACGGCGGCCCGTTCGGGACGCACTGACTGCCGTTCCAATGCTGCCCTACCGGACAGGACGGCGGCCCGTTCGGCACGCATTGGCTGCCGTTCCAATGCTGCCCTACCGGACAGGACGGCGGCCCGTTTGGCACGCATTGGCTGCCGTTCCAGTGCTGGCCAAACGGACACGGCGGCGGCCCGTTCGGAACGCACTGGCTGCCGTTCCAATGCTGTCCAGGCGGGCACGGCTGCGGTCCGTTCGGAACGCAATGAATGCCGTTCCAATGCTGGCCAAGCGGGCAGAACTGCTGGTTTGGCACACACTGGACACCGTTCCAGTGCTGGCCGAACGGACAAGAGGGTTGGAAGAAGGGAACGCACTGGTTGCCGTTCCAGTGTTGCAATGGCGGACACAACGGCCCGTTCGAAACACAGAACAAGCCGTTCCAGTGCATGCCCGGCCCGCAGATCGGCGGCAGCACGATATTCGGAATGCAATGGCTGCCGTTCCAATGCGTGTTCGGCGGACAATTGCCGAAGATGAAAATTGGGCCAGATGGCGGCTCCATGCCGATCGGCAAGCAGACCTGCCCCGACCAATACATCGACGGCGGACAGAGCGGCGGGTCCACGCCGATGCAGTCATCGCCTTGCGGGATTGTGCCGGGCGGACAGATCGGCGCGGGCGTATAGCCCGGCGGCGGCGGCACGCATTGCCCGTTGTTCCAGACCATGCCGCTTTCGCATTCGGGAACGCAGGTGCCTTCCTCGGCCTTGAACGCGTAGAGCGGGGATGCGGCCTGCCATCGGGTGCCGGGCGAGCAGATCGATTTGCAAATCTGCTGCACCGGCGCTCCCGGCGCTTCGGCCGCGAGTTGGCCGCCGGAACCGCACGAGCAGGACATCGCCTGGTTCATCACGTAGTCCTGGCAGGGCAGCATGCAGACCCGGTTTGTGCCGAGCGCGCCGTCGGGATCTTCGGTGGCGATATAGCCCTGCGGGCATTCGGGACCGGCCCAACAGGCCTCATACGTGAGTTGCCCGTTGAGCAGATAGGGCGGCCGCTCGACGCGGACGTCGCCCGGATTGCAGGAATAGCGGTTGGTGGCGACCGCGACCGGCGAATAGCCGTGCGCGCAAGTAGGGCCGTCCGGCGTCATCAGCAGGATGTCCCCGGCTTCGGGACAGGTCGGGGACACGTAGCCTGGCTTGCAGACGACGTTGCCGCCCTCGACCGCCGGATAGCTGCCGGCGGCGCAGGTGCTCGAGCAAACCGGCCCGGTCTGGGCGCTCACGGCCTCGGTATAGGGCGCGGGGCATCGCTGGGCCGTGGCGGCGCTTGCGGAAACCGCAATGATGAGGGCGGCGAACAGCACGCGCCCGCACCAAACTAAGCCCTGTCCGAACCACGTCTGCCGCAAGTTCACCGCCATCCCCTGGCTAGGCGGCTTGCCTATCACCGTATCAATGCATGAACGCCGCGGCGCGTATAGAGGCTGGACGCCCGATGTGATCAGCGCAGCAATTCGTAAGGGCCGCCGCGCGCAAGCGCCCGCTGATAGGCGGCCCGTGCATGGATCCGCTGCAGGAATCCGGCAAGCTTCGGCCGTCCGCCCAGCGCGCCCGACCGCGCGGCCGCGGCCTCCACCGGAAAGCTCATCATGATATCCGCGGCGCTGAAGTCTTCGCCCGCGAACCACGCGGATTGCCCGAGCGTCTGTTCCCAGTAACCCAAGTGAAGCGAAAGCTGCGGATCGACGAAACCCGTCAGCGCCTTTGCCGCAATCTGCCGCACCAGCGGCCGCAACAGGGTCGGCGACCGGCGCGGCATCGTCTGGAAAATCAATTTCATCAAGAGCGGCGGCATGGCCGAGCCTTCGGCGTAATGCATCCAGAAATTATAGCGAAGGCGTGCTTCCGTCTCCGCCGGCGGACGCAAGCGGCCGTCGCTCTGGTGATCGATGAGGTATTCGATGATGGCGCCGGTTTCGGCCAGCACATGCCCGTCGGCCACAACAACGGGCGACTTTCCCAACGGATGCACCGCTTTCAATTCTTCCGGCGCAAGGCCCGCTTTTGTCCGCTGGTAGTATTTGATCTCGTAGGGCGCGTTGATCTCTTCCAACAGCCAAAGCACGCGCTGCGAGCGCGAATTATTGAGATGATGGACAATGATCGGCATGAAACCTCATCGTGCATGAGGCGCGGCCTTCGCGCCAGTCGGGTCCGGGCAGCAAAAAGCCCGGCATTGCCGCCGGGCTTTTTTATCTTCGAGCCGCCAATCTCAGATCGCCATCTTCAAATCCTTGGCCGCGCGGAAGGCGACCTTCTTGCTTGCCTTGATCGCGATCGGCTCGCCGGTGGCGGGGTTGCGGCCCATGCGCGCCGCGCGGTGCCGCACCTGGAAAATTCCGAGGCCCGACATCTTGATGCGCTCGCCCTTTTTCAGGTGCTTGGCGATGATGTCGACGAGATCGCCCAGTACCGCCTCGCTCTGGGTCTTGGTCATGTTGTGATCGGCCGCCATTTGCGCCGCCATGTGTTTCAGGGTCACGGGCTTGGAGCTTTTTGTGCTGGCCATGAGGTTCCTCCGCGAAGCGCGCCGGGCGCTGCGCTCCAAGCAATATGAGATTCGCGGCGGAAAGCGAAAGAAAAATGACAGGCTGATTCGTCAGGTCTTCAGCGCCACACCGAGCCGGCCCGCCAGCTCCTGCACGAACTGCCATGCCACGCGGCCGGAGCGGGCGCCGCGGGTGGTCGCCCATTCCAGCGCCTCGCGCCGGAGCGTCTCGGGATCGACCGGGATCTTGAAGTGGGCGACGTAGCCCTCGACCATGGCGAGGTATTCATCCTGCGAGCAGCGGTGAAAGCCGAGCCAGAGGCCGAAGCGGTCGGAGAGCGAAACTTTTTCCTCCACCGCCTCGCCGGGATTGATCGCGGTCGCGCGCTCGTTCTCCATCATCTCCCGCGCCATCAAGTGCCGGCGGTTGGAGGTGGCGTAGAGAAGCACGTTGTCGGGCCGGCCCTCGATGCCGCCCTCGAGCACCGCCTTCAGCGACTTGTAGCTCGTGTCCTCGGCTTCGAACGAGAGGTCGTCGCAGAACACAAGAAAGCGGTACGCCGCGCCGCGCAGGAGCGCCATCAAGACGGGCAGCGACTCGATCTCCTCGCGGTGAATTTCGATGAGCTTCACCGCGCCCTTCTTCTGCGCGTTAATTCCGGCGTGCACGGCCTTGACCAGCGAGGACTTGCCCATGCCGCGCGCCCCCCACAACAGCGCGTTGTTGGCGGGCAGCCCCTTGGCGAAGCGCTCGGTGTTTTCGAGGAGCGTGTCGCGCATGCGGTCGATGCCCTTGAGAAGGCTCATCTCGACGCGGTTGACGTGGGCGACCGGCTCAAGCCGTTTCGTGTCGCCGTGCCAGACAAAGGCGTCGGCGGCGGCAAAATCGGGCTTGCCGCTCGTGGGCGGCGCCATGCGCTCGAGCGTCGCTGCAATGCGGTCGAAGGCATTGGCCAAGAGGCCGAGCACGGAATCGGCGGGCGAGGGCTTATTCATCTGAACACTCCGCGAACGCGAGATAGCGGTACTCGGTCACAGGAGCAAGCGGGATGAAAAGACGTAATGAAGTGTTCCATAAGCATCAAAAAGGGAGGTTCGCCGATGCATTGTCTGAAATTAACCGCCGTCGCCTTGTGTGCTCTTGCTGTGAGCGTAGTGAGCACCCAGGCGCAAACCCCACCGCCCGCGCCGCCGCCTGCAGGCGGAACGCCCGATAAAATTCCGGCCGACATTCCGTACGGTCTGTCGATCAGCGGAGAGAAAGCGAAGCAAGTTTTGGCGGCCGCGGAGGCCGAGGCCAAGAAGCGGGGCTGGCCAATGTGTATCGCCGTCGCCGATACCAATGGCGATCTCGTTCATTTCCTGCGCATGGACGGCGCCCAGATCGGATCGGTGCACGTCTCGCAGGGTAAGGCGCGGACGGCGGCACGCTACCGGCGTGAGACGCGCATTTTCTACAACGCTTTTGAAACCGGCCATCCTTATATCGCGACGCTGGATCCGACGCTGATCGCTTCTCCGGGCGGGTTCCCGCTGATCGAGAACGGCAAGATCATCGGCGCGATCGGTTGCAGCGGCGGGACCGGCGACCAGGACGCCACAGTCTGCCAGGTCGGTGCCGACACGATCAAGTAAGGTGCCGTCGCGTCATTCGGACAAAACGGCGCAACGCTGATCGTCGAAATTCGAATATCAATTCCACAGCAACTATCGTACCCCGTCGGCATCACCGACGGGGTACGATCATGAGCAAACGCGAAATCACCGCCGCCGCCTTCATGCAACGCCAGGTCGGCTACCTGCCCGGCGAACTCGGCATCGAAATGATCGAGGTGAAGCCCGGCTACGTGAAGAGCCGGCTGCCGGTCAGCAAGCGCCTGATGGCGCCGAACGGATATCTCCATGCCGCGAGCGTGATCGCGCTTGCCGATACCAGCGCCGGCTATGGCTGCATCGCCTCGCTTCCCGATGGCGCACGCGGCTTCACCACCATCGAGCTAAAGTCGAACTTTCTCGGCACCGCCCTCGAGGGCGCCATCGCATGCGAGGCGACGGGCGCGCATCTCGGCAAGACCACCCAGGTATGGGACGCCGTTGTCACCGACGGCAAGGGCAAGACCCTTGCCCTTTTTCGCTGCACGCAATTGGTGCTGCGCTAATCCGCCATAAGGATCGCACCCGGCAACGCTGCTACGGGGTATTACGTTTGCAATCCGAAGGTGCGTGGGTATAGTCCGCCGCCTTCGGCGGATTTGGCGTTTCACCGGCCTAACCGGAACCAGAACAAGAGGAATTCGATGTTCATTACTCCCGCCTTCGCGCAGGGCGCGCCGGCCGTCGGTAGCGACATGCTGTTCCAGATGGCGCCGTTCATCTTGATCTTCGTCATCATGTATTTCCTGATTCTGCGGCCGCAGCAGAAGAAGGTGAAGGAGCATCAGGCGCTCGTCTCGCAGCTCCGCCGCGGCGATACCGTCGTCACCTCGGGCGGGCTCGTCGGCAAGATCACCAAGGTCGTGGACGACAACGAGGTCGAGGTGCAGATCGCCGATAACGTTCGCGTGCGGCAGATGCGCCAGCTGATTACGGAAGTCCGCGCCAAGGGCGAGCCCGCCAAGGACGACGGCGCCGCCTAACATTCGTCGGCTTCGGTTGCTCAAGGTTTCGGATGCTGCATTTCACCCGCTGGAAGGCTCTCGCGATCGTTCTGACCTCCGTCATCGTCTGCCTGATGACGGTGCCGAGCCTGCTTTCGCCGGCCACCCTGCAGAGCCTGCCGTCCTACTTCCAGCGCCGCCTGGTGCTCGGCCTCGATTTGCAAGGCGGCTCGCACATCCTGTTGGAAGTCGATTCCAACGCCGTGCGCAAGGAACGCGCCGAGACCCTGCGCGACGACGCGCGGCGGGCGCTCCGCGATGCGCGCATCGGCTACAGCAACCTGTCCATCCAGAACCTCACCGTGCAGGTGCGGATCCGCGAAGAAGCCGACGTGCCGGAAGCGCTGCGAAGGCTGCGCGAGCTATCGGCGCCGCTCGGCGGATTTCTCTCCGGCACCGGCCAGCGCGACGTCGACGTGGTCGACGCCGGCGGCGGGCTGATCACGCTCACCGTGACGCAAGCCGGCATCACCCAGCGCATCCGCCAGGCCGTCGATCAATCGATCGAGATCGTGCGCCGCCGCGTCGACGAGCTCGGCACCGTCGAGCCTTTGATCCAGCGCCAGGGCGACGACCGCATTCTCGTGCAGGTGCCGGGCTTGCAGGACCCGACGCGCCTGAAGGCGCTCCTCGGCAAGACCGCGAAGCTCGCCTTCCGCCTCGTCGACCTTACGGTCACGCCGCAGCAGGCGCTTGAAGGCGCCGTGCCGCCGGAATCGGAGTTGCTTTATTCGCGCGAGAAGCAGCCCTATGTGATCGAGCGCCGCGTGCTGGTTTCCGGCGAGGATCTCGTGGACGCGCAGCCCGGCTTTGATTCACGCACGCGCGAGCCGGTCGTCAACTTCCGTTTCAATAATGCCGGCGGCCGCCGCTTCGCGCAGGCAACGCAAGAGAACGTCGGCAAGCCCTTCGCCATCGTGCTCGACAATGAGGTGGTCTCGGCGCCGGTGATCCGCGAACCGATCCTGGGCGGCCAGGGACAAATCTCCGGCAACTTCACGGTTCAGCAGGCAAACGATCTCGCGATCTTGTTGCGCGCCGGCGCCTTGCCCGCGCCGCTCACCATCATCGAGGAGCGCACGGTCGGGCCGGGCCTCGGCCAGGATTCGATCAACGCCGGCATCCACGCCGCCTATTTCGGCGCCGCCCTCGTGATCGTGTTCATGATCCTGACCTACGGCCTGTTCGGCCTCTTCGCGAATCTCGCCGTGGCCGTGAACGTCGGCATGATCCTCGGGATTCTCTCCTTCCTCGGCGCCACGCTCACGCTGCCCGGCATCGCCGGCATCGTGCTCACGGTCGGCATCGCGGTTGACTCCAACGTTCTGATTTACGAGCGCATCCGCGAGGAACTGCGCTCTGGCCGCTCGGCGATCATGGCGATCGACGCGGGCTTCTCCCGCGCGCTCGCCACCATTCTCGATTCCAACATCACCACCTTCATCGCCGCCGCCGTGCTCTTCTTTATCGGCACCGGCGCCGTCAAGGGCTTCGCGGTCACGCTCGGCGTCGGCATTCTGACAACGCTGTTTACCGCCTTCACGCTCACGCGTCTGATCGTCGCCACCTGGGTGCGCTGGTGGCGGCCGCAAACCGTTCCCATCTGAGGATCGCGCCGGTGACGATTTTCATCATTGCAGCGATCGCCGCGGTAACGGTGCTGTGCCTCCTCGTGCTGTTCGGCGTGATCCCGCATCTGCGCATCGTGCCGGACGACACCCGGTTCGACTTCATGCGCTTCCGCCGCATCAGCTTTCCGGTTTCGGCGATGCTGTCGATCCTCGCATTGTTGTTCTATTTCACGCACGGGCTCAATTTCGGCATCGACTTCAAGGGCGGCACGCTCATCGAAGTGCAGGCGAAAGCGGGCGCACTCGACATCGCGCAGATGCGAAAAACCCTCGACGGGCTCGGCCTTGGCGAAGTCCAGCTGCAGGAATTCGGCGACAAGGGCGAAGTGCTGATCCGCGTTTCGCAGCAGCCCGGCGGCGACGCCGCCCAGCAGGCGGTCGTCGACAAGGTGAAAGGCGCGCTCGGCGACGGGGTGGATTATCGCCGCGTCGAAGTGGTAGGCCCGCGCGTTTCCAACGAATTGCTCGGCTACGGCACCATCGGCATCGTGATCGCGATTTTCGCGATCCTCATTTACCTCTGGTTCCGCTTCGAGTGGCAGTTCGCCCTCGGCGCCATGATCGCGAACGTCCACGATCTCGTGCTCACCATCGGCTTCATGTCGGTGACGCAGATCGATTTCGACCTTACCTCGATCGCGGCGCTCCTCACCATTCTCGGCTATTCGCTCAACGACACCGTCGTGATCTACGACCGCATCCGCGAAATGCTGCGGCGCTACAAGAAATTGTCGATGGCCGATCTCCTCAACATCTCGATCAACGCGACGCTGTCGCGCTCGATCATCACCCACGTCACCGTGGCGGCGGCGCTCTTGTCGCTGCTCCTGTTCGGCGGCCATGCGATCCATTCGTTCACCGCCACCATGATGTTCGGCGTGGTGCTGGTCGGCACCTACACATCGGTGTTCATCGCTTCGCCGATCCTGATTTATCTCGGCGTCGGCGCCGGGCGCACGGCGCATGCGGAAGTGCCGGAGCCCGCCGCGCCCCCAACGCCGCCCGTAGGCGCCCGCTCCCGTTGAGCGATCAACCGCATTACCCGCAAAAAGCACCCATCGATGCCTATGGCGCGGGCGGCTTTCGCTTCGCGGGCATGTCGCATCGCGGCTCGATCCTTGCGCTCCCGAGCGGCATCTGGGCATGGCCGCCGCGCACGCCCGCCGAGATCGACGCGGCTTCGCTCGCGCGCGTGATCGAGGAAAAAACCGAGATCGATATTTTGCTGATCGGCGTTGGAAACGATCCGGTGCTGCTCGCGGAACCGGTGCGGCGGCGGCTCAGGGAAGCGGGGTTTTCCTTCGACGCAATGCCAACGCATGCCGCGGCCAGCACCTATAACGTGCTTCTCGCCGAGGGGCGCCGCGTCGCGGCGGCGCTGATCGCCGTCGAATGAGCGCGCGCGGCAATTATCGCTTTAGCCGCAAGCTTGTGCGCGAGCACGACAAGGACCGCTATCTCGCGGGCCTGTTCGCGCCGGCAGCCGTGCGCCGGCATCTCTTCGCGCTTTACGCCTTCAACTACGAGATCGCGCGTATCCGCGAGATCGCGCACGAGCCGATGGCGGGCGAGCTGCGGCTGCAATGGTGGCGCGACGCGCTATCGGGAAGCGCTCGCGGCGACGTCGGGCGCCATCCGGTGGCGGTGGCGCTGCTCGCGACCGTCGAACGGTTTTCGCTTCCGCGCGCGCAATGTCTCGAATTGATCGATGCGCGCACCTTCGATCTTTACGACGATCCGATGCCCGACGCGGCGCAGTTCGAAATCTATTGCGACTCGACCGCGGGCGCGCTGTTTGGGCTGGCGGTTACGCTCCTTTGCGGGCGCGAATTGCAGGGCGTTGCCGAACCGCTGCAGCACGCCGGCCGCGCCTATGCGATCACCGGTTTGCTGCGCGCCTTCGCGCTGCATGCCTCGCGCGGGCAAATCTATTTGCCCCTCGATCTCCTGGCGCGGCACGGCGTGAAGCACGAAGACATCGTCTCGGGAAAAGGCGGGCCTGGTCTTGCCGCGGCGCTCGCCGAAATCCGCGCGCTTGCCCGCTGCCACTACGGGGAGGCATCGCGCCGCCTGCCTTCGCTGCCGCGTGAAGCCACCCCCGCGCTGCTGCCGCTCGAACTCGTGCCGCTTTATCTCGATCGCATGGAGGCGCCGGATTACGAGCCCTTCAAGACGCCGGTCGAGGTGCCGCAATGGCGGCGGCAATGGCGGCTCTGGCGTGCGGCGCGTCAACTCGCGCGCCGCTGACGGGGATTACGCTGCGGCGTCGGCGCGCGTCTCGCCCGCGAGCCACGTTTCGAGATCGGCCTTGGCGCGGCGCGTGATCGCTTCCTTGCGGGCAACGGCGCGTGCTGGTCCACGGAATTTTCCGCCGGTCGCCTTGCGCGGTTCGTCCTCGAGGAGAGGGAACAGGCCGAAATTGATGTTCATCGGCTGATACGAGCGCGGACCCGCGTCGATGGTCTCGATATGGCCGCCGGTGATGTGGGCGAGCAAAGCGCCAAGCGCCGTGGTGACGGGCGGCATGCGCGGCTCCTCGCCCTGCCGCTCGGCGGCGGCGAAGCGGCCGGCGAGAAGACCCATGGCGGCGCTCTCCACGTAGCCCTCGCAGCCGGTGATCTGGCCGGCGAAGCGCAGCCGTGAATCGGCTTTCAGGCAAAGCGTCGCGTCGAGCAATCGCGGTGCGTCGAGATAGGTGTTGCGATGCAAGCCGCCGAGCCGCGCGAATTCGGCGCGCTCGAGCCCCGGGATCATCCGGAACACGCGCGTCTGCTCGCCGTGGCGGAGCTTGGTCTGGAAGCCCACCATGTTGAACAGCGTGCCGAGTTTGTTGTCCTGCCGGAGCTGCGCCACCGCATAGGGCCTTTCGGCCTTGTGCGGATTGGTAAGGCCGAACGGCTTCATCGGCCCGTGGCGGAGCGTCTCGCCGCCGCGCGCGGCCATCACCTCGATCGGCAAGCAGCCGTCGAAATAGGGCGTGCCTTCCCATTCCTTGAACTCGACCTGGTCGGCCGCGTTCAGCGCTTCAACAAAGCGCTCGTATTCGACGCGGCTGAACGGGCAGTTGATGTAGTCGGCGCCGGAGCCGCCGGGGCCCGTCTTGTCGTAGCGTGACTGAAACCAGGCGATGGAAAAATCGATCGAATCCTTGTGCACGATCGGCGCGATCGCATCGAAGAAGGCAAGCGCCTCTCCGCCGGTACGCGAGCGGATCGCCTCGGCGAGCGCCGGCGAGGTGAGGGGGCCGGTGGCGACAATCGCGATGTCCCAATCCGCGGGCGGCGCCGCGATTTCTTCGCGCGCGATTTCAATCAACGGATGGCGTTCGATCGCCGTCGTCACGGCGGTGGAAAATCCTTCGCGGTCGACCGCGAGCGCGCCGCCGGCGGGCACCTGATTGGCGTCGGCCGCCGCCATGACCAGCGAGCCGAGGCGCCGCATCTCGTGATGCAGGAGGCCGACCGCGTTCATCGCCGAGTCGTCGGAGCGGAAGGAATTGGAGCAGACGAGTTCGGCGAGCCGCTCCGTCTTGTGTGCGGGCGTCATTTGCCGCGGCCGCATCTCGTGCAGCACGACCGGCACGCCGCGCTTGGCCGCCTGCCAGGCCGCCTCCGCACCGGCGAGCCCTCCGCCGACAATGTGGATCGGTCTCATGCCCTTTTCATATAGGCGGGCGTGCCGCCCGCGAGAAAATCCTCGCGCGGCGGACAGAAAATGTCGATCACCTGCGTGTCTTCCGGAAACGTCGCCTCGTGGGGTACACCGCCCGGGATCACCGCCACGTCGCCCGGTCCCATCAGGCGTTTTTCATCGCCGATGCGAAGCTCCATCTTGCCTTTCAGCATCCAAACGAGCTGCTCGTTCGGATGCGAATGCGCGCCGGCGACGGCGCCGGCCTTCATCTCCCACCACACGATCATGCCTTGCTTGCCGGCCATCAGACGGCGCGAGATCTTGTCGGTGATTTTTTCCAGCGGAATGTCCGTGAGCGCGCTGAAGCCGGTGAGTGTAGGCATGACCGCTCCTTGGTTTTCCAAACTTTAGGCGCGGCAGCCGCGGCGGGCAATCAAGGGATTCTTGCGCGCAAAATAAAAGCCCCGGCTTTTGGCCGGGGCTTTTCGGTCACGAACGAAGTTCGGTGGTCAGATCAAGCGGGATGCGTGGCGCGCGATCGCGTCGATCTCGCCGCGCCGGATGTTGATGTCGGCGAGCTCGCGGTCATCGAGCCGCATCAGCTCTTCGTAGGTCCGCTCGTAAGCGCGCCAGCGCTTGTAGAGCCGGACGATAGTTCCCCAGAGCAACATGTTGGAATCTCCTTCAGTCTCGCGAACCGCTTGGAATCGGTTCGCCCTTTGGTTTCGGCTCTATATCTAGCCCCGGGCGGCGCTTTTGGTAGCAGTGCAGCATCATCGCTGCATTGCGGTAAACGCATGCGAATTACATGATTTTTTCGTATTTCAGACGCGATTCAGTTGCCGCTTTGAGCGGCTAAGGGAAAGGCTCGCTTCGCATCCAAACCCGGGCTATATCCGCGCCGCTTTCCGGCGGCCGCCGGATTTTTCGTGTTCCGGGGAGATGGCGATGGCGAAAGCCAAGAAAACGAAAAGCAAGACGTCGAAGGCGAAGGCGCGTCCGCAAGCCAAGAAGAAGTCCGCGAAGGAAATCGCCGGACCCTCGTTCCTGTTCGCGGCGAAGATCACGACGCTGCCCATCGTCGGCTCCAACCATCTCTTTCCGGTCCGCCGCATCTATTGCATCGGCCGCAATTACGCGGCGCACGCCCGCGAAATGGGCTCGGACCCCACGCGCGAACCGCCGTTTTTCTTCCAGAAACCGACCGACGCGGTGCAGGTAGTGATGCCGGGCAAGGTCGTTGACCATCCCTATCCGCCGCTCACCAAGAACTACCATTACGAGGTGGAGCTCGTGGCGGTGCTGAAGTCCGGCGGCAAGAACATTCCCGCCTCCAAGGCGTTGAGCCACGTTTACGGCTACGCCGTCGGCCTCGACATGACACGGCGCGATCTGCAAATCGGCATGCGCGAGCAGAAGAAGCCCTGGTCGCTCGGCAAGGGCTTCGACCATGGCGCGCCGATCGGGCCCATTCTTCCCGCGGCGAAGATCGGCCATCCGTCGAAGGGGTCGATTTCGCTTTCCGTCAACGGCGAGGAAAAGCAGAAATCCGATCTTTCCAACATGACCTGGAGTGTGCCCGAGCAGATCGAGAAACTGTCGGAAGCGTTTGAATTAAAAGCCGGCGATCTGATCATGACCGGCACGCCGGAGAATGTCGGCGCGGTCGTTCCCGGCGATGTGATCGTGTGCAAGATCGCGGGCCTGCCGGATCTGTCGATCCGCATCGCCAAGAGCTAGCTCATCCTTATTTTCGCCCGCCGGTCGGCGCAGTAACCGCGCCATGCGAATCTCAACTGCTTCGTTGGCGCTGTTCGCGGCGCTTTGCCACACCGCGTTTGCGCAATCGGCGCAGCCGCCGTCCGAGCCGCCGCCGCAAATTCCGCCGTCGACCGAACAAAAAGCGGCCCCGCCGGTCACCCAGCCGGGGACGGGGATAGAGGTGGGACCCGCCCTTCCGCCGCCTCCGTCGCCGGAAGCGACAACGCCGCCTAATCCGCTTCAAGTTCCGCCCGACACCGAAGTCTCGCCTGCTGCGGTACCTCCGGCCGGTCCGAAACTTCCGCAACCGGTTTTGCCCGAACCAAAAACGCAGCTCGACACGTCTAAGGCTCCGCCCCCGATCGAGGATTCTCCGCTCGCGGTCCCGCCACCGGCGCAACCCTTGCTGCCGCCTTCCGCCACGCCGCCGCTGCAACAGCAGACGGCGAGCGTCAGCCCGGAAACCGCGGCCTATCTCAAGGAAATCGGCATCGATCCCGGCGCGCCGGATGTGATCGAGGTTTCGCAGGACAATGTCGGCGCCGTTTCGCTCGATTCGCTTGCGGCCGCGCGCGATGAAACGCGTGTGCGCCGCTTCATCTATACGCGCACCTTCATGCACCGCTTCCTCGCCGATCCGGACAATGTGCGGATCGAGCCCGACAAATACGACATCGCCTTTCTCACGCCGGACGAAGTGAACCTGATTTCGGACCTGCTGAATAAATAGCTTTCACCGCCTGCTGCGGTGCAGCGCAATTCCGCCAGTCGAAAACTGGGCCGCGCTCTGCTAGATAGGGGCAAACCAGCCTAAATCTGCGGGAGGAATAAATGGCGCAATGGATCCGCTTCGAGAAAGGCGGCAAGACCGGCTTCGGCACGCTCGAAGGCGAAACGATTTCCGTTCATTCCGGCGATATCTTCGCCGGTGCCAAGGCTACGGGCGAAAACGTGGCGCTCAAGGACGTAAAAGTGCTCACGCCCTGCGTGCCCTCGAAGATGATTTGCCTGTGGAACAACTTCCACCAGCTCGCCGCCAAGAACGACTTCCAGCACCCCAAGGACCCGCTCTACTTCCTCAAGGCGCCGAACGCCTATCATCCGGCGGGCGCGCCGATCCGACGGCCGCCGACCTATGACGGCCGCATCGTCTATGAGGGCGAGCTCGGCGTCGTGATCGGCAAGCAATGTTTCAACATCAGCGAGGCCGAGGCCAAGGATTACATTTTCGGCTACACCTGCGTGAACGACGTCACCGCCGTCGACCTGATGAAGCTGTTCCCGACTTTCGATCAGTGGACGCGGGCGAAGAGCTTCGACACCTTCGGCGTGTTCGGCCCGACGATCGCGACCGGCGTCGATCCGGCGAAGCTCGTGATCCGCACCGTCCTCAACGGAAAAGAAGTGCAGAACTACCCCGTCGCCGACATGTTCTTCCCGCCTTACAAGCTCGTCGCCGCGGTTTCCAAGGACATGACGCTGATGCCCGGCGATATCATCGCCTGCGGCACCTCGCTCGGCGCCGGCGTCATGGCGAGCGCCCACAATGTCGTCGACATCGTCATCGACGGCGTCGGCAAGCTCACCAATAGCTTCGATCAGGTCTTGCCGAGCCCGTATCTCTTCGGCCAGCCGCCGAAGCCGAAGAAGATTTGCGTCGTCGGCGCCGGCGCCATCGGCGGGCTGATGGCGGCGAAGTTCGCGCTCGCCGGTAACGAGGTGACGGTGATCGATCAAGGCGCACATCTCGCCGCGATCAAGAAGAACGGCCTCAAGCTCGAGTGGCACGACGGCAAGGTGGAGACCGCGAAGGTCAAGACAGCGGATAAGCCGGCCGACGCGGGCCCGCAGGACATCGTCGTGCTCGCGGTGAAGGCGCATTACCTCGACCAGGTGGTGCGCGAAATCGACAGCATGCTCGGACCCGACACCATCGTGCTCACGGTGCAGAACGGTCTGCCGTGGTGGTACTTCCAGAAGCTCGGCGGCCAGTACGACAACCAGCGTCTGAAAAGCCTCGACCCGTCCGGCGTGCTCACCAAGAAAATCGACGCCAACCGGCTGATCGGCTGCGTGGTGTATCCGGCGGCGGCGGTCACCGCGCCGGGTGTCATTCATCATGTCGAGGGCGACCGCTTCCCGATCGGCGAACTCGACGGCAAGGAGACGCCGCGGGTGAAAGAGCTGCACGATGTTTTCGTCAAAGCAGGCCTCAAGTCGCGTGTGCTGAAGGACATTCGCTCCGAAATCTGGCTCAAAGCCTGGGGCAATCTCTCCTTCAATCCGATCTCGGCGCTCACCCACGCCACCCTCGTCGACATCTGCCAGTTCGCCGAGACGCGCGAACTCGCGGCGACCATGATGAAAGAGGCGCAGGACATCGCCCAGAAGCTCGGCGTCGTCTTTCGCGTCTCCATCGACAAGCGCATCGCCGGCGCGGAGTCCGTCGGCGCCCACAAGACCTCGATGCTGCAGGACGTGGAGGCCGGCCGCTCGCTCGAAACCGAGGCGCTGATCGGCTCGATCCTCGAAATGGCGAAGCTCACCAACACGCCGGCGCCGGCGATCGAGTCGGTCTACGCGCTGGTGAAGTTGCTCAACAAGGTGATGCTCGCCGAAGGCGGCGGCGTGAAGGTGGAGAAGGCGAAAGCGGCCTGAAGTCAGTCCCGTGGACATCGGCACCATCGCGCTGCTCGCCGGCGCGGGGCTGATCGGCGGCGTCGCCAATGCGATTGCCGGCGGCGCCACGCTGATCACATTCCCGGCGATGCTGGCGAGCGGCATTCCGCCGGTGGTGGCCAACGCCTCGAACGCGGTGGCGGTGACGCCCGGCCATTTGATCGCGGCGCTTGCCGACCGCGAACGCCTGCCGAAGCTCGACCGGCGGTTGGTGATCGTCATCTTGCTGTCGCTGATCGGGGCCGCGATCGGCGCCGTGCTTCTCCTCGTCACCACCGACCGCACGTTTCTGCTTTTGGTGCCGTTCCTCGTAGGCGCGGCGACGCTGATTTTTGCTTTTGCCAGGCAAATCCAGGCGGCGGTGAGCCGAAAGGGCAGGCCGCATCCGTTTCTGGCCGAGATCCTGCTCGTGCCCGCCACCATCTATGGCGGCTATTTCGGCGGCGGCCTCGGCGTGATGCTGCTCGCGATCCTCGGCGTCCTCGGCATTCACGACGTGCGCGCGGCCAACGTGCTGAAGAACCTGCTCGCCACCGCGGTCAGCGCCGTCACCATTGCGATCTTCGTCGCGAAGGGGATCGTCGACTGGCCGCATACGCTGGTGATGCTTTTGGGCGCGGCCTGCGGCGGCTTTCTCGGCGGCTGGCTCGTGCGCGTCTTGCCGCCCGCCCCCGTGCGCACGGTGGTGATCGCCGCCGGAAGCGTCATCACGCTCTATTACGCTTGGCGGTATTGGACATAAGCCCAGGATCTGGCTGCGATATTTTTCGGCTATGTCAACTGCCGCACAGATGTGCGTCGGGCCTGTTTCTTAAAAGTCATACTCGCGAAAACTGTTTTTCGCCCCCTCCAGGCGGCCGCCAAACAGGCTATTCTTGAATAACGGATTCCCTGGGGGCGTTGGGTGAAGAAATTCATTGCCGCCGCTGCAATGCTTGCGCTCGCGAGCGCGCCCGCGCTTGCGGCTCCCCCGCCGCCGGTGTTCAACTGGAGCGGTTTCTATGCGGGCGGCAATATCGGCAGCGGGCTCGAGCAGGGACAGCCCGGTCTTCCCCCGAATTTCATCAGTTTTTCCCCAGGCCCCTCGCTCCCGACCACGACCTCTTACCACGGCAATGGCATCGTGGGCGGCGCGCAGGCGGGTTACAATTGGCAGTTCACGAACTGGGTCGTCGGCCTCGAGGCCGACCTCGGCGCTTCGGACGCGCGCAGCACCCTCGGGTTCCTTTTTCCTGCGGGGGTAATATTTACCAGCCTGGCCGGGACCACAGAACTAAGAACTGATTTCTTTGGCACGGCGCGCGGGCGCATTGGTTACGCCACCGGCAATCTTTTGTTTTACGGCACCGGCGGTTTTGCCTGGGTGCACGAAAAGTTCACCACCTCGGGGACAACGTTCGTTTTTGCATCTCCCATCGGGACTTTTGCTTCGTCCGACTCGCAATGGATCGGCGGCTGGACCGCCGGCGGCGGCGTCGATTACGCCTTCGCGCCGAACTGGTTCGTTCGGCTCGAGTATCTGCATGTCGGTCTCGGCAGCCACAACTTCGCCATTGCGCCTGCTGTGACCGGCGCGTCGACCGTTCCCGTGACGTCGCGTTTCGATATCGTCCGCGTCGGCCTGAACTACAAATTCGGCTATTAGCGCCCGGCCTATCTCGATAGGTTTGGGCTTTGTCACCGGCCGCAGCCGGCGGCTTCACCGCGGCCGCAGCCGACAAAGAGATCTACAATGCGAAGGACAATCATCGCGCTTCTGATCGCGCTCGGCTTGGCGCTTCCGGCCGCCGCGCAAGAACGCTCCGTCGTCGTCGCCTCGACGACCTCCACCGAGCAATCGGGCCTCTTCGGCTTCCTGCTGCCGCGCTTCACGGAAAAGACCGGCATTCAGGTGAAGGTCGTCGCCGTCGGCACCGGCCAGGCGCTCGACATCGGCCGGCGCGGCGATGCCGACGTCGTGTTCGTGCACGACAAAGCGGCGGAAGAAAAGTTCCTCGCCGAAGGCTTCGGCGTGAAGCGTTTCGACGTGATGTACAACGATTTCGTCGTGATCGGGCCGAAGAACGATCCCGCCCATATCGCGAGCGAAAAGAACGTGCTCGAAGCATTTCGCAAGATCGCGGCGGCGAAAGCGCCGTTCATCTCGCGCGGCGACAAATCCGGCACCAACGCGGCGGAACTTCGCTACTGGGCGGACGCCGGCATCAATCCCGCCGCCGAGCCCGGCGGCTGGTACCGCGAAATCGGCCAGGGCATGGGTGCCGCGCTCAACATGGCGGCGACGTCGAACGCCTACCTGCTTTCGGATCGCGGCACCTGGCTCTCGTTCAAGAACCGCGGTGAGCTTGCGATTGTGGTCGAGGGCGATCAGCGGCTGTTCAATCAGTATGGCGTGATGCTGGTGAACCCCGCCAGGCATCCGAATGTGAAGGTGAACGAAGGGCAGGCCTTCATCGATTGGCTGCTTTCGGCGGAAGGCCAGCGTGGAATCGCGGATTACAAGATCGGCGGCGAGCAACTGTTCTTTCCCAACGCGGCGGCGCGCGGCTCCTGAACTATTCGCGCGCCGAGCGGCTGAGCGAGAAGGCGGCCGCGCTCACCGCGATGCTGAGTGAGATCAGAATGAGCCCGAGGCCGAGCGCGAGTGAGAGATCCCCCTTGCCGGTCTCCAGCGCAATCGCCGTCGTCATGGTGCGGGTGAATCCGCGGATGTTGCCGCCGACAATGATGATGGCCCCGACCTCGGCGATGGCCCGGCCGAAGGCGGCGAGAAACGCGGTCAGCAATCCGGCGCGGCCGATCACGAACAGCTCGCCCACGCTGCGGCTGATCGAAGCGCCGTCGGTGCGCATGATGTCGCGATAATCCGTCCACAGCGCCGCGAGCGCGCGATGCACGAGCGCAATCACGATGGGCGTCGTGAGCGTGACTTGCGCAATGACCATGGCGGCGGGCGTGAACAGGAGGCCGCTGAATCCGAACGGTCCGGAGCGCGAAAGCAGGAGGTAGACCAGAAGCCCGACGACGACGGGCGGCAAGCCGAGCAACGCATTGACAACGACGATGACGCCTTGCCGGCCCCGGAATTTGCTCACGGCCAGCGCCCCGCCCAACGGCGCGCCGATGATCATCGCGATCGCGCTCGCCGACAGGCTGACGCCAAGCGATAGGATCACGATCTGGATCAGCTCAAGGTCGAGACGTCTGATCAGGCCGACCGCAGTGAGGAAGGCATTGCCGATTTCGTGCATCGGCGCCTATGTACAATTCGCAACGCCAAAACGAAAAGCCCGGCTGACGAAGCCGGGCTTGCCGCAGGCGATAGAGAAGATCGATCAGTACGGGCAGAAGAACCGCGGGCGGCTCCAGCCCATCTGGTTGCCCCATTGATCGTAGACCGGACGGCGCGCCCAGTAGCCGCCGGGGCAGCCCACCGGCATCGGCTCACCATAGCCCGTATAGGCCACGTAGCCGGGCGCGGGCTCGTAGCCGCCCCAGACGTAGCCGCGCGGCGCCGTCGCCATGGCGCCGAGCGCGAAAGCGCCGACACCAATGCCGACCCCGCATCCCCAGCCGCAGCCGGCCTGGGCCGGGCTCGAGGCGCCGGCCATTCCGATGGCGAGGGTGGAAGCGGTTGCGAGCGCAAAAAGAGCTTTCTTCATGGGAAATTTCTCCTTTTGGGTTCCTCGGCGGCCGAACAGCCGCTGAGGTCTCGATTTCTTAGGATGGAGAATAGGCCCACAGGGTCCAGCAGGATGTGATGCCCATCACAAAATGGCGCATTTTAACGCCAGAGCCCGCAGCCCGGACCTGGCACCCGCATTGAACGCACAAGGTGAAAAAAGGTTCTCGGCCGGCGCGGCTTAGTCCCGCGCCCCCCGCGGGTGGCTCGGTCATTTAAGCGTCTATCGGCCGAGGCTGGTCGGCCCGATTAATAAGTGCAAGGCTTGCAGGTGCAGCGTCCGTCCTTGCATTCGTTCTGCGTTCCCATGGGGCATTTGCGGCCTTCCGCTCTGCAGCCGATGGTTTCGATCGGGGTCAGGTTTTCCGCCGCGGCCTTTATTTTCGAAGCCGCCAACGGCGCGGCGTCAGCTCCCGAAGCGAGTGTCCCTGCAAACAGCATCGTTGCCGCGAATACGATCAAGCAGTAGCGCATCGGCTTCTCCCGGGTTTTTATTGGCGAAACGCGGAAAATTTTCACAGGAAAGGACACGCGGTCAAGTGCTACGGCATAGCTGGTAGTACCGAGCCACCGCCGGACGCTATTTTTTTGAAGTCGAGGTTTCGATGCGTTTCAGTCATTTGGCTTTTCAATGCGCGAGCGCGTTGCTTTTGTGCGCGGCAAGTTTGCGCGCTGAAACCGGCGCGCCTTGCCGCGCCGAGAATTACGAAAATCGCGGCTTCGTTGTTTGCGAATTCGATCTCAAACACTACGATCTCAAGCTTTTCTGGAAGAATTCTAACGGCGAAGCCTATGGCTCGCTGCAGAATATCCCCCACAGCAATCAACCCAACGGTGCCCCGCTCGTCTTTGCCACCAATGGCGGCATGTACCGGCCCGACCGTTCGCCTGTCGGACTTTACATCGAGAACGGGCGGACGCTGCAGAATGCGATCACCGGCTCGGGCACGGGAAATTTCTATCTGAAGCCCAACGGCATATTTTTCGCGAGCGGAGAAAGCGCCGGCATCCTGGAAACGGGCCGTTTTCTGCACGAGCATCTTCACGCGGACAACGCCACGCAATCAGGCCCGATGCTGGTGATCAACGGCCGCCTGCATCCGCGCTTTTCGCTCACAAGCCTGTCGGAAAAAATCAGAAACGGCGTCGGCATCACCGGCGAGAAGAAAGTCGTGTTTGCGATCTCCGACGATCCCGTCACATTCACGGTGTTCGCGAAATTCTTCCGCGATCAATTGCATTGCCCCGACGCGCTCTATCTCGACGGCAGCATATCGAGCATTTACGCGCCTTCCGTCCATCGCGCCGATTATCTCTGGCCGCTCGGGCCCATCATCGCGGTCTACGCACACGGTCAGCCGTAAACTTGTGGCCGTCTTTTGCTCCAAGGCTGCGCCTTTTCGAGCTGCGCCGCGAGCGCGAGCAATACATGCTCCTCGCCGAAGCGGCCGACGAATTGCAGGCCGATCGGCAGGCCCGATTTCGACCAGGCGAGCGGCAGGCTGATTGCCGGCTGACCGGTAATGTTCTGCAGTACCGTGAACGGCAAGTACCCGATGATCGGCGCGAATGCTTTCATTAGATCTGTCTCTTCGAGATTGATGCTGCCGATCTTGATCGGCGGCTGTGAGAGCACCGGCGTGATCCAAGCGTCGTAAGGCTGCTGCCAGCGCGCGACGTGGCGCGAAAGGCCCTGCAACATTGTCCAGTTGAGCTGGTACTGCGCGGCAAGAACCGTCCTGCCGTATTGATACATGCCCCAGCTAAGGCCTTCGATCTGCTCCCGCGCGGGCGTCTGGCCGGATTCCTTGGCGATGAAATCGATCAGCATCGCGAGGATCGACGCCCAGATCGGCAGGAAAGTGGCGCCGATGACGGCCGGCGACACTTGCGGCATCGCCTCCTCGACGTGATGGCCAAGTTTTTCGCAAAGCCTTGCCGCGGCTTCCGCCGCCGCCTCGCATTCGGGGTCCAACGCAGTGCCGTCGAGCCGCTTGCCCGTAAACGCGATGCGGAGTTTCTTAGGCTTTTTCGCAATCGCCTTCAGATAAGGCCCGGGTGGCGGCGGCGCGGCATAGGGATCGCCGATCTCGGGACCGTGCGTCGCATCAAGTATCGCCGCCGCATCGCGTACGCTGCGGCACACCACGTGCTCGACGAGCAGGCCGCCCATGACGTCGCCGACGACTGGCCCAAGCGGATTGCGCCCGCGCGTGGGCTTTAGCCCGACGAGACCGCAGCATGACGCGGGAATGCGAATCGAGCCGCCGCCGTCATTGGCATGCGCGATCGGCACAATGCCTGCCGCGACGGCCGCGGCCGATCCGCCCGAGGAGCCGCCGGTCGAGTGATCGAGATTCCAGGGGTTGCGCGCCGGGCCGTAAAGTTTCGACTCGGTGAGCGGCACGAGGCCGTATTCCGGCACGTTGGTCTTGCCGAGCGGAATGAGGCCTGCCGTCTCGAAACGCGTGACGAGCGTCGAGTCGAAGCCGGCCGGAGCCGCTGGCGCGAAGCGCGAACCGCTGCGGTTCGGCCAGCCTTTCTTGAAGCCAAGAATGTCTTTCAAAAGCATCGGTACGCCGGCGAAAGCACCGCCGAGCTTTGCCTTCGCGCGCGCCCGCGCGCTGTCGTAGGCTTTGAATACGACAGCGTTGAGTTTCGAATTGTGCCGTTCGATTCGCTCGATCGCGGCCTCCACGAGCTCGACGGGCTTCACCTTTTTCTTGCGTACGAGCTCGGCAAGGCCGACGCCGTCATAGTCCGAATAGTCCGCAAACCCCATCCCATCCTCCCCGCGAAGGCACGGGAAGGTAGGCCACGGGCCGTGTCCTTGTCACGGCTTCAAACGGGGTCTTGTCGGCTAGGACGCGGAACCGGAGCGGGGGAAATATTCGTCGATTTGCTCGCGCATGGTCCGGTAACATTCGCAGGCAACGCTTTCGAGGCCTTCGCGGTCGACGATCTCGACCCGGCCGCGGCGATAGCGCAAATAGCCGCGTTCCTGCAGGCCTTGCGCGATCAGCGTCACCGTTGTCCGCCGCACACCGAGCATCTGCGCGAGGAATTCCTGCGTGAGCGGAATCGTGTTGCTGTCGATGCGGTCGCGCGTCTGCAACAGCCAGCGCGCGAGGCGTTGGTCAGCGTCGTGAAAGGCATTGCAGGCGGCCGCCTGCTGCACCTGCGCGAGCAGCAATTCGTTGTAGCGGACGAGAACGTCGCGGAGCATCTCGCTGCTCCGCACCCTTTCCTGAAACTGCCCGGTCGCGATCTTCGCGGCGGTGCCGCCGACCTGCACGATGGCGCGCCGGAAAGCGTGCCGCGGCCCGAAGCCGGCCATCGCGCCGACCGCGCCTTCGCGCCCGACGGTTGCCGTCTCGATGATCTTGCCGCCCTTGTTCATCACGGTGACGAGCGAGATCATCCCGCTGTGGGGAAAATAGATATCGTCGATATCGTCGCCCTGTTCTTGCAGCAGCTTGCCTTGGTCGAGAGGCACTTCCTCGAGGTGAGGCTCAAGGAGTGCCCGCCCTGCATCACCGAGCACGGCGAGGAGACGATTGCGGCCGGTGGAAAGCGACTGTTCCATTACCGTATCTTTCTCCCCAGCCAACGGCATGCGTGTAGCGCCGCCGTATCTTCAAAACATCGCCTCACGCAACAATCGAAATACCGCAGTAATAAAAACGCCCGAATCGCGTCTCGGTTCCAAAGCGAACACAATTGCGGAAGCGGGAAAGCTGTGAGAAGTTCCGCGCCAGCGAAGGGGTGATTTTCATGCGTTGCGTCACGGGCGCGTTGCTGTTGTCGCTGCCGTTGTTGTTTGTCACTCCGGTGCGCGCGGAACTGTCGCAAAAGGCGATCGAATATCTCAAGCAGATCGGGGTCGATCCCGAATCGGCGCGCGTGAAAGCGGTCACCGATGACGTCGTTCCCGACCGTCAGGGAAAGCTGGTGAGCCTCGAAGAGCTGGCGCTGCACAAGAACGCCTTCGCGATTCACCGCTTCATCGCAACGCGAAACTTTTTGCGCGCCTATCAGGCCGACAACAACACGCGCATTCCTTCCGCCGACGATTACGAGTCGTCGTTCCTGACCAAGGAAGAAAGGGCGATCGTGCGGCCCGCCTTTCGCAAGGCGGGAGACGAGCTCTATCTCGACTCGTTGAACCAGAAACGATGATGCCGAAGGCGCTCCTGTTCGATGTGTTCGGCACGCTGGTCGATTGGCGCGCGGGAATTGCACGCGAAGCCGAGAAGTATCTGGCGCCGCTCGGCCATGCGGTTGACTGGTCCGCCTTCGCGGACGCTTGGCGCGCCGAATACCAGCCGGCGATGGAGGAAGTGCGCGCGGGCCGCATTCCGTTCAGCAAGCTCGATGTGCTGCACCGCTATAATCTCGAACGCATCCTGCCGCACTTCGGCGTCAAAAGCGCGCCCGAGAAAACGCTTGCCGCGCTCAATCTCGGCTGGCACCGGCTCGATGCCTGGCCCGACGTGAGCAAAGGGCTGAACCGGCTGAGGAAAAATTTCCTGATCGCGCCGGTTTCCAACGGCAATATTTCGCTGATGGTCGATCTCGCGCGCCACAATGGTTTTCCCTGGGACGCGATCCTGGGCGCCGAGGTCGCCGGCGATTACAAGCCGAAGCCGCGCGTTTATCTCGCTGCCTGCGAGGCGTTCGATTTGCCGCCGCAGCAATGCGTTATGGTTGCCTCGCACTCGAGCGATCTTGCCGCGGCGGCGGCGTGCGGTCTCGGCACCGCGCATATCGCGCGGCCAGATGAGGCAGGGCCGGGCAGGGGCGAGAGTGCGCCGAAAACCAAGGTCGATCTCGCGGCAAGCTCGATCGAAAATCTCGCCGATCAACTCAGCGCTTAGGAGTATCCTATGGCCGATCTCACGCTCTATCATGCCCCGCAATCGCGCTCCGCCAGCGCGTTGTGGATGCTCGAGGAAGTCGGCGAGCCTTGCGAACTCGAGATCTTTCGTTTCGACAACGGCAGCTTGCGCACGCCCGAATACCTCGCGATCAACCCGATGGGAAAAGTCCCGGCGCTGAAACACGGGGAGGCGGTCATCACTGAATCAGCGGCCATTTGTTGCTATCTGGCCGACACCTTCCCGCGGGCGAAACTCAACATTCCGGTGGGCGATCCGCGCCGCGGACCATATTTGAAGTGGCTGTTTTACGGACCGAGCTGCTTCGAACCTGCGGTCATCGACCGGATGCTGAAACGCGAGCCGGGCGAGCGTTCGGCCATCGGCTGGGGAAGTCTCGACCTCGTGCTCGACACGATTTCCAAGGCGATCGGGAAGGGCCCCTATCTTTTCGGCGATCAGTTCACCGCCGCGGACCTCATCATCGGCGGCGGCCTGCGCTGGGGCATGATGACGAGAAACGTGCCGGCGCGCCCGGAATTTTCCGCCTATGCAGAGCGCGTCGGCGCCCGGCCGGCGGCGAAGCGGGCCAACGCAAAGGACAGGGAAATCGCCGCGGCGCAGAAGAAGTGAGGTTCAGGCCGCCTTCATCGCGCGGTGTCCGGCCATCAACACGCGAGGATTTGCAGCGCGATATAGCCCGGCAGCATCATCATGATGACGCCGCCGAGCACGACCTCCTGGAGCGCCTTCCTTCAGCTTTCCACGATCTGCCGGTAGAGATGCCAGGTGGCGTGGCCGAGCACCGGCATCACAATCGCGAGCCCGACGAAGAAGGGCAGCGAGCCGATCACCAACAATGCCGCGACGATCAGCCCCCATTCCGCCATCGCCACGGGGTTTTTGATCGCCGCGCGGACCGACGTTTCGACCGCGACCCAGGCGCCGACATCGCGGTCAAGCAGGAGCGGGAACGAAATGGCGCTGATTACGAGCGTCACCAGCGCGAACAGGAATCCGATGCCGTTGCCGATCACGATCAGCCACCAGCCTTGCGAGGTGGTCATCACCTCGTGCAGGAACTGGCTGATTGAATCCGGCGCGTTGAGGCCGAACAGCGATTGATAAATCGCCTGCGCCGTGTAGAGCCAGCTCAGGAAGATGATCATCAGGAGAATGCCGAGCGCGGTAATGGCGCCGATCGACGGCGACTTCAGCACGTCGAAGACATGCCACCAGGAGGAGTCGAGTCCGGCTTCGCGCCGGCGGCTCAATTCGTAAAGTCCGACGGCCGCGATCGGACCGACAATCGCGAAGCCCGTGATCAGCGGAAACAGGAGCGGCAGCACCGCGTAGCCGATCGCGAGCCGGCCGAGCACGAGGCCGATGATCGGATAGATCAGGCAGACGAAGATCACATGCGTCGGGATCGCCGCGAAGTCGTCCCATCCGGCACGCAGCGCGCGCTTCAAATCGTCGATGCCAATTTTGCGGATGACGGGATGCAGAGGGCGCTCGCTCGCGCCTGCGATCACATGGAAGCTGGCCATGGGCGTTCCTCCTGAATAACGGGCTTCAGGGGAAGCGCGCGTGGATCGGCAGAGCGCCGGTCTCGCTCGCGCGGACCCGCATTGCCCGGTTTATCTAGACGCCGCCGCCGGCTTTTGGTTCCAACCGTCGACGGACGGCTAAGCAGGCGAAGGATACGCCCTTCACGGCCGCAAGGCGAGCGGCCGTTGCGGCCAGGATCGCCGGCTTCCGGTTACAGGTGCCCGAGCAAAATGAGGATAAGGATGATGATCAGGAGAATGCCGACAGCGCCCATGCCTCGATGACCATAGCCATAGCCGTAACCGCGGCCGAAGCCTCGGCGGCCGCCGAACAACAGAACAACGATCAAAATCAGAAGGATTAGCCCGAGCAATGACATGACGCCCTCCCTGGTTTCTCAATCCCGAAATCGAGAGCCGTGAACGTATTGAATGTCATCGCACGGCGTTTGTCATCCCGATTTACCGAACTCCTTGCGCAGCTCGATTTTCGCGCGCTTGAGCGTGCGCTTGCGCGCGGCGGGAAGGTTCTTGCCGGCGCGGTTGAGATAGAAGGTGAGCATTGAAAGCGCCGAACGATAGGGATCGGCCTTGCGCCGCCGGCTCTTTTCGGCCGAGCGCTTGAGCGAGCGCGCGATTTTCTTCGGGTCTTTGAGGGTGAATACGCCCTTGTCGAGATCAAGCGCATTGCTGTGCGTCGTCACGTAGGCCGACCAGCGGCGGCGGCTCTGGCGGGGTTTCCTGCGGGAAGATGTGCGCGGCATGGCTCACTCCGGAATGCATCGCAATGCGGAATAACGGCCCGCTTCGCCAAGCGTTCCCTAGCTTTACCCGGCGGTTACGGGCAGCTAGCCTTTTGGCATCCGGGCGAATCCACAATCGTCCGGCCGGGAGGAAATTATGAAAACGATCATATTCGCCGCCGTTCTTTCGCTCGCGGCGGGCAGCGCTTTGGCGGATTCGTGCAAGATGCAATCCGACGCGAAGAAGCTCGCGGGCGCCGCCAAGGATAGCTTCATGAAGAAGTGCACGACCGATGCCGCGGCCGGCTGCGATAAGGCCGCGGCCGATAAGAAGCTGGCGGGTGCCGCCAAGGAAAGCTTCACCAAGAAATGCGTGAGTGACGCGGTCGGAAGCTGAGGCGCTTACGACCCGGCATCGTCGGTTTTACGCCGCGGCCGGAATCGGCGCGGGGTGCGCGCACGGATTCACTTCGATGGTGACGTGCGACAAGCCCTCGATCGTTGCCAGCCGTTCTTTGTAGGCGGAAGGCGGTTGCGGATGATCCGAGACGACTGCCGCGATCAATCCGGCATGTCCCGGGCCGAGACGCCATAGGTGCAGATCGGCGACCTTGTCGCCCTCGACCTCCAGGCGTTCGCGGATGATGTTCGCGAGCCTCTCATTGGGCAGCATGTCGAGAAGCACGGCGCCGGCGCTGCGGATGAGGCTGATCGCCCATTGCGCGATCACCAACGCTCCCACGATGCCGATCACCGGATCGAGCCAGACCCAGCCGAGATAGCGGCCGGCAAGAAGGGCTGTGACCGCGAGCACCGAAATCAGGGCATCGGCGAGCACGTGCACGTAAGCCGCCCGGATATTGGTGTCGTGATGGTGGTGGTGATGATGGTGCGCGTGATCGTGATCCCCGTCGTGGGCATGGTGGTGATCATGATGATGATCGTCGTCGAACAGGAGCCAGGCGCTGACGACATTGACGGCAAGTCCGATCGCAGCGACGGCGGTTGCCTCGCCGAAGTGGATGGTTACCGGACTCATCAGGCGGGCAGCCGACTCGTAACCGATCATCAGCGCAACGATCGCGAGGATCATCGCGCTCGAAAAGCCGGCGAGTTCGCCGAGCTTGCCGGTGCCGAAGGAAAAGCGCGGATCGCGCGCATGCCGGCGCGCGAAGAGATAGGCGAGTGCCGCAATCGCAAGGGCGGCCGCGTGCGTCGACATGTGCCAGCCGTCGGCGACGAGCGCCATGGAGCCGAAGATCGTGCCGCCGACGATTTCCGCCACCATCATCGTCGAGGTCAGCGCCACGACGAGCCACGTCCGCCGCTCGTGTCGCGCGTGGCGCTCGCCGAGAAACACGTGCTCGTGCTGCCAGTCTCCGCTGGAATGGGTGTGCATGATCGAACTCCGTTTCAAATTCTTGCCTGATCTGCGCGAAAATTCCGCTTCTCACCAGACGTGCGGCACGAGCTTGTAGCGCACCCGTGCGGCGTAATCCGTATAGCCCGCGAGCCCGTGCTGTAGCTCGCGATCTTCGAGCGCCGTGCGCAGGACAAGCACCGCGCTGAGCACGAGCGCTCCGAGCACGCCGTACCACGCGCCCAACAACAACGCGCCGCCAAGGAAAAGAATCACCGCGCCGGCATACATCGGATGGCGGACAACGGCATAAGGACCGGTCGTGATCACCTTATGCTCGCGCTCTTTCTGGATTTTCACCACTGGCGCCAGAAACGTGTTCTCGCGAAAGACGCGAAACCAGATCCACATCGATAGCGCGATGCCTGCGGCACCGATCCATTGCAGCGAAACCGGCATCGCCGACCAGCCGAAGCGCACCGCGTCGAGCCCCATCAGCGCGAGCCAGCCGAGCCACAACACGATAAACGCCGGCAGGAGCACCCGGTCCCATAGCGGCTGATCCTTTTGCACGAGCGGCTTCATTCGCTCTTCCAGAAGAGCCGGATCGTGCTTGGCGAGCATCAGCGTGATGGCAAGCCCGACGCCAAAGACGAGTGCGAGAAACACCCAGCCGGCCGGCCATAGAAGCGTGCCCGCGGCTCCGAACAACGGCACCGCGCAAAGCAGGATTCCCCCCAGGAAACTGAACCAAGCCCTTGTGCTCATGCCTTTTTCTCCGGGTGCGTGGAATTGTCGTCAAAATGCACCCGCGTGGTAAGCTCACACAAATAGATAGTTTCCGAGTCGAACAACAACAATGGAATCTTGAAGCGGCCAAAAGGGGGATTGGATGTCTCGTCTCATAGCCAAGATCGCGTCTGCGAGCGCGTTGCTGCTGACGGCGTTCGCCGCGGAGGCCGCCATGATCGGCGGCCCGTTCGAAAATGTTGTTTCGCCGCGCGCGGCCGATTTGCGCCTTGTCCAATACTATGGCGGCATTGATCCGCGGTCTGCCTGCCAGGACGCCGGCGGACGTTATTGGGGAATTCCCCAACTCCGGGTGAAGGTGTCGGAAGCGCGGCCCGCGGGTCCCGGCCTCTTCGAGATGACGGTCTGGGCCGAAGGCCGCCAGGCAATCTGCGTTGCCGATACGCAAGGTCGCATTCGAAATTTCTCCGAGGCGGGCGGCGGCCCTGGCCCCGGTCCTTATCCCGGTCCTGGCCCCGGACCTTACCCCGGACCCGGTCCCGGACCAGGTTACGGTCGCGATCCAGGCTCCGCCTGTCAGGACGCCGGCGGACGTTATTGGGGAGTTCCCCAAGCGCGCATCGGCGTATCGCAGGTAAGGCCGATGGGCGGCGGCAACTTCCAGGTCACGATCTTCTTCGGAAGCCGGGGCGGCATTTGCATCGTCGACGCTTACGGTCAGGTGCAGAGCTTCAACGAACGCTGAGCATCGAAGGAATTTTCGCGCAGAAACCCCCTCTCGCCGCGCGAGAACGCGGCGGGAGTTTGCGCGCGAATAATTTTCGCGCAGGCATGTTTCCGCGCGAAGTCGAATTCAACGCAAAATTTCGGACAAAATGCTGGAATAATACGCGTCATATTATTGTCGCGGCGCGGCATGAAATTGTGTGCGCGGCGTTGGACGGCAGGCCACAACCGGCTAGAATGTCGCAGAGCAATCAAACGCTGAAATTCACATCAACGCAACGCGCGAAAAGCGCAAACGGGAGCGATCCATGAGCATTCTCGGCGATATTTTGAGCAAGATTCTAGGAGCCACCAAAGCGGTCGCCGGAGAAATCGCCGGCGGCCCCGGCGGCAGCGGCACCGTCGACGTCTCGGCCGTTCTCGACAAGGCCGTGGCGGCGAAGGGCGAAAAGCTCGACTGGCGCAATTCCATCGTCGATCTGATGAAGGCGATCGATCTGGACTCGAGCCTCACCGCGCGCAAGCAGCTCGCCAAGGACCTCAACTACACCGGCAACACCAGCGACAGCGCCTCGATGAACATCTGGCTGCATCAGCAGGTGATGAACAAGCTTGCGGCGAATGGCGGCAAGGTGCCGGAAGATCTGAAGAAGTACTGAGTTCGGCGGATCTTGGCGCTCACCGGCGCGCTTCCCGCGAGGGAGGCGCGCCGAAACATTTGATGCGCTACCTTTCCCCCATGCGTCAGGCCCAGCACCGGCTTTCCATCGCGACCCAGGGTAAGGGGCTGGTCGAGATCACCGCGCAAGTGAGGCGATGGGTGGAGGGGCAGGGGATTACGACCGGTCTCCTGACACTCTACTGCCGGCACACCTCGGCCTCGCTCCTGATCCAGGAGAATGCCGACCCCGACGTGCAAACGGACCTCGCGAATTTCTTCGAGCAGATCGCGCCCGAGCGCGGAAACTACGTGCACGATACCGAAGGGCCGGACGACATGCCCGCGCATATCCGCGCGGCGCTGACGCAGACGTCGCTCTCGATACCCGTCGCTTCGCGCGCGCTCGTGCTCGGCACCTGGCAGGGAATTTACCTGTTCGAGCATCGCAGCCGCCCGCATGCGCGGGAAATCGTGATGCATCTCGTGGGCGAGTAGCGCATGTCCGGCTGGATCACTGTCGCGGCGATCGCCTCGGTGTTTTTCGCCGCCGCCGTGGTCGCGCTCCATTTCTGCGCCCGGCGCTGGTGGGACTATCTCGCCGTCGCCGTGCTGACCGTGCTGTTGTTCCCGCTGCTCGCGAATTCGATCACCGGCGACATATCGCGCTATGTGCCCTTGGGCGCCTTCTCCGAAGGCGGTGACGGCAAGGACCAGATCATCATCGCAAGCATCGCGAGCACGATCCTCGCCGGCGTCATTCTGGCGGCGTGCCTGGTTTGGGCGGCACGCTGGTGCTGGCAGCGGCTGCGTCCGTAATAAATCGCCAAATACTGTGACTTTTGTGCACTAGCGAGCCCTTTTCCAGGGCGCTAAATTGCCGCCTGATCGAGGGGCTTATCACATGCGTCACCGCTTTCTTATGGCTTCGTTGCTGCTGCTCGCGAGCGCAATGCTCGCGCCGGCCAGCGCCCAGGACGTGCGCAATCCCGCGCCGGTGGAAATTCCGACGCTGTTCGGAACCATCATCATCGGCACCAATTTTCCGCGCGAGACGGTGACTTTCACCGAGAACCAGCCGGCGGGCACCATCATCGTCAATACCAAGCAGCGCCGGCTCTATTACGTGCTCGGCAACGGCAAGGCGATCCGTTACGCCATCGCCGTCGGCAAGGAAGGCTACTCCTGGTCGGGCACGAGCACGGTGTCGTCCAAGCGCGAATGGCCCGACTGGAACCCGCCCGCCGATATGCGCCAGCGCCGGCCGGATCTCCCGGTGCACATGGCCGGCGGCCCCAACAATCCGCTCGGCGCCCGCGCGCTTTACCTCGGCGACACGCTCTACCGTATCCACGGCACCAACGAGCCCTGGTACATGGGCACGGCGCGGTCATCGGGCTGCATCCGCATGACCAATGACGACGTGATCGACCTCTACAATCGCACCAAGATCGGCGCGACGGTGATCGTGCGGCAGTAAGGCCTTGAGCGCCGCCGCGCCGCAGGCTTGTACGGCCAATTTGGAATGCAGCTTTCGGGAATTGGGCCGCCGCTCATCTCACTGATCGTGGCATCGATCATCGTGATGGGCAGTCCCGGCCCGTCGACCATGAGCGCGACGGCCGTCGGCGCGGCCTTCGGCTTTCGCCGTGCGTTCCCCTATCTCGCCGGCCTGATCCTCGGCACGACGGCTGTCCTGGTCGCGGTGGCGGCGGGCGTGGTCTCGCTGCTCCTATCGGTGCCGAAGCTCGCGCCGGTTCTGCTTATCGCATCGGCGATCTACATCGCCTATCTCGCTTTCCAGATCGCGACCGCGCCGCCGCTTTCGAGTCCCGATCGGGCGACGAGCGCGCCGCCGTTGCCCGGCGGATTCCTGCTGGCGGTGGCGAATCCGAAGGCCTATTTCGCGATTGCCGCCGTGTTCGCCGGAGCGAATTTCGGGCTCGGCTCGCCGCTGACCGAAGGCCTGCTGAAAGTGGCGGTGCTGACGATCATGATCGTGCTCATTCATCTGTTTTGGGTGAGCGTTGGCGCTTCGTTTTCGCATCTGCTGCATGATCCGGTCAGCGCCCGGATCATCAACGTCTTATTCGCTGCCATCCTGATCGTGACGACGATCCTGGCGATCGTTCATTACTGAAGCGGAACCGGCTATTCCTTCGTCCGCGCACGATCCTGCGAATTGATGGCGAGGAGTTCGAGGAGCGTCCACGGCTTGCCGTCGGCGGTGCTACCGACATCGTTGATCAGCCAGCGGCCGTCTTCCAACACGAAGTGGTAGCGGATGACATCGTCGTCCGGCGAATTCCTGATCCAGTTGTCGAGCACGAGCTTGACGACCACGGTCGCGGTGTTGCCGTCGGTGCTGCTCGAAACGATCGACCACGACTTCACCTCGGCGCCCTGCGAATTGGTGGTGATGTCGAAATCGATGGCGCCGACCTCGTCGCCGTTCGGATTGGCGATCTTGTCGGCCTTGTCCCACAACGCCGCGGTCGATTTCGAGAAATACTGATGCCGCTCCTTCGGGTCGAGCCCGAAGGCCATGCCGGTGGTGCTCGCGCCCTTGTAGATGGAGCCGATGATGTAGGCGGGGTCGGGGGCGGCGCGGGAAGTGGCGGCAAGAAGTAGCCCTGCGATCAGGAAAACGACGGCGCGCCGGCCGATCGCGGCGGCACTTTGCCGTTTGGCTGCAATTTTTCTCACTCGTCCTGCTTCCCGCGATAAGCGATGGACACGATCCGCACGTCGAGCGCGCCGTTGACCTCGCGCGTCCGCGCCTTGACCGTATAATAATAAAACGGACCGTTTTTGGGTATCCAGAACATGACATGGGCGACGATATTGCCGGCATTGTCGACGGTGACCGGCTTGTCGTCGTCCTTCATGCCGGCGAGGAAAAACTCGTAGCCGTCCGTGTCCTTCACCCGCTCCTTCAGCTTTGCGCGCGCGGTGGAATCGAGCAGTTTGAGGAGATCGAACGGGCCGGTGACCTTGTCGTCGGCGCCCAGAGCGAACACATCGACATCGTCGGTCGAAAACCGGCTGTGAAACGCGCGGACCATGAACCGGCTGTTCGGCGACCAGGCGGCTTTTTCCTGCAGCCGGTTCACGTGCATTTCGCCCGTGTCCCAGTAGCTGCCCTTGGCGTGATAGAGCGCGGCGCCGTCCGCAAGCCGCAGGATCAGGAGTTCGATGCTGTCCTCGTCGGGCTGCTCGGTCGGCGGCCCGTCGGTCGCGCGCCAGCCGAGCGCGAGCTTGCCGGAAGGCGAGGTGGTGTCGCCGATCACGATCGCGGCGCCGTCGCCGCTGCCGCAGATCAGGACTTCGGTGTGTTCAAGCGGCTTGCAGGGGCCGGCCTCGGCGTGGGCGCGCAGGGTCAATACCGCGCAAGTAAGTAGGGCGACGAAGGCGAGAAAACGCGAGTAAGTTTTTTGGCCATTCCTCAAGCCACTGCTTGAGATAAGCTTCGGAATTGTACCGGGTTGCATATCGACAGCAGGATATCCGGAAATGGGCCGCAGGAATCGTGTCATCAATTTGCCAGCGCCCTATCTTAAGCGCATCTGGGTCGATAGGGCCTTGGTGAAGGATGCGTCCGCCTATCCATATTGCCTGCCGTTTCTTCAGAAAAGCTTCGAACTGGATTTCGACCACGCCATTACGATCATTGTTGGAGAAAACGGCACCGGAAAATCAACCTTGCTTGAAGGCATTGCGGCGCTCGCCGGTTATGACGATGCCGGAGGCGGCAAGGGTTATATGCCGGTCGATCATTCACGGCTCTAGAGGTGAGCGGTGGGCGACTGTCAAAAGTGTTACGGGCCAGTTGGCGGCCGAAGATCACGAACGGTTGGTTCTTCCGCGCGGAAAGTTTCTTCTCGGTCGCGCGTTATTTGGACGAAGCGGCGCGTGACGGCCTCGGCGTGCCCCCTAATTTTCTTTCGCACTCGCATGGCGAGGGCTTTCTGCGGTTCTTCGAGGAGCGATGTCAGCGACAGGGCATTTTCATTTTCGACGAACCGGAATCCGCGCTCTCGCCGTCTCGGCAAATTGAGTTTCTGAAATTAATACGCCGCATGGATCGCTCAAAAATCTGCCAGGTCATCATGGCCACGCATTCCCCCATGCTCATGGCTTATCCGGACGCGCGACTTCTGCGGCTGTCGAAACATGGGCTTGAGCCGATATCTGTTACGGAGACAGAACACTATCGGCTGATGCGGGAGTTTTGGACTAATCCAAAGATTTTTATTGAAGACGTGCTAGCAGAATGAATTTACTCCGCCGCGACGCTCCGCTTCTTCCTCGAGCCGCGCGCGAGCACCGGCGCCAGAAACTGCCCGGTGTAGCTCTTCTTCACGCGCACGATGTCCTCGGGCGTGCCCGACGCCACGATCTCGCCGCCGCCGTCGCCGCCTTCGGGGCCGAGGTCGATGATCCAGTCGGCGGTCTTGATCACGTCGAGATTGTGCTCGATCACCACCACCGTGTTGCCGTTCGCCACGAGCTCGTGCAGCACTTCCAGGAGCTTCGCCACGTCATGGAAATGCAGCCCGGTGGTCGGCTCGTCGAGGATATAGAGCGTGCGGCCGGTCGCGCGCTTGGATAATTCCTTCGCGAGCTTCACCCGCTGCGCCTCGCCGCCCGAAAGCGTCGTCGCCTGCTGGCCGATGTGGATGTAATCGAGGCCGACGCGCGCGAGCGTCTCCAAGACCTTGCGGATCGCGGGCACCGCCGAGAACAGCTCGATCCCTTCCTCCACGGTCATGTCCAAGACGTCGGCGATCGACTTCTCCTTGAACGTCACCTCCAGCGTCTCGCGGTTGTAGCGCTTGCCCTTGCACACATCGCAGGTGACGTAGACGTCGGGCAGAAAGTGCATCTCGATCTTGATCACGCCGTCGCCCTGGCAGGCCTCGCAGCGGCCGCCCTTGACGTTGAACGAGAAGCGGCCGGGCTCGTAGCCGCGCGCGCGCGCCTCGGGGAGCCCCGCGTACCATTCGCGGATCGGCGTGAAGGCGCCGGTATACGTCGCCGGGTTCGAGCGCGGCGTGCGGCCGATCGGCGATTGGTCGATGTCGATGACCTTGTCGAGGTGCTCGAGGCCCTTGATCGCCTCGAACGGGGCCGGCGCCTCGTGCGCGTCGTTCAGCCGCCGCGCCACCGCCTTGTAGAGCGTGTCGATCAGCAGCGTCGACTTGCCGCCGCCGGACACGCCGGTGATGCAGGTGAGGAGGCCGATGGGAATTTCGGCGGTAATGTTCTTGAGGTTGTTGCCGCGCGCGCCGACGATTTTCAGCGTGCGGTTGGGGTTCGGCTTGCGGCGCTCGGGCACCGCGACTTCCAGTTCGCCGGAGAGATATTTGCCGGTGATCGAATCGCGCGCCTTGATGATGTCCTCGGCTTCGCCCTTGGCGACGATCTTGCCGCCATGGATGCCGGCGCCGGGTCCGATATCGACCAGATAATCCGCGGTGCGGATCGCCTCCTCGTCGTGCTCGACCACGATCACCGTGTTGCCGAGGTCGCGAAGCCGCTTCAGCGTCTCCAAGAGCCGCGCATTGTCGCGCTGATGCAGCCCGATCGACGGCTCGTCGAGCACATAGAGGACACCCGTCAGCCCCGAGCCGATCTGCGAGGCGAGCCGGATGCGCTGGCTCTCGCCGCCCGACAGCGTGCCGGAAGCGCGCGCGAGCGTCAGATAATCGAGCCCGACATCGACGAGGAACGTCAACCGCTCGCGCACTTCCTTCAGCACGCGGGCGCCGATCTCGTTCTGCTTCGGCGTGAGCCGCTTCGGCAATTCCTCGAACCACGTGCGCGCGTGGCGCACCGAAAGCTCGGCGACCTCGCCGATGTGCTTCTCGCCGATCTTCACCGAGAGCGCCTCCGGCTTCAGGCGATAGCCGTTGCACGCCTTGCACGGGATCGACGAGAAATATTTCTCGATGTCCTCGCGCGCCCAGTCGCTTTCGCTCTCGCGGAAGCGGCGCTCGAGATTGTTGATCACGCCCTCGAACGGCTTCTTCGTCTCGAAGGAGCGCATGCCGTCGTCGTAGATGAACTTCACGTCTTCGTCGCCGGAGCCGTAGAGGATGGTGTCGCGCACCTTCTTCGGCAGCTCCTTCCACGGCGTGTTGAGGTTGAACTTGTATTTGCGCCCCAGGGCTTCCAGCGTCTGCGTGTAATAGGGCGAGGACGAGCGCGACCACGGCGCGATCGCGCCCTGGCGGAGCGTTTTCGCGGGGTCCGGGATCACGAGATCGGCGTCGATTTCCTGCTCGACGCCGAGGCCGTCGCAGGCGGGGCAGGCGCCGTGCGGGCTGTTGAACGAGAAGAGCCGCGGCTCGATTTCCGAAATGGTGAAGCCGGAGACCGGGCAGGCGAATTTCTGCGAGAACAAGATGCGCTTGTGCTCGCCGCCCTTTTCCTTTTCGTCCACGAGTTCGACAAAGGCGAGCCCGTCGGCGAGGCCGAGCGCCGTCTCGAACGAATCCGCGAGCCGCGTCTTGATGTCCTCGCGCACCACGAGCCGGTCGACCACCACATCGATGTCGTGCTTGAGCTTCTTGTCGAGGGTGGGAGCTTCCGCGATTTCGTAAAATTTGCCGTCGATCTTCACGCGCTGGAAGCCGCGCTTGAGAAATTCGGCGAGATCCTTGCGGTACTCGCCCTTGCGCCCGCGCACCACCGGCGCCAGCAGATAAATCCGCGTGCCTTCCGGGAGCGCCATCACCCGGTCGACCATCTGCGAAACGGTCTGGCTCTCGATCGGCAGCCCCGTGGCCGGCGAGTAGGGCACGCCGATGCGCGCCCACAGGAGCCGCATGTAGTCGTAAATCTCGGTGACGGTGCCGACCGTGGAGCGGGGATTCCGCGACGTGGTCTTTTGCTCGATGGAAATCGCCGGCGACAGGCCTTCAATGCGGTCGACGTCCGGCTTCTGCATCATCTCCAGGAACTGGCGTGCATACGCCGATAGGCTCTCGACGTAACGGCGCTGGCCCTCGGCGTAGATCGTGTCGAAGGCGAGCGACGACTTGCCCGAGCCCGATAGCCCCGTGAACACCACGAGCTCGTCGCGCGGGATGTCGAGATCGACGCCTTTGAGGTTGTGCTCGCGCGCCCCGCGGATCGAAATGATGCGGTGGTCGGCGGCTTTGGGGTCTTTTCGGCTCATCGAGGGTGCGGGGGCTTTATGGAGCACCGAACGTAGTGAGAACAGCCGGCTTTTGCCACCTCGAATCCGCGGATTTCCCGCGTCTCAACGCCAGCAACTTTCAACGGGAAGGAGCGCGTCTTTTCTTTCACCTCCCCCTTTGACGGGGGAGGTCGCCGGGCGAAGCCCGGCGGGTAGGGGTGACAGCCGGAGTACCTTCGCGAAGCTTCCACCCCACCCCGGACCGCCTGCGGCAGTCCGGCCCTCCCCGTCGAGGGGAGGGAAAGAGAACTGTTATTCCGCCGCTGGTCGCTTAAATGAAAAACCCCGGCGCGAAGCCGGGGTTTTGTCTGAAGATCAGATCTTCACTGCGAGCCGAACCGGTAGTTCTTGGTGGCGCAGGCGCCACGAGGAGCTCGGGCTTCCGTCAGCGTGTCCCGAACTTATAGTTCAGCCCAATGCGCACGGTGCTGAAGTTATTGACCGGCGTTGCAAAAACGATCACGCCGTTTGGCGGGACAACGGCCGCTGACAAGTGCGAGCGGCCGAGATTGATGTATTCGTATTCCACCTTTGCGGACCAAACTTGGTCGAGCGCCCATTCGACGCCGCCGCCCGCCGCGTATCCTGTTTTCATCTCGACGGCCCTGGCATCAGCCACGCCATTCACGAAAACGCGGTTGTTCACTTCGCCATAGGCAAAACCGCCCGTCCCGTAGATCAAGAGCGGCCCCATCGCGTAGCCAACACGGCCGCGGGCCGTCCCGAACCAATGAACGGCTTTGTCGGTGACGAAGAAGTTAGGCCCCACTAAAGTGCCAGGATTGTCCCCGTTGATGCCGGCGCCCTGAAAATCGATCTCAATGCCGAGGAGGAACTGGCCCATCTGCCAATTGAATCCGCCTTGCGCCCCGAGAAACGGACCGGCCGCATTCAATGTCGGGTACGAGGCTAGTCCGCCGAGGTTGGTGGTGATGAACGGATTTTTATCGGTGTCGTTCCAACCGTAACCGGCGCTTGCGCCTAGGTAGAATCCGCTCCAGTTGAAAACGCCGGCCGGCGGCGCTGCGAGCGCGGGCGCGCTAAACGCCACAGCGGCAATCGCGGCAAGCGCAATCTTTCGCATCGCAGGCCCCCAGAATCCCAAAAACTTGCTTCGCGATTACCGGCCCCAAGAACCGAACCGATAATTCAAGCCGAACATGACCGCATTCGCAATCAGTTCGTGGCTGTAGGTGAAATTGCCGTTGGCGGGCGTGTGCAGGACCGCGTTTGCTTTTCCGAAATCGAAAAA
>DATGIF010000032.1:0-239057 GCA_035295845.1 Xanthobacteraceae bacterium
TGGCTCGTTTGGCACAAAGCGCCGGACGCAGTGATCGTGATGGCCATTGCGACCGCCGGGATCGTGATCGCAATCCGCGAAAATCTCGACATGATGCTGAGCAAAGTCCCCAGAAGCGTTCCGGTCGAGCGGCTATTTAGGATAGGCGAAAGGCGATTTTCCAGACCGCAATTGCCGCAGCGCAAGATTGTCGAAAGATGTTGCATGAAAGCCACTTACCTTCAATACACGCCCGGAAAAACCCGCGACGTTCGGCGCATATAGGCGCGGTATTCGTCGCCGAAGGCATCACACATTAACCGCTCCTCTTCTCCGACCCGGCCAAAGAACAAAGTGCCGAATCCGACAATCCCCGCGAAACCTGCAACCCAATTGGGCAAAAGCAGGGCCTGCGCCACGGCCCATAGCCAAAAGGCCGAATACATCGGATGGCGCACGAGCGCGTAGATGCCGGTGGTGATCAGCTTGTGATTCTCGCGGATGTCGAGACTCACCGACCAGTTGCGTCCGAGATCCTTGTGCGTGCGGTAAAACAGCCACATGGAAACCGCCAATACGAAACTTCCAAGCCAGGCGAGCGCGGGCACGAAGGGGCGATCGGCGAAGCTCAAAAAGTGGAATCGGCTGCTCTCGAAACTGCTCACGACATAGGCGAGCGGAATGATGCCGAGGCCGGTGAGCGAAATCGCCATGAGGGCTTTTTCGCGCAGACCCCGGCCACTTTTTTTGACGGCCGCCTTGCGCGCGCGGCGGCGGGCGGGAATGCGGATGATGAACCAGGCCACCGCGCCGATGAGAAAGACGATCATCGCGAGCGACGGCGTCATTTTTTACCCGCCACGGCGGCGGCTTTGGCGGGCGCCTCGCCCGCCTGATAGGAGCCGTCTTCGGCAAAGGCCGTAAGCAAGCGGTCGCGTTCGGCGACGCGGCGCGCTAGCGGCGCCGGGCCGCAGATGATCTGGAAGTAGTCGTAGAAATAGCGAAGCTCGTTTCCCATGCTGAATTGCCGGTGCAGGCGGAAAAAATTTCCCCAGAAGCGCTTGTAGGTCAAAGGCTCGAGCATCCGGCGAATTTTCACCTGCTGGACGATCGGCTTGTCGCGATCGGGGAGCCCCATCTCGACCACGGGATCGGTCTTGTAGAAGCTGATGACGTCGACGATCGCCTGATACTCGACCCAGTTCAGGTGAGGCGCGTCGGCGACGTGGCCAGTGGCGACGCGAATCCACTCGGCCTTGGGATGCAACGCGATCTTCAAGAGCGATGAGCCCGTCGACATCAGCCACAGCACCGGGCCCTGCTGGCCGAGCGCGGGGTCGAGCTTGAGCGCGCGATCGACGATCTCCATCATCAACGCGCCGCCGAGACTGTGACCCGATACCACGAGCTCGTCATAGGAGCGGTCGCGCGCGCGCTGGACGAGTTCGCGGGCGAAGCGGTCGATGCGCGCGTCCAAACCGGCGCGGCTTCGGTGCACGAGCTCGTCGGCGAAAATCCAGTCATCGAGCAGATAATCGATGAGCAAAAACCGCCCCGGCCAGTAGAGGAAGCCAATAAAGAGCGCGATCGCAAGCAGGGCCGCGAGCGGCGCCGGGATCGGCAAGCCGAAGCGTGTGAGGACATAGGGAATTGCGACGGCGGCCGCGATCAGGCCGGCGAACAGGACGAAGGGATAGAGAAAGAACAGAAAGTAGCGGATGCTCGAGCGCAGATAGCGGTAGGCGGCGCCGGACACGATGAAATCACCGAGCGCGAGAAGCCCGCGCGGCACGCGTTCGAGCTTGGAGCGGGCGAAATCGGCGGTGACGAAATCGTCCCAGCGCAGCAACACGAAATCCGTGTCCGTGCGCCAGCCCGGCGCCGTGGCCGAGATTTTCCAGCTCGCGAGCCCGTCCTTATCGGAGGCAACCGGCTCCGAGGTGGTTGCCGTTGCGTTCCAGGTCTTCTCGAAACGCTTGAGCTCGCGCACGAAGCGCTGATGCCACCAATCGGGTGTCACCGGCTCGTAGCCGCCGACGCAGAGGAAACAGCGTTTTTTGACGATTTCGATTGTCATGGCCCCCGCGCGGATACCGCCCCCTTGCCCAAGCGGCAAGCTGAGTAGGGAAAGCCGCCGGAATGCGCAAGTTCGCCGCTAAAATCGGCCCTTGCCGGGGCCCTCTGGGGATCATTCGCGGCATTGAAAGCCCGCGCGCCGTCCGCTATAGGAGCCGCAACCCTAGGGCTACGAAACGGCCGTTCTTCCGGCATTTTGGGCCGTATGTCGCACCGGAGTTCGCGGGCGCGACCGGAGATTTTTTATGTCATCGACCTTCGACACGGTCGCCAATATCATCGCCGAGACGTGCGATATCCCGCGTGACACCATCACGCCGGACAGCCACGCCATCGACGATCTCGGCATTGACAGCCTCGACTTCCTCGACATCGCGTTTGCGATCGACAAGGCGTTCGGCATCAAGCTGCCCTTGGAGCAATGGACGCAGGAAGTGAACGAGGGCAAGGCGACGACCGAGGAATATTTCGTGCTGAAGAACCTCTGCAGCCGCATCGACGGACTCGTCGCCGCCAAGAACGCCTAACGAAGGCGAAATGCGGCTCGAATACTTCCAGATGATCGACCGCTTCGTCGAGCTTTCGCCCGGCGAGCGGAAAATCAAGGCGCTTTGCAAGGTGCCGACGGAAAGCCCGGTGTTCGAAGGTCATTTCCCGGGCTTCGCGCTGATGCCCGGCGTGCTCCTGATCGAATGCATGGCGCAGACCACCGGCTGGCTGGTGAGCGTGGTCACCGGCTTCGTCGGGCTGCCGCTTCTTGTCGGCGTCAAGGATGCAAAAATCCGGGATATTGTTTTGCCGGGCGCCGAACTCACCTTCGACGGCGCCATCGTCCATGAGGGTTCGGGCTACGCCATGGCCGAGGCGAAGGGTTTCCAGAAAGGCAAGCCGGTGTGCGAGGCGCGCCTCACCTTCCGGCTCACGCCCTATCCCGACGAGAAGTTCCGCCAGATCATGATCGAGATGGGCGACAAGGTCGGCATCCCGGTGAAGGAGTATTCGAAGTGAGCGGCCGCCGCGAGGTCTGGATCACGGGCGTCGGCTTCATTTCCTGTCTCGGCGAAGGGCTTGAAGCGAACTGGTCGCGGCTCATGACCGATCAGCCGCCGCGCGCGCATGACACAGAGAAATTCGCGCCGTTCATCGTGCATCCGCTCGCGCCGGTGAACTTCGACCTGCAGATTCCGAAAAAGGGCGACCAGCGGCAGATGGAGCTGTGGCAGCGGATCGGCGTCTATGCCGCAGGGCTGGCGCTTTCGAACGCCGGCGTTGCCGGCAAGGCCGACATTCTCGACCGCATGGACATGATCACCGCCGCCGGCGGCGGCGAGCGCGATATCGCGGTCGACAGCGCGATTCTGAGCGGCATCAGGACCGCGCCGAATCCGGCGGCGTTCCTGAACGAGCGCTTGCTGAGCGACCTCCGCCCCACCCTTTTTCTCGCGCAGCTGCCGAATTTGCTCGCCGGCAACATCTCGATCGTGCACGGCGTCGTCGGTTCCTCACGCACCTTCATGGGCGAGGAGGCCGCGGGCGTCGACGCGATGCGGGTGACTTTCGAGCGCGTGGCGGCGGGACAAAGCGACATCTCCCTTGTCGGCAGCTCCTTTCACGGCACGCGCTGGGATTTGCTGCTGGTCACGGAACTCGCCGGAAATCTCCTGAAGGACAAATTCGCGCCGGTCTGGGACCGCGGCGAACGCGGCGGGCTCGCGCTCGCCTCGATGGGTGCGGCGCTCGTGGTCGAAAGCAGGGAGCATGCGGAAGCGCGGGGAGCGGCGCCGATCGCCCGTCTTGTCGCGATCCAGTCCGACCGCAACCAGAGGAAGCCCGGCGAAATCGAGGCCACGATCGCGCGCGAATGGGCGGCGATCGAACCGAAGGTCCGCCGCGGCGAGGCGGTCATTATTTCCGGCGCATCGGGCCTGGAGCCGCCGACCGCGGCGGAAAAAAAGGCGCTCGAGAAAATCGGCCTTCCGGTGCGCGCGACCGGCACCCATATTGGCCATGGTTTCGATACGCAGTTTCTCGCGAACCTCGCGATCGCCTGCGAAACCTTGCGTCAGGGCAAGCTCTTTCCGCCGTCGGGCTCTGGCGATCAAGGCGATAGTCCGGCTAAAATCAGCCAGGTGGCTGTGACGAGCGTGGGCAATTGGCGGGGCGAAGGACTGGGCTTGATCGAAAAGGCCGGCTGAACGGGAGATGAGCCGTGGCTAACGCAACGAAGGACAAGGCGGGACGGCCGATCATCGCGGTCACGGGCATGGGCGTGGTCACCCCGCTCGGCACCGGCAAGGACGACAACTGGAAGAAGCTTGTCGCCGGTGAATCGGGCATTCGCCGCATCTCGCGCTTTCCGACTGACGGATTGCGCACCACGATCGCGGGCTCGATCGATCACGAATATGAAGACGGCATGGCGCCGTCGGTCATGACCGAGAAAGTCGCGCGCATTGTCGGCGAGGAAGCAATCGCGCAGGCCGGCATTGGCTCGAAAGGCCGTTTCCCGGGACCGCTTTTCCTGGCCATGGCGCCGATCGAGCTCGAATGGCCGCATCGCTTCGATCTTGCCAGCGCCGCGGGCGCCAACGAAAACGTGAGCTACGCCGATCTCCTGCGCGTGGCGACGCAGCCGCGCTTCGCGCCCTACTTCGAGATGTCGAAATACGGCATTGTCGGCGAGCATCTCGCCGAGCATTTCGGCACCGAGGGCTCGCCGATTTCATTGACCACCGCCTGCGCCTCCGGCGCGACCGCGATCCAGCTCGGCGTCGAAGCGATCCGCCGCGGCGACTGCGAAACGGCGCTCGCGATCGGCGCCGATACGTCCGTGACGCCGGAATCGGTCGTGCGCTTTTCGCTCCTGTCGGCGCTGTCGACACATAACGATCCGCCGGATCAGGCGTCGAAGCCCTTCTCGAAGAATCGCGACGGCTTCGTGCTCGCGGAGGGTGCGGCCGCGCTCGTGCTCGAAAGTCTTGAACACGCGAAGGCGCGCGGCGCGAAAATTCTCGGCATCGTGCAGGGCAGCGGCGAAAAATCGGACAATTTCCACCGCACCCGCTCGAGCCCGAACGGCAAGCCGATCATCGGCTGTATGCAAAACGCCTTCGTCGATGCCGGGATTTCGCCGGAAGACGTCGATTACATCAACGCCCACGGCACCTCGACGCCCGAGAACGACAAGATGGAATATACGGGGGTCACCGCCGTGTTCGGCGAGCGTGCGCACAAGATCCCGATTTCCTCCAACAAGTCGATGATCGGACACACGCTCACGGCCGCGGGCGCGGTCGAGGCGGTCGTTACGCTCTTGACCATCCAGAACCAGCGCATTCCACCCACGATCAACCACAAGGTTCCGGATCCGGCGATTGCCCTCGATGTCGTGCCGAACACCGCGCGCGATGCGAAGATTAGGACTGCGATTTCGAATTCCTTCGGTTTCGGCGGCCAGAATGTCTGCCTCGTGCTCGCCGGCGAGCCGGCTTGAAGGCGGCAATCTTCGCGGCGAAATCGAGGTTGACGGCGGGCGCCGATAGGCTTTAGCCCTCAGCCCTCACGCAACCATTCCCCTCTCCGCTGGTCATTTTCCGCATGCGCGCGCTTCGCCTTGTCTCCGACCGGAAACTAGAGATCGCCGAGGTCGATGCACCGCCGCCGCCGGGCGAAGGCGAAGTGCAGATCAAGACGCACGCGATCGCGCTCAATCACATCGACGTCTGGGGCTGGCGCGGCATGGCGTTTGCCAAGCGCAAGCTGCCGCTCGTCGTGGGCGCGGAAGCCTCGGGCGAGATCGCGGCGGTCGGACCGGGCGTCAAAGGCTTCAAAGCCGGCGACCCGGTCACGCCTTATGGGGCGCTCACCTGCGGCAAGTGCGCCGCTTGTCTCGAAGGCCGCGACAACCTCTGCGAGGTGGTGAACGGCGTCGCCGGCTTTCACGTCGATGGCTTCGCGCGCGATCTCTACAATCATCCGGCACGGCTCGTGGTGCCGGTGCCGAAGGGCGTCACGCCGACCGACGCTTCCTGCGCGCCGCTTACTTTCGCGACCGACGTGCACATGCTGTTCGACAACGCCAAGCTGAAAGCGGGCGAAACCGTGCTCGTGCATGCCGGCGGCTCCGGCATCGGCTCGGCGGCGATCAGGCTCGCGAAATTTGTCGGCGCGACTGTGATCACGACCGTCGGCGACGACGAAAAGGCGGCGAAGGCAAAAGCCATCGGCGCCGATTACGTCATCAACTACAAGACCGAACGCTTCGAGCACATCGTGCGCAAGATCACGCAAAAGAAGGGCGTCGACGTCGTCTTCGAGCATACCGGCGCCGACACCTGGGACGGCTCGTTGCTCTCCATGAAGCGCGGCGGCAGGCTCGTCACCTGCGGCGCGACCTCGGGTCCGTCGGGCAAGATCAACCTGATGCAGCTCTTCCAGCAGCAGTACAAAATCTTCGGCTCGTTCGGATTTACGATCCGCAATGTCGCGGAAGCGCTCGACTACATGGCGAAGGGCGTGAAACCCGTGATCGATTCCGAGGTCGCGCTTGCCGATTTCCAGCAAGGCCTCGAGCGCCTCGAAGGCCGCCGCGTGTTCGGCAAGATCGTCGTGCGTTTCTAAGCCGGAGGCGTGCTTGAGTATCGCGGTCCACGGCTTTCGCCGCACGGTGCGCAAGACCTGGCGCAGAATCTACCGGCCCCTCCTCCGGCCGGTTCTGGTCGCGATCGATTACGTGCTCGTGATCGTCGTGCGCATTGCCGTGCGCGGGTTGAAAAAGCTCGATCCCGACGCGAGCTCCGATTTCATGGGCAAGTTCGTCCGCTCCGTCGGCCCCTTTGTGCCCGCCAACAAGACGGGGCTTGCGAACCTGCGCGCCGCCTATCCCGAAAAAAGCGAGGCTGAAATCAAAGAGATCCTCGGCGGCGTGTGGGAAAATCTCGGCCGCGTCGCCGGCGAGTTCGTGCATCTCGAAGGGCTGTGGGACTACGATTATTCGCGCCCGACGCCCGGCCGCATCGAAACCAGCGACGCGCTGAAATTCGGCGAGATGCGCGATGACGGCAAGCCCGCGCTCATCTTCTCGGCGCATCTCGCGAATTGGGAACTCGCGGCGGTTTGCGCCGCCGCGCACGGGCTCGACGCCGCCGTGCTCTTCCGCGCGCCGACCAATCGTTTCGTCGCGGAACTGATCCACGAAACCCGCTCGAACTCGATGGTGAAACTCGTGCCCACCGGATTCCAGTCGGTGTTCGCCATGGCCGGTATGATCGAGCGCGGCGGCCATGTGGGCATGCTCGTCGACCAGTATTATCACGAGATCCACGGCGCCGAGCGCGTGACCTTCTTCGGCCGCTCGACGCCGGCCAACCCCACGCTCGCGCGGCTTGCGCGCCAGTTCGACTGTCCGGTCTACGGCGTCCGCATCGTGCGGCTGCCGCAGAACCGCTTTCGCGTCGATCTTGTCGGCCCGGTCGAGTTGCCGCGCGATGCCGAGGGGCGCGTCGATGTCGGACCCGCGACGCAAAAAATCATGTCGATTATCGAGGGCTGGATCCGCGAGCATCCGGAGCAATGGCTCTGGCTGCACCGCCGCTGGCGGGACTGAGCGCGAGGACCGCGCTCACATGCCGGTTTTGAACTTCGTCCACACCCGCGTGATCACCCGCTGCACGTCCTGCGCGTTGCTCGTCACCGTGTAGAGCTTGGCGAGGACTTCCGGCGGCGGATAGACCGACGGATTGTTCAAAATATCCTTGTCGATCAATTTTTGCGATTCAAGATTGCCGTTGGCGTAGGTCACGGCATTCGAGTTGCGCGCCGCGATCTCGGGCCTCAGCATGAAATTGATGAAGGCGTGCGCCTCCTCCACGTGTTCCGCGTCCTTGGGAATCGCGAAGGAATCAAACCACATCAGCGTGCCTTCCTTGGGCAGCGCGTAATCGACCTCGACCGGCTTCGTCTTGGTGTTCTCCGCGGCCTCGAGCGCGCGCTTCTTCGCCTGGAAAACGTCACCCGACCAGCCGACGGTGAGGCAGATTTCGCCGCTAGCAAGCGAATTGATGTATTCGGAAGAATTGAATTTCTTGACGAAGGGGCGGATTTTTTCCAGGAGCGCGCCCGCCTTCTCGATATCCTCGGGCTTTTTCGAATCCGGACTGAGGCCGAGATAATTCATCGCCGCGGGAATGAGCTCCTCCGGCGCATCAAGCATGTTGATGCCGCAGTCCTTGAACTTCGAGATCAGCTCCGGCTTGAAGATAACGTCCCAGCTGTCGACCGGCTGGCCAAGCTCCTTCGACGCCTTGACGTTGTAGCCGATGCCGGTCGTGCCCCACATGTAATTGACGGCGTGCTCGTTGCCGGGATCGTAGGTCGCGAGCCGCGCGGTGACGACGGGCCAGGCATATTTCAGGTTCGGCAGCTTCGACTTGTCGAGCTTGCGGAAAATGCCGGCCTGAATTTGCCGCTGCAGGAAGCTCGCGGAAGGCACCACGACGTCGTAACCCGATTTGCCGGCGAGCAGCTTCGTTTCCAAAATTTCGTTTGAATCGAACGTGTCGTAGACGATCTTGATGCCGGTTTCCTGGGTGAAGTCCTCAAGCGTCTTCGGGTCGATGTAATCGGACCAGTTATAGACGTTGACGACGCGCTCCGCCGCGGCGGCGGGTAAAGCGGCAAAAACGAACGCGATCAGGAACAGGAAACGGCGCATCGAACGATCTCCGGCATGAACGACGGCCGGAAAGTACCGGCCTTCCCCTGCACGCTCAACGTGCCCAGCCGACGCGGCTGTGGATCATCCTTGCTCGGTTTTGAAGCCCGCCGCCTTCCAGGCCTTGATGCCGCCCGCCATATGCGCGGCATAGGGCAAGCCGGCCTCCTGCGCGAGCAGCGAGGCGGTGATCGAGCGGTTGCCGGAGCGGCAGGAGAATACCAGCTGCTTGTCGCCGGGGTCGGGCAAGGCCGCGGGATCGAAGCTCTTCAGCGGCATTTCGACGGCGCCGGGAATGCGCTCGACCGCAAGCTCGTCGGGCTCGCGCACGTCGACGAGCAGAACCTTGCCGGCGTCCATGCCGGCCTTCACGTCCTCGACGCTGAGATCCTTGACCGCGGGATGCGACATTCGTTCCTCCGCTCGCGCCCGAGAAGATGTAGGCGACGGCGAGAGCCGGTCAAGCAACGATCAGGGCTTGATCCCGAAGGGCGCCGGCGGCGCTTCCTTCATCAGCGTGATCGAAACGCGCCGGTTCGCGGGCATATACGGGTCTTCGGGGAAGAGCGGCTCGGTGTCGGCGCGACCCGACACGGCGTAAATCTGCGGCCCCGTCACGCCCTCTTCCTGCAGGATCTGGCGCACGGCATTGGCCCGGTCGGCCGAAAGGTCGAAAGCGCCGTAGCCCGGCTTTGGCGCCAGCTTGGTCGCCGCCGTATGGCCGGTGACGGACACGCGGTAAGGCATCTTGCGGATCTGCTCGGCGAGCTTGGCGACGATCCGGCGCGTGCGTTCATAGGGCTCGCGCGCGCCCTCCGGGAACATCGAGCGGCCTTCCTGATCGACGATGTCGATATTGATGCCCTCGAGCGTTTCGGTGACCACGATGTGCTTGGAGATTTCCGCGATCTCCGGCAGTTCCTGCAAGGCCTGCCGCAGCGAAGCGGCGGCGAGCGCGAACTGGCGGTCGCGCGTCGCAATCCCTTCCTGCAACTTCAGGTCTTGCTGATCGGGGCTCGGCTGGTCGGCGGCCAGTTCCGGCGGAATCATCTGGGTGTTCTTCATGCGCGGCCGGGTCGGCAGGCCGTCGACCTCGATGAGTGCCGCGAGGCTCGGCTCGCGCTTGACGCCGAAGGCGTCGCGCATCGAGCCCGCCACGATGTGCATCTTCTCGCGGTCCTGCGTCGAGAAGGCGACGAGCATCACGAAAAAGCTGACGAGCAAGCCCATCAAATCGGCGAAGGTCACGAACCAGCCGTGACCTCCGTGTGCTGCTTGCTTCCGAGCCATGATCGATACCCTTTACGCTGTGGCGCCGCCTCAGGCGGGCACCGCCTCCGGCTCGGGACGGCGCTGTTCGGGGATATAGGCGAGAAGCATTTCGCGCACGATCTGCGGGCTTTTCGACTCGCGCAGCATCATCACGCCGTCGATGATGAGCGTGCGATTGACCTCCTCGTCGTGCAGCTTGCCGTGCAGCTTGTCGGCGATCGGCAGACACAGGATGTTGGCGACGAGCGCGCCGTAGAGGGTCGCGAGCAGCGCCACCGCCATGTAGGGGCCGAGCTTCGACGGATCGGTCATGTTGGCGAACATCTGCACCATGCCGATGAGCGTGCCGACCATGCCGAAGGCCGGCGCGCAATCGCCCACCGCGCGATAGATTTTCTGCCCCTCGTCGAGATGGGTGAGGAAGGTTTCGCGCTCGCGCTCGAGCGCCTCGCGGATGAAATTCGCGTCGTAGCCGTCGGCGACATAGCGCACGCCGGTGGCGAGAAATTCGTCGTCGATGACTTCCTTTTCAAGGCCGAGCGGGCCGAGCTTGCGGGAGATCTCGGCAAGCCGCGCGATTTCGTCCACGAGTTCGCGCTGCGTCCAGCGGCGCATGGTGAAAACGTATTTCAGGCCAAGCGGTATGCCGTGCAGGATGGACGTCAGCGGAAAGCGGATCAGCGTTGCGGCAAACGAGCCGCCGAAGATCACGATCATCGCGTGCATGTCGTAGAATGTGCGGAGATCGCCGCCCAGCAGAATGAGCGTGACGACCACCGCTGCACCGGCGGCGAGTCCGAGCGCCGTGGTGAGATCCATTCGGGTTCTCCCTTCTTCCGCGACGCCTTCTGGCGCGCGCCACCCCGCCATCAGACTTAAAGGCGCGCGGCTAAAAGAGCGTTAAGTGAGCCGAAGGACCTGCGAGCGGGAGGGCATGGTTGCGACGAAGGCCATGGAGAGCGGGAAAAGGTCAATAAAACCAATATGTTATTCAAGGCCCACATCCGCGCAGCAGGGTCGCGGCGCGGTGTCGCCCGAAGTCTTCCGCCCGGTGCTACGCTGCGCTAGGAGTTTTTGACGGAACGGAGCGGCGTGCGGGGCCGTTCTCCAGAAAAAAATGTCGGGAGGAAAAGATGCGTGAGATCGGACATTTCATCGGCGGCAAGCACGTAAAAGGCGCCTCCGGCCGCACCGGCGACGTATTCCAGCCGATGACCGGCGAAGTGATCGGCAAGGTCGCGCTCGCCTCCAAAGCCGAAGTACGCGCCGCGGTCGAAAACGCGAAGAGCGCGCAGCCGGCCTGGGCCAACACCAATCCGCAGCGCCGCGCGCGGGTGATGTTCAAGTTTCTCGAGCTCGTACAGCGCGACAATGCGCAGCTCGCCGACATGCTCGCGCGCGAGCATGGCAAGACCGTCGCCGACGCCAAGGGCGACATCCAGCGCGGCGTCGAGGTGATCGAGTTCGCCTGCGGCATTCCGCACCTGATGAAGGGCGACTTCACCGAAGGCGCCGGGCCCGGCATCGACCTCTATTCCATGCGGCAGCCGCTCGGCGTCGTCGCCGGCATCACCCCGTTCAATTTCCCGGCGATGATTCCGATGTGGAAGTTCGGGCCGGCGATCGCCTGCGGCAACGCCTTTATCCTGAAGCCGTCGGAGCGCGATCCGGGCGTGCCGATGAAGCTTGCGGAACTGATGATCGAGGCGGGATTGCCGGCCGGCATCCTCAACGTCGTCAACGGCGACAAAGAAGCGGTCGACGCGATCCTCGACGATCCCGACATCCGCGCCATCGGCTTCGTCGGCTCGACGCCGATCGCCGAATACATCTACACGCGGGGCACGGCGAGCGGAAAGCGCGTGCAGTGCTTCGGCGGCGCCAAGAACCACATGATCGTAATGCCCGACGCCGACCTGGATCAGGCGGTCGACGCGCTCGTCGGCGCCGGTTACGGCTCGGCGGGCGAGCGCTGCATGGCGATCTCGGTCGCGGTTCCGGTCGGCAAGAAGACCGCCGATACGCTCGTCGAAAAACTCATCCCGCGGGTGGAGAGCCTGAAGATCGGACCCTCGACCTCGAATGACGCGGACCTCGGCCCCTTGGTCACCAAGCAGCATCTCGAAAAGGTGAAGAACTACGTCGAGATCGGCATCAAGGAGGGCGCGAAGCTCAAGGTCGACGGCCGCGGCTTCAAAATGCAGGGCTACGAGAACGGCTTCTATATGGGCGGTTGCCTCTTCGACGAGGTGAAGCCCGACATGCGCATCTACAAGGAAGAAATCTTCGGGCCGGTGCTGTCGGTCGTGCGCGCCAAGGACTATCACGAGGCGCTGGAGCTGCCGAGCAAGCACGAATACGGCAACGGCGTCTCGATCTTCACCCGCGACGGCGACGCCGCGCGCGACTTCGCCTCGAAGGTGGAGGTCGGCATGGTGGGCGTGAATTTCGCGATCCCCGTGCCGCTTGCCTACCACACCTTCGGCGGCTGGAAGCGCTCGGGCTTCGGCGACCTCAACCAGCACGGGCCGGATTCGATCCGCTTCTACACCAAGACGAAGACGGTCACCGCCCGCTGGCCCTCCGGCATCAAGGACGGCGCCGAGTTCGTGATTCCGACGATGAAATAGGCGGTCCTAGCCTTCGCGCCTGAGCGCGTCCGAGCGGATGAACAGAAGCGCCACCACGGTGCCGACCAACTCGCTCGCCGCCGCGCCCCACATCGCGAGCCGAAAGCCTTCGACGATCCCGGCTGCGTCGGCGGCCGTTTGTCCGGCCTTGGAAGCATAGACCGCGCCGAGGACGGCGACGCCCAACGTCGCGCCGACAATGCGCGCGGTGTTGACGATGCCCGAGGCTACGCCCGCGTAGGATTCGGGCGCGGCTGAAACCGCGGCGCTCACCACCGGGCCCGCGTTGAGGCCAAGACCGACGCCGGCGATCAAAACGCCAGACTCAACGAGCGCGACGTTCGCGGCCAGGCTCCAATCGAGCGAGACCGCGCTCAGGATCAAAAGCCCCGCCCCCATCGCCGCCGTGCCGCCGGCCATCACCGCGCGCGGGCCGAAACGGATCGCGAGCTTCCCCGACGCGCGTCCCACGATCAGGAACGAAACCGACATCGGCAGCATCTCGATTCCGGCCACAACGGCGGAATCGTGCAGGACGTTCTGCAGATAGAGCGGCGTGAGGAAGGTCGTCGCGTACATGCCGAATGTCATCGCAATCGCGATCAGAAGCGCCGCCGGAAAGCGGGTCCGGCGAAAAAGAAATCCCGGCACCAGCGCGTCTTTTGTATTTACCTCGACGCGCGCGAAGATGATCGTCGCCGCGGCGGCAATCAGGAGCGAAAACAAGACAGCCCACGAGAGCCAGCCGATAAGCGGCGCCTCGATGAAGCCGAACGCGAAACCGCCCAGCGCAAGGACGGCGAGGATCTGGCCCGGGATGTCGAGGCCGCGCTCCTTGCCGCCGTAGGATTCGGTGACGAAGCGGAGCGCCAAAAAGCAGCCGAGCACGCAGGCGGGAACGACCAAGAGGAAGATCCAGCGCCAGCCGAGATAATCGACGGCGAAGCCGCCGGCCGTGAGGCCGAAGAGCTGTGCGAGCGCGTTGCAGCTCGCCCAAATGCCGATCGCATGCGCGCGCTCCGCGTGATCGAGATAGGCGGAGGAAAGAATCGCGAGCGACGTCGGAATGACGAAGGCCGCGCCGAGACCCGTGACCGCGCGGCCCACGATCAAGAGCGCTGCATTCGGCGAAAATCCACAGATCAGCGAGCCGACGGCGAACAGGATGATGCCGGCATTGAACATTGCCCGGCGGCCGAAGCGGTCGCCGAGGATTCCCGCCGTCAGCAGAAAGCATGCGTAGAAAAGATTATAGGCATCGATCACCCACTGCAGCGCGCTCACGCCCGCATCGAGCCCGGCGCCAATTTGCTTCAGCGCAAGCGTCACCACCGATATGTCGAGTTGCGCGATGAAGACCGCGATGCACATCGCGAACAGCACGATTGACTTGTGGTGCTCCGTTTGCGCGGGGCTCCGGACTTCCTTCGGGACATTCGCATTGGAGAAATTCATCGGCCTCACCGTGGTGTTTCGCCATTCAACGCCCAGGAAGCAATTTCAGCCACCCGAAACCGCGACAATCGCTACGGCGCGTGCCGAAGTATCGACAATGGCAATCGCGGCTCGATCAGACCATATTCGCCCCATGGAAGGCGTGAACGAAGTTGCGGAAGTGGCGGCGCTCGTGGGCGATCCCGCGCGCGCCAACATCCTCTGCGCGTTGCTCGACGGCCGCGCGCTGACCGCGAGCGAGCTCGCCTTCTCGGCCGGGATCACACCGCAGACCGCGAGCGGACATCTTTCCAAGCTTTCGAATGCGAAATTGCTGACGCAGGTGAAACAGGGACGGCACCGCTACTTTCGCCTTGCCGGCCCTCGCGTCGGCCGCATGCTGGAAGGGATCATGGATGTCGCCGCGATGTCGCCGCCGCGCTACCGGCCCTACTCCAAGCTCGAACAGAAATGGCGCCGCGCCCGCACCTGCTACGATCATCTCGCCGGCCAGCTCGGCGTCGGCCTCGCCGACAGCCTCTGCGCGCACAAGCATCTCGTGCTCGGCGACGAAGGCGGCGATCTCACGCCTTCCGGCGACAAATTTCTTTCGAAACTCGGCGTCGATCTTGCGAAGGCCCGCGTCGGGCGCCGGGTTCTGTGCCGGCCCTGCCTCGACTGGACCGAGCGCCGGCCGCATCTCGGAGGCGCGATTGGCGCGGCACTCGCCGAGCGCTGCTTCGAAATGGGCTGGGTCGAGCACATGCGGGACAGCCGCGGGCTCAACATCACGCCGAAGGGCGAGCGCGGGTTGTTGGAGAATTTCGGGCTTTCGATCTAGACTGGCTCGACGCCAACAGCCCGGGGCCACTCCATGTCCGATTACAAGCTCTACTGCTTCGCGCAGTCGGGAAATTCCTACCGCGCGGCCCTGATGCTGAACCTCATCGGCGCCAAGTGGGAACCGATCTGGGTCGATTTCTTCAAGGGCGGCGAGACGCGCACGCCGAAATACCGCGAGGAAGTAAACGAGATGGGCGAGGCGCCGGTGCTCGTCGACGGCGGCAAGAAGCTTTCGCAGTCCGCCGTCATCATCAATCACCTCGCGAAGAAAAGCGGAAAGTTCCTGCCACAGAGCGCCGATGACTGGATGGAGTCGCTGCGCTGGATGATCTTCGACAACCAGAAGATCAACGGCTTCCTCGGGCCCTATCGCTTTTTACGGAACTGGGCCAAGGGCGTCGATCCTGCGGTCGTTGCCTTCTTCAAGGGAAGGCTCGACGGGAATCTCGCGATCGTGAACAAGCGGCTTGCCGGCCGCCCGTTCCTGCTCGGCGAGAAGCCGACGATCGCCGACATTTCCATGTGCGGCTACATGTATTATCCCGCCGAGGAATTCGGCTTCGACATCGCCAAAGAGCATCCCGCGATCGGCGCCTGGCTCGAGCGGCTCAAGGCGCTTCCGGGCTGGGAACATCCCTACAAATTGATGCCCGGTTACCCGATGGCCGCGTAGCGGCGTTCCGCGTCAGCCCCGCTTGAAGGCGAACGGCCCGAAGGCCTGCATCGTCGCCATCGACTGGATGCGGTTGATGTTGACGTGGCGCGGCAGCGAGCAGCAGAAGAAGATCTGCTCGGCGATGTCGTCGGCGGTCATCGGCGCGATGTTCTGATAGGGCACCTTCGCCTTATCGGCGTCGCCCTTGAAGCGCACCAGCGAGAACTCGGTTTCCGCGAGGCCCGGCTCGACATTGGTCACGCGCACATTGGCGCCGAGAAGGTCGGCACGCAGGTTCAGCGCGAACTGCTTCACGAAGGCCTTGGTGGCGCCATACACGTTGCCGCCGGGGTATGGATAATCGCCCGCCACCGAGCCGAGCAGGACGACGTGCCCTTCGTCGCGCTCGACCATGCCCGGCAGGAACGCCCGCACGGTATAGAGCAGGCCATTGATGTTGGTGGCGACCATCCCTTCCCAGTCGTTCATGTTCGCCTTTTGCGCGGGCTCAAGCCCAAGCGCGAGGCCGGCATTGGCCACAACCACGTTCACCTTGGCGAAGGCGGCAGGAAGACCGGCCGCGAGCGCGTCAACCGCCTTCTTGTCGGTGACGTCAAGCGACGCGATGTGACAATTCGCCCCGAGTTCCTTCTTCAGCGCCTCCAGCCGCTCCTTGCGGCGGCCGGTCGCGATCACCTTGCCTCCGGCGCCGACGAAGCGATGGCAAAGGGCGGCGCCAAACCCGGCGGTGGCGCCGGTGACAAGCGCGGTGAAATTCTTGGGATCGAGCATCTTGACCATTGCAATACTCTCCTTGGGAACGCAGTCGAATAGCCTTTCATGCGGCGTCCGTCCACGCCGCGAAGGCGTCGTGCTGCCATGCGGATTCGTCGGGCTAGAGGGCGAGATTGGTGGCGGGATCGATCAGGTGCATGTGATTGAGATTGGCACGGAGCCGCATGGGCTGGCCGGGACTCGAGGCGCTCGTGGGCTCGACACGGCCGCAGACCTCGGTGCCGTTGAGGCGGAAGAACACCATTGTCTCCATGCCCATGGGTTCCACGACATCGAGCTTGACGGTGAATTCGCTCTTGTCGCCCTCGCCGCCCCCGCGCGGCTCGGTGATGTGCTCGGGGCGGAGGCCAAAGACGACCTCCTTGCCGGCCGCGGCGCTGTAGCGGCCGGTGCGGTCGGCCGGCACCGGAAAGGTGAGGCCGTCAGCGACGCTTAACACGAGCCCGGCGCCGTTCTTTTCAACCCGGCACGGCAGAAAGTTCATGGCCGGCGAGCCGATGAAGCCCGCGACGAAGCGGGTCTTCGGCGAATGATAAAGCTCGTGCGGCGGCCCGATCTGCTCAATGCGGCCGTCATTCATCACCACCACGCGGTCGGCGAGCGTCATCGCCTCGACCTGGTCGTGGGTGACGTAGACGGTCGTCGTCTTCACCTGCTGGTGCACGCGCTTGATTTCGGTGCGCATCTGCACGCGGAGCTTGGCGTCGAGGTTCGAAAGCGGTTCGTCGAACAGGAACACCTTCGGGTTGCGCACGATGGCGCGGCCCATGGCGACGCGCTGGCGCTGGCCGCCGGAGAGCGCCTTCGGCCGGCGATCGAGCAGTTCGGTGATGTCGAGAATGCGGGCGGCGTTGTCGACGCGGCGGCGGATCTCGTCCTTGGAGAATTTGCGCAGCTTCAATCCGAACGACATGTTCTCGAAAACCGTCATGTGCGGATAGAGGGCGTAATTCTGGAACACCATGGCGACGTCACGGTCCTTCGGCGGGAGATCATTGACGATCTCACCGCCGATATAGATGTCGCCCGAGGTCAATTCCTCGAGCCCCGCGATCATGCGCAAGGTCGTGCTCTTGCCGCAGCCGGACGGGCCGACCAATACGACGAATTCGTTGTTGGGAATGTCGAGATTGATGCCGCGCACCGCATCGATCTCGTCATATCGCTTCACCACGTTACGCAATGCGACGTCAGCCATGGTTCAGCCCTTGGTCGCGCCGGCGGTGAGCCCGGCGATGTAGTAGTCCATCAGAAACGCATAAATGATGAGCGGCGGCGCCGCGGCGGTCAGCGCGCCCGCCATCAACATCCCCCACTTGTAGACGTCGGCGCGGATCAGGCTCGTCACCGTGCCGACGGTGAGCACCTGCTGGTCGGACGAATAGAGGAAGGCCATCGGATAGACGAAGGCCGCCCACGACACCGTGAAGGCGAAAATCGTCGCGGCAATGATGCCGGGCAGCGCCACGGGAATGAAGATCTTGAGCAGCATCTGCATGTGGCCCGCCCCGTCGATCAAGGCGGCCTCATCCAGTTCCTTCGGAATGGACTGGAAATAGCCGATCATGATCCAGGTGCAGAACGGCACGGTGAGGGTCGGATAGACGAGCACCATGCCCCAATAGGAGTTCAAGAGGCCGAGCCCGCGCACGATCTGGAACAGCGGAATGAACAAAAGTGTATCCGGCACGAGATAGGTGAGGAATATGCCGGTGGCCAAAATGCTCGACCCCCAGAATTTCATCCGCCCCAGCGAAAAAGCGGCGAGCACCGAAACGACCATGGTGATCGCAACGACGCAGACCGTGACGATCGCGGTGTTCTTGAAGTAGATCAGGAAATCGCTCTGCGTGAAGAGAAGCCTGAACTGGTCGAAAGTGACGCCGTCGGCAATGATCCAGGGATTGGTCGCCATATGCGCGACCTCGGCATCGCTCTTCAGCGCCGTCACGATCATGTAATAGGGCGGCACCAGGAAGAAGATCGCGAACAGCACGAGAAATACGTAGGACGCAATCAGCGCCCAGCGGCGGTCGCGTTTCAGGCTCGACTTCCGCGCGGCGCGCGGCGCCTCCGTGACAACCGACGCCGCCGTCATCCGATCTCCCTTCCGCGCTTCCGCACGCCGCGCAGAATGAAGATCGCCGATATGGCGAGGATCGGCAGCATGAAGAGCGACACCGCCGAACCCAGCGGGATGTCGCCGGAGCGGATGCCGAGCAGGAACGCGTAGGTCGCGAACACATGCGTCATGTTGCGCGGGCCGCCGGCGGTCATGATCTGCACGATGTCGAAATTGGCGAAGGTCACGATGAGCGAGAACAGCACCGTGATGGCGATGATGTTCCGCATCATCGGTAGCGTGATGTGGACGAATTTCTGCCAGGCATTGGCGCCGTCGATTGCCGCCGCCTCGTAGAGTTGCTCCGGCACCGATTTGAGCGCCGCGAGGTACATGATCAAAAAGAACGGCGCGCCGTACCAGACATTGACGAGGATGACGGAAAAGCGCGCCCAATAGGGATCGCTGAGCCAAGCGACCTCATGAAAGCCGAGGCCCTCCAAAATCCAGTTGAAAGCCGAGTGCGTCGGATCGAACAGCCACCACCAGCCGAGCGAGGACAGCGCCAGCGGAATGACCCAGGGAACCAGCAACATGCCGCGCCACTTCCGCTGCCCCTTGACCGGCAGATTGTTGATGAGATGCGCGGTGATGAGACCGATCAGGGCTTTGAAGAAAACCGCAGAGAGCGCAAAAATCGCGGACTGCAGAACGACCATCCAGAACACGTCGCGCGACAACAGGAAGCTGAAATTATCGAGCCCGATAAATCGCGTCTGCGCCTTGTTGAGCATCGAGAGATAGATCGAATAGAGCGCGGGATACGCCACCAGCCCCACGATGATCACGATCAGCGGCAGGCACATCAGCAAGGCGACGGCCGAACGACGCCGCATGAACCGGTGCAGGCTGCTTGTTCTTGGACGAGCGGCCTCGCCAGCAAGCCCCGGGCTCCACGATCGATGCACGGTGTCGACCATCAGCCTTCCCCCTGGTTATCGCAGTACATTCACGTGCCGGGCTCGCCCGGCACGTGAATCAGCCGCGCGCTACGCGATCAAGCGCGCAACGTGCCTTCGAGTTCCTTCTCGGCCCATTTGATCACGTCGTCGAGCTTTTCGTTCCCTTGCGTGAACTTGGCCACCATCACGGTGTTGATGGCCTGATTGTAGATCTGGGCACCGACCTCCGAGCGCGAGGGAGCGCCGGCGATCGACGTCACCTCATCCGCGCGCGGGGGATAGCTGTAGACGGTGCCGAGCGGCGGCTCGACGGTCTTCCAGGTATCGAAGTCGTACATGCTCTTGAACGAGGGCAGATCGTAACCGATCGACGCCGCCACGAGCTGCTGCATCGATTCCCGCTGCGACAGGTGCAGCAGAAGGTCTTTCGCGGCCTGCTTGTTCTTCGAGAAGCTCCAGACGCCGTAGTTCTGCGGCAGCTGGCCGACGAAGCGGCCCTTGGGACCCCGCGGCATCGGATGCGTCCAGCAATTCTCGGCCACTTTCGGATTGTCGCGCTTGGCGACCGCCCAGGCGCTCGGCGGATTCATGATGCCGGAGCCTTTGCCGGAGATCAGCCAGCGGTTGTTGCCGGCATCGTCCCAGGCGTAGACCTCCGGCGGATTCACCGCCATCAGCTTCTTCAGATATTCGAGGGCCTGCCGCGTCTCGTCCGAATTGATCTTCACGTTGTCCTTTTCGTCGACCATCACGACGCCGAACGAATTGAACAGCGCGCCGACCCAGTCGACGGCGTCGCTCGTCTGGCCCATCGGCAAGCCGACCGGGAAGCCCGCCTTGAACAGCTTCTCGGCGGTGGAGAGATAGAGATCCCAGTTCCAGGCCTCCATCTTCGCCTTGTCGTACTTCGATTCATCGGCCGGGAAAATTTCGCGCAGATCTAGTCCCGCATGTTCCTTGTAGAGATCGAGGCGCGAGCAGCAGGGCTTCACCTGGCTGCCGACCGCGGTCGGCACGCCGCGCCACGTGCCTTTGATCTTGGCGAGATATTCGGCGACCGGGCTGATCGGACCGTATTGCTTGATCAGCTGGTTGACGACCTCGTCGAGCGGCTCGAGCGAGCGCTGGTGCACCTGAATGTTCCAGTCGCGATGCGACATGATGTCGTGGCCGGTGCCGGCTTGCGCCTCGGCCGCGGCCGTCAGCTTGTCCTTCTCGCCTTGCGAGGTGATGAAGTCGATGTGGACATCGACCTTGTTCTTCTCGCCCCATTCGTTGCAAAGCTTGAGCAGGGCGTTGTTGGCATTCGGCACCCAATGGTCCCAGCAGCCCAAGGTCAGGCTGCCGGCGGCATGGGCGCCGCTGATATAAGGTGAGGCGACGGCCGTGGTGGCGGCCAGCGCCGTGGTTTTCAAGAGAGTCCGTCGATTGATCGGTGAACGCAGCATCGAAACCTCCCCTTTGGCTGATTTGCCTGATCGTGCCGTTTGGCTTCTTTGATTCAGGCGGCGTTTGCCCGAAAGCATACACAAAACGCGCCCGCTGTCAGCGCCGTCGTAGGCCGCAATTCGAAAACCTGAACGGCAGCTTCTTGCTGCGGCGCGGCAGGATCACTGACGTATTTTTGGTCAGTTCAGCCGGTTCGGCCGATCAACTTCTTCCGCATCGGCGCCGTCATGCAGCATTCCGCCGGAAGCGGCGGCCAGATGGGCGCGCTCAAGCCGTTGGTAATGCATGTAAGCGAGCGGGATGCAGGCGAGATAAGCAAGCGAGCCTGCCGTGAGCAGTTCCCATGGATAGCTCACCAGGAGCGCCACCAGGAGCACGACCAAAACGAAGATCGGCAGCACATAATCGCGCGGCACGCGGGCGGAGACGCGCTTTCCCGACCAGGTGGGAAGCGACGAAACCATCAAAAGCGCGATCCCGATCGTATAGACGAGCGCGAAGGCGGGGCTGACGCCCGTGCGCGGCAAGCCGACGAGTTCGAGATAGACCGGCAGCATCACGATCAAAGCGCCGGCCGGCGCCGGGACGCCGACAAAGAAATTCCCGGCATAGGGCGGCTTGTTGGGATCGTCGAGCATGACGTTGAAGCGCGCGAGCCGGAGCGAGGTGCAAATCGCGAAGACAAGCGCCGCGATCCAGCCGGCCGAGCGGAGCGACGAGAGCCCCCAGAAGTAGAGAACGATCGCGGGCGCGACGCCAAAGTTCACGAAATCGGCGAGCGAATCGAGTTCGGCGCCAAAGCGCGACGTGCTTTGCAGGAAGCGCGCGATGCGGCCATCGAGCCCGTCGAGGATCGCGGCGACGACGATGGCCGCGATCGCAAGCTCGAACTTGCCCTCGACCGCGACACGGATCGCGGTGAGGCCGAGACAAAGCGAGAGCAGCGTGACGAGATTGGGCAGGAGCCTCCGCACCGGCACCGGTTTGAATCGGCGGCGGCGCGGCTCTTCGTTGTCGGGGTCGAACGGCGCGAAGAGATTGGACATGACAGGAGAATACTCCTTGCCGCGCAGTCGCGGAAGCAGGCCCGCGCCACTTAATCGTTACGGAAGGTTAATGTGCGCGACTGCGCCGAAAGATCGGCGATTACGGTTTCACCCGCGAGCGCCGTCTGGCCTTCGGAAACGAGCGGCCTGACATTGCCAGGAAGATAGAGATCGACGCGCGAGCCGAAGCGGATCAGGCCGATGCGCTCGCCGGCGGCGACACTCGTTCCTTCGCGCACGAAGCAGACGATGCGGCGCGCGATCAGGCCGGCGATCTGCACTACCGCAACCGGACCGAGGCTCGTACGCAACAGAACGCTGTTGCGCTCGTTGTCCTCGCTCGCCTTGTCGAGATCGGCGTTGATGAACTTGCCGGCCTTGTAGACGATGCGCCGTACCTCGCCGGCGACCGGCGCGCGGTTCACGTGCACGTCGAGCACATTCATGAAAATGGAGATGCGCACGCGCTGCTCCGGCCCCATTTCGAGTTCGGGTGGCGGCGATGCAAGCGCTACTTGCGAGATGCGGCCGTCAGCGGGCGAAACCACGAGACCTTCGCCGACCGGGACGACGCGCTTCGGATCGCGAAAGAAATACGCGCACCAGACGGTGGCGATCACGCCGATCCAGCCGAGCGGCCGCGCGAGCCAAAACAGAAAGATTGCGACGAGGGCGAAGGCGCCGATGAAGGGGTAACCTTCCGGGTGGATCGGCGCGAGGTTCTTCTTGATCGAATCGAGGAGGGACATCGGAATCGGCCAACCTTATAAATTATTCTACGGTATGCGATAGCGGCGCTGATTTCGCAGGCACAATCGCCTCCGCCGCATCCTCGCCGGCAAGTCTGAGCTTCTCGCGCGCCTCTTCCGCTTCGCGCTGGCGATTCCACATGCCGGCATAAAGGCCGCCCTGCGCGAGCAATTCGGCGTGCCGGCCGCGCTCCACGACCCTCCCCTCATCCAGCACGATGATCTCATCGGCGCCGACCACGGTCGAAAGCCGGTGCGCGATCACCAGTGTGGTGCGGCCCTTTGAAACGCGATCGAGCGCGTCCTGGATTTCCTTCTCGGTGTAGGAATCGAGGGCGGAAGTCGCCTCATCGAGGACGAGGATCGGCGGCCCTTTGAGGATGGTGCGGGCGATCGCCACGCGCTGCTTCTCGCCGCCCGACAGTTTCAGGCCGCGCTCGCCGACTTCGGTCTCGTAGCCCTTCGGCGTCGAGCGGATGAATTCGTCGATCTGCGCGAGCGCGGCTGCTTCCTCGATCTCCGCGTCGGTTGCGTCCCAGCGGCCGTAGCGGATGTTGTAGCGAATGGTGTCGTTGAACAGCACGGTGTCCTGCGGGACCATGCCGAGGGCGGCGCGCAACGAAAGCTGCGTCACGTCGCGGATGTCCTGGCCGTCGATCAGGATGCGACCGGACGAGATCTCGTAAAAGCGAAATAAGAGACGTGAAATGGTCGATTTGCCGGCGCCCGAGGGACCGACGATCGCGAGCGTCTTCCCCGGCGGCACCTCGAAGGAAACGCCTTTCAGGATTTCCCGGCCGAGCTCATAAGTGAAGTGGACGTTGTCGAAACGCACCGCCCCCTCGCGCACGTCGAGGAGCGCGGCGCCGGGCCGGTCCTCGATCTCGGGATTGCGCGAAATAATGTTGAACATGATCTCGATATCGGTGATCGCCTGCTTGATCTCGCGATAGAGCATTCCCATGAAATTAAGCGGGATATAGAGCTGGATCAGCATGGTGTTGACCATGACGAAATCGCCGATCGTGCGCTTGCCCGCCTGCACGTCGAAGGCGGCCAGCAGCATCACGGCGGCAAGCCCGAGGGTGAAGATCACCGCCTGTCCCGCGTTCAGCACCGCGAGCGAAGTGTAGGTCGAGGTCGCCGCCTTTTCGTAGCGCGCCATGGTGCGGTCGTAGCGCTCGGTCTCGCGCGCTTCGGCGCCGAAATATTTCACCGTCTCGTAGTTGAGAAGCGAGTCGACCGCCTTGGCGTTGGCGTCGGTGTCGGACTCGTTCATGTTCTTGCGAATGGCGATGCGCCATTGGGTGGCGCGGTAGGTGTACGTCATATAGATGAGAATCGTGGCGAGCACGGCTAGCGCGTAGCGCCAGTCGAACACGAACAGCAGCACGCCCATGACGAGACAAAGCTCGACGACGGTGGGGGCCATCTGCAAAATGACCAGCCGCACCAATTCCTCGATGCCGTTCCGCCCGCGCTCGAGGACGCGCGTGAGGCCGCCGGTCTTGCGCTCGAGATGAAAGCGAAGCGACAGCGCATGCATGTGCTCGAAGGTGAGATGCGCGAGCCGCCGCACGGCGTGCAGCGCGACCTTGGCGAAGAGGCCGTCGCGCAGTTGCGTCAGCAACGCCATGGAGACGCGGAGCGCCGCGTAGGCGAGCACCAGGGCCGCGGGCGCCAGCATGATCGCGGAAATGGCGCCGGTGTTATTTCCCGTGCGGCCTTCGGATACCGCCACCAGCGCATCGGTTGCCCATTTGAAGCTGAAGGGAACGACGATGGTCACAAGCTTCGCCGCGACGAGCAGGAAGAACGCCATCACCACGCGGAGCTTCAGGTCGGCGCGCGCCGCCGGCCACATATGCGGCCACAGGCCGACGATGGTGGAGACAAGCGTGCCGCCCTTCGCCGAGAAGCCGTGCGCGCGCGTCCGCCTCTCCGTCGCGGCGGGAGCGGCTACGCTCTCGGCGCGGACCGCGGCGTTTTTGGAAAGCTCTTTGTCGTGAATGTTCATTGCGGCTGACCGATCCCGGCGCCTTTGTATCTCGGTGTCCGGCCGAGGTCGGCGGAGCTTATATAAAGCGGGTTGCGACACCCTGCCACGCCGAAAAATAGGCCTATTTCAAAGCCATGGATGTGCTCCTATATCGACTGCCGATTCCCCCATACGGAGTGGTCATGCCGCGGATCGTCTTCGCCACGCTTTTCCTTCTCGCCACGGCGCTTGCCGCCGCCGCGCAAAGCGCGACCGCGACCGCGCGCCTGGGGCCGGGCCAGACGGCGACCGTCACCGCGGTGCGGGCGACCGGCGAGCCCGCGCGCCTCGAAATCGCGCTGCCGAAGGGCACGCAACGCTTCGACGGGATCGGCGAGCAGTTCCTCACGCTGAAATCGGGCGGCAAGGACAGCATTATCGTGATCGCGGACCTCAACGGAGACGGCATCGATGAGATCGTCGTGCGCGGATCGGTGACCTCCGACGCAAGCGCCGTGATCGTCTATCAGTGGGACGGCGACCGCGGCGAATACTTGCCCGTCGATTTCACCAGCGACGATCAGGGCGAGGGCAAGCCGTTTCTGTTCGTCGAAGCCGCGGGCTCCATCACGGTCGACCGCTCCGGCGTGATCGAGGTCACCACCCCGCGCACCGATCAAAGCGGCCGCACGAGTTCCGTTATCGAGCGCTATCGCTGGGACGGCAACGGCTTCAAATACGCCGCCGACAATTGATCCTCAAATGGCCGAGCTGAAAAACGTCTGCGTCTATTGCGGCTCTTCCAGCGGCAACAATCCGCGTTATCTCGAAGCCGCGCGGATGCTGGGGACGGCGCTCGCGCGCGAAAAAATCCGCCTCGTCTATGGCGGCGGCGGCATCGGCATGATGGGCGAGGTCGCGCGCGCGGCGGAATCCGAAGGCGGCAAGGTGCTGGGGATCATCCCCCACTTCCTGGTGGCGCGCGAACATGCGGAGCAAGGCGCGCGCGAAATCGTCGTCGTGTCCGACATGCACGAGCGCAAACGCATGATGTTCGAGCGCGCCGATGCCTTCGTGGCGCTGCCCGGCGGAATCGGCACGCTCGAGGAGCTCGTCGAACAACTCGCCTGGCTGCAGCTCGGCCGCCACAAGAAGCCGGTCTTGCTCGCCAACATCCTCGGCTATTGGAGTCCGCTCATCGAATTGCTCAAGCATCTCGGGACCGAGGGCTATCTTTACAACGGCCCGAACTACCTCGTCGCCGAGCGGATCGAAGACGTGTTGCCGAAACTCAGGGCGGCGCTCCGCCACGTTTCGGAGACCGAGCTCCATGGCAAAGCGGCGAAGGCCGTGGTCGAGGGAATCTAGGGCCGCGGGTCCCGCGCAGCGTAAGATCGAAGCGGAACTTTTCCGGACGGACGATGTTGATTGTTCGTAAACCGGGGAAGCGGCGATGCTGACGATTATTTTGATCGTTATTCTGATTCTTGCGCTTCTCGATCGAGGCGGCATTGTGTTGCTCGCCTTGCTTCTCCTGGTGCTGATCGGTCACCACCACTGAGCTTCGTGGCGTAGCGTAGGTGCGGCAAAGCCTGAGCTCCCGGCTCAGGCTTTGCTTTTGTTCGCCCCTCGACGGAGCCGATCGCGGTGTTTTTCGCGCCGAACCGGGCGATTTATTTCGCCGCGAGAAAGGTCACGGCCTCGATCTTGTTGCCGTCCGGATCGCGGATAAAGGCGGCGTAATAGGTCTTGCTGTATTGCGGACGCGCGCCCGGCGCGCCGTCGGAAGTGCCGCCCGCCGCAAGCGCCGCCGCGTGGAAGGCTTCGATGGCGGCCGTGTTGGATGCGCGCAGGCAAACATGAACGCCGCTGTCCGCCGGCGCCGGCGGCATATGAGGGCGCGCGTTGATCCAGAATTCGGCGTGCGTCTTGCCCGCGCGCGCCCAGCCCACGGTTTTTTCGCGATCGTGCATTTTCTCGTAGCCGAGCGGCGCCAAGATTGCGTCGTAAAAACGCGCACTCGCGGCGAGATCGCGGACACCGATGGAAATGTGATCGATCATCGTTACGCCGGTGCGTTGCTCTTCAGAAGCTTCCAGGTGATGGAATCGACGAGCGCCTGAAACGAGGCGTCGATGATATTCGGCGAAACGCCCACCGTGGTCCAGCGCTCGTCCTGCTCATCCGCCGATTCGATCAAGACGCGGGTGACCGCCTCGGTGCCGCCATCGAGGATACGCACGCGGTAATCGGTGAGGCGAAGCCCCGCGATGTAGGGCTGGTACTTGCCGAGGTCCTTCCTCAGCGCGACGTCAAGCGCGTTGACCGGACCGTTGCCCTCGCCCGCGGAGATCAACGTCTCGCCGCCGACCTTCACCTTCACGGTGGCTTCCGCCACCGTGACGAGTTCGCCCTTGACGTTGTAGCGGCGCTCGACATTGACGCTGAAGCGCTCGACGTCGAAAAAATTCGGCACCTTGCCAAGCACGCGGCGGGCGAGAAGCGCGAAGGAGGCGTCCGCCGCTTCATAGGCATAGCCCTTGGCCTCGCGCTCCTTCACCTCCTCGAGGAGCCGCGCCAGGCGCGGGTCGTCCTTGTCGATCGCGACCCCCAGGCGTTCCAGTTCCGCGAGCACGTTGGAGCGGCCGGCCTGATCGGAGACGAGAAGCTTGCGGCGGTTGCCGACGGCTTCGGGCGCCACGTGCTCGTAAGTTTTCGGATTCTTCATGATGGCCGAAGCGTGGATGCCGGCCTTGGTGGCGAAGGCGCTTTCGCCGACATAGGGCGCGTGACGGTCGGGCGCGCGATTCAGCATCTCGTCAAGCGTGTGCGAGACGTGGGTGAGCTGCGAGAGGGCGTCGGGCTTCACCGCGATGTCGAACCGCGCGGCGTAATCGGGCTTCAGCAAGAGCGTCGGGATGATCGAGCAGAGATTGGCGTTGCCGCAACGCTCGCCGACGCCGTTGAGCGTGCCCTGGATCTGGCGGGCGCCCGCGCGGACGGCGGCGAGCGAGTTCGCTACCGCCTGTTCGGTGTCGTTATGGGCGTGAATGCCCACATGATCGCCGGGAATGATCTTGGTGACGGCGCCGACGATCGTCTCGACCTCATGCGGCAGCGTGCCGCCATTGGTGTCGCACAAGACGATCCAGCGGGCGCCGGCATCGTAGGCGGTCTTGGCGCAGGCCAGCGCGTAATCGGGATTGTCCTTGTAGCCGTCGAAGAAATGCTCGCAGTCGAGCATGGCCTCGCGGCCGGTGGCTTTCGCGGCTTCGATCGATTCCCTGATCGCGGCGAGATTTTCCTCGGGCTTCACTTCAAGCGCGACGCGCACCTGGAAGGCCGAGCTCTTGCCGACGAGGCATATGGCGTCGGCCTTGGCGGCGAGCACTTGCGCCAAGCCGGGATCGTTGGAGGCGGAGCGGCCGGCGCGCTTGGTCATGCCGAAGGCGGTGAATTTCGCGCGCAAATCCCGCGGCTCGGAAAAGAGCGCCGTGTCGGTCGGGTTCGCCCCCGGATAACCGCCCTCGACGTAATCGACGCCGAGGCCGTCGAGAAGCTTTATCACGCGGAGCTTGTCGGCAAGCGTGAAGTCGACGCCATTCATCTGCGCGCCATCGCGCAGCGTCGTGTCGAAGAGATAAAGGCGTTCTTTCATCACGCCACCTGCTTCACTTTCCAGACCGTGGTGCCGTCCTTGCGGTCTTCGAGTTCCACGCCCGCTTGGTCAAGCTCGCCGCGAATGCGATCGGCTTCCTTGAAGTCCTTCGCCTTGCGGGCGGCGTTGCGCGCATCGATGCGGGCTTTCACCCACGCCTCGTCGATCACAAGCGAGGCCGGCCGCCACGCCGCCCATTCGGCGGCGCTGACCTGCAAGAGCCCGATCAGCTGCGCGCTCGCCTTGAGGCTTGCCGCCGCGCCCTTGGCGCCCTTGGCGGCTTCGCTGCGCAATTCGTGGAGCGCCGCGAATGCCTTCGGCGTGTTCAGATCGTCGGCAAGGGCCGCGACCATATCCGCGCAGAGCATGCCGGGCTTTGCGTCGGCCGTCAGCGATTGCCAGTGATCGAGCGTGCGCTTGGCCTCGCGCAGACCCGCTTCCGTCCAGTTGACCGGCTGCCGGTAATGCGATTGCAGCATGGCGAAGCGGATCGCCTCGCCCGGCCAATCGGCCAAGAGCTCGTGGATCGTCACGAAGTTGCCGAGGGACTTCGACATCTTCTCGCCTTCGACCTGCAAAAAGCCGTTATGCATCCAGAAACGCGCCATGACCGGCGTGTGAAAGACGCAACGCGACTGCGCGATCTCGTTCTCGTGGTGCGGAAAGACGAGGTCAATGCCGCCGCCATGGATATCGAAGGTCTCGCCGAGGTGCTTCCAGCTCATGGCCGAGCACTCGATGTGCCAGCCGGGGCGCCCGGGCGTCGCAATCCCGCAGGGCGAGGGCCAGGCGGGCTCGCCGGGCTTCGAGGGCTTCCACAGCACGAAATCCATGGGATCGCGCTTGTAGGGTGCGATCTCGACGCGGGCGCCCGCTTCCATTTCGTCGAGCGAACGCCGCGACAGCTTGCCGTAATCGGGCATGGCGGCGACGTGGAAGAGCACGTGATCCTCGGCGACATAGGCGAAGTCAGCGGCGCGGAGCCGCTCGATCAGCGTCTTCATCTCCTCGATGTGCTCGGTCGCGCGCGGCTCCACTGTCGGCGGCAGGCAGCCGAGCGCCGCGACGTCCTCCTTGAAGTTCTTGTAGGTCTCTTCGGTGAGCGCGCGGATCGAAATGCCGCGCTCGGCGGCGCGGGCATTGATCTTGTCGTCGACGTCGGTGACGTTGCGGACGTATTTGACGTGATCCGGCCCGTAGACGTGCCGCAGCAGCCGGAACAGCACGTCGAATACAATCACCGGCCGCGCGTTGCCGATATGGGCGAAGTCGTAGACCGTGGGTCCGCACACATACATACGCACGCGCGCGGGATCGATAGGCTGAAAAGCCTCCTTCGTGCGCGTCAGCGTGTTGTAGAGCGTAAGATCCATCGAACGTCCCTCGCCCGGCGGGCCAGGACGTTCATCTCTGATTGTCGAGAGAAAACGATCCCGCCCGCGCCCTTCAGGCGCAGATAATCTCGCGGCAAATGCCGAAGAAACGGTTGCGGGCAGTCGTCATGGCCCGCACCATGCGGGCGAGGCTTTCCGCCGTCAAGGGCCGCACCCCGCGGGCGGGAGGCCGCTTCAGAAGCCGGCGAAGCGCGGCGGAAAAGACACAGGAGACGAGAAAAGCGGCGATTGCGACGAAGGGTGCAATTGCAAGCGCGCGGCGTCTTCGTTACGAAATTCACAAGTCTGTTCATCGCCTTATCGCATCCGGCCCGCGCGTTAACGCCGGATCAACCCTGAAAGCGCACCTTCATTCATTGGGCCGGTGGTCTGGGGGATTCAACCGTGAAGTGGCGGGCTCTTTTCGTTTTGCTGGCGAGCCTCACGACCGCGCCATCGGCGCGCGCCGAAACACATATCTTCATCGTCGATTCCTCCGACGGCTACGGCATTGACCGGTGCCTTGCTTCCGGCGAGTCGTGCGGCGCGGCCGCGGCGTCGGCGCTGTGCCGCGCGCGCGAATACGCCAAGGCGGTCGACTTCGGCCGCATCGATCCGACCGAGATCACCGGCGGCGTTCCGGCCGGCAGCCAGGTGAAGGCCTGCGCCGGCGGCGCCTGCCCCGATATCGTCGCGATCACCTGCAGCCGCTGAAGCGGACGCGCGAGCCGCCCTCCAACGCACAGCCCAAAAGCAAAACGGCCGCCCGGAGGCGGCCGTTCTGATTTTGGTTTGACCGTCGCTTACTTCAGGTTCGTCGCAGCGAGGAGGTCGAAAGCGAGCTTCGCCGTGAAGTCGCCGCGGCACCATCCGCCAAGGCTCGTCGAGCCAGGAGCTGCGTTCCAGAAGGAGATGCAGCCGGTGCGGGTGAGGTTCGTGTCGCTGTACCGCAGGTCAAGCGTGAAGACCTTGTAGGTAAAGGCGAGACCGGCGTTCCAGGTCTGATAGCTCGGAATGATGATACCGAAGCCCGTCGGACCTTTCTGGACGTTAAACCAGCCATACGCACCGGAGATGTACGCACCCCAATCCTTCGCGAAGTAGCTGCTCGGGAGGGTGTATTTGGCGTTCAACTCGTAATACTGGCTGTCCTTGCCGTAGTTCAGGAGGTCAGGCGAGTAGTAGAACGAACCGCCGACCGACAACGCATCGGTGATGGCGTAGGTCGCCTTCGCGTACCACTCCTGGAAGTCGCTGGTGAAGCCGAAGTTCGGCGGTCCAGGCGGCGTATTGTTCGGATAGAGGTAGTAGATGTAGCCGAAGTCGAAGCTCCACTTGCCGACGGTCGGACGCCAGCCGCCGTAGAGATCGATTTCCGCGCTCGGATTGTTCAAGCAGAAAGTGCCGCAGACCGACGGCCAATCGATGCCCGTACCGGCGACGCCGATATAGAAATCCTTGTAGTGCGGCTCGAAGTACGCCGTGCCCGTCGCGCCGTGGTTCGACTGCGTGATGCCACGGAAGATGTAGTCGCTCATGATGGCGCCGCCGAAGGCGATGTCCCAGTCAGGAGTAGCCGGAGCGGGCGCAGCCTTCACGGGCATATCCGCCGCGAGCGCCTGTCCCGTAAGCGCCAGCGCCAAAGCACCAGCCCCCACGATTGCCGTCAAACCAGTCTTGCGCATGTTGACCCCCAGAATTCCTTCTCTTCAGTCACGAGCCCGGCCAAAACAAACACACACAAACAGGCCGACCGACCCCGTCTTTCGCCGCTAAAATTCGGTTAATGGCGGGATTTCGGCAATTGGAGATTTTGATCAACCTGCCCAATCACTAGGCAAAAGACCCTTTTCGACGATAGTTTTTGGAATGCGTGACATAAATGACACAGAAAAAGACCCGGAAACCGTAGACTTATGGCCATTTTCAAGGGTCGGCGGCCCGCTATCCACAGGCCCGGCGAGGACCCCCTGACCGCCCCGCTCGATCGAATCGTGCCGGAAGGCTTTCACAGGGGTTCTTCGGCCGGTGTTCGGGCCGGTGTTGGGGCAGCGCTTTCATCATGGGCCGGCCTCTTCGGTGCGGCCACAAACCACAAAGAAAGCGCGCCGGTGAGCCGACAATCGGCGCCTCGCCGCGATACTTGCCTTCATACTTCGGTCAATGTTTGCTGCGCTCCATCGATCACCGACGCGGAACCCGACGGCGCATGAATCCGATCCGCCTCACACCTCTCGCGGCCGCGTGCACGATCGCCCTTCTTGGCAGCGCCGCCGCCCAGCCGATCCCGCCCGCGAACGTCCCTGGCGGGTCGCCGCCCGGCGTCTATTCGCCGCCGCCATCATCACCGCCGCCGCCCGGGCAATACGGCGGGCCGGGGCAACAGGGCACGACCAATTCCGCCTGCGTGCGGCTCGAAAGCGAGCTTGCGCGGCTCGACGCCGGAAACGGCGGCCCCGACAGCTCGCGCCGCTACGAAGACGCGATCGCCCGCCAGCGTTTCGAACTCGATCAGACGACGGCGCAGGGGCGCCGGCTCGGTTGCGATTCGGGCGGCGGCTTTTTTCTCTTCGGCAGCCCTAAGCCGCCGCAATGCGATCAGATCAACGCGCAGATCACCCGCATGCGCAGCAATCTCGACCGCATGATCAATGAAATGAACCAATCGCGCGGCGGCAGCATGGATCTCAACCGCGACATGCAACGCCGGCAGATCCTCGCAGCGCTGCAGCAGAACAATTGCGGCTCGCAATATCGCAGCGCGCCGCCGCAACAGGCGGCACGCCAGCGCGGCTTCCTCGAGACCTTGTTCGGCGGCTGGCAGGAGGAGAGCAACATCAACGCTTCGCCGCTCGACCTGCCGTCGTCCTCAACCTTCAGGACGCTGTGCGTGCGGACCTGCGACGGCTATTATTTTCCGATCAGCTACGCCACGGTCCCGTCGCGCTTCGGCGAGGATGAGCGGACCTGCAAGCGCCTTTGCCCGGCGGCGGATGTCGCCCTCTACACGCATCGAAATCCGGGCGAGGAAATCGAGCAGGCGATGTCGCTTGCGGGCCTCCCCTACACGCAGTTGCCGGCCGCCTTCAAATACCGGCAGGAATATAATTCGGCCTGCTCGTGCCGCGCCGCCGGGCAAAGCTGGGCGGACGCGCTCGGCGTCGGCCGCGACGCCACGGTGCAGCAGGGCGATATCATCGTCACCGACGAGCGCGCGAAACAATTAGCGCAGCCGCGGGTCGCCAACCAGCCGCCCAAGGGCAATGCGAACACGCCCGCAACGCCGGCGCAAAACCAGCAGCAGCCGGCCACCGGCGACAATACGCAGCCGCAGACCCCGCAGGATCAGGCGACGCCTTCGGGCGAGCGCAAGGTGCGCACGGTCGGCCCGCAATTCTATCCGGTTCGCTGAACTAGATTTTTTTACCCTGAAGCCTTGCCGCCGCCCGCGCGCGGCCGATGAACGGCAATAGCGCCCGGAGTTCCGGCCCCTTCTCCTCGCCGGTGAGCGCGATGCGGAGCGGATGAAAAAGCGCCCGCCCGCTCTTTCCCGTCGCCTGCTTGATCTTGCCGGTGAAGGCGTCCCAGCCGGCTTTCTCCCAGGTCGCAGCACTCCAGGGCTCCGGCGGCAGCGCTGCGGCGGCGCTGCTGCAGACTTCGAGATCGGCCGCGGACAGCGCCGGCGAAATCGCCTCGTTCACCACCCGCCACCAATGGGCGGCTTCGTCGAACCGCGAAAGATTGCCGCGCACCGCCTCCCAAAAAGCGCTGCCGCCGCCGACGCCGAGCTTGGCAAGACGCGGGGCGGCGGCGGCAAAGGGCATGGCGTGCAACGTGCGGGCCGTCAGCGCCTCGAGATCCGCGGGATCGAAACGCGCCGGCCCATGCGAAATGCGGGCGAAGTCGATTTTGGCGGCGAGCACTTCCAGGCTTTCCACCGGCTCGACGGCTGCCGCGGTGCCGACCAGCACGGCGGCCGCGGCCACCGCGAGCGGCTCCTCGCCCTCCGCGCGCAGCGCCTGCAGTGAAAGATGACCGAGCCGTTTCGACATCCCCTCGCCGCCCGGCAGCGTGAGCAAATTGTGATGCGCGAAGCGCGGGGGCTTGGCGCCTAGCGCCTCGAACATCTCGAACTGCGCCGCGCTGTTGGTCAGGTGGTCCTCGCCGCGGATGATATGTGTCACCTGCATCTCGATATCGTCGATGACCGAGGTGAGCGTGTAGAGCCAGGTGCCGTCGGCGCGGCGGACGACGGGATCCGAGAGCGAGGCGGTATCGATCTCGATCGGCCCGCGCACGAGATCGTCGAAGGCGACTTTCGTGCGCGCGAGCTTGAAGCGGAAATAAGGTTTCCTGCCTTCGGTCTCGAGCTTCGCGCGCTCGGCGTCGGTAAGCTTTAGCGCGGCGCGGTCATAGACCGGCGGCTCGCGGGCCGCGAGCTGGCGGCGGCGGCGATATTCGAGCTCCTCCTCGGTTTCGTAACAGGCATAGATGCGGCCGTCGGCGCGCAGGCGTTCAAGCGCCGCCGCATAGTGCGCCACGCGGGCGGACTGGCGGGCGAGCCGATCGGGCGGAATGCCGAGCCAGGCGAGATCCTCGTTGATCGCCTCGACGTAGCGCTCCTCCGAGCGGGCACGGTCGGTGTCGTCGAGGCGCAGGATGAAGGTGCCGCCCTCGCGGCGGGCGTAGAGCGCATTCAGGAGCGCGGTACGGGCGTTGCCGACATGCAAAAGTCCGGTCGGCGACGGAGCAAAGCGGACGACCGGAGGCGGCATGCTCGGCCTTTTTTCGAATTACGGTTGCGGGCCCGGCGCCGGGATAACAGCCGGGCCGCGCGCGTTATACCCTTCTTTTCGGAAGATGGCGTCCAGGGCCTTGGTCCTAAAGCCAATTCGGCGTTCCCCGTGCTGCGAGGACCGAGCCTATTTTTGCCCCATTGCGCCATTTGAAAGAGGCGGAAGAGCTTCTAAAGTCCGAAAACCTCGGGGGAGGCGTGCAATGGGTACAAGCGTGAAAATCCGCAGAACCGGATTGCTGGCGGCGGCGGCTGTTCTGTCGCTCTTCGCGTGGCCTGCTCATGCCCAGCAGAGCGATAGCGACAGCAAAGTGATCGTCGACCCCGACACGCTGCCGCAGAACAAGGCGCTTGACCGCCGCTTTCGCGAAATTCTCCAACGCACGCCCGACGGAGTTCAGACTCACGATCCGTGGGCAACCGTGCGCGCCTCGGATGTGACGAACGTGAAGGACGACAAGAAGAAGACGGCGACGAGTACGAAGTAAAACTTTCCGGGCCGGCCCGGCATGCAATCAAAAATCCACCACCTCGTTCCGTGTTGGCACCGCGCCGGCGACGAGCGATTGATCCGGCTCCGCGGGCTTCGCGCCTGAATCGCGGAACTTGTTGACGATCGGATAGCGGCGGTCGCGGCCGAAGTTCTTCAGCGTCACCTTGACGCCGGGCGCCGCCTGCCGGCGCTTGTACTCGGCGGCGTACAACATCCGCTCCACGCGCTTCACGGTTTCGGCGTCGAAGCCCGCGGCCGCGATTTCCGCCACCGACTGCTCGCCTTCCACGAGCCGCTGCAAGATGCCGTCGAGCACGTCATAAGGCGGCAGCGAATCCTGGTCCTTCTGGTTCTCGCGCAACTCCGCCGTCGGCGCCTTGGTGAGAATATTCTCGGGGATCACCGCGCCCGCGGGCCCCAGCGCGCCTTCGGGCTTCCAGCGGTTGCGCAAGGCGGAGAGACGGTAAACCTCGGTTTTGTAGAGATCCTTGATCGGGTTGAAGCCGCCGTTCATGTCGCCATAGAGTGTCGCGTAGCCCACCGACATCTCCGACTTGTTGCCGGTCGTCACCACCATCGGGCCGAACTTGTTGGAGATCGACATCAGGATGGTGCCGCGCGCGCGCGCCTGCAGGTTCTCCTCGGTGATGTCGCGCTTCTGTCCCTTCAGGACGCCCGCAAGCGCCGTTTCCAATCCCTCGACCGCGGGCGCAATCGGAATGGTGTCGTAGCGCACGCCAAGCGCTTGCGCGCATCGTTCGGCATCGGCGAGCGAGTCCTTGGAGGTGAATTTGTAGGGCAGCATCACGCAGTACACGCGCTTCGCGCCCAGCGCGTCGACGGCGATCGCCGCGCACAGGGCGGAATCGATGCCGCCGGAAAGTCCGAGCACGACGCCGGGAAAGCCGTTCTTCTGCACATAGTCGCGGAGACCCATCACGCAGGCGGAATAATCCGCTTCATCCGCGTCGAGGAGCGGCACTTGCGGACCGGCCGTGCATTTCCAGGTGCCCGCCTCGCGCCGCCATTCGGTGATCGCCACTTCTTCCTTGAAGCCGGGAAGCTGGAAGGCGAGCGAGCGATCGGCATTGAGCGCGAAGGAGGCGCCCTCGAAGACGAGTTCGTCCTGGCCGCCGAGCTGGTTGACGTAGATGAGCGGCAGGCCGGATTCGAGGACGCGCGGAACCGCGGTGTTCAAGCGCTCGTTGACGACGCCGCGGCGATAGGGCGAGGCGTTCGTCACCAGGAGAATTTCGCCGCCGGTTTCCGCGATGCACTCGACCGGATCCGGCTTCCAGATATCCTCGCAGATCGGAATGCCGACGCGCACGCCGCGGAAATTCACCGGGCCGGGCATGGGGCCCGGCGCGAACACGCGCTTTTCGTCAAAGACGCCGTAATTCGGCAGATCCACCTTGAAGCGGAGCCCCGCGATCTTGCCGCCGTCGAGGAGCGCCACCGCGTTGTAGAGCTTGCCGTTCTGCACCCACGGCATGCCGACCAGCATCGCCGGGCCGCCGTCCTTGGTTTCGCGCGCGAGTTGCTCGACGGCGCTCCGGCAGGCGGCCTGAAACGCGGGCTTCAGCACGAGGTCTTCCGGCGGATAGCCGGCGATGAAGAGCTCGGGAAAAATCACGAGGTCGGCGCCCGCCGCCTGCACGCGCGCCGCGCGCGCCTTCGCGGCGTTGCCGGCGACGTCGCCGACCACGGGATTGAGCTGCGCGATCGCGAGCTTCAGGCGATCCTTGAGCGGATCCTCGGCCATGCGAAGGATTTAGACCCGCCGCCGGGAGGGAGCAACGGCGCCCGAAACAGGCCTGTTATGACCGGCGCAAGGCTGACGCTCGCGCCGGTCAGGATGGTTGAATTGCCGCTCAGTGATCCGCGGTACGAATGCCGGCCGGCCCCGCTTTCAGTTTGATCTCGCCGGTGCGGCGCAGGCTGTCGCCGGTGAAGCGGAAGATTTGCAGCTCCTTCTCGACCATGCACTGCACGAGGATCGTCTTCTCGTCGCGGCTCCAGGCCGCCCCCTGGCACCAATGGCCGACCGGCGCCTCGGCGACGAGCGAAAGCCGCGTGCCCTGCACGGCGAAAACCTTGAGCAGGCCATTGTCGTTATAGAACGGCGAGGACTTCGCTTTGTTCGAGCCGTTCATCGCGGTGACGGCAATAAAGTCGCCCTTCGGCGACATCGCCAAGCCCTCGGGGGTCTGGCCGACGGAAATGTCTTCGATCACACGCGGCGGCTGCACCTTCATGTCGACGACGCTGATGATGTCGGTGTCGCCTTGCCCGCCGCCACCATTGCCGAACACCGCGATATCGCCTTTCGACGAAATCACGATTCCGTAGGGGCGTACGCCGCCGACCATGTCGCGCTTGGTGTATTCGACATTGTTGCCGTCGATCTTCAGCACCGAGACCTTGTGGTCACCACCACGCGTGACGAGCGCAGTCTTGCCGTCGGGCGAGAACGCAACGTGGAACGGAGCGGACTTGGCGTCGCCAAGCGAAATCTTGCCGGCGGCGGTGAGCTGCCTGTTGGCGATGGTGAAGATCGACACCGTGCCCTCGGCGCTGTTGGCGACAAGCGCGAGCGTACCGGCACGGTTGATCGAGACACCCGCGGCGCCCGCGCCCGCCTCGAGCGTCTGCAAGACCGCGATCGGTCTCGCCTTGAGGTCGATCACCGTGAGCCGGTTGTCGGGCACCGTCTTCTTCGGGTCGGCGGGGTCGACCTTGGTCGAGGCGACGACGAGGGCATAACTTTCGTCCGGCGCGATCGCGACCGATTGCGGCGGCCCGACGACGCTTCCGGGCGCTTCCACCTCGCCCACCACCTTCGGCGGGAAGACGCCGAGATCGACGACCGTCACGTAATCGGGCACCGGTTCCGCCGCGACGCTCGTGACGCCGTCGACGAGCACGGCCTTGCCGTCATTGGCGGACACCGCGAGCTGGGCGAGCGCGCCGGAAGAAAAGAGGGAAACAAATACGAGCGCAGCCGCGCCCGCGAAGAAGCGGGTATGCATGGCCTTCTCCCTGACCCGGTTGTCGTTGCTTGCGGGCGGCGGAGCCGGGCTCCCCACCGCCTGCCTGACTGTAACACCGCAAAAGGCGCGAGGCTTCCGTGCCAAAACGACGCTGAAGGAGCCCGGGCGCCGTGCTAGGCTTGTGCCAAAACCGGGGGAAGCAAATGCTCAGGGATCTTTCAGCGCCGCGCGCCGCGCTTTTCCTCGCCGCTCTCGCGGTCGTATCGGCGCTCTTGTCGAATTTTGTTTCCTACGTTCCGCACACGAATGATTTTCCCAAGCTTGACGACGTGCCGCTCCTGCCGGGCCTTTATTTCGGCGTCGTGATCGCGATCGGCGTTTTTCTGTGGAAGGGGAAAAGCGCCTTTGAACTCGCGGTGGTGATCGCCGCCGTGGTCATTTCCTGGATTCTCGCCTGGCGAACGGCGATCGCGGTGAGCGATTTCCTCGGCCAATTTCATACCGGCGACATCACGGCGCCCGACAGCCGCGGCTTTCCCTTTAACCTTGCGATCTCGGGAATCGTGGCGGGGCTGGTGGGCAGCCTCGGCACGGCAATCGCGATTTCGCTCGTCTGTCCCGACTTTCGCGATCACGCCGACTGGCTGCGCACGATCGCGCTCGGCACGGTCACCGGCGCGCTCCTGCACTTCGTCGACCGGCCATGGGAAACGGTGTTGCCGCTCCTCATCGTCTGGCAGCCGGTGGTGGCGGCTTCGGTAGGCTATGGGCTGGTGATCGCGCGCAAGCGATGAAATTCAGAGCCCCGCCGCGGCCGGCAGCGGCCGCGCGTGGGCAACCCGCGCCCTCTTGAGAAGATCGGCGACGAGGAAGGCAAGCTCGATCGCCTGCTCGGCGTTGAGGCGCGGGTCGCAGAAGGTGTGATAGCGGTCGGAAAGATCCGTCTCACCGATCGCGCGCGCGCCGCCCATGCATTCGGTGACATCCTGGCCGGTCATCTCCAGGTGAATGCCGCCGGCATGCGTGCCCTCGGCGGCGTGGACCGCGAAGAACTCCTTCACCTCTTGCAGGATCTGCTCGAAGCGCCGCGTCTTATAGCCGTTCGCCGTCACCGTATTGCCGTGCATCGGATCGCACGACCACACGACCGGGCGCTTTTCCTTCTTCACCGCGCGGATGAGCGCCGGCAGATGCGCCTCCGCCTTGCCGGCGCCGAAGCGGCAGATCAGCGTCGCGCGGCCCGGCTCGCGCTCGGGATCGAGGATGTCGAGAAGCTTCAGGAGCCCGTCGGCGGGCAGCGACGGGCCGCACTTGATCGCGATCGGGTTCTTCACGCCGCGCAAGAATTCGACATGGGCGTGATCCGGCTGGCGCGTGCGGTCGCCGACCCAGACGAGATGGCCGGAGGTGTCGTACCAGTCGCCGGAGGTGGAATCGACGCGGGTCATCGCCTGCTCGAAGCCCAGGAGCAGCGCCTCGTGGCTTGTGTAGAAATCGGTGGTGCGCATCTCGGGATGCGTCTCCGGATCGATGCCGCAGGCGCGCATGAAGTCGAGCGCCTCGGTGATGCGCACCGACAATTCCTCGTAGCGGTGCGACTGCGGGCTGTCCTTGACGAAGCCGAGCATCCATTGATGCGCGTTCGAAAGGTTCGCATAGCCGCCGGTCGAGAAGGCGCGGAGCAAATTCAGCGTCGCCGCCGACTGGCGATAGGCCTCGATCATCCGGCGGGGATCGGGCGTGCGGCCTTCCTGGGTGAAGGCGACGTCGTTGATGATGTCGCCGCGATAGGCAGGCAACTCGACGCCCCCCTGCTTCTCGGTCGGCGACGAGCGGGGCTTCGCGAACTGGCCGGCGATGCGGCCGAGCTTCACCACGGGGACCGCGCCGGCGAAGGTCATCACCACCGCCATCTGCAGGAAGACGCGGAAGAAATCGCGGATGTTGTTGGCGGAATGCTCGGCGAAGCTCTCGGCGCAATCGCCGCCCTGCAGGAGGAAAGCTTCCCCTTTGGCGACGCGCGCAAGTGCGCGCTTGAGCGCCCGCGCCTCGCCTGCAAAAACGAGCGGCGGGAACGAGGCGAGCTGCTTCTCGACCTCGGCGAGCACTTTCTGATCGGGATAGTCCGGCACCTGCACGATCGGCTTCGATCGCCAGCTATCCGGGGTCCAACGCACGGCCATCGACCCAATCTCCAAAGAGGCCGGGGTTATACACGCAAGAAGTTACCGGATGCCAGTTGGCGTTTGGCCGCGAAAAACCGCGCGTTTAAAGCCCGCTGAACCAGTTGTAGCCCTGATCCTCCCAATAACCGCCGGGGTAGTCGTTGGTGACGACCATCCCGACCACGTGCTTGGGGTTCTTGAAGCCGAGCTTGGTGGGGATGCGGATCTTCATCGGGAAGCCGTTGGCGCGGGGCAGGATTTCGTCGGCAAATTTGAACGTCATCTGCGTCTGCGGGTGGAGCGCCGTCGGCATGTCGATCGAGGTCCAGTAGCCCTCGGCGCAGACGAAGTTGATGTATTTGGCGCGGGTGTCGGCGCCGACGCGCGCAAGAAAATCGGAAAGCTTCGCGCCGGTCCAACTGCCGATCGCGCTCCAGCCCTCGACGCAAACGTGGCGGGTGATCTGCTTTTCCTGCGGCAGCGCGTAAAGTTCGGGGAGCGTCCAGGATTTTTTCTCCTGCACGAGGCCGCCCACCTTCAGCGCGTAGGCTGCGGGATCCACCACCGGCGCGTCGTCCTCGTCATAATAGGCGTTGAAGCGGAACGGATGCATGACCGCGCTTTCGGGGAAGGTGGGCGCGAGGCGGTTGGGATTGAACAGAAGCGCCTGGGCGCCGTCGTTGAAGCGGGAGATAGCGCGGAGCGCCCTCTCGGCGGACACGCCATCGACCACGTCGCAGCCGGCGAGAAATGCGACCGCCCCCAGGCTCGCGCCGCCGCGCAAGAACGCGCGGCGCGCGGGATTGGGCAGAAGTTGCACCGCCTCTTTCACGAGGAGCTTCGGATCGACGCCGGGCGCTCCTTTGCGTTTGCGCATCGTTCCGCTCCTACCGTCCAATAATCATCGCGCGCAGGCTTTTCGGCACGAGCACGGCAAGCAGCACGTGGACCACGAGAAAGGCGACGATCGCGCTCATGGCGAGGAAGTGCACGATGCGCGCATTGTCATAACCACCGAAGATGAAGGTCAGTTCCTGGAATTGCACCGGCTTCCAGATCGAAAGCCCGGACAACACGATGATTACGGCCGCGAGGATCACGCCGAGATAAAGAAGCCGCTGTACGGCGTTGTAGACGGACAAATCCTCGTGCGCGAGGCGGAAGCGGAGCGCCGCGAGCATGTCGGCGATCACCTCGCGCGGCCGGATCGGCAGGAGCTTCCGGCGGAGGCGGCCGGTGGAAAGACCGAGCACGAGATAGACGATGCCGTTCGCGACGAGCAACCACATCGCCGCGAAGTGCCACATGAGCGCGCCTGCCAGCCAGCCGCCGAGCGTGATGCCTTCGGGAAATTCAAAATCGAAGATCGGCGAGGCGTTGTAGATCTGCCAGCCGGAGCCGATCATGATCAGCATGGCGACGGCGTTAATCCAGTGGGTAACTCGTACCCACAAAGGATGAACGACCCGTCCCCGCGGGCTTTTTGTTTCCGAAGTTAACGTTACGGCTGCGCTCGTCGTCATGGCTATCCATACCAGTGAACGCGGAACAGGCGGCATCAGTTTCGCGTGACGGAAACGTGATCGGCCAAAACGAAGTTGCGAGCGGGCCGCACGGCGGCCTATTGCTTGCCTCTCGGGGGGAGCCACCGGCATGAACGATCGCAGCGCGGAATCGGATTTTCGCTTTGCCGCCGCCGACGGCTATTCGCTCGCGGCGACGCTTCGCCGCCCCGCTGCCGGGCCGTCGAAAGGTTTCGTGCTCATCTGCTCGGCCACCGCGACGCCGCGCCAGTATTACGGGCGCTTCGCGAGCTACCTCGCCGGCCGCGGCTTCAGCACGATCACCTTCGACTATCGCGGCATCGGCGGTTCAAAGCCCGCCTCGCTCCGCGGCTTCGAGTGCCGCATGCGCGACTGGGCGGCCCTCGATATTTCGGCCGCCGTCGATTTCGCCGCGCGCAAGGCGGCGGCAACCCCGCTCCTTTATGTCGGCCATTCTTATGGCGGACAGGCGCTCGGCCTCCTGCCGAACAACCAGAAAGTTTCGCGCGCGCTCTTCGTCGCCGCCCAGGTCGGCTACTGGCGGCTGTTTCCGCCGCCCGAAAACTGGCGCGTCTGGGTGATGTTGAATGTCGGGATCCTCGTCGCGCACGCGCTCGGCTATGTGCCGGGCAAGCTCGGCATCGGCGAGGATCTGCCCAAGGGCGTCTTTCTCGAATGGGCGAAGTGGTGCATGAGCCCGAATTATCTTTTCGACGACCAGACGCTAGAGGCGCGCAAATATTATCCGAACTATCACGGCGCCTTGCGCGGAATCGGCATGGCCGACGACACCTGGGCGCCGCCGGTCGCGATCGAAAAACTATTGGCGGGCTATACCGGCACCAGGCCCGAGCACGTCACGGTCGTGCCGACCGCGATCGGCGAGAAGAAAATCGGCCATTTCGGTTATTTCCGCCAGCAGGCGGGCGAGAAGCTGTGGCCGGCCGCGGGCGACTGGCTCGAAGGAAAAAGCTGACGCCGTCACACCTTGTTGTGCAGCGTGACCAATTCCTCGGCCGCGGTGGGATGTAGCGCCACGGTGTGATCGAAGTCGGCTTTGGTCGCGCCCATCTTCACGGCGATCGCCGCCACCTGCACCATTTCGGCCGCCCCCTCGCCGACGATATGCACGCCGAGCACGCGCTCGCTCGCGCGATCGACGACGAGCTTCATCAACATCGAGGTCGCGCGCCCGGAGAGCGTCGCCTTCATCGGCCGGAACTGCTCGCGATAGATATCGAGCGCGAGACCCTTCTCCCGCGCCTTGGCTTCGGAAAGGCCGACGACGCCGATCTCGGGCTCGGAAAAAACCGCGCTCGGAACGTTGATGTGGTCGGCCTTGGTCGGCTTGCTGCCGAAGACGGTATCGGCGAAGGCGTGGCCCTCGCGGATGGCGACCGGCGTGAGCGCGAGCCGGTGCGTGACGTCGCCGATCGCGTAGATCGACGGCACGCTCGAGCGCGAATAGTCGTCGACGGCGACGGCGCCTGCGGCGTTCAGTTTCACGCCGACGGCTTCGAGGCCGACACTCCTGGTATTGGGATCGCGGCCAATCGCGAACATCACTTGGTCGGCGGGATGGCACTCGCCATTCGCGAGCGTTGCCTGTAAGTCGCGATTCATCTTCTCGATCGACGCGATTTTCTGGCCGAGAATGACCTTGATCCCCCGCCCCACCATCTCCGAGCGCAAGTGCCGGCGCACGTCGTCGTCGAAGCCGCGCAGGATCTCCTCGCCGCGATGGACAAGCGTCACGTTGGCGCCGAGGCCGTGAAAGAGGCAGGCGAACTCGACGGCGACGTAGCCGCCGCCCTGAATGACGATCCGCCGCGGCAACTCCGCAAGGTGAAACGCTTCGTTCGATGTGATGGCGAGCTCGACGCCGGGAATTTGCGGCAGCACCGGATGGGCGCCGTTCGCCAGGAGAATCGTCTCGGCGCGAATGCGTGCGCCGGTTTTCAGAAGCCGGACGGTGTGGGCATCCTCGATGACCGCGCGCGTCTCGACAACTTCCACCTTCATGCGGTCGAGATTGGCGCGGTAGGCCGCCTCCAGCCGCGCGATCTCCTTGTCCTTGTTCGCAATCAGCGTCGGCCAGTCGAACTTGGCGCCGGAAACCGTCCAGCCAAAGCCGGCCGCGTCCTCGAACTCGAGCGAATAGCGGCTCGCATAGACCAGGAGCTTTTTTGGAACACAGCCGCGGATCACGCAGGTGCCGCCGACACGATACTCCTCGGCGATCATGACGCGGGCGCCGTGGAGCGCCGCGACGCGGGAAGCGCGCACGCCGCCGGAGCCGGCACCGATCACGAAGAGGTCAACGTCGTATTCGGCCATTCGCTACCGCCCGCCCAGCCGGCTTTCACCGACTGGCGCAATGATCGTTGTCCATCAGCCGGGATTTATGCGCCGATCCCGGGCAAACCCGGGGTCGGCCGATCAGATCGTGTAACCGCGCTTCTTCATCTCCGCGCGCAACGCGGCGATGAATTCTTCCGAGGTCTTCGCGCCCCATTGGCGCACGGCGGCGAAGCTTTCCTCGAGCACGTTCGGAAGCTCGGTGACAAGCTTCTTGCCCGTGGGGGAGCGGTAGAACGTCAGGAGCTCGTTGAGTTCGGCCTCGGTGAAATGGCTCGCATAGGCCGTGGCCATCAGCGAAACGACTTCGGGCTGGCGCTTCTCGAAATCGCCGCGGATCGCGGTGATCGCCTCGACGAGCTGTTTTTGCAAGTCGGGATTCTGCTGCAGGAACGAGGCATAAGCCTGCTGCATGACGGAGGGAATGACGCCGTCGAAGGCGCGCGCCGCGCCCGAAGCGTCGATGATCTGACGCGCGAGCTGAATTTGCGCGGCGGAGGGCGGCGGGCCCTTGGGCGCCGGCTGCTGGGCGCGGACGCCGGTCACGGTAATTCCCAAAGCGATGACCAGCGCAGCGAGGCGAAGCGCGCGGGCAATGGTCGGACGGTTCATCATACTCTCCTTTGCAAGATTGATTCAGGACCGCTCGATGACGCGAACTCCCTCGCTTCCGGCGAGGATTGCCCGACGAGCCAGCCCGATGAATAGGCCGTGTTCGACAACGCCCGGAATCCTGGAAAGGCCCTGCGCGAGTTTGCGCGCATCGGGGATCGATCCAAGTCCGGCGTCGAGAATGAGGTGTCCTTGATCCGTGACGAAAACATGGCCGTCCGGCTTATGCCTCAGCCGGATGGGCCCGGCGCATCCTGACTCGGATACCACCGCGGCGATCGCCTTTTTAGTGGCACCCAAGCCGAAATCAACCACCTCGATCGGGAGGGGAAAGCGGCCGAGGCGGCCGACCCATTTGCTGTCGTCCGCGATCACGATCATCTCGTGCGAGGCCGCCGCCACAATCTTCTCGCGCAGCAGCGCGCCGCCGCCGCCCTTGATCAGGTTGAGAGCGGGGTCAATCTCGTCGGCGCCGTCAATGGTGAGATCAAGCTCGGGCTCGTCATCGAGGGTCGTGAGCGGCACGCCGAGACGGTTGGCCTGGGCGCGCGTTGCTTCCGAAGTCGGCACGCCGGTGACGTCGAGCCCCTCCTTCACCCGCTCGCCGAGGAGCTCGACGAAGTGCGCGGCGGTCGAGCCGGTGCCGAGGCCGAGCCGCATGCCCGGGCGCACGAAGTCGAGCGCGCGGCGCGCGGCCTCGCGCTTCATGGCATCTAGGTTCATGGCTGGGGCGGCTTGCGGCATTGGGTCGAGCCCGTGACCGGCGCGTGAAATGCGGCGCGGTCCTAGCATGCGTGCGACGGCTCTGCCAGCGGATGAACGACGCAGGCAAGCTTATGCCGCCGGCGCGGGCTGGCCGTGGACTTTCGCCCGGTTCGATTGTAGGCGGATTGCCGCATGACGGTTCGCCCGACCATCGCCTTCGATCTCGATGGCACCCTTGTCGATACCGCGCCCGATCTCGTCGATACCCTCAATCTCGTGCTGCAAGAAGCGGGACTCCCGCCGGTTCCCTTCACGGAGGCGCGCGACCTCGTGGGCGGCGGCGCGCGGGCCCTCATCGAACGCGGGCTCGCCTACGAGCACGAAAAGATCCCGACCGCGGAAGTGGACCGGATGCTCTCGCGCTTTCTCGTTCATTACGACGCGCACCTCGCCGACCGCTCGCGTGCTTTTCCCGGCGTCGAAGACGCGCTCGCGACGCTTGCAGCCAAGGGCGCAATCCTCGTCGTCGTCACCAACAAGCTCGAACGTTTTTCGGTGAAGCTGCTCGCAGCGCTTGGGCTGCTCGACCGCTTCGCGCTCGTCGCCGGCGCCGATACTTTCGCCGTACGCAAGCCCGATCCCGGCCATCTCCTCGCAGCGGTGGCGCAGGCGGGCGGCCGCTCCGACGGCGCGGTGATGGTCGGTGATTCCGAGACCGATGTGCTGACGGCGCGGCGCGCGAGGGTGCCGGTGGTGGCGGTGGGCTGGGGGTATTCGCGGACGCCCGCGGCCAAGCTTGGCGCCGACCGGCTGATCGAGCGGATGAAGGATCTGCCCGCCGCCGTCGAGGCGCTCGTCGACCTCGCCGGCGCGAGGAAATAAGCCCTAAGTCCCTGCAAGGGACAAATATTAGCGGCGCATTAACCATGCTTCGGCAACAGTCGGCTTTGGTGCCGCGCGGAACAACGCCGTTCGGCGGCGCCCTCGCCTGCCCTCCTGCTGGACGCCCCGCAGCATGTCACTGCTCGCCCGGATCACGAGACGCCTCGAAGGTCGCGCGCCGGAGCTCTCCGAACAGGCGCCGGCGCTCGCACCGGCATTGCCCTCGGCGCAAGAACGCAGCGAAACGCTGAACCAGGCTTCGCTCACGACCGTGCGCGAGTCGCTCGATCTGCTCGAGGCCGATCTCGGCAAGTTGATTGCCGAAGTCGGGCGCGCGGCCGACCAGGTGCATGTCGGCATCGGCTCGTCGACGCAGTCGCTGGAAGCGATCCGCAGCCGGACGGAAGCGCTCACCGATCTTGTCAATGTCGCAAACGGCGACGCGCGCCAGCTCGCGGCGGCAACCGAAGAGTTCGCGCGATCCTCGGGCGAAATCGGCCGCCAGGTTCAGCTCGCCGGCAATCTCACGGATCAGGCGACAGGGGCCGCGCGCGACGCCGGCCATAGCATCGAAGGATTGAATTCCTCCTCCTCGGAAATCGGCGCGGTCGTCGGTCTGATCGCCAAGATCGCGAAGCAAACGAACCTCTTGTCGCTCAACGCGACGATCGAGGCGGCGCGCGCGGGCGAGGCCGGCCGCGGCTTTGCGGTCGTCGCCAACGAAGTGAAAGCGCTTTCGGTCGAAACCCAGAAGGCGACGGACGAAATCGCCCGCCGCGTCGACAAGCTGCAGCACGACGCACAAGCCTCGATCGAGGCGCTCGCGCGCATCTCCGCCGTGATCGAGGGGATCCGCCCGGTCTTTGTCGCGATCGCCGCCGCGGTCGAGGAACAGATCGCGACATCCGAGCATCTTTCCCGCAACGCCGCCACCACTTCGCAATTCATCGGGCAGGTTTCCGCCGGAACCGCCGAGATCGGAAGCGCGACCGAAATCGCCACGCGCGAGAGCCACGAGATCGACCGTTCGGGCAAGACCGCGGCCAATCTCGTCACCCAGCTTCACAAGCGGCTCGCGATCTTCCTCCGCCAAACCGAGATCGGCGACCGGCGCCAGTTCGACCGCATGCCGTGCGAACTGCCGGTCACCCTCGCGCGCCCCGAGGGACCCCTCGTCGGCAAGACCGTCGACCTCAGCGAGGGCGGCGCGCTCATCCAGCCCGATGCGAAAGAAAGCAAGGTCGAGATCGGCCGCAACTACGCAATCGAAATCGCGGGCGTTGGCCGCCTCACCGCGCTCCTCGTCAACCGCTCAAGCCTCGGCATCCATCTCAAATTCGTCGACGTGGACGCGGCATCCCGCGCGCGGCTCGACGAAAAGATCGCGGCGGTGCGGGAGGACAATCGCGAATTCATCGATCGCGCCATGAAAGTCGCGGCCGAGGTTTCGGTGACGCTGGAGCGGCTGGTGACATCCGGCCGCCTTGCGGCGACGGCGCTCTTCGACAACGACTACGTGCCGATCCCGAACACCGACCCGCAGCAATTCCGCACGCTTTATCTGGAGGCACTGGAAGAAGTACTGCCCGCGATCCAGGAGCGGGAGCTTGCCTCCGACAAACGGATGGTTTTCTGCGCCGCCGTCGACCGCAACGGCTATCTGCCGGTGCATAATCTCAAATACTCGCATCCGCAGCGGCCGGACGATCCGGTCTGGAACGTCGCCAATTGCCGCAACCGCCGCATCTTCGACGACCGCGCGGGGCTTGCCGCCGCCCGCAACGCGCGGCCCTACCTTATCCAGAGTTATCCGCGCGACATGGGCAACGGCGTCATCATCATGATGAAAGAGATCGACGCGCCGCTCCGCGTGCTCGGCAAGCACTGGGGCGGGCTCCGCATGGCGTATCAGTTGTAGACCGCGCTTTCCTTGACAGCGTGACGCGGCGATCCCTACAAACAAGAAGACGGGCGCTTAGCTCAGCGGGAGAGCGTTCCCTTCACACGGGAAAGGTCACAGGTTCAATCCCTGTAGCGCCCACCACGTAAGTGATTGTCACACTTAGCGATTCGATTGTCACACCTGGCCGGTCGATTGTCACAGCACCCCAAAACTATTCAGAACATATTGAGACACTGGTGCAGTCGAGCCAGAAACAAAGACAAATTTGGAGCACCCATGTTCACCAAAGGTTGCTCATACGTTACTTATAAGTTCCACTTAGGTTACAAGCTCTTTTTGAGCTCTTCGGCCTCGCGCCACGCATCCATCAGTTCGGAAAACGAGCGCACGCAGGTCCGGTTGCTCCGCCGCCGCTCCGCCGCCTCATCCAGTTTCTCAGCCGCGCGGACCAGCTCAAGTTTATTCGGATGAAGCGCTGCAAGTTCCAGGAGCTCGGCCGATGCCGACGTGTGCCGGCGTCGCGCCGGCGCCGGCAGTCGCTTGATTTCAGACACGCGCGCGCCAACCCCTATTCCAGTGCGCGCTCTTCACGCGCAGGTTCGATGGGTTATTCGTGCCGCCGTCCTTGACCATTTTCTTGTGGTCGACGTCCTTGCCCTTGATCGCCGCCTTCCCGTCGCGCTTCGCCACGATGCGGCGCGCCTGGTTGCGCTCGGAGCGACCTTTGATGTGCTCCGGCGTGTGGTTGTAGCCGTGATCCATCGCCCGAATCTGCTCGGGCGTGCGGTGTGAGCTCGGGTCTCGTTTTCCGTAATTACTCATTCCCGGATACCGATCGACGCTAAGATTTCCACGGCGAGATCTTCGACCTGCTTGTCGCTGACGAACGACCCGTAGCCCGACGCATCGAGCTTCGTCCGGATCGTCTTCATCACCGCCATCAGCTTGTCGCCGTAGTCCATCACTTCACGCGGTTGAGGCGGGGGTTCCGGCGGCGCGCGGCGGCGCCCGCCTTGCGCGTGCGCGCGGCGAGGATCGCGCCGGCGTTCGCCATCGAGATACCCTCCTTGTGCGCGATCTGCCCCTGCACGGCCTTGAAACCGGGGTGTGCGCCGGGGGCGACCTTCTTGTACTTGCTCATCTGTCCTTCTCCTTATTCCAAGGCGGATACTGTCCGCCGAGTCCGTGGTCGTCTTTGGGGTCGTCGTCCGGCATGAGGAAGCCGGGGCGGAAAATATCAAGCAGCGTCGCGACCAGGATCGTTGCGAGTAGGTAGGCCCACATGACTCGAACGCCGTACGGCCAGTGCTCGACGATATTCCATAGGTACGCGAACTGCTCTTTCATTCCTTGTCTTTCACTTTGACGCGCTTGAGGCGTCTCTCCTTCCAGTCATCCTGCGGCGCCTTCGGGTCTTTGAACTCGATACAGAACACCGCAAGAATAACCGCGCCAAAAATCAGCCAGAACGCCGCGTGCTGTTCCATTAGCGATAGATCGCTTCGGCACGGTCCTGGATGAACTTGGTGCGCTTATCGAGATTGATGTCGTAGATCCGGTTCGAGCTCTCTTTATTCTTCTCGCGCCGATGCGCGCTCTTCTGAAGATCAGCCATGGTGAGCTGCGCGTCCTTGGGCTTGTCCGCGTTCCACTTCTGCACCGCGGCCCAGACTTGCGCCTTCTCGTCGGGCTTCGCATCCGACCAGCGCTTCGTCAGCGCGTTCTTCTCGTCGGTGTATTTCTGTTTGAGGTTGTAAGCCTCGCTCTTGCGCTCGTAATATTCTGCTTCGCCCGAAGGCGTGAATCCGAGGAACCGCGCAGCCACCTCGCCCGGCGACTTGTATTCGTATCCGCTCTGCTTCCCGCCCTCGAGCGCGCGCTTGACGTCGCGCACCACCTGAAGCGGGAACGCCTGCGCCGCGCCGTCGGCGATATTCCCCTGCATCATCTTTTGGAAGCCCTTGATCGCGTCCTCGACGAGGCCGCCCGGAGCGCCGGCCGCGGTCTTGGCGAGGAACGCCCAAACGTTCTCGCCCGTGAGCTTCTCGGGCATACCGAACGTGAAGAGCGAGTTGAGGCCGAGACGGTGATGGACGTCGACCCCCAGCAGCCGGCCGGCACCGTGCATGATGTACTCGGCGCCTTCTTTGCCGAGGTTCTTCACCGCCTGCTCGTATTGCCAGCGCTCGAAGTCGTTCCAGTCGTTCTGCGTGATGCCGAGGCCCTTGCCGACGAGACCCGCGATCTTGCCCACCTCGAGCGGAAGACCGCCGAGCAGACCGGTCATGAACGTGTGCGTGCCGAGCACCGTCGCAAGAGACGCCGCCGCCTGCACGCGCGTCCGGACGTCGTCGCCGGAGAATGCCTTCTCCGCCGTGCTGATCAGCAGGTGGTACATCATCTGCGGGAACTGGCGGAACTGAAGGAATGGACGCAGCCACTTGTTCTTGAACAGCGGCGCCGCGTTGGTCGAGCTGTAGAAGCCCTGCGTGTTGGCGAGCGTCTGGCGGGCATACTCGACCGCGCCGTCGTGCGCCTTCTGCTCGCTCATCGTCTTGCGAAGCTTCGCGTACTCGAGGCGATACGCCATCGCCGCGCCGACGTAGCGGTTGATCGCTTCCGTGGCGTTCGTGGCATGGCGGAAGACCGTGTCGAGCTTCGCGATCGTCTTATCCATGACGCCGACCGCGCCCTTGAGCTGTCGCGACGGCGCATACTTGTGCACCTCGAGGCCGGCCTGCGGATGGATCAGGCCGATCTCGGCGAGCGTGTCGAACATCTTGTTCAGGCGGCCGCTGTCCTTCTCGCCCTTGAAGCTCTCCTTGACGAGCTTGTCGTAGTCGGTCCCCTCGTGGAGGCCGTCGGCGATCGACTTCACGAAGTCGTTGCCGCCCGCCTGGTAGAACCGCACGGCGGTCTTCCAGGTCCGCAGCATCACTCCATACGTCGCCGCGAGCCCGTGGCGACCGGAGATGAACGGCGCCGTAATCATGGGAAGGTGCGTCTGGTGCAGCAGCAAGTGCGACGGGCGCGCCATGCGGTCGATATACGACCAGGTCGATAGCCGGCGTGTCCAGTCGGTATAGGTGCCCGAATACTCGTTCGGATCCAGCGCTCGCGCGCGGGCAATCACCTCGTTTGCGGCTTCAGAGCGGGAAAGCGCATTCGGATCGAGCGCACCCTCTTTCGAGTAGCGGTTGTCCTCTACATACTTCTGCATGTCGCGGATCGCTTCCTCGACCTTGGGGCGAAACTCGACCTTGGCTCGGTAGTTCGACTGGCTGTCATTATATATGGCCATGTTGCGGGTGAGGTCGTCGGAAGCCCCCTCCACCCGGCGCCGCGGCAGCCGGCGGGATTGGACACGGTTACCTGCCTGGGTAACCAGAGCCGCCTCCTCCAGCGCCTTCCGCATCTCCTGTTTCTGGACGTTCGTGGCCCGACGGTACTCATCCGTCTGCTCGAGCTTCTTCATGATCGTGTGGAGCGCGCCGGCGCCGATCTCGGCATCGCGGCCGATGTAGTCCTGCTTCTCCTCGACGTAGGGTTCGCGCTCGAGCACGCCCGACTCGTGGAGTTCTTTCTGGCGCGCCTGTGCATCCTTCAGGCTTTCGCTGAATTCGACGTGCTTGCGCTGCACGTTGACTTCGTACCGCTGCTCGGCGCTTCCCGTCTGAGACAGGCCGCCCATCTTCGTGGTGCGCTCGCCGGTATTCGGGTCGTAATAGACCGTGTCGACGTTGTAGTGGAGGCCGGTCTTCTGCGCGAAGTTGTAGGCTTCCTTGCGAGTGCGGAACTCCCACGTATTCTCGTCGACCTTATTCACCGCGTTCGTGGGCTCCGCCACCTTATACTTGCCGCTGACGACGTAGTCGCCATGGCGCACGAGGGGCGCGTAGACACCCTCCTTTCCCGAGAGCTTCTTGGCATCGAGGATCTGTTTCGCGACCACGTCGCCATACTTGTTCTCGAGCTCCTCGATGAGCTCTTTGGTCGGGTTCGCATTCAGAAGACGCTTCGATTCGGTGACGCGCGTGGACTCGTCGACGCCGGCAGCGCGCAGGTACTGGTCGATGTGGCCGCGCGTCATGTCGGCCTGCGCTTCTTCGAAGAAACGGAACAGGCGCTCTTGGGCTTCGCGGAATTCCGGATGCTGGGTCGCCAGGTCGTTGAATTCTTTGGCGAGGCCGGGATGCGCGGCTTGCGCCTCCCAATGCGCCATCGGCGCGTCCTCGGGGCTGTATTTGCCGGATGCCATGCGCTGCTGGTTCGTCTTCGACAGCGCGAGATATTCGTTCCGGCTGATGCCAAGAGGCGACGACGCATCGACGCCGAAAGCCGTCTGGCGATTCACGAGGTCAGACCACTTGTCGAACGCACCGGGGAGCTTCTTCTCGAGCCCCATCAGGTCCGCAATCAGGCGGTTGCCTTCCTGCTTCAGCTTGTTCGCGTAGACGCCTTGCTTCTCGACAAGGTCGAAAACCGTTCTGGCGTGCGGCAAGACCGGCTCGACGCGCTGGCGGAACTGGTCGTTGGTAAGCAGCTTGTGGCCGAGCGTCTTCAAGAGACGCCACGCGTCCGGACGATCAGCGAATTGCTTGATCGACTCGACCGGATCCGAGGCCACTCGCTTCACCGCCTCAGCGCCGCCTTCGATCGCATCGCGGATCGTAAGCGGTGCCTCGATGCGATCGGCATAGGCTATAGGGATATCACCATTTCGGATCTGGCGATTTTTTTCGATGTTCATCAGCGTTTCGCCGTGGCGCATGATCGCTGACATCATGTTGTGCACATCGCCCGGAATCTTTCCGGTGACGCGCTCTACGATCCGGCGAACATAGTCGACGACCGCGTCCCACATGGAGCTGGAACGCCGATGATCCAGCGACAACTTCTCGGAGAGCTCGCGCGAGGTAGGGATGAGAGAAAGGAAGCGTTGGAAGTCCGGATTGGAAAACGCTTCGGCGATGAACTCCCTCTCGCTCGTCATCGCGTAGCTGAACTTGTCCCGAGCAAGTGTACGTTTGGCGTCGACGGGGTGATGCAAAAATTCCCCGACCTCGCCCATCATCTGGCGAACGAGTTCTTTTTGTTGTGGGTGCATCTCGAGCGAATGCACGGTAGCGGCGTGGGTCGCCTCGTGGATCATCGTGTGCGCAAGCTGGCGCTTGTTGGCGAATTGGTCTTCGCGAACGTAAACGATCGTCTTCCGAGTTTCGGGGTCGTACGTGTAGAGGCCCAGATCCTTCGGTCCGCGCCACTTGGACATATCGTCTTTAGAGATGACCTGGACTTCGTTGTCCCCCACCAGATTTCGCAGGCGGCGAGCGATAAACGGCTGGATCGCACCCGGCACGTCAGCCAGATGCTTCAGGTCCAGATTTTTTAGGATTTCACCGGTGGTAGTCGTACGGATCGGCTGGGGAGGCTGCTTCCGCTCGGCTTCCTCGTCGAGCAATCGTCCGACGTCTTCCGCGGTTGAAGCGCGCGGCGCCGACTCGGAGACAGGGTTTTTCGTGTCGCCTTCCCGAAGCCAGTTCTTGAAGTCGCCGACGGACATCTCCGTCACGGCGCCCATGCGCGCGGCGCCTTTACCGTCGGAGAATCCACGCTTGTAGGCGCTCTCGGCTTCTTCTTGCGTCCGATAGCCGAGCATTGCCTTGTGCTCGTCAAAGCGGCCGGTTCGGTGATCCATCTGATCCACAACGTAAACGCGATCGCTGTCCGGGTGGCGGCCGACATACACATCAACCTGATCGCCGTCCGCTCCCTCGGTGCGCTTCACATAACCGTAGTGATCGGGGACTTTCGTCTCCCATTCTTTCCCGGGCGCGCCGCCGCGGCGCACAGAGCCGCGCGGGTTCTCGATCGAGATCTTGAGACCCTGCACGTTGATGTGGCCCTTAGCGTAGTTGCCGGCCTCCTTCTGCGCAGGTGTCGGGTTCGTCTCTACCTCGCGCATCGCGTCCGCAATCGGCTCGGGACGCGGGGGGCGCTTCATGTTCTTCTCGAGCGACTCGATGGCGGCCTTCTTCTGCTCCTCAGTGAGCTGGATCCGGCGCCACGGGCGGTCTTTCTCTTCCGCCTCTTTCGCCTCGGCCTGGGCGCGAGCTTTCTTCTTGATCTCCTCGATCTTGGTGCGCGCCGACGCTTTCTCGGGGGTCTCGGGGGCGCGAGGCTTCGGGGCCGGACGGGGCGCTTCGGGCGCAACCCGACCCTCTTCCTCTTCGCGCCGGATGATCGCGTCTTCAGGCGACTCGGCGACGAGGCCGGCCGAGGGCGCTGCATTCTCCACTTCGCCCTGGTCGCGGCGCATGGCGAGGTCGCCCTCAGCCTTGCGCTCATTACGCATCACGCTGAAGTCGCCAGCTTTTGCAGCCTTCTCGCGGGCGAGGAACGTACCGATATGCTCGGCGGCGCGCTTCCCGACGAAGCTCTTCTGGTCCATGCGCTTGGCGAGATTCTTGACCTCGCGCAGCCACACGATGTGGTCGGGCGTATTGGCGTATCCGACCTTTGTCGGCACCTGGATCCCGAGCTTATCGGCCTCGTCGGAGATCGCCTTCAGGCGATCGCGCAGCTCGCCACGCTGCGCTGGCGTCGTGGGCATGACGTGCTCGTCGGGCACGCTCCGGACGAATAGCGCCTCGGCCGCCGCGGCTGACTTGGCGCGCGCCTCCTGATCAGTCTTCGACCGGTTCTTGCCTTTGGGCTCTTTCGGTTGCGCCTCTTTGACATTGGCGGCGATCCTCTGGTTGGTCGCGCGCACATTCTGCGCGGTGTCCTGATCCAGGGCCGGCAGGACGCGGGGAGCCTGCGGCGTCTCCACATCCTTGGGCGGTGCGACGTCTTCGGGCCTGACTTCGGGAGCGGGCGGCGCGGCGGGGCGGGGCGCGGCGGTTACCTCCTGGGTAACGTCCGGCTGCTCCGGAGGACCGGCGGGAGGCTGCACGTCGTCGCGGCGCTCAACAAGGTCTGGGTTTACGTCGGGATTTACGTCTTGGTTCGCGAGACGTTCGGTCTTACCGAGCGCGAGCTCCTGCTCCGACGTCGGACCCACGACATCCACGACCTCGGCGCCCTTGTTCTGGCGCGTGCGCGCGAGCACGTCCTCGAGTGTCGCCGAGCGGATCTTCTCTTCGTCGCTGGCGCTGGGCTTCGGATAACGAACGTCAGGGCGCTTGGCGTCGGGGGGCGGCGGCTGATTTCCTGTGCCGGTCCCCTTCTGCACCTGTGACGTTCCGACCTTCTCGTCGGTAACGCCGCGATCCTCGGCGGCGGGGCTCGTGGTCTCGGTTTCAGTCTCAACCTTCGGCTTGGGTTCGGTCTTTACCCCTTTGCCCTTGATCACGGCGCCGGCAGCGCCACCCGTGATGGCGCCCAGATACGTGGGCTCGAGCACCGCTTCGACGAGTTTGTCGGTATCGAAATTCTGCTGGAGGCCCTCTTGGATTGCGGCCTGTTGGCGGCTCGCTTCCTCGACTCCGGTTTGGGTGCCCATGCCGGCACCAGCTTCTCCCGCGCCGATGGCAGCCCGGCCCAGGGCTCCGCGTTCGCCGGCGCCGATTACGGCGGTAGCGCCCTTGGCGCCGCGCACGATGGCGGCAGAGGGTCCAAGGGCTGCGGCGACTGAGCCAACAGCGAAGTTGAGCGCCGGCTTGGCGTCGGTGACGAGACGGCTCTTGAGTTGCTGTCGCGCGTCCTCTTCGCTGACGTTCGAGTCGCGGAGGGTGTTGTAATAATCGCTCTTGGCGCGGAGCTGATCGTCCGGAAGCTGGTCGACCATCTTGTAGACATTGTCGACAAGCTGCGCGACGTTCAGGGCGCCACCAACGCCGGCGGTGGCGATCGTCGCGGCAGTGGCGTCGGCGATCAGGCCGCCGGGAACGATCATCGCGGCGGCAGCCGGCGACATTTTTGTCGCTTTGAGCGCCGTCGAGCTGAGCGGATGGTTCCAGAATTCGGGGCTGGTGATCGACGCCTCCAGGCGCTGGCGCGCCACCGGCGTCATGGACTGCGAAGTGTCTTCTGCCTGGTCACCGAGATTGCGGCGGATAACGCCGCCCATCTCCTTTACGAGGCGGCCCTCTGGCGTTTCGTCGCTGGCGTATTCCTGAATACCGGCGCCAATCGACGCTCCGAGCTCCTCGGCTCCGGACTTTAAGGCTTTACCGTAATCTCCCCACGTCGGGCTGCTATTGTCTGGGGCAGGCGCTTCGGAACTGTCGTTGTATAGACCGCTCCACCAAGGATCACCCTCGGCCATTACTCACCTTTCTTAGGGACCAATCTCTTCCAGAGCTCCGCGCCGCTTCGCATCGGCAAACTGATCTTCCTGGCCTTGGGCATCCCACTGCTGCTTCTTGCTTTGGATGTACCGGGCGGCCGGACTGTCTTTTCGAACTTTGATGAGGCCGCCCATGTACGAATCGCTGTTGTCGTCGTTCGGCGCCTCCGGACCCTTGTTCGTCGGGATGGCCGCCGTCGGCTTATCGGTTTTCGGCTGAAGCGCTTTGATGCGCGAGTTGCGCATCGTCATGATCTGGTCGAACTGATCCTTCGGCACGAAGACGCGCGCGCCGTCTTTGAACTGCACGAGGGCGCCGTCTTGGCCGGGCTTCACCTGGAAGTCGGGCTGGTCCGGGCTTTTCGGATTCGGCAGCATCAAGCGCATCGACGCGTCAACGGCCTGGCTCGCGTTCATATTCTTGTTCCGCGGATCGGCCATGATCTGGAACGCCGAGTTCTTGATCGCGGTCTTGTCGCGGCCGGGGATCTTGGGCGGCGTGCCGCCTTCCGGCGCGAGGTTGTTCACCGCATCGTCGAACGCATTACTCACCTGCGTGTCGATGCGGCCGCGGTCCGTGTAATTCACGTTTCCGCTATCCTGACCCTTCTTGTTGGAAGTGCCGGCGCGATTTCCCGCAGCGTCGAGAATGAATTTCTCGAAGCCATCGCGCGCGACGCCCATCGCTTGAGCGGCCATCTCTTCGGGCGTCGCGACACCCTTCTTGATCAGCTTTCCGTTTTCGTCGGTGTACTGGTAAGCGAACTTGTCGCCGTCGACTACGACCTTCAGGTCTCGGCCGTCCGGGATATTCGCGTAGGCCATCATGGCGGCCTTTGCCGCCTGATCGAGGTCGCCGTTCTGCGCGGCAACGGCGCCGTATGCGGCATATCGCTGCGCGGACACCTTATAGTACTGGAGGATCTCGGCGGAGACCTTCTGTGCCTTCTGCGGGTCCCCCTTCTCCATGTAGTACTGCCACACGCCGCCGAGCGCGGCCATGTTGCGTTGTCCCTCGCTCATCTTCTTGTCGGGGTCGATATTGTTCTTGATCGCCTCCAGCTCCTTCGGAGAGACGGCGTTCAACTGCGATTCGGCGGCGCGAGAGCGGCTGCGGCTGCGCGTGGGGACCGCTTCCTGCTGATCGTTCAGGCCATACAACAGGCCATCCTTGGTCGCATCGTGGGCAGCCTGGATGCTGAAGCCGCGCGCGCGAGCGGGCTGCGCGTCATCGGGAATATCCGGCTGGTCGCCAGCTTTCGTATCGTCGGGTGGCGCCTGTTGGCCGCTATCGGCCGCGGGGATCGCGCCCTTCGGCAGCTCAGGCTCGTCGGTATCGCTATCGTCCTCTCCGCCGGTCGGCAGGGCAACCTGTTGGGTCTGATCGTCGTCGGGCTCGATGTCACCGCCCGTGGCGGCATACTCGACGTCGCCGCCATCGTCCTCGAGGTCGTTGTTCTGTTCGGCCACCTCGATGTTGTTGGCGTCGCTATCAGGAATGGCGCTCTGCTGGGATAGCGTATCGGTGCCGGAATCGTTCTGGTCTCCAACCGCGTACTCGACCGGCTTTGCCTCATCCGGTAGATCGGGCTGATCGCCTCCAGCCTGCTGCTGTCCGGTCGGATCAATCGTCGGGATCGCGCTCTGCGGTCCGATGGAATTCTTGGCTTTCTGAGACGCACCGCCGACGAGATCGGGGTTCACATTGTCGGTGCTCGGAGGCTGTTGCCCCTTCTTGCCGTTTTGCTGGTCGATCTTCCCCTGCAAGAACTTATTGCGGAGCTGACGATATTTCGAGAGTTCCGAGTTGCCACCGCCGCCACCCTCGAGCGCGCCGGCGCGAGCGTTGAAATATCGCGCGCGGGCGCGCTTGTATTCGCGGTCGTCGCGAGCGCCGATAATCTTCTGTCCGGCCTGCATGGCCGAGATGAAATCCTTAATCTCTTTCGCGAAGGACATCGGTTACCTCACGGGTAACGCCGCGCGCGGCGCTTGCTGGGGAGCGGGAGCCGCTCCCGGACGCGGTTGTGGAGCTCCGCCCATCGGGATTGCCGGACCGAATGTCGGTCTCGCCACCGCCTTCTGTTTGGCGTTGCGCGACTGCGAAATCAGTTTCTGGAAGAACTCTTCACCCTTCCACCGGGCGACGTCTTTCGGCACGACGAACTCGCCGGCAGTGAGGCGGGCGGCAACGTCGTCAATCGCCTGGCCTCCGGACGGCGAAGCGCCGGCGGGGACGCCGCCGCCTTGGGTCTGGTCGAGTGGAACACCGCCGCCGGCGAAATGCTGTTGCGCCTCTTCCGGCGAATTGAACACACCGTGATGCTCGCCGGTATGGAAGAAATGGGTCATCGCTTCTTCGTGCGAGAGCTGCTTGCCCTGCTTGTTGACGCGCGGGATGACGTAGAAGTGGTGATCGCTGAACGGCCGCTTCGGGTCGGGAACCGCACCGCCTTCCTTCGCGAACATGAGGCCGGCGGCGAGGCCGAGCGCCGAACCGAAGCCGGAAGAAGCCTGCTGCTGCGCGTTGAACGCAGAGAGCTGGTTTTGGTAGCCCATGTTGAGCGTGTTACCCCAAACGCCGAGCGCATTGTTTCCTAGCGCCATGTATTGCGGCGACGTGCCCATGGTCTGGGCGCCGCTGGCGGTTGTAGCGAGACCGGCATTGACGGCCGACGTGCCTCCGGTGAGCGCGGTGCCGTACTGGCCGGCGATCTGGCCTGGATATCCGCGGCCGACGTTGATCGCTTCCGAGCGGATGGCGCGGCCGGTAGCATCGACCATCTGATCCGACTGATTGCCAGCAGCGGCCGTGGCCGCGGCTTGCTGGGCTCGCGTTGCGATGTCGAGGGCGCCGAAGCGCGTCGCACCGGGGTTGATGCCGAAGGCTTCTAGATCGCGCTGCGAATTCTGTCGCTGCGTATCGAAGCTCTGCGAGACGGCCGCTTGCGCTCGCCCGCGTTCGAGATCCTTGCGCTGCGGCGTCGCATAGCTTTGCGCATCCTGAACGAGCTGGTCTTCGAGCGGCTGAAACTCGGTCTGGTATCGCGCTCGGTCTGCCTGCGCCGATTGGTCGTTGAGATCCTGAGTTTGTAGGAATGAACCGACGACCTGATCGGTAACGTCCTTGTTCTCGGCATATTGCTGCTTGGCCCAGGCGAGCTGGTCTTCGCCCAGTTGGTACGCTTTGTCAGCAGACGCTTCGGAGGCTTGAGCGATCGGCGTATAGTCAGGCGGCGGCGGAGGACTGCTTTTTCCCATTACTCGATTTCACACTCCACTCGAACGCACGCGGTTCGATTTTGAGCCACCGACAGTCGTCGCGCTTCATCGACATGACAACCAGATCGCCGTCGGGAAAAACTTCACCGACCACGGTCTCAATCGTAAAGCCCAACTTCTTGTTCAATTCAATCACTTTTGGGTTGCTGGAAGGTGTCAAACCGAAAACCTTCTTCACGCCCAGCTTCGCAAACGGATAGTGAAAGCATACCCAAAGCATGTCGCGCGTGATCCAATGCTTGCTGAACGCAGCCTGGTGCATCTCGATGCTCGCGCCGGTGAAATTGTGGTAGATCACGCCGCCGCGAAGAACGCCATCAACCGAATACGAGATGGATACATCGGCCGGCCCGATGGGCACGCGCGCGGCGGCGGCGATCTGGGCAGCGTGCTCGGCGTTGTTGAACGAGATCATCAGGACACCGGCCGCGAATACTTCACGGCAATGGCTAGGTCGGCGCAGCCGCCCGCAACTGCGGAGACCGTCGCGGTCAGGCGCGAACCGACGACACCCGTGTTACCCGCAGTGCGTTGGATCGAGTTCTGGATCGTCGACGCAGAATGCGCGGCTCCGCCGATCGCGTTGCCGTCGATCTTGAAAGTGACGGTGCAGGTGCCGACGCGGGTCCGTACTGTCGTCTCCAAAATCGTGAATGGGAACGAGAACTTTTCCCGAAGGACATAGTCCTTGTTCGCCGGCGATTCGATGAAGCTTCCGAGATCGTTGGCGTCGGCCAGCGCGTCGATCTCTCCTGAGAGATCAATGACGTCCTGCTGCGTTGCGACCTTCGACGCTTCGCCGGCGCGAGATGTGGTGAGGATCTCCACCGTCTCCTTGATGGCGGCGACAGATGAACGCAGGCTTTCGGGGTCGGGCGTAGGGTTTGGAATGGCGGGATACGTCTTAGACATTCGCCAGTTCCTTCGAGCTCGTCGCTACCTGGAACGAGAAAATGTTGACGCGCGCCTCGATCTCGAACTGCCAGAAATCGGCTTTGAAACCGGACGGTAGGCGCATGAGCTCCCCGCTCGTGCGGATCTCTCGCGTAAGTTTCAGGTTGTTGTCGGCGTACACACGCACAATCCCGTATTGGTCATCGGCGAGCGTCTGCACGGGATCGGTGTCGCGCACCGGGTTTTGTGGCGCAGTCCCATCGGGGACCTCGAAATAAATCTTCAGCGCCTCGAAACTCTTCTTCTGTGTGGTCTGGAAAATCTTCGATCGCCACAAGAACGGCTCCCGCGGTTGAGCGTCATCGGCGAAGTCCAACCACTGAACCTCGTTGTTCCGGATGATGAAGATTTCGCCGGACCACGTGTCGTTGAAGATGTTGAACGTCGGATCGTCTGACGTCAGCACGTTGAACGCGACGCGCGCATCGGTGGGGTCGATCAGGACACCGCTCCGGGAGTCGCCGAAATCCTGCGAGGGGACAGCGTTGGACTGAAACGCATTGCTCTGAAACACGCCAACGCGGGGGCTGCCAAAACCCAAATATGCCTGCCCGAGTCGGGCGGAACGCAGCGTCGTAAGGGTCGCAAGGGACTGCCACTTGTCCTTGGTCAGCATCGTGCGCGTCACGTTGATTGCGCCGTATGCTGTGCAGAGGATCAATCCATTCGGCGAAGCGTAATATACGCCCTCCACCGAAGAGAGGATCGAGCCACGCGATTCACATGGCTCAAAGCTCTGGATCTTCGATTCGGTGACCGAGGCCGGATTGACGCCGCTGAACGCGGTAGGGAAGCCCTGCGTGCAGGCGATCAGCGTCTGGCCGGTAACGCCCAGCCCGATGATCGGGTATTCGGTCGTGATCGTGTAGAGGGCCGGCCACGCATGTGGGCGGTAGGGTTCACAGAACCAAAGCTCGTTGCCGCGGAAACCGACGAACATGCCGTTCGGCATGGCGGTAATTCCTTGCAGATCGCTGGGCGGAGGGCTCCAGTTCGTACTCTCGAGTTCGCTCGCTTCCGAAACTACAGTGTCACTAAGGGTATCATCGTATGACGCCGTCGCGATCGGAAGTTCCGCAACGAAGAAAAACGTCGCCTGGCCCGTCGAGGCAGTCACCGTGCGGTAGATCCGGACCTTAGTAAGGTTTCGGTTCGTCCCTAGATCTCCGGCGTCGGGCGTCGGCAGGGTGATGTGCCAGGTGTCGTCGATCTTGCCGGTGAGGTTGGTCGGCGGGCTAGGCTGGCCTTCCTCGCCGTAGGCGCTGACCCACGTCGTGACGTAGGCGCGGGAATCGGTAACCGAAGACGAGCCGCCCGAGGCGGAAACGCCGGGCGGCGTCGACGGTGCGGGAATTCCGAGAAGGAATTCGGGGCTGCCGGCGGTGATGCGGGCGCGCGTATTGTACTTGGGCGAGCTGGAAGACGAGGCCCAATAGTATCGGTCGAATGTATCGCCGACGACGGGCGAACGAAGGACGTCAGTGTTGACGTCGGAAAACTCAAGCCAATCGGAATCGGCAAAATGCTTGGGGTCGGTGTAGCTCTTCGGAAGACGAAACACCCGGCCGCAGTTGGAGAGAACACAGGTGTGAAGCAGCTTCGGGGTCGGAATGCCCATGAGCTTTCCCGAGTAGAGCCACGTGTTACGAGAGAGCGCCGCGGCCGCGTCGGGGATAAGCCGGTCGTCGACCGCGGGCACCATTCCGCCAAACCTGTCAATGAGTTTGGCGACCACTCGTTACTCCACGCCGCCGTTGCGCGCCTTCAGCGCTTCCTTACCGGCCTTCATTTCTGCGAGCGTCTGCGGCGAAAGGGCGGGCTTCTTCGGTGCCGGCGGCGCCTTCTCGAGTTTGTCGTTTTCTGGCTTGGTGTCTTTCTGTTCGGTATCAGCCAATTTACTTACTCCTTAGTGGCATCTGGGTTCGGGGGTTGAACTTCGCAGTCGTGGCAGCGGGCTTGGCGCCCCTGTCCTTGCGACTGGATCCTCCCTGCGTCACGCCGATAAACGGGCGCTTCAAGCTCTTCTTCAGCGCCGTGGCCAGCGTGTCGAAGGAAGATTCGTGTTTGGGAAACCGGTTCGGGTTCGGTGCCGGCATCGGTTCCCTTAAAGCTGGACAGGACCTAGGCGCCGCGAAATGTCGTCGATGCGCTTGTTCATGGCGTCGAGCTGCTCGGAACGAATACGGCTGTTGTCCTCGAGCCGCCTCTCAACCGACGTCAAGCGTTCCCCCTGGCGGGCCAGATCCAAAACCGCATGAGAAATTTCGCTGAGCGTCTTCTCCACGGTGCTCATCCGGATAGCGAGGATGGCGATATTTTGCTTCATGGCCAGAATAGCCACGAGCCCGGTCACCAAGAACCCCAAAATCGTCAAGACGTTTCCAAGCGTGACGGTCCAATCGAAAATCATAGTTTGATCATTGCGTTGAGGAAGCTGGTCGGCTGCATGTTGTTATGCGATCCACCGCCACCGGCGTTGTCAGTCGTAAAGCTGTGCGTGTGGGCGCCTGCGGTCTGCGCGCCGTTGGAGATATTCGTCGTCTGCGTATTGACGTTGGCCGAAGGAACCGTCGCCAAGTTATTGCCGAGGTTGGAGTTGCCGGGCAGCGCCAGGTTATGGGTGTGGTCGCCAGCGGACTGCGTGTTGCCGGTGTGTTGGTGCGCGGGGATTTCTCCCGTTACGAGCGTATGCGCTTCTTCGCCCAGGTTCTGACCAAGAGACCTGGCGGATAGTCCTGAGCCAGAGCCAGCCACTGCGAGCGCACGACCAAGAACTTTCGTGAGCGTGATCGACTTATGGGCGGCCCAGTCAGCCGCCGCGCTTCCTCCGCGACCGCCGACGACGGGGGCATAAGTGTCGGAGATGTTGTTCCAGAGCAGGGTGAACAACGCTTGGCAGTCGGCATTTGCGCGAGTGGTGGAAGAAGACGAGGCATCACCGATGGTGCCGTCGTTCATGATAATCCAGCCTGGATCAGCCGTCGTCTTCAACGTAAGTTTCACGTCGCCCGTAGAAAATCCACCGATACCCAGCGCGGCGATAAAGGCCGTCGGGTCGTTGATCGCGGCCAGCGTGCGCGCGAGCGCGGTAAAAGAGATTTCCTGCGCCGCGCCTGCGCCCGACGAGTCGCGCCCGATCACTGAATCTGAAGCCATCTGGATGTCGTGCGTGTCGTTCCAATTTGACGGCCGAATAAGTGTCGAGTCGACGTCGTCGCCTTTTGCGGATTGGAACTTGTGTTTGACTGTCAGTGTCATGGATAGGTCACTTAACTTTCGAAGGTTTCACGGTCGTCTCAGGGGGCCATAATGACGTTCGGGTCAGCACCGACTGCCTGGAGTAGGGCCAGCGCCGTAGGATCGTCAGCGTAGATTGCGTCGCGGGCGTTCCACCGTTCGCGCGTGTATAGATCCGCGGCATCGAGCGCGGCGCGCGCTGCGTTCAGTTTTCCCGCGGTCTGAAGCCGGTCAACGATGACCGTCTTCTGCACAAGGCGGCGCGGCGCGATGATCCAATCCTCGACGAGCGTTGGTGTGCCGGAGCGATCTTCGATGCGCTGATTGCCGGCGCCGACATAGCCATCGGGAGGCGTAGCGGTCGATACGCGCCAAAGCCCAACGGCGGCCAATTCATCGTCGGTCCAGAGCTCTCCGATATTAGGTGGATAACGAATTTCGTCGATCGGTTCGCCGTTCCATGCTTTCCAGGCACCATTCTGATCCTTGAACGCGAGCATTTGCTTTCCTCTTAAAACCAGGATGCGAAAGCACCGCACGGCTCGGTGCCACCGATCGTATCGGTGATCGTCACCGAGGAGCCGCCGATGTTGTTGGTGTGAGCACCCGAAAACCCAACGGTCGTCGAACCGTCGAAATCTTGTGTTGCACCCGACCAGGAGCTTGTGTTCGTGCTACGCGCGCCAGCGCACGCGATAGCGCAACCGCCCGGCGTGGTCGTCAACGCACCGGAGGTCGGGTTCGACGCATTCGACCCGGCAGTCGCTACCGGCGTCGCCGACGAGAGGCCGTTAAGGTTGTAGATGCCTATGCGCCAATTTGCTTGCGACGACGACACATTGAGAACAACCGTGCCGGTCGTGTTGCCGCTAAATGCGGCGACCAGCAAAATGACGCACATGGAGTCATTGTTCGATTGCGCCTTGATGTTGGTCATAGCGGTTGCGCCAGACCCATAATCGAGCGTTGCGCTGCTGAATGTTACCGCTGGGCCAAAGCCGCAATAGAAAACGACGACGACGTACCGATCGGGGTTGACCGGTCCGATATTTATGCCGCTGAAGGTTTGGTTGTTCGCATTCGTATTCGATGAACTGTTCGTGATGAATGTGGCCGCCCTCGGTAGGCCGCCGGCCGGCGGCAGAAGACCGATGCCGGGGATAACGACGCCTTTGCGTTCAACGTACCTCGAGAGATCGTCGATCGCCGGCTTGATGATCGACTGGCGAAGACCTTGCAGTCGGCGGAGTTCGGCAACAACCGCACGGCGTACTTCGCGTGGAACGCCCTCTTTCGCGAGCTTCGCGTACGCCTGTTTTTCCCACGGCTCCGCCGCGCGCAGAACTCCGATCGCGGGAGGCGTCCAAAGCTTCGGTGGAAGGTCGAGAGCCATTTATCGCATATCCTTTTGCAGCCACGCTTGGATATGCGTCGACGAAACGACCAAATAGAAAAGCACATCGCGGGCGCCCGCAGTCGTCGAGAGGGTCGGAGCGGCGGCGCTGTTGAATTTCCAATTCGACGAATAGGCGAGCGTGCGCGAGCCGGTGCCGTCCTGGATAATCTGGATGGCGCCGCTTTGACCGCCCTTCGTATTCGACGGATTGCCGAGCGTGCGGTTACCGCCGAGGGTGACGCTCGCATTGATGAACGTCGACATATCAACGGCGATCGTCGCCGCGTCGGTGAGGTTTACGATGCCAGCGGCGTTCCAAATCTGATCCGTAATCAGATATTCCGCCGCAACGTTCGCTAGAAAGTCCGCCGTCGGCGCCGCGCGATACGGGAACTCCGCCTTCGCATAATAGATGCAGCGCCAATTTCCGCTCGCGTCCGAAACGAAAAACGCAACGTCGTCCGCCTTCGTCGCGATGTTGCCGCCGCCCGGCAAGATGAGCGTCGAGGCGTTGTACGTGAGCGTGAGCACACCCGCAAAGCGCACGATGCGAAGCTTGTTCGCGACCGTTCCCAGGCTCGTGATCGTCGTCGTGCCGGTCACTTGCACGCGCGTCGTCGGCGATGCGCCAATGTCGGTCGTGGCGGCCGAGGCGATCGACGTTTCGTCGCCGAGACGGTGCGACACCTGATCGAAGGTCGCGACCGCGATTTTCGTCCATTTCGATGTGCCGTCGCTCTCCAGAATTACGGCTGCATATTTCGTCGCGAGTACGAGCGACGTGCCACCTTCGATTGTGTCGGAGCCGGCACGTTGGACAGTAAGCGTATTCGAGGCCGATACTCCGCCAGCTTCATCGACAATGAAGCGCCGCTCGCCGGCATTGAGCGTGTTCGCGGCCGGTAGCGTCCAGGTGCGCGCAGCGGTTAAAGTCGCGCTCGTCGCATAGGTCGGACCATCGGTCGACGAGAACGTATTGTTCGCGTCACCGATCGCCGTCCGCCCATCAACCTTAAGGTTCGTACGCGCCGTTGCCGCGCTTGCGAGATCGGAAAGATTGTTCGCCTTTTGAGCGGCGCCAGTAATACGCGAGTCATCGCCGGCGGCGAGCGTGCCGGCGGTCGTACCTGTATTCTTGACGGCGGCGTCGCCGAGGCCGAGGTTCGTACGCGCCGTCGATGCGCTCGCGAGATCGGAAAGATTAAGCGCGCTCTGAAGAACGTCGGACTGGCGGAATTGCGCGGCGCCCTGAAACATGAACGCGAACCAGTTCGACACACCATCCGAAACCAAGATTATGAAAGCGAGCGGATCTCGAATCGTAATCGACGTGCCGCCGTTGACCGTATCGGAGCCCGCTCGTTGTACAATAAGCGTGTGGGAGCTCGTAAGCATTCCCTTGGCGTCGGCAACGAGCAGAAAGCGGCCTGGATTGACCGCGTTCGCCGCGGGGAGCGTCCACGTGCGGTTCGCCGTAAAGTTAGCGTTCGTGTAGACAAATTTGTCGGTCGGCAGGATAGTGTAGTTTGAGTCGCCGTGCCCTGTACCACCTTCGGCGTGTATGTTCGTCAGCGCCGTCAGATACGATGCAAGATCCGAAAGGTTGTTCGCCGTTTGCGCGGCACCGGCGATGCGCGAGTCGTCGCCGGCCGCGACGGTACCGGCGGTCGTGCCGACGTTCTTCGTTGCCGCGTTTCCGAGGCCGGTGATTTGGCCAGACGAGTAGTCGCCAGATTGTGGAGTGACCGCGCCGGTTCGACCGTTAAAGCTGTCGACGGCGCCGGCGGAGGGGTTGTACGAAACTTGCCAGGCGGAGCCGTTCCACACGCGCATGTCACCCGACGTAGTGTTGAAATAGAGCGCGCCCGTCTGGAGCGCGGCGCCCTGGTTGTCGAGCGTCGGGTTGGAAGCTTTCGCGCCGAGAAACCGTTTATCGAAATTCGTGTAGACGGTATTTGCGTTCGAGTCGCTCGCGGCGGCATTCGTATCGTGCGTAGCTGCGCTCGAGGCTGAGGCAGCGGCGGCGGTAGCCGACGCAGCGGCAGCGGTGTCGTGAGATGCGGCGCTCGAGTCGTGGGATGCGGCGCTCGAGTCGTGGGATGCGGCGGATGCGGCGGACGCGGCCGCGGCCGTGGCGGAAGAGGCCGCCGAGCTGTCGTGAGCGGCCGCGCTCGAATCGTGAGCAGCAGAACTCGTATCGTGGGATGCAGCAGACGCCGCGGACGCCGCTGCGGCAGCGGCGGACGAGGCCGCTGCGGCAGCGTCATTCATTCCCACGAGCTGTAGGTCAATGACGATGCCGTCGGCTTGGGCGTCAATGGTAATGGCGTCAGTCATCGCGCGTCACCGGCTTCTTCACTTTCAGCTTTCCACTGCACAGCCAGCGGGGTCCCGGAGAGAGGTCGGTCCGCATGATGTCGAACACCAACTTCCCCTCGGGAAGGTTTTCGGTTTGCTCTTCCGTCATCTGAATACGGAAGCGACCGTTGGGGGCGTCGATCATCTGGAAGCCCGTATTGGCGGTCGTAAGTTCGAGCAGAATCTGATCGTCGGTAACGCGCGCGCGAAACTGCGCGTCGAACGTCCATCCGGTGATGTCGATCGGATTGGTGCCGTCCGTAATCGTGAACTCAGCGGAGAAGTAAGATCCCTGGAATGCAGCGGGCGAGGCCATCTATCACCTCACCGCTGCCGCCCGGACGCGAACGCCGGGTAGCGCCAAGACTGCGCCGAGTAGAGGTTTCCGTGCTGGATCTCGGCCTTCGCTCGAGCCACGGCGTTGTGAAACCGGCGCAAGTGGTAGATAGAAAGGCGCTCGTTCGAATACGGTTTCGCCGGCTGCGACATCATGCGGCCGAGCGCGCCGTCGATGAAGTCGTCGTAGTAATTGCTGAACATCCAATCCGGGAAGACCGGGAACTCGTCGCGATCCGTATCGGCAACCGTGAGGGAAACGGTGACCGTTAGCGTGTCGTTCTGAACGGGCGCGACCTCCAAGATCAGGTCCGGAGGTACCGCGAACGTGGCGCGCACGTTGATCCCGGCGCTATTGACGACCTGCATCACGCGGTTGATGACGCCGTCAGCGGGCTCGATCGGGTAATCGGTGACGCCGGGCTTTACGTCGACAAGGATGTCTTCCTGCCACGCGTTGGATTTCTTGAGAAATTCGTTGAGGACGTTGAAGAGTTCGAGCTTCAGCGCGGTGTCCAGCGCGCCCGGCAGGCGGACCCGAAGGTTATCTAGGATGCGGGTCACGTATGGGTTGGTGCTCATTTTACGCGATCGAAACCATCTGGGCCGAGAACTTGTTCAGGAACTCGCTCGCGCGAGCGTCCTGTGTATTTTCTTCGTCCCGTAGTTGCGCATGGCCGCACATGAAATAGACGAAGGCCATGCGGTACTGCGGGTCGATAGCGACCGCGGTCGTGTCCGGGGCGGAGAATGACGGGAGCGCTGCGCCGCCGATGTAGAGGTCCGGCCGCAGGCGGCGGGACTCGAACACGGCGATATTCAGCGCCTGAACCAGATCGTTGTCGGGGTAGCGGTACGGAACAACCTGGTCTTGCAAAAGCACTCGAGCGTACGAAACGTAATCAGCAACGGTGTCGAGCGCCATCGCTCTCCTCGGAGGCTAACGGGGGTACGGAAGATCCGTACCCCCTCACTTCATTGGTTAGCCGGGGGTGACGATGGCCTGCGCGAGCGCCGTGCCGTCGAGCACCTTGTAGCCGTAGACCTGGAGGCCGCGCAGGACGGTGCCGAAGGTCATCTCCGAGCGGAGAGTTTCGACTTTCGAAACCTGCGAAGCGAAGGTCAGACCGTGCGCGTGGCCCGCGTAAATGGGCCACTCACCAGAAGCCAGGCCGGCAGCGGTGCCGCTCGGCAACAGGTTGCTGATGTACAGCGTGAAGCGGTCGACCATACCCAGGCGGCCGTTGCGAAGGATCGAAACGCTGTCGCCAGACAGGTAGGCCTGACGGAGTTCCGAATTCTTCACGAGGACCGCGGCCCAGGCCGGCAGGATCACCCAGCGGCCCGTCTCCGGGATGTTCTTTTCATCGAGCGCCTGGCCGAGACGAAGCAGGATCGACAGGATGTCGACCTTGCTCGAAGCCGCCACCGAAACGGCGGCGAGCGGGGTGCCGGTGACACCAAGGTTGATGTTGCCGGAGATTGCGCCGGCGGTCAGACCCTGGTTCGCGGCATTCGCCTGGTTCAGGATGCCGAGGAGAACGTCCTTGTCGATCGTGATCTTCATCTGCTCGGCAGCGTCGTCAGACCACATGCTGAGCTGGTTCAGATCCGATTGGACGTCCATCACGTCGTCGAGGATGGTGTTGAAGTACTTGCCCTTGTCGATGAGCAAGTCGACTTCGCTACCAACCGGACGCTCGAGCTCGAGCGCGCCGTCAGCCTTGTAGTCCTTGATAGTGACGGTCGGCTTGGTGCGGATACGCACCTTGTCGCCCTGATTTTTGATCTCGCCTTCGTAGTCGGTATTCGAGATCGCGGTCAGAACGGTGGACGCGTAGAATTTTTCGATCAGCTTGCCCGACCAAATTTCCGGGATAAACCCGGCGCCGGACATGCCGTTTCCAGCCGAACCCGCCGGATAAATCGGAGGGGTCGTTACGCCGGATGCGACAGGGAAGGTCATTACTGTAGGCCCTCAAAGAGAAGCGTTATCGGATGCGCCCATCTCGTTGCGCTGCGAAGATTTCCCTTTCCAGGGAGTCCTTCTCTTTTTCGCGGCCGCGATACTTGTTCGCGGTCACGTCAGCGTAAAACTGAGCGATCTGGGCACGGGTGAATACGGGCTTCTCAGCGGGGGGATTGGATGCCGCTGTCTTAGCTCTGCCTGGCGCCGCGAGTGAATTAAGCGGGACTTTCGGCTGGGCGGATGGATCCGCCGGCGGATTGTCCGGCAATGCTGGTGCGGGGACCAGGGCAGCCTCTTCAGCGAGGAAGCCTTTGAAGAAAGCGACCACACGACTGGCGTCGTTTGCCTCGTAGGCCGATTTCAACAACGAGAGACGGATATCACCCGAGTAAGTATCGGGCAACGCAAGCCAATCCAAAAAATTCGGATCAACATTGATTTGGCGCCAGTCTGGCACGTGTTCCGTTAGCGTGGACTCGAGCTGGCGGCGCGCCTCCTGCGTGATCCGCTGGCCGGTATTGGAAACTCGATTGGCGAGCTCGCTGAGTTCCCGGCGAATAACCGACAACTCCGGCACGACAACTTCCTGCGCCTTCTTGCCAACGACGTCCAAAAATTCCTCGCCGAACTCTTTCTCTTGATCGGGCGTGAGGAGCTTTTTGAACGACTGCTCGGCAGGCATACGCGTTGGTGGCGCAGTCGCCGCCTCGGCGAGCTGCACGCGCAGAGTGCTGATGGTATCGCCAGCCTCCCGCAACGCTTTCGCTTGCTGATCGAAGCGCCCCTTCAGGGACTGGTATTTGTGTTTGAAGTCGTCGTCTTCGCCGGCGGCGGAAGCCGTCTTGGGGTTGGCAGCCGCGGGCGCGGCTGGAGGATTCGCCGGAGGATCGTTTTCCGGCTGACCGGTTACCTTGGAGGTAACCTCGGTGGTCTGCTCGCCCGCTGCGGGGGCGGGCGCGGCAGTGGCAGGATCTGGATTGGGGTCTTGGGGTTTGTACGCTTCCGCGTGCAGGCGATCTGCGTTTTGGGAAGCTCTACGGGCGGCGGCCGGAAGTTTTACGTTCGGGTCGTCCTTAGCGGCAAGCTTGGGCATCTACTTCTCCGGTGGCGCGTGCGGCTTCTGCGGCACGGGCCGAAAGGGTGTTGGTGGCCACCGGGTGGGGAAAAACGGGGCCGGCGTGGGTGCCGGCCCCGTACTCTTCGTGTTGCGCTTACTGCGCGGCGTTGAGCAGCGCGACCACGGTCACCGCTTCCGAACCCACGTTGGCGTTCGTAACGACGGCGCGGAAGATCTGCGTCTTGGTCGTGGGAATGGTCGCGGTGCCTTGAATGGTGCAACCATTCCCGGCCACCGTGGCCGTGCCCGAGTTGTTGTTCTGGATGACGAACTCGAAGCTCGATCCAGCAACCGGGTTGGAAAGACCAGCAACGATCTGTGCCGGGGTCGGCAGCGTGAACGTGCAGGTCGACTGCGTCGACAGCGCGATAATCGTCCGGAATATGTCCGCGAACACAGCAGAAATGCTGGCCGCGGTCTTCGAAACGAGAGTCGTTTTGCCGTTGTTCTGAAGGGCCGTGCCGAGGAAAGCGATCGCTTCCTCGTCACTCAGAACGGTTGAAGGGAACAAAGCCATGTCTTACTCACTCTCCTCTAGTTACCGCCTATCTCCGATGCGGTCGGCGGACTTCACCGCATCCCCAAAGAGCCTGGCGAGCTCGTTTCCTTCCTTCGCCATTCCCTGGGCGACGTGAACAGCGTCAGGAGGTGCGTCCACGCATTGGTTTTTCAGGTCGTCAACGTGCTCGACGAAGGCGACCAGAAATTTATTCCAGCTCTCGGGCGCAGCGCGCGCGAGCTCGGCAGAAGCAAGAATTAGGTTCTTCCGCTCTGCCTTCATTAGCTTTCGCCGGTTAGCCCAGTGTCTCCGAACCCGGAGTTACCGAATTCGGAAGGATCCTGCTTGGCGACCGCTTTCGTGTAGATGCGCTTCGTCAGGCTGGGCTGTTTCGGCGGCCTCAGCTTCAGAAACCCGCGAGAGCTCGTGCCCTTGCCTTTCGGCATGGGGACCTTGGTTGAGATCTTGCTGGTTAGCTTGATGCCGGCCATTGGTCCTCAGCAGGGTTTCGCCGGCGAAGAGCCGGTGAAGCCGAACATTTTCGTCGACCCACCTTGCGCAAACTTCGGATCGCCGCCGCCGACGCTATGGCCGGAAGTGCCGGGCTTCTGCGGACCGGCAGTCTGCTTGCCGAACATCTTGCCCGAGCCGCCCTTGGCGAACTTGCCGCCGTCGCCGCTGGTCTCATGCGCCGTAACGCCGGGCTTCTGCGGGCCTGCGTGCTGCTGGCCGAACATCTTGCCCTTCCCGCCTTTCGCCATCGTCGGCGACTTCTGGGAAATTTCTTTGGTCTTTGCCATCTCACTCTCTCCTAATTACCCGGCGCCGCCGGCGACGGTATTTGTGCGCGGACCCATATCCCCGGTGGACGATGGTCCGTGCTGGTTTCCCTGCGCGGCAGCGCCGGCAGAAGCCATGTTGGGCGCCGCGGGCGAGCCGGGCGCGCCGCCGGGCGGCGACGCCGCGGGGGCGCCACCTTTCGGCATGTCGTCTGGATTCGGAATGATGTTCTCGCCGTCGAGGCCGATCTTCTGCGCGACGGAACGGAGAACGACGGCGCGACCCTGCGGTCCCATAATCTGGGCGTCCATCGGGTTGGCCGTGATCTGAAGGAACTCGATCTGGCGGGAACGCTCGGTCTCGCGCTGGATCGCGACGTTCACGCCCATGACGCGCACGTTCTCTTCGCCGGTAAGAATCCCCGACGTGTCGGTGAGCATGATGAGATCGAAGAGCGTCGTCAGCAGCGGATCAAAAACATCGCGGTCGATATTCGCGGCGACGGTCTGAAGGATTTTCGACGCGTTGCCCATAAGCATCGCGAGGCCCGAAGCCGTCCGGCCGGCGCCTCCCGGCGACTGGCCGGAGAGATACCGCGGAATGGCCGAAATATCGTCGGCCATGTCGTTAAGTTTCTGGTAGACGGCGAGCAGCTCCTGCGCGTTCGAAACGGGCTGGAAGAAGCTGATCGGCACCTGCGTATTGTTGCCGAGCGGATCGTCCTCGACATGCCAACGCTTCCACGGAAACAGCTCTTCGCCATCTTCGCCGGCAGCGAGGCGGTCGTCGTTCACAACCACCTGCGGCCCCGAAGCGAGCGACATATTGTTCACGAGCGAGCGCAGCGTCGCATTCGCCGCCTCCTGAAGATCGTTCAGGATATCGGTGAGGCCGTTTCCGACCGGCGTGCCGGGGACCTTCTCGAAGGAGGTGATGAAGTACGGGTGGCGGCGGCGCGGCGACGGCGTGAGCTGCACCTTGATGACGTGCGTGCCGATGATCCAGAGCTGGACCATGTAGTCGCGGAGCGGGTCCTGGATGATGCTCGGATCCATCCCGTACTCGATAAGAAGCTGCCCCTGGATGTTTCCGTTGTACTCGAGGCACGAAATCATCCCCGAGCGGTTGAGCTGCGGGTTCTCGCGGTTTTCCTGCACCGCGCGCTCGGCGTCGGTGTTGTCCCAGTTGTCGGCAAGGCCGCCGCGGCCGTACTCGTCGAGCACGGCGCGAATCTCGTCGGTGTTGTACCCGGGGAGATCGAGGAGATCGTTGAGGTCCGCGCGCGTCACACGCGTGCGCTCGATGACGGCGGCATCCTCGATGTCGGCGGCGCCTGGCGTCCACCAGAGATCGAACGGAGAAACCCGCTGCCAGAACAGTCGCGGCTTCTGGTCGATCGTCGGCGTCCCGTTCTGCCAAGAGACAGACGGCACGATTCGGACGGTTGGGCCTTTGATGCACGCAAACGGAAAGACCGGCAGGTCGACGAGAAACTCGGCGAGCGCTTTGTAAAAGCCGCCGGAAATCAGCAGCTCGTCGATCTTTTCCTCGGCGACCTTGGCCTGCTTGGATGCGCGCTTCTTCGCGGCGTCGCGCGCGGCAAGCATAAGCTGCTGCACGCGATCGCGGATGGTATTCACGTCGGCCGGCTGCCCGGCTTGCGACAGGGTCGAAAGCTCGGACTGCACTAGCTGACCGATGCTGGAGACGATCTGATCCGGGACCTCGGGGTCCGTCGGAGGATCAATTCCCCAGCAACGTTCGGGGGAAAGGTAGACGTCGCGGAGTAGCGAGCTCGCGCCGCGGCACTTCATGGCGATCAGGCGCGCGTAGATTTGCGAGCCGGTGAATTTTTGGATCTGCGCGAGCTTGTCGGGATCGTACTGGCCGTTGAACGCGCGGAGCGCGCGAAGCAAACGCTCTGACCATCCTGAACGCGCATCGTTGCGATGCTGGCGGAAGAGATCGAACTGCGTGCGGACGAACGCGGCGAGGTTGCCGACCGTAGGCGCAGGCGATTGATCGGCCTCGGCCTGCTGCTTGTTCTGCTCTTGAATTTGGCTCTCGAGTTGCGCCGGCGGAACGACGCGGAGAAGCCCTCGTTTAGGAAGCGTCTCTGCCACTGACCACAAACGCTACGAACAAATTTGTCATAGCCGACGACATATAGTATAGCGGCCGCCGACACAACTCTATGTATGGTGTCTCGAAAGTTACATGCTTTGGTTGCAGTAGCGTTACAGACCACGGCCGCCGAACCCACCGAAGCGATGCTCGTCAAGCTCGCTCGAGAGGTCGCAAAGAACATCCTCCCCCTCGAGAAGATCCTCGAGACGCATCGCGTCAGCCCTGAAGACTGGGATCGCATCAAGTCGCACCCGCGCTTCGCGCAGATCCTCGAGGCCGAGATTCTCGCCTGGGAAACTGCGTCCAACACGCACGAGCGCACCAAGATGAAGGCCGGCGCGCTGATCGAGGAATGGCTGCCGGAAGCGAACGCTCGCTTGCACGACCAAAAAGAGAACCTCAACGCCAAGGTCGAGCTCGGGAAACTCATCAGCCGCATCGCGGAAATGGGGATCACCGGCATCGGCGCCGGCGTCGCCAGTGGCGAAAAATTCACCGTAACCATCAACCTGGGCGCCGACTCTCAGCTCAAATTCGAGAAAGAGACGCAGCCCAAACTCATCGAAGCAGAACCCGTAAAACGTGAAGGTCCTTCCTAACGCTCGGGAACGAGCTCTGGGGGCAAGCGAACGATGCAAGAATTCCTGGCGGGGAATGCGGGAGAGATGCACCAGCGCCAAAAGCAAGGACTTCAGGAACTACGGCGGCCGCGGGATCACAGTCTGCAAGCGGTGGCTCGAGCCGAAAAAAGGCTTCATCAACTTCTTCAAGGACATGGGGAATCCCCCAGAGGGGCATTCTCTCGACCGCAAGAACGTCAACAAGGGTTACTCCAAAGCTAACTGCCGCTGGTCGACGTTCTCAGATCAGCTCCGGAACCGCCGCAAGATCGGCGTCCTCACTACATTCACCCATTCAGAAATTACCGAACACGTCCTGACCTGGGGCGCCGCCGAGCGCACTGCGCTCCTGCGCGCGCTCGCGGGGGCGGTGCAAGTGTGAAGAATATTCTTTATACCGCGCCGCCGACCTGCGCCCGGTTCATGAAATCGGAGTCGTTTGGGCGGCTGATCGCCGGCCCGGTCGGATCCGGCAAGACCACGGCCTGCCTGTTCGAGCTCTTCCGGCGCGCCTGCGAGCAGTCGCCGGCGGCCGACGGCTTCCGCTACACGCGCTTTGCCATCCTCCGGCAGACGCTGAAGCAGCTCAAAGACACCGTCCTGAAGGACATCACCTCGTGGCTTGAGGGCATCGCCGAATACAAGGTCAGCGAGAACACGATCTACGTTGAAATCGGCGACGTGAAATCGGAATGGATCCTCATCCCCCTCGAGGACCCGGAAGACCGCGCGCGCCTGCTCTCGATGCAGCTCACCGGCGCATGGATGTCGGAAGCGATCGAAATGGACTGCGGCGTGGTGCCCGACATCGCCGGCCGCTGCGGCCGCTATCCGAGCGCAATGATGGGCGGCGCCACCTGGAAGGGGATCATCGCCGACACGAACATGCCCACCGAAGGCGGCGACTGGCACAAATTCATGGACGTGGACACGCCGCCGGACTGGCAGATCTTCATCCAGCCTGGCGGCCTGACGCCGGAAGCCGAGAATCTTCAATGGCTTAACCAGTCCAAGATCACGCTGGCCATGCCCGAGACCGACACTCGCCGGCTCGCCGAGGGGCGCAAATATTACGAGCGGCTGGCGCGCAATCAGAATGAAGACTGGATCCGGCGATATGTCGATGCCCAATACGGCAACGACCCGAGCGGCAGCGCCGTTTACGCGAAGAGCTTCAACCCGAAATTCCACGTCGTCGACGAGCTCCAGCCGGTCTCGTCGCACCCGCTGATGGTGGGTCAGGACTTCGGCCGCGACCCGTGCAGCATCATCTGCCAGGTCGACCACAAGGGCCGGCTGCTCGTGCTCGAGGAAGTGATCGCCGAAGACATCGGTCTCGAGCAGCACATCGCGCGCGCCCTGCGCCCGGCGCTACTACAAGAGCGATATCTCGGGCGGCCGGTCGCGATCATCGGCGATCCGGCGGGCAAGTCCAAAAGCTCGATCTATGAAGAGACCACGTTCGACGTGCTGAAGCGCATGGGCTTCTCTGCGTTTCCGGCGCCGACCAACGATATCGACCCGCGGGTGCGCGCTATTGACGCATGGCTCATGCGCCAGTTCGACGGCGGAGGCGCGGTGCAGATCGACGGGAAGCGCTGCCCGATCCTGATCAAAGCGCTACAGGGTGGCTATCGCTACGCCAAAACGCGGGCTGGGATCCGTCGTCCCTTGCCCGAGAAGAACGAGTTCTCGCATGTGATTGATGCGTTTCAATATGTCTGCTTGGTCGCCCACGGCGGCATGACGGAGCTCGTCGCCAGACATCTCAAGCGCGGCGTCAAAACGCCCCGCACGAAAGTCAACTCGGCTGCGTGGACGTAAGCGGGTGGCCCTCCGGTAGAGGGTTCCGCAGTAGCCACTCGAGAACTTTTTCTGGAAAATCCCCCGCCTCAGCCCGGCTGAACACCCGATCGGTGGTTGCGTCGTAGGTATACGACTTCCCGATCACGATCGCCTCTAGCGCATGAAACTCGTCAGCGTTGAGCTCTTTGATGCACTCGCCGACGGTTTTTCCGCCGCGGTCGCGTCCGTGCTGAATAATCTGGTGGACGATCTCAACCCGCCGCGCGGGCGGCTGGCTTCGAATGTGATCCTGGAACTTCATGCGTCCGATCTCCGGACTGGTCTTCCACTCCCTCCATACAGTCGGCGATCCACTCATGGAGATCTGACACCCTGTAAAAAACTGAACGTCCAAGCTTTGCGTATTTGGGGCCTCTGCCCTCGCTACGCCACGTCGCCAGCGTTTGCACGGTCACACGAATGGCCGCGGCGAGTTCCTCCTCGGCAATGATGCCTAGGACCGAGCGGGTTACCTCCTGGGTAACGTTCATCCGCCGTTCACCGGCAGAGACTGCCGCTCCATCCAGATCTTCTCCTCGATGCTTCCAGGCACCATCGGGTGCACCTTGGCGACCATCTGCGCCGCCTCGGCGAGCGCCGACTGGATCGAGATCCCTTTCGCCGCGGCGAGTTTCTTCGCCACGTTCTGAATGACGGTCGCCGCCATCGTGATCTCGGTGGAGTTCGCCGTGAGGAACGACACGATCGCCGCCACCGGCAGGCCGAAGATCGACCCACCGATGAACGGCGACGCGAGTCGCAGGATCCAGGTGATTGTGGTGATGTTCACTTCGCCACGATCACTTTCGTGTTGAACCGCGTCCACAGCATGTGGAGCGTGGCTGCGGCCGAGAAGGCTCCGCCGACAACGGCGACGAGCGTGTCGCCGAGCTGGGAGAACTCCGCCGGGGTGATCAGGTCGGGCCGCAATGCGACGACGACGCCACCCATCTGGAAGATGGTCCGGATGACCATCACCACGTAGTCTTGGTTAAGCACTTCACTCACTCCTTCAGTTGGTCGAGCGTGTCCCTCGTACGGATCAGTTGTTGACCAGCGAAGCCTGTGCGGCGGCGTACGCCTTCTTAAAGGCGAGCAGCGCCGGCTTGAACTCGGCAATGGCCTGAGCAAGCGAGGTCGGCGGGTTGTTGCAGGGTACGGCCAACGCCGCGACCGCGGCCTGCTCGTTGTTGAGCACGTCGGCCGGAATCTTGACGCCGACGGCGTTCAAGTTCGCAACCGCGGTCCGGAAGCCGGAATGCGCGTCGAACGCGTCGTTGCAGAGCGCGGGGACGTTGTTCAGCGCGATCTGAATGTCGGCGTTGATCTCGTCCCACACGGCGACCGCGTTGTTCCACGCCGTCTGAAAGCCCTGCTTGATCTCGGCGGTCGTCATGCACGAGCCGAGGGGAAGGCCCAGGGCAGCGACAAGTACAACCGTGGCAATGCGCTTATTCATCTCGATTTCTCTCCTACTGGGTGGCTGATCAGCCGCCGTTGACGGTGTTGATGACGGCCGGCGCTTGGTTGGCCGGCATGGCGATATGCCCGGGCGCGAAGAGGAAGAAGCTCGGCGTGCCTGGGACTTTCTTGTTGGTCGCGCCGGCCACCGCGTATCCGCCGCAGCAGACCAGGAACGGCATCTTGTCGATCGGCGCGTAGTAGTTCGTGCACTTCGAACCGGGCTGACATCCCGGGTTGATGAACGTCGGATCTATGGTGATTACCTGCTTGGCCCGCGACATAAGTCCCGGGACATCGCCGGCGGAGTGCACGACTGCGACATCAAACCCGGGCTCCGGGACGCCCATCCACCATTCGCGGACGGTGACCTGGTGACCTCGCTTTTGGAGACCGGTGACGATTTCGGTCATCGGGGACACGATGTTCCCGAAGATGCCGCGGATCACGACGACCTTCTTCGCTTCAGCCGCAGAGGCGGCGAGCAGAATGGAAGTCGACAGCGCGAGCGCGGCGATATGCTTTTTCATGGAAGCCTCACAGATAGGTGCCGAACATCCGGTCCCAGAACGGGGTCGTGATGCCGTAGTTGTAGTGGGTGAGTTTGTGGTGGCGGTTGTGCCAAATGGCGTAGCGATGCAGCCACGTATGCTCGTTAAGATCGAGGTGGTGGAGCATGTGGTGCAGGAGAAGAAACCAGCAGTACCAGAGCGTGAATCCGGCGAAGAACCCCTCGGCGCCGATCGCATGGCTCACGAGGAACACCGTCGCGAAGAACGCCGGCAGCCTCCAGAGCGGAAACACCACGTACTCTTTCGGATGCTGGTGATGCCGCTCGTGCGTCCCATGCCAAAAGAAAACGTGCAGCAGCGTTCGGTGCGCCCAGTACTCGGCGAAGGTGCCGAACACGAACCCAAACAGCATCCCGAGGTTGAAACCGAACGAGCGGTCGTAAACCGCCACGGTCAGGCAGAACACCGCGGGAAAGAGACAGAAGTCGAACCAGTAGCGCCAGCTCGACGTCTCGTAAGTGTGATCGTGTTTGCTGCCGATGTTGCCGTGCATCAGTGGCCACCCAACTGCTGCTGAATGGCCGACTTGGTCTCGTTACCGACGATGCCGTCGATCCATTGAAGTCCGAACTTTTTCTGGAAGTCCATGACCACGCCGCGGGTCAGCCGGCCGTAAGAGCCGTCCACCCGCAGATCCGTTCCCATGATCTTGTTGAGATCGCGCTGAAGCGTGGCGACGTCGTCGAGATCGTCCTGGCTCTTGGGCGCCGGCGGCGGCACGTAGTTGGTCAGCGGATCCGTGGACCACGGGTCGCCGGCCAGATCGAGCGAAGCATCGCGCTCGACGAGCGCGCGCATCATGGGAATGATCCCGAGCTGCTCGTCGACGTGATTGCGATCCCATACGCCGTCGGCAACGTACTTGCCGCGCACGTACGGGGTCATCCCGGCCCACAGGTATCCGGTGTGGATCCCGTGCATCCGGGGTCCGAACCCGTTCCACGCCTCGCCCTGGAAGCATCCACGCGTCCAAGACCAGCCCTCAGGCATGTCCTTGACCGTGTCCATGCGATCCAGATGAAGCGCGTCCTTTGCGCCGGCCTCCCAGGAGGAGAACGGCCCGCGTCCCGCGGGGACATGAACGGAGACCCGATTGAGTGGGTCGCCGTTGCCCAAATAGGTTCGGAAGTTCGAAGAGCTCTCGCGCTCGTTGATTGCCGCGAGCCATACAGCGGGGACACCGGTCGCCGCTTCGACGTCACGATACCGGGGGATCAGTTTGATCAGCCGGTCCGCGGTGCGTTCAATCTCGGTGGCCCGGGTCACCCGGGCCGTCTTGAGGAGCTCAGCGTATTCGTCTTTGAGGTCGCCGTACTGGTAGCTCACGCTTCGATTTTCGCTTTGCGCATCGCCCGATCGTGTTTCTCGACGTCGGTGATGCCGTGCCAAGTAAAACACTCACCGTTGCCAGCGAGGGTTAGAACGCGGCCGTCTTTCAAAACGAATGAGATGGCGACATCCCATTCGACGTCTTCACCCCAATTCAGGAAGTATGCCTTCACCTCCGGGCCTTTCAGTCGATCGACGCGAACAACGTTGCCCATCGGGCTCGTCTTGATCAGGTCGTCGATCTCGGTGACGCTCGCCTCACACTGGGAAAGATCGGGGGTCACCGCGTGAGTGACGCCCATTCCGGTGAGACCGAATGCCAACGCGAAGAGCGCGGCGTGGAGGGTCTTCTTGATTTCGGAGATCATCATGCCGGCGGTATCGGCCGCCGGGGTTACACATGAGTCTCAATTCGGTTCGACCGGGTGTGAATTTTTTCGTTCACTGCCGCGCGGAACCGTCTGGCCCATCACACCACGAAACCATCCCGTCGCGTTCTTGCGCGCGGCGAGATGGTCAGATGGTTTGGTGGTTTAGTCGGCAGCGAGACCGCGATTAGGCGCGGCCGATATATCCGCGGAGCGTCGCGTTGAAGAGCGTGCTGTTCGCCGACGGCGTGAAGCCGGTGAGCGTTTGCAACTGGTAATAGATCAGATTGCTGCCGGCCACGGGGAGCGTGATGATGCTCTGGCCTTCGTCCGGCGTCAGCTTGGCCTTCCCACCATCGCTGAACACGCGGAACTGCCCCTGCATCGAGCCGATGAAGCCGTTGCGTTTGTTGGAGTAGGCGCCGTTGTCGCCGTTGATCACGCCGCCGTTGGCGGTCGGATCGGCATTGAAAAGGAACGCGCGCATGTTGGCCGTTCCGACGCCCGTGTCGTTTGTCTCGAGCAACAGCTCTTTGATCTCAATCGGCTGATCATTCACGTCCGCTGGATTCGTGTAAATCGGGATCACGTTCCCGGCGGTGCTGTTGTTCGAAATGCTGTCGTTGGCCGAATAGGCGGTCGTATTCGCCGGCCGGATCAGCACGCCGAATGCGGACACGAACATCCGCTGGACGTGCGCAACCCGCAGCTCGCCGCCGTTGGCAAGGTAGAGAAGCTTGGCGATATCGACCTTGAGCTCGCTCAACGCAGTGAGCTGGGCCTCGGAAAAATCACCGTTCGCCAACTGCGCGTAGATGCGCGCGGCTTCCAAACTTGCATTCAACGCAGACATGAACAGCCCTCTGAAAAGTTTTCTCGAGGTGCCGTATCGCAGGTGGGGGTATCGGCTGTGTCACAAAACGAAACCCCGGCGATGTGCGCCGGGGCTCGCTGCTAGTTCGGAGTCAAGGCTCTTGGGGTTGCTAGTTGGGCTCGCCCAGGAAAATTGCAACCCACGCAATCGGCATATTGAAGATTCTCGAGAGCTCCGACGGCGGCACGCCGGCGTCGCGCGCGGCGCGGATCTGTGCCCGCACCGGCTCCGGAACGTCGAAAGCATCGCGATAGGCGGCGATCGGCGGCAGGTTCTCCGCGTCGACTTCGATCAGCGGAACGCCTTCGATCCAGGTGGTGAAGGTTTTCATGAATGCGAATGTAGGGAAGTTGCTCGAAAGTAACAACGTCGATTTTGGGTCCTGGATATTTCCGGAGTCCCCAAAAAAGCGCGGCCCCCCCGGCGGCCCCCGCTGTCCAGTTACCCCGCCGGGTACCCGGCCCCCGCACCTAGGCTGTAGGGCAATCAAGCGCCCTACCCGAACCGGAACCATGCCACCGAAAGGTGCGACAGTATAAAAGGCTGTCGGCGGCGCTCCTGCTCACCAGTGGAGCTACGCGGTGCGGGCGAGATTGCCAACGGGCGAGATAGCTAGGTCATATCGCGGCGCGTGCAGACGCGCGGGGGCTTCGGGTGCCCTGACTTATGAAAAAGCCCGATGGTGCCAGAGGAAATTCCGCGAGCGCGGAGCCGAGTGAACCCTGCGCCGTCATGTCGTCGGTATGGTCCCGAAGGGTGTGGCGGAGATGCTGGACTATTGGCCACGTTATCCGCAACTCTCAAGGTCTTAAACTGCCTAACACCATGCGACCACGAAACCAAGTGAACTTGGTGCGCGCCCAGTAGCACGCTCACCCAGAGCCGTGCGAACACCGCGTCAGTGGAAGGGCTAGACCCCAGTCAACAAGAGACTGGATACCGGGAAACCATCTCATTGCGCCCACGGCTTGCGATTGCGGTCGTGGGCGCATTTGTTCATTTCATGGTCTGATCGTTTTGTTACCCACGAGGTTACCCCATGGCGAACCCATCCATGCGGGCGAAGATCGAGAAGGCGCGCAAGCAATTCAGCGAGCGATGCCACGAGGCTTTCGACCGCGAACTCTATCGCGCCGTGTTCAATCCGCACCACAAGACCATTGCATCATACGATGATGCGCTGGTCGTGCGCGTGCCTTGCGCCGGCGTGAAACCATATCGCGCTAAGACTTACGGCAATGGCGCGCGTCGGTGGTCTAATGGTCCGGTGGTTTGCTGGGCCGAGCCGCGCGACGAACTCATCAAGGCGCGCTGACTACAACTAAAACTTAATTGCTATATTTACCACAACCGAACTCGGTTGCTTGAAAGTATAGCAATTAAAGTTAGCTTAGTGCCGCAGCGACATTCTTTCTTATTCTCTATATTCTCTATATTTACTATAGGTTTTAGATACACACCCCCCGCGCGACCCCTCAATTCCAAAATGTAACTTTCGCTAGGTTACATTTTGGAATTGAAGCTCGAAATAATTCGCCTGTATCTCCTGCGAATATGGAGAATATGGAGAATAAGCCGCAAGCCATTGGCGCGGCAGCGAAAACAAATTTGCTGTAACTTATCTGAACCGGCGATTATTCACACATATAAAGATCGCCGCCGGTGACGCGGCGCGCACTCACGCGCGCACGAACCCGCCTCACCACACCGCCGGTTGAACTTGGTGTCCGGTCTATTACACCACGCAACCACCAAACCATCCCCCTGCGCGATCGTCCTCCCGCGTCGCGCTGACTAGCCCATCGTACCGTCCGACCCTTAGCAGCCAGATCGCTCGCGCGATTTGTTGGTGTCGTGGTGCGATGGGCTTTTTCTTTTCGCCGCGCCTCAGCGCGAGAGCGTCGGGTAACCTGTGAAGTTACCCATAGGCAACCAAGACCACGTAATTCGCACGCCGTGTATCGACGCGCGAACCACCGCGGGGATTTCTCCCCGCACGCGCCGACAGCTATCTCCGGCGCTGAGTAGCGAGATGGCAACCCACGGAGCAACTTGAAATGGTCACCAAAGCGCAGAAGAACGACAAGCGGCTCGACGACCTCATGAGCGAGGTCCGCGAGCTGGGTCGTGACGCCGCGTCCGGCAAGGACAGCCTTCCGTCGCTCGCGCACAAGATCGTGCGCGCGGCGAACGATGGCATCGTTACGCTGGACAAGGACAGCGAAGGCAAGGACGACGCGCATCGCGTCTACGACGCCTATCTGACGGCCGAGAGCAAGAAGGCCGTTCACGATCACACCGCCACGGGCAAGAAGGCGAATGTCTCCAAGCTTCGCCAGCTTATCGCGGTCGGCGGCATGACGACCTGCGATCCGGTCGAAGTGTTCACGCGCGCTTCCCGTCTCTATCAGGAGATGGTGAAGAGCGAAGTGAAAGTTGTGTCCCCGTATCCGGCGCTCGTCGCCGTCGCGCGGGCGCAGCTTGCGTGCGACACCGACCTGACCGACGACCAGATCCGCGCCGCCTGCGAGAAGGTCTCCAAGGACAAGACCTTGGAAACCGAACTCACGCGCATCGTCAACTCGATCGAGAAGATCGTGACTGGCGAAGCCGGCGTGCAGGATCAGTCGGACGAACTCGTGCAGGCTCACTCGCTCGTGAAGCAGCGTCTCGCTGCCCTCATGAGCGTGAAGGAGCGCGACGAGGTTCTGGCCAAGGCGGCTTCGCTGGGACTGACGGTGGTGGAGAATACTCCCGCGACCGAGCAGCCCGGCGAGCAGCAGGCCGAGGCGGCGTAACCCCCACAGGTAACGCCTAAGTATCCCGGCGCAGCTAGGGGCGTGATGCCCTGAACCCAAGAGTTGGGAGCAGTGCGCCGGTAGCTCGCAGCAGGCTGACCCTTGAACGGTTGGCCAGAGCCGCGAGCGTGGGGTGGCGGCAGTTCCCGCCAGCGTGCGAGTGAGCAGCGCCGCCACCCCATCATCTTCACACATATTCAAATTCATTCGTTAGGAAATTTCTTCACGCCTACCCACACCACGATGGAGACAACCCGTGGCGACCGAGAAGAAACCCGTGATGGTCGCGCGCCCCGTCAGCGCCGAAGAGCGCAAGCGTATCGAAGCGCAGATGCGGCGCGACATCATGGACGGCAAGTACGAGAAGCTGCTCGCCTATCTGGCCGAGCACTGATCGTGACGCGGAGATGCACCGTGAACACAGTGACGCCACGCCGTAGTGTCGCGCGCACTCACGCCAACGTAACCACGCGAGGTAACCATGCGCCTCGATGAATTGCCGTTCCTCACCAACGGTGACGGCGGCACAACGAAGATGCTGCTCGGCCGCGACGGGATTTTTTACTTTGTGCGGCGTGAGGAAAACAACCTGTTCACGATCTCACACACCTGCTCGCGTGACTGGGACGGGCAAGGCGACATGTTCTTCAAGCACAAGAACATCGACGCTGCGTCCGCCCAGTGCATCCTCAACCACATTACCTGCGGAGGTAACGATGGCTAGGTACTACGGCGCCGTGCAAGGCGGCAACGGCGAAGGTTCGCGGGTTGGCCACGCGTCGACGGGACTGAGGGTATCGGCGACCTCGCGGAGCGAGGCGATCCACGTGCGGCTCTTTGCGATGGACGTCGGCGACGTAGAGATAAACGGCGTGTCGATCGTGATCGAGTTGAACCCCGGTCGGCGCCACACCCTATTCCATGGTCCGATCGAGAAGCTCGCGGAGTACGCGCTGGCGCAGGAGATGCTGCGTGCTGCTTAGTGATCTACCGCTTGAGAAAGGATTATGGACGCGGGTTAAAGCGCCGCATGGCGCTTACCTGGTGATCCTATTGAGCGCCGTGGATAGCGCCTACTCGATACATTTTCAGAAGCGCGATGGTCGCGGCCGCATGAAAAGGTTCGATGACCTCGATGCTCCGACGGCGCAGGCGGTTCTGTGGAAACTCATTCCCCGGTGGAGACCGAAGCTATGACGCTCGACGAGATACCGTGGGAAGAGCCGGTGGACGATGGCTCGCTATGGAAATACGCGCACGTGGTCACGGACGACGGCTACATCTCTATTTGGATGCGAGCCAACTCGACACCGTTCTACGATCTTGTCTACCGATACAAAAACAACAAAGTCACAGAGACCTGGCGGCGGCTCGACCCACTTCAGGCCCAGTGCATCCTGATCGAACTCACAGGTAACCAGCGAGGTAACAATGACCCGCATAGTGCCGCCTGACGAAATCATGCGCGCCGCACAGGCGCAGATCGAAGCCCTAGGTCGTGGTCGCTGGAGAGCGATCAAGGACGAGGCTCGCCGGCGCATGGCGCAGCCGCGCTCGTGGCGCGCGATCGCGCGCGACGCGCTCCGCAAGGCCAACTCCGACCCGAAGTTCGCGCTGCATAACGGCAACGCCATGTTCAAGTGCGAGCAACTGTTCCGCATGGCCGAGCACATGAAAGCGAACAACGGACCTGGCTTGCAGCTCGACGCCGAGACGGCCTCGCTGTTGGGACTGCCGCTCGATGAGTAGGCGCGCACTCACGATTGGCGATTTGAAGTTTTTGCCGTGCCATCGACCACCGGGCGGCACGCCGAGATTGGTTGTCGAAAAAGCCTGCGTGAACCGCGCTGACGGCGCGCGCATTGAGTTCATGCGCACGAATTACTCGCCGCACGCTATGACGGTCATCTACACGCGGCCCAAACTCCAAACGCTAGAATGGTACGATCGTGACCCGCTCGAAGCGCAACTGCTGCTCAACGCTTTTCGGCAAGGCGAAATGTAAACTCTTTGTCGGCACGGAGAAAGACTGGATACCGCACCTAAAGGCGATCGAGAAACTCGAAATCGGCGAGGGGTGGAACGAGCTGGTCAGCGATCATAGGTTCGAAACCCTCTGCGAACTCCGCGCGCAAGGCAAGATCAAGAAGAAGCGCCGATCGAAGAAGCCTACCAAATAACACCACCGAACCACGAAATCACGGAACCCCGCTGATGCTCACTCCACTCGCTGCCTACGCCGCCGCGGTAACCTCGCTGGGTTACGTCGCCTGGCTATTGGGTCATTCGATGGTCTGGTGGTGAGATGAAACTGGAGCATCTCGACTGGCGAGACGCTGAACTTCCACCGGGTCGCGTGGAGTGGACACATTGGGCACCACTGACCGACAACAAGTTTGGCGGTCGCCGCGCCGACCACATGATGGTTTGGCGAAGCAAAAACGGCACCAAGTATTGCATCGTCGGTTTCGACAGCAGCGAGAAGTTCGGCTGGCCGAACAAGGGCACTGATCTGTCCGTGTGTTTGGACGCCGTGGAAGCGCAGGCGGTGATCTACGATCTATTGGAGCGTTGGAAGAAACGTGGACGAAGAAAATAAGGACGAATACGCCGAGCTGGAGATTCCCGATTTTCTGAAACGCAAGCGTGGCGAGGTGCGAGAAGCGCCGATCGAAGTGGCGCGCACTCACGAACCAAAAACGCCCGAACCAAAGCCGGCAAATACAGCCGTCGAAATCGCGGCGCTCGAACAACGCATCAAGTATTTGCGCGACCGAAATCGCCGACTGGAAGCCGGCCCAGTGCCGGAACATCCACACCACAAGTTCAGGCAGGATCGCACGCTCGATCTGAACGACGGGCTTATCCGGTCGCTTCAGAAGAAGCTAGACCGCCTGAAAAATTCCGCCGAGTAACCCCGCAAGGTTACCCACGCGATACTCAAACGCGCGACGCTGCGCGCAGGGGTGAGCCCATGAACTATGTCGAGGCGATCAAGAAGAAGCTGGATGCGCACGGTGTGACCGATGCCGACATCTGGATGGACGTCGAGCTGCCGGTTCGATTGGGGAACGGCAATGTCGGGTTTCCGCAAACGAACGCCGCCCGCAGCAAGCAAATTTACTGGCGCGCGATGATGGAAGAGCTGGGCGGCTTCCTCGACAAGTTCGACACGACGCCGGCGCCGAACGATTGGTACATCAAATATCTCCGCGCGCGTGCGCGCCGCCGCCTGTGGAAAACCCTCAAGCAACACGTTCGCTGGTTCTTCCACCTCGACTGACCACCCACACCTTGGAGCCACCACCATGGCCAACGAAAAATACTTTCGACAACGATGAGCTGCTTATCGACGTCATGAAGAAGCATGGCATCACCAAGCTGGTCGTCGACTTCGATGGCGCCGGCGATAGCGGCCAGATCAGCGACTTCCTGGTCGAGGGTCTGACGGAAGGTAACCTTGACGGGTTATTTTTCGAACGCCTGATTTCCGACGGCAGCCGAGCCCGAATGCCGCTGCGGGAAGCGATCGAGGAATTCGTTTACGCGATCATCAACCGGCCGGGGATCGACTGGTACAACAACGATGGTGGCTTTGGCCGGGTCGAAGTCGTCGCGGACACCGGCCAGGTGCTGCTCGAAATGAACGAGCGGTTCACCGACTCCAAGCATTCCCATTGGGATTACTCGACGGGCAACAAGGTCCGCAGCCGGCAGCGGAAGAAAAATGGCTGACCCCTATCACCACGCGAGGTCGAGCGCGAAGAAGTGGGGTGGAACGCCGGAAGATTACCTGCACATCCACCAATGGTTCGACGGATCGAAGGCGATCAGTTGCGACTTTCGACATCGCGCGCTGCGCCATCACGCCGAGGGCATCATGCTCTGCGTGCAGCTCTTTGGACCGATCGTGAAGATCAGCACCGGCCGCGAAGTACCGACTCGGTGGGTTGGCGAGCAGCACGTTCAAGAGGACTTCGGACATATCCCGTCGTTCGTCGACTGGATGCGGGCGATCAAGCCTGAGCCCTGGATGGGCCGCGTGCCGAAGTTACCTGACGAGGTTACGAAATGAAGGGCGTCCCGAAGCTCTTCTATGCCGGCAAGGAAACCAAGTTCGTTGAGTGGCTTCGGCTGTGCCAACACGAAGGCGGCGCCCGGCTGCCGTTCATTCCAAAGTCTGTTTACTCCAAATCCCCGTCTTGGAATCCAAACGAGACCAGACTCGCTTTCGGGCTTGTCGAGATGCGGCGCGCCGGGCCGCGCAAGGGCAAGCGTTACCTCCTCACGGAAGCGGGTCGCGGGTTCCTCGAATTGCTCGACAAAGACCGACCGGCCGCCGAGCTGATGCTCGCGCTCATTGGACAGAAATCATGACGCCGATCATATGCAAGTGGCTGGGGTTGTGCGCACTCACGATCGCGCAATCCGGCACGCTATCGGGATACGCACGCGTCCACGATGGCGACACCATCCGCGTGCAAGGCCAAAGCGTCCGCCTCCAGGGCGTTGACGCCGAGGAGCTGGACGAGCCGAACGGGCCGGCGGCGCGAGACGCGCTCATCGAAATCATCGGCAACGACCGCGTGACCTGCAAGTGGTCTGGTTGGTCGTACAATCGCGTGGTCGGCACCTGCGTTACCTCGCACGGTATCGAGATCAACGCAGAGATCATCCGCCGCGGGTTCGCGCTCGATTGCGCGCACTATTCCGGCGGCAAGTATCACCAGATCGAGCCGGATGGCGCGCGCCGTCGGCTTATCCAGAAACCCTACTGCTGAGGAGCATCATGCTGACCGCCACACTCATCGTCGTCGCGCTTCTGCTCCTCTTTATCTGGCGCTCGCTGGAGAAGATCGCTGGCCTGCTCTTGGCGTTGGCGAAACTCGCGCACGAGCGCGCCGCCGAACAGAAATAAATTCCTGAACGATTTTGAAATGTGACCCCCGCGTAACCCTGCGGGGTTACTGGCGCATGTCTTCCACCTGCAAGAAAGCGATCAATGAAACGTCTCGTCATCGGCATCACCGGAAAGATTGGCGCCGGCAAGAGCACGGCCGCCGTCGAATTCGAAGAGCTGGGCTTTGCGCGCGTGCGCTTCGCCGCGCCGTTCAAGAACATGATGCGTGCTCTCGGCCTCAACGACGAAGAGATAGAAGGCTCGCTGAAAGAAACGCCATGCGCGTTGCTCGGCGGCCGCACTCCGCGGCACGCGATGCAAACGCTCGGCTCCGAGTGGGGCCGCGACATGATCCATCCCGACCTCTGGATCAATGCATGGAAGCGTTCGTGCCAGATGCTGCCGTCCAAGCTGCATGTCGTCGCCGAGGATTGCCGATTTGAGAATGAAGCCCGCGCCATCAAAGCCGCGGGCGGTTTCATTTTGCGGATCGACCGGCCGGAACTGTTTCCGAAGTCGTCGCATCCCAGCGAGCTGATGAACTTCCCCGCCGACTACACGATCCAGAATTTCGGATCGCTGAAGGAATTCGTCGGCGACGTCCGCAAGTTTGTCCGTGAGCTGAAGAGATCCAAGGCCGCGTAACCCCACGAGGTAACGATGAACTTCTCCATGATGCCCGACGACGGGCCGCCGCGGGTGGTCCGCTTCGTAACGGATGGATCGCTGGGCACTAGCACTGTCGCCGTGCTCGACAAGTCGCTGAACGTCCTCCGCGTCGACCGCGACTTTTTCGACAAGCTCACCAAGAGCGAGCAGTCGCTCGTCATCAAGACGCGGCGCGCGCGCCTCGCCGTCGAGACGAATTCAGCCGGCAAGATCGAGCTGGTGCAGCCCGTCCGCCGCATTCCGTTTACGCGTCCGCCCCACCTGCGGCGCGTGAAGTCCCCGCCCACCCACACTCAGGAGCCCGTGAATGAAGTTGAACACTGTCCTTGAGCGCATCCCCGGCTGGTACGCCTCCGGGTATTGCGTCTATCTCAAGTCGTCGCCCGGCCGAGGAAAGACCACCGTCTTTTCCGAAGCGCCGGCGATCCTCTCGAAGAAGCTCGGTAAGAACTTCGGCCTCGTGATCATCAATGGGCCGTTGCTCAACCCGCCGGACTCGGTCGGCTATCTCATGCCGCGCGAAATCGAGGGACACCTGGAGTCGCTGTTCTCCGATCCGTTCTGGTTCAGGACGGACGAAGGCAAGCGGCTCGATCAGTATGACGGCGGGATCGTCGTTGTCGACGAAGCCGACAAGATGGACACCGACGTCAAGAAGATCATCGGTGAGGCCGCCCTGTCTGGTCGCCTCGGTCCGCATCGCCTGCCGAAGGGCTGGCGCGTGTGGATGGCGGGTAACCGCAGCGAGGATCGTTCCGGTTCGACCAAGGAGCTGGACCATCTGATCAACCGCCGCATGGAAATCGACGTCACCGACGACCTCGAATCGTGGGTCGACTGGGCGATGAACAACGGTGTGATGCCCCTCACCGTGGCGTTCGCTTCCCAGAACCCGCAGATCGTGTTCGCCGACAAGGTGCCTGACAAGCAGGGGCCGTGGTGCACGCCGCGGTCTCTGGTCGGTGCGGATCGGTATCTGCAAGCCATCTCCGAGAAGGGCAACATCCCCGACGATCCCACCGCGATGGAGGAAGTCGGAGGCATTATCGGTCAGGGTGCGACAGCGCAGTATTTCGCGTTCGTCAAGCTCGAGCGCGAGATGCCGAAGTACGAGACGATCGTCGCGGGTCCGGACAAGGCGAAGCTGCCGACGAAACCGGATGCCCAGATGCTCGTCTGTTACAACCTCGCGCACCGCGTCACGCAGAAGGACATCGTTCCCGTCATCAAGTACGTCGAACGGATGCCGAAGGAATTCAGCGTCACCTTCGCGAAGGCCGCGTGCAAGAAGGACATCTCGCTGGTCTCCACGCCTGCGATGCAGAAGTGGTGCATGGAGAACAGCTCACTGATGGCGGCCATCTCCGGCGCGAAGTAATCGCACCGAAGATACGCCTGCCGGGCTCGTCGCGTCCCCCGCCCCCGCGAGCGGCGAGCCCGGCCCTTTACCTTGGAGGTAACCCACCGTGCACCCACACATCAGGGAAAAGATCCTCGAGGTGCGCAAGCAGCACGAGGAAGCAGGACGGCTTATCGACGCCGGCGCCGCTGCAATTCAAGCGGCCTTCGATGGCTTCGAAAAAGACGGGATCGTCTACATCAGCAAAGAGGCCGCCGGATTGTTGCACCAGATTGGATCATCGCTTCGCGATGAGTTCAAAGAGCTCGCCTCGAAGTCCGATCGCATTCGGCCGTTCGCCGAGGAAGAGGCTCGCAGCCGGTGGGATGAGGCCACGCAAACTTGGCGGGAAATTCCTTTGATCACGATGGACGTACGCCGCAGCAAGAGATCACAGCAGTTGGTGTCGTCGCTTCTGTTGGTCAGCAAAGTAGTTCGGCGGGGGGAGCAAGCCGAAGAAGGCGTTTCCCGCATCGAGCGCAAGGGCAATTGGACCTTCGTGTTCTTCGATGAAGAGGGCACGAAAGTCTTCCACGCGTGGCGCGAAGCGTGCCGCACCAATCCCGTCTTTCGCATCATTCTCGGAGTAACCCCTGGAGGTAACCCATGAGCAACACGCTCACCATCCAAGTCCGCTTCGACCATCGTGACGCCGACACGAAGGAGGAGAAGGACAAGCAGATGCTGACCGCCGCCAAGATGGCCGCGAAGCACATCTACACCACCGCGCTGCTCTTGCAGGACAAGAGCAAGCCGCAGGTCGCGCTGTTCACCGAAGATATGTTCACGCCGCAGGAAGAGATCCTGCTGGCCGACGACATTCCGGAAGAGCAGCCTGCCGAAGATCAGGGCACCGGATGACGATCCCTCTGTTGGGATTCCCTTTTGAAGTGCTCGCGTCCAGCGGCCGCTTTTACCGGTGCGCTCCTAACGGAAGCGACACCGCGTTCGTTCTCGAGTCGCGTGAAGGCGACTACGTGGTCTATCGAGAGGGATCGGTGGAGTTCCTCGGCAAGAGGATCGTGATCCCGGAATCCTACGAAACGATTATCGAGGTCGTCGCCCGCTTGCACGAGCTCGGACAGCTTCCACCTACACCAACACCGCCACCCAAAGAGAGGAGTGAGAATGGACAAGAAGCCTGAACCGTGCGCACTCACACCGGCGCAGGAAAAAGCTTGGAGCGACACGCGCGTTTCGTTGCTCTGGCACTGCCCCGCGTTCTCGCACATTTTTTACACGATGCTCGACACCGTGAACTCGAAGCACATCGCGATGTTCACGAAGGACGTTCCGATCGCGGCCACCGATGGCTCTTCGCTCATCATCAACCCCGACACGTTCTTCAAATATAACCTGAACGAGCGCGTGTTCATCGTGGCGCACGAAATCATGCACTGCATCTACAACCACTGCATCACGATGCACCAATTCGCCCAGCGGGGAAAGGTAAGTTACCCCGATGGTAAGTCGTTTCCCTACGACCAGCAGACGATGAACCAGGCGCTCGACTTGGTGATCAACGACGCGCTGATCGAGTCGAAGGTCGGCCAGTTCAACAAGGACTGGCTGCACGACCCGAAGATCGCGACGGCGAAGGATACCGGCCTCGACGCTTATCGGAAGCTGATCAAGGACAAGCCGCCGATGAGCGGCAAGGGCTTCGACATCCACCTGTCGCCGGGCGCCGGCAGGGGCCAAGATCCCAACACGGCGTCCCAGCAGCGAAACGAGATCGCGTGGAAGACGGCGATTGCCGCGGCGGCCAATGCCGCTCGTGCACAGGGCAAGCTTCCCGCCGGTCTCGAACGGCTCTTCGGAGAGCTTCTCGATCCGCAGATCGACTGGCGCGAGAAGATCCGTGCGCTGTTCGCGCGCAAGGTCGGTAGCGGCTCGTACAACTGGCAGAAGCCCGATCGCCGCCTGATCGTGCGGGGTATCGTTGCCCCCGGACGCTCCGGCTTCGGTGCCGGCACTGTCGTCGTCGGCTGCGATACGTCGGGATCTATCGGCGAGAAGGAATTGGATATGTTCTTCGCCGAGATGGCCGGGATCTTGGAAGATGTCCGGCCGCGCGAGCTCGTGGTGATCTGGTGTGACGCGAAAGTCCACCGCGTCGACGAGCTCTATGATCCGAGCGACCTCAACTCTGTGCGCTGCAAGGGCGCACCGGGGGGTGGTGGCACGGATTTTCGTCCGGTATTCGACGAGATTGCCGAGCGCGGTCTAGAGCCGGAGGCGCTCGTGTTCCTCACGGACGGCATGGGTTCGTTCCCCGATAAGCCGCCGGCTTACCCGGTGATCTGGGGGAACATCTATCCGAGTTCGAAATATCCGTTCGGCGACGTCGTTGACGTGCCGAGCGGGAGTGATGCCTGAGGGGAGGTTATCCCCCGCTTCCACCGGTGGCAGTGCAGATGGCGGTTCCGACATTCCCGCTGTTTGTATGGGCGAACGTAGGCCGCGCGGTTCTTTCATGAGGCCGCGTGGATAGGCGAGACAAGGCGAGGTTCCGCATCCCCTCAAGGCCGTAATCATGGCGGTGAAACCACGCAAGCCACCGAAAATTACCACGGAGGTAACTGAATGAGTCGCGCAATCTCTTGGAACATCCATTCGCAGCTCAACCGGCGGATCATGTACCTGCACAGCGAGATGGCAAAGACGCAGTCCATCGAGCTCACGCACGACGAGGTGCTGGACCTGATCGCCGACCCAGAAGATGCCTTCATCTTGAAGCGCGCCGGGGTTCTAACGAACCTCAATTCGGTGGACCAAACCCAAATCGGGTACCCCGTTGGCGGCGAACACCATGCAGTAATTCAGGCGACGTGCCGCCCACACAACGGTAAGTCGCCGCCGGTGCTCCCCGCGCGCGCCACAGCGCGATACGACCAAATATCCGATTCCCTGCGCGCAAAGCTCAACGCGTGGGCCGAACTTCGAATGGAGACGGCGAAAGGTTTTAGTCTAGCGCACTACGCGCTGGATAATCTGGTCAGTACGTGCGGCTCCGCGCAGCAGATGCGGTTCTACTGGCCGGTGATCCTCACTCTGTGCGACGGCGTCGACGAGCTCAAGGAATTCGCCGACAAGATTCGCGATTTCCGCGCGCCCAAAAATACGCCGTCACTCCCCGAAGACCTGCGGCAGGCATGTCGGATTTCGTCCGGCATAATCACCGCGTCAAAGCTGATCGAGGCGGCGCCGGCGCCCAAGGCGGAAGCCTTTGCCAACCTGACTTCGATGCCATCGTTCGAATTCTGCGGAAAGGCTGTCGATCGTAGGGAGACCTAAATAAAAGGCGCGCCGAGGACCACCATCCTCGACGCGCCGAACTCCACCCACAGGAGCACTCGCTGGTCGCGAGCGTCGCAACAGATAGGGGTTGCGACTCCCCAAGTCAACTATCGGTGGGTTTCAGAAAAATGAAATTCGTTTTCCTCGACTACGAGACGTTCTACTCCAAGGAATACACGCTGCGCCGCATGACGCCGGTGCAATACATCCTCGATCCCCGCTTCGAAATGATCGGCTGCGCCGTGAAAGAACGGCGTCAACCCGGTGTCTTTCTCGAGGACGCGGAGCTCCGCGCCTACTTTGCGTCGCTCGATCCGAAAGATACCTGCATGGTAACTTTCAACGCGCTGTTCGATATGTGCATCACAGCGTGGAAATATGACTTCGTGCCCAAGCTGATGGTCGACACGATGGGGGTCGCGCGCGCTTGCCGCGGCTCCGAACTCAAGCGCCTCAACCTCGAAACCGTAGCGGAGCATCTGGGCCTGCCGGCGAAAGGCAAGACGATCCTCAAAGTCGAGGGCATGTGCGGCGCGGCCATCAAGGCCGCCGGCCTCTGGCCGGATTACGAGGTGTACGCGCTCAACGATAACGATCTGAACGAAGGGATCTTCGAGAAGCTTGTCGAGTCGGGTGAATTCCCGGCCGAAGAGCTGCCGGTCATGGATATGGTCCTGCGTTGCGCGATCAAACCGCGCTTCATTCTCGACGCGCCGAAACTCGCTGTTCACCTCAACAGCATCGTCCAGCAGAAGAACGAACTTCTCGCCCAGGCAATGCTCGCGGGCGGCGTCGACGGCAAGAGCGATTTGATGTCGAACGATCGCTTCGCCGAGCTCCTGCGGAACGTCGGGTGCGAACCGCCGAAGAAGATTTCGCCGACGACCGGGCTTTCGACGTGGGCGTTCTCAAAGACCGATCCCGATTTCCTCGCACTTGAGGAGGACGACAACCCCGCGGTGCAGGCGCTGATCGCCGCCCGATTGGGTCACAAGAGCACGCTCGAGGAGACGCGCACCAAGCGCCTGCTCGAGATTGCCGCCTTGAACTGGCCTGGTAAGGGACAAGTCGGACTGATGCCGGTGCCGCTGCGCTTCTCCGGCGCGCATACACATCGCCTGTCGGGCGAGTGGAAAATCAATATGCAGAACATGCCGGCGCGCGACGGCGTCAAGGCGCTCCGGCGCGCACTCACGGTTGGCCCGGACGAAGAAGCCGTTGTCGCCGATGCCTCACAAATCGAGGCGCGCATTACCGCGTGGATCTGCGGCCAGACTGATCTTGTTGACGCGTTCGCGCGCGGAGCCGACGTCTATTCGGACTTTGCATCCGAAGTGTTCGACCAGCCGGTCAACCGCAAGGCAAAACTCCCGAACGGTGATCCTGATCCGCAACAAGTCGGCATGGGCTTCGTCGGCAAGACCGGAATTCTCAGCCTCGGCTTCGGCGTCGGCTGGGAGAAGTTTCAACGCTCGGTCAAAATCCTATCGAAGCAACAAATCGGTACCGCGATCGAGTTGGACGACGAGACGTCGATCAAGACCGTCAAAACTTATCGTCGAAAAAACTACCGGATTTCGGGTGCGTGGAAAACGCTCGGCGCGCATCTCAACATCCTGTCCGGCGGCGGCCGTGCTGAATTCGGTCCGTGCCTGATCGAGAAGGGCTCGATCCTGTTACCCAGCGGGTTACGTCTCTTCTATCGCGACCTCCAGCAAGAAGGCGGTCAGTGGCGCTTCAAGTACGGACCCAAGACCAAATTTATTTGGGGTGGAGCGCTGCTCGAGAACATCGTGCAAGCGATCGCCCGCATCGTGACTATGTCTGCTGCCGTACGAATTCAGCGGCGCGTGGCCAAGTACAACGTGTGGCTCAATCTGCAAGCGCACGACGAGCTCGTCTTCATCACGCCGAAGCAACACGTCGCGGAGGTGAAGAAAATTATTCACGAGGAAATGGTGCGGCGCCCGCAATGGGCGTTGGACCTTCCGCTCGCCGCGGAGGTCGGAAGCGGCCCGACATACGGCGATGCAAAGTGACCTTCGTGCAACTCTCTGAACACTTGAATGGATTTTGGTTCTGTTGCGGTTTTGTGACGCGCGACAGCTTGTCGCGTGACTCTCCGTTTTGTAAGGCGTGCGTAACCCAACCGAGAGGCACCACCACGCATGTCGGACGACGAAATCGAAGTTCTGCGGCAGCAACTGCGAGACCTGCGTGCCGCTCTCAACCAGAACAATCAGACCATCGCTAACACGTTTCGTCTCTCCCCGGCCCAGAACAATCTGTTCGGCCTTCTCATCTCACTCGATACCGTCACGCCTGAAATCATCCGGCAGCGGCTCGAGATCGCGACTGACGCCAAGGTCGCCGTTCACCGCCTTCGCCGCCACCTGAAAGAGTGGGAGATCCAAATCCACTCGCGGCGCAACGTCGGCTACTGGCTCGACGAAGAAACCAAAGAAAAAATCCGCGGGATGATTACCCCGCAGGTTACGGAGAGCGAAACGAAACCATCCGTAGCCGCATAACCACACTCACCCACAGCGAGTAACGATGGCGATCAGCGATCTTTGTCCTCCCAAATACAACTATCTCGGCGAGCCCGTAGAGAGAATTCTGAGAGATCCGAATATATCTCCGGATTGCAAACACGAGATCCTGCAGCGACTCAAAGGGCTGGAGATGGATTATCTCCAGAGGTACACGCCGATGCCGTCCGCTATGGCGGAAATGTTCCAAGCGATGGTCGGCACCCCCAAATTCGAGAAAGCCCATAAAGGCATGGGGCTGATCGACATGATCAAGCACCGTCTCCGCACGCCCGACTCGTCCAAGTTTTTTGACTACTGGGACGCAGCGAGGGTCGCCGACACGGTGCACGTGTTCGTCATCACCGGCAACGAGTCGGTAATCCTCAAGGACGATTGGGCGATGTTCCCCTCCGACTCGCTGATCACGCAGCTTCGCGTGCTGGAGAACCGCTGATGGCGGTCACTCAATTCCGCGGAGGGCCGAAGCCCTTCACGTGGAGCTATAGTCGCCTGAAAAACTTCGAGACGTGCCCCAAGCGGCACTACCATCTCGAAGTCGCCAAAGACGTCAAAGAGGAAGAGAGCGAGCAGCTCCTCTGGGGCAACCAGGTTCACGCGGCGTGCGCGGCGCGCATCGCCAAGAACACGCCACTGCCGATCACCATGACGTCGTTCGAGCCGTGGTGCCAGAAGATCCTCGCCGGCGCCGACCAGCCCGGCGTCCGCATCCTCGTCGAGCAGAAGCTCGCGATCACCAAAGAGTTCGGCCCGTGCGGGTTTTTCGACGCGCCGGTGTGGTTCCGCGCGGTCGGCGACGTCATCAAGGTGGCCGGCCCGGTGGCGCTGATCGTCGACTGGAAGACCGGCAAGATCGTCGAGGACTCGGTGCAGCTTGCGCTCGCCGCCGCCTGCGTCTTCGCGCATTACCCCGAAGTGCAGAAGGTGCGTAGCGAATTTATCTGGCTCAAAGAGAACGCCAGCACGCGCGAGGACTTCACGCGCGAGGGAATGGTCGAGCTCTGGAAGGGGCTATGGCCGCGTATCGAGTCGCTCAAGCACGCCTACGAGACGAACTCGTATCCGGCGAAGCCCGGCCGCCTCTGCCGCAACTGGTGCCCGGTGAAACAATGTCCGTACCACGGGGAATAACCGCGAGGACTCTTGGCGAGATGTCGGCTGGACGCCAGATCATTCGCCTCAACGCTGCGCGTGAAGTCGCGGACCAACGCGCCATAGATCGTTTCGGATATTCGTATTATGGCGTCCAGGCTCGCTTCGTGCCGCACGACGGAAAACGAAAGTGGGTGCTCAAGGTCTACCACGACGAGCACGAGGACCGGGTGATGGTGCGGTTCATCGTGAGGGTGAACGACGATAAGATCCAACTCGAATTCACCGAGCCATTCGAAACTTTTCCGAGTGACGCGATGGTCGCACAGGTGCTGCTGGTCACGTGACGCCCGAAGGAAAAGTGAAGGCGCGCGTCAAACGCGTCCTTGAAAAATACGATCTCGTCTACAGATTTATGCCAGTGCAATCGGGGTACGGAGCGAAGACGCTCGACTTCCTCGTTTGCGTCAACGGAAAATTTCTCGCCATCGAGACGAAAGCTCCGGGCAAACAACTAACGGAGCTCCAGCGCCAGACCGCGCGCGACATCGTCGCGGCCCGCGGCAAGGTTCTCGTTGTCGACGGCGACACCACCCAGCTCGAGCTCTATCTGAAACGAACCACTCATGTCCGTACACGTAAGCCCAAAACATAAGCTGCTCGGCGTTCCGTTCAGCAACGAGGTGCGCAATCTCTTTCCCGCGGCGAAGTCTATGGAGTTCAACGGGGCGGAGCATCTTCTCCTTCCGCACGGCCCCACCGAGACGTTCATCCTTCGCAAGCTCGGATACACCGTTCCCGCGCCGATCCTGACACACTACGACTGGGCCGGCGGTAAGCCGTTCGAAGTCCAGAAGAAAACCTGCGCGCTGCTGTCGCTGAACGAACGCGCCTACGTGCTCAACGACATGGGCACAGGCAAGACGAAGGCGCTTCTCTGGGCGTGGGATTACCTTCGAAGTAACAACCTCTGCGGCCGCCTGCTGATCTTGGCGCCGCTCTCGACACTACGCTTCACGTGGGAGCGAGAGGTCTTCAACACGATCCCGCACCGCCGCTGCGCGGTCGTCCACGGCGACCGAAAGCGTCGGCTCGCGCTGCTCAACAACCCGGATGTCGAAATCTTCATCCTCAACCACGACGGGCTGAAGGTCGTCTTCGATGACATCCTCAAGATGCCCGACCTCGACGTGCTCGGCCTCGACGAGCTCGCGGTCTACCGCAACGGGCAAGCCGACCGCACCAAGCTAACGCGCAAGCTCGCGCAGAAGATGAAGTGGGTGTGGGGCATGACCGGCGCCCCGATCCCGCATGAGCCGACAGACGCGTGGGCGGAGGCGTCGATCGTCACGCCCCACACGGTGCCTAAGTATTTCTCGCGCTTCCGCGATGAGCTGATGCAGCGTGTCACCCAGTTCAAATGGGTGCCGAAGCAGGACGCGGTGGAGCGCGCCTTCGCTGCCCTTCAGCCGGCGGTGCGTTTCTCGCTCGATGACGTCGTGGAGCTGCCGGATTGCGTCGAGCAGTTCGTCGACGTCGACCTCGCGCCATCTACAGCCAAAATCTACAAGGCGCTTGTCGACGACTGCTACGCCGCGATCCAGTCGCAGGAAATCACCGCGGCCAATGCCGGCGCCGTGATGATGAAGCTTCTCCAGGTGTCGTCTGGCTGGGTCTACACCAAGGACGGCGGCACGATCTCGCTCGACAACCAGAATCGCATCGACGCAATGCTCGACGCCATCAACGCCTCGGGCCGCAAGGTGCTCGTATTCGCCCCGTTCAAGCACGCGCTCGCTGGCATCTCGGAGACGCTCACCAAGAACAATATCGAGCACGCGACCGTCTCCGGCGACACTCCCCCGAACGATCGGGCGCAGATCTTTAACGCCTTCCAGAACACCAACAAGTACCGGACGATCGCCGCGCATCCGCAATGCCTTGCGCACGGCGTCACCCTCACCGCCGCCGACACCATCATCTGGTTCGCGCCGGTGACGTCACTCGAGATTTACGACCAGGCCAACCGCCGCATCCGGCGAATTGGCCAGCAGCACAAGCAACTCGTGCTGCACCTTCAGAGCACGCCGGTCGAGCGGCGAATCTATTCGCTCTTGCGTGCCCAACAGAAAGTCCAAGAGAAGCTGCTCGAGCTCTTCGAAGAGGCGAGCCGCGCGTAACCTACGGAGGTAACCGTGAACGCACCCGTCCAGACGCCGCCGGCGCCCGAGAAAATCGACTTCGCCAAGCGCGTGCAGCAGTTCGTGAAGCTGCGCGATCTTATCGCGGATAAAGAAGCCGCCGCAAAAGCCGAGCTGAAACCGTACAAGGAGACCCTTGAGCAACTCAATGCTGTTTTATTGCAGCACCTCAACGAGGTGAACGGCGACAGCATTCAGACGCCGCACGGCACGGTTTATCGCACGGCGAAGAAATCGGCCTCGGTGGCGGACATGACTGCCTTCTGGACCTACGTCGTCTCGCAAGGCGACTGGGATCTGATCGACAAGAAGGCGAACGTCACCGCCGTCGCTGACCACGTCGAGAAACACCAGACGCCGCCGCCTGGTGTGAACTATTCGGTGACGCACGTCGTCGGCGTCCGCCGCAAGTAATTTCGAGCCATCCACAGGAGAAGTGACTATGAATGCAATCGTACAGCAGCCCGGTTTCGGAGCCGTCTCTACGCGCTTCGCCAACCGTCCCCCCGAGAACGATCTTGCCGCCGGCGTCCAAACCGGCTTCGGCATCATCGGGTATCGTGGCAAGGTGTGGAGCACCCGCTACCGCGGCGAAGAGCGCCAGCTCATGCGTGCTGACGGCGACGGGCCGCGCAACTCGATCGAGATCGTGATCGTCAAGGCGAGCTCCCACGTTTCCAAGATCTGGTACGAGGCGGGCTACACCGAAGGCGCGTCCGCCGCTCCCGACTGCTTCTCGACCACGGGCCTCACGCCAGAGCCGGGAGCGGCCAAGAAGCAGAGCCCTTCGTGTGCGAGCTGCCCCAAAAACGCGTGGGGATCGCGCATCACGCCTTCGGGCAAGCAGGGTAAGGCCTGCCAGGACTCGAAGCGCCTCGCCGTCGTGCCGCTCGACGATATTCGCAACGAGATGTTCAAGGGGCCGATGCTCCTGCGCGTGCCTGCCGGATCGCTCCAGGATCTCGCGACGTTCGGTCAGCGCTACCAGGCGATGGGGTATCCCTACTACTCGATCGGTGTGCGCATCGCGTTCGACGCGAAAGAGTCGTATCCGAAGTTCGAGTTCAGCGCGATCAGGCCGCTGACCGACGCCGAAGCCGACCTCATCATTGAAATGCAGAAGTCGCCGGAAGTTGCCCGCATCCTCGCCGAGGGCTCGGAAATCACCGCTCCAGCAACGGCCAATCCGCCTGCCGGCGCCTTCGAGCAGCCGCCTCAGTCGGCTCCCGCTCCGCAGATCCAGGCGGGACCCCAGCCTCAGTCGCATGGCTTCGCCCCGCCCACGGCCACCACGGTCGCCGCGCAGCAGCCGGCGACCAACGGCAAGAGCTTCGAGGACAGCCTCGACGCCAAGCTGAAGGAGCTGATGCCCGAATAATCACCTCGCGCCCATAAGCGAAGCCAATGTCCACCGAACAAGCAAAAGAATATCTGGCGCGCGTCGTTCCTTGGCCCCAAGAAGGGGAAGCTCCTACCTTCGTGAATATCCATTGGACCTTTGTGCCCCCAGATCTCGAGCCGGGGCGCAAGGCGCCGTGGACGGGGCGCGCATGTCGATCGCTCAACGAAGCCGTGCGGGCGATCGAGTATGCGCTAAAAAATTCCACTACGCGCGACATCTATGCGTGCATGAGCTCGCAGCGGACGGCGACGGAAAAGACCGCCGCCCGCAGCGGCGGCAAGTATTTCACGCCCGTACGCTCGCAGGCGAACGCCGCCTACCTCAAGTCGTTGTTCATCGACATCGACTTCAAGGGTGGCGATCACGGCTACGACACGCCCGACGAGGCCGTTACCTCGCTGGGTAACTTCCTCGCCAAATCCAACATGCCGAAGCCGAGCCTGATCGTTTCGTCGGGCGGTGGGATGCACGTCTACTGGACGCTTGCGCGCGCACTCACGCCGCCCGAGTGGAACCCGCTCGCTTTCGCCCTCGCCGAAGCCACGAAGCAGCTCGGCCTGAAATGCGACACGCAATGCACAATCGACGCGGCGCGCGTTTTGCGCGTGCCCGACACTTTCAACCGGAAGACCGAGCCGCCGCGTCCCGTTCGCCTCACCGGAGGCCGGACCGATTTCGATTACGCAGTCGATCGGATCTGGGCGGCGCTCGAGCCGTACCGCGTCGCCGCACCAATCACCAAAGACATCGACCCCTCGCTTTTCCCGTCTCGGCCCCCGATCACGGGCGACAGTGCGCTCGCGATGGGAGTCGATATGGGAAGGGCCGCGCCGATCAAGCTCGATGAGCTCAAGTCTGAGTGTGGGTTCATTCGCGATGCTCTCGATACTGGCGGCGCGGCTTTCACCAATCCGCTGTGGAACCTGACGACGCTGATCGCGACGTTCACGGACAATCCGCGCGCGGACGCGCACCGGATGGCGAACAAGCATCCGGGCTACACCCAGGAGAGCACTGATGAGCTATTCGACAGGAAAGAACGCGAGAAAGAAGCCAAAGGCCTCGGCTGGCCGGCGTGCCGCACGATCAGTGGCAGCGGTTGCAAGCTCTGCCAGAGCTGCGTCCACTTCGCCGCTGGGAAATCGCCACTACATTTCACGCCCAGGAACTCTCCCACTCCTAACGCTGGTGGTGGGAATCTACCTGGGAATGTCGCTGGTGTTGGTAACGGCCAAGCTGGCGGGGCTCCATCTGGAACCCAATTCGGTGGTCCACCTCAGCCCGCCGTTTCCCAGTCCGACCTACCGACTGGTTATGTCCGACGCGCCGACGGCGTCGTTCTCAAAATCACCACGCGTGAAGACGGTCAGCAAGACTTCATCCCGATCTGCAAGTATCCGATGCAGGACCCCTGGCTACAAGTTAGTCCGTGGGCACTGCACTTCACAACCATTCTGGATAGTGGGAGGCAGAAAAAAATCACCCTCCCTTTTACCGACGTAAGCGACGACGCGGGAATGCGCTCGACGCTATGGGCGCAGGGTGTTCCGCTCCGCAAGGGCGAGACCAGCATGACGGTGGAATTCGTGGTTAGCTGGATCGAGAAGCTTCAGAAGACGAAGGGGATGACCGTCTCCTCCGTGCCGTTCGGGTGGAACACCGCCTTCGGCAAGATCGACGGTTTCTGTTTCGGTGGCCACGTCTGGTCGCCGAACGGCGAGCGCCAAGCCGCCAGCCCCGACTTCGTTATCGCGCAGCAGTACGAGCCGACCGGCGCCATCGAGCCGTGGATCACGGCGGCAAAGATGGTCACGCAACAGAAGCGGCCGGCGCTAGACGCGGTGATTGCCGCCTCTTTCGGCGCGCCGCTCGTGCGCTTTACCGGCCAGACGGGGCTCCTCATGAGCCTCTACTCGATCGAGTCCGGCATCGGAAAATCGACTGCGCTCAAGATCGCGCAGGCGGTGTGGGGCGATCCCATTAAAGCCATGCAGGGGCTTTCAGATACGCAGAACTCCGTCGTCAACAAGATCGGCGAGATCCGCTCGCTGCCCCTCTTTTGGGACGAGCTGAAAACTGAAGACGATACGAAGAAGTTCGTCAATCTCGCGTTCCAGCTTTCCCTAGGAAAAGAAAAGTCGCGGTTAACGCAGTCGTCCCAGCAGCGGAACCCGGGGACGTGGCAAACGATTCTAGTTTCGGCGTCGAATGAAAGTCTTCTCGACTTCGTGTTGACGAGGACAAAAATGACGACGGCTGGTTTGTATCGCGTCTTCGAATACGAAGTACCACCAGCGATTGGTGCTCAGGTTGCGCTCGCTGATGCACAAAGTCTGCTTGGTGCACTGCACGATAACTACGGCATCGTCGGACTTGAGTTCGCGAAGTTTTTGGGAGCGCACCACGCGCGCCTTAACTCTGAAGTCAATTCCTACTTCAAAAATCTGGAGACCGAACTCAGGATACAGCCCGACGAAAGATTTTGGGCGGCGTTGATCACCTGCGTCTGTTTGGGAGCGAAATACTCAAACGAGCTGAAGTTCACGGAGATCGACGAAGAGGGGCTGAAGCAATTCATGATCACTACGCTTGCCGGAATGCGGAGCGAGCGCGCCAGCCAACCGGTGGACATGAAGGACACGATGAACGTGTCCAACATTCTCGCGCAATTTCTGAATGAGATGCGCGCCCGCCACACGCTTTACACCAACCGCATCCACACCTCGAAGGGCAAGCCATCCGGCATCGTGGTGAAGCGTGATGCCTCTCGGCTAGAGAGCGTGTACGTGCACGTCGGCCTCGATCAGAAGCTGATGCGGATCAGCTCCACGAAGCTGTCTAACTGGTTGGGCGACAACAACTATTCCCGCCATATCTTCAATCGCGCGCTCGAGCGCGAGTTCAAAGCGAAGACCGTGCGCGGGTTCATTGGCTCGGGAACGCAGTACGCGGTCGCGTCTGAATATCTCGTGGAAATCGACCTGAATAATTCGCCGCACGCCAACTTCATCGACGAAGCCTAACCACCATTGGGCACCCACAGATGAACTCAGAAGAACGAAATCAACTGGACGCACTGATCGAGAAGCTGAACAACGCGGCGGCCGTCGGCGACGCGCTCGCTGCCGAGTCGGCCTCGGCGATCGTCGATCTCATTGCGCGCGTTCGTCCGGATGATCTTGTGTCCGTGAACCTGTTCACCAACCTCGCCACGCGCGGCCTGAAGACCGTGAAGCTCAGCCCGTCGGAGGCGTCGCTTCTCTACCGGATGACACAATCGCATCCGAAGTCCGTCACGCTCGATGAGCTCTACGTCGCGGTCTACGGACGCACGCTTAAGCGCAACAAGAACACCGTGCGCGTCCTGCTGAAGGGCCTGCGCAGCCGCGCGGCCGAGCTGCACATAACGATCACCAACACGTTCGGGACGGGATACCGGCTCGAGCTCCATCCCCTCCCCCCTCACGAGAGTGTTCCAAATGACAATCCACAAGACGCGTAAAGGCAATTGGATGCAGACCTACTCGGGCCGGAAGTTCTGGCCGGTGGATCCGCGCGCGGACGAGCTTGACATCAACGACATCGCGCACGCGCTTGCGAAGATGTGCCGCTACGGCGGTCACTGCACGCGCTTCTACTCGGTGGCCGAGCACTGCGTCCTGGTGGCGCGCCATGCGCCACGCGAGCTTGCGCTCACCGCGCTCCTGCACGATGCGAGCGAAGCGTACCTCGTCGACATCCCGCGCCCGATCAAAGCGAATCTCAGCAACTACGCCGAGATCGAGCACGAGATCATGCTCACCGTCGCCAAACGCTACGGGATCCAGTGGCCGGTGCCCGACGAGGTGAAGCGACTCGACAACGCGATCCTCGCCGACGAGCGCGCGCAGAACATGGCAACGATGGACGTACCCCCCCGCGACTGGGGCAGTGACGAGCCGCCGCTGCACGTGAAGCTGTGCTTCTGGTCGCCGGAGACCGCGGCCACCGAGTTCCTGTCGTCGTTCTACCAGTACGGAGGGAAATAATGGCCCGTGTTTGCGCATGGGCGAAGATGGAAACATTTGATGACGGCGGCAACCTGGCCGCTCCAGACATACGTCTGAGTGCTCGCCTCTGCATAAACAATAGACCGCAGGTCTTCTGCATCTCGCTTCCCGCGTGGTGGGTCGGGGTTCATCGCTCCATCATCATATCGCGCGCCGATATTGAGCGGGTGCTCGCGGAAAATCCGCGGAAATAATGGTCACCAAAACCGAAGAACTACATGGAGGTAAGTGATGGGTTTTATTTTCGGTCTACTTCTTGGTGCGGCTGTGTTCGCAGGCGGAGATGGTCGACCGGCTACTCCCTCGATCCTCAGCGGCATCCCGCTGCGCTGCTACGCCGCGCTCGATCACGGCGACAACGAATATCGAGACTGCCGTAGAGCGACCATGTCGCAGGAGCTGAACATGCAATCGGCTCCGACCGCGGGAGGCAATACGACATGCAGCGATATCTGGTTCGGCAACGGCGTCAACAAATATCGCGAAAAGTTATTCTCCAACTGCGACGTCGAAGTGGCGCTCACGCTCGAGATCGAAGCGCTTCGCGCCCTCGAAAAGAAAGTCGCCGAGAAGAAGCCCCATGGTTAAGAAAACCGAAGGCTTCGAGGAGAGCGATCAGATCCTCGCCGAGTCGATCACCAAGATCAGCGAGGGCGTTACGCGTCTCCTCAATGGCGGTCTCAAGAAGCGGGCGATCGTCGTTCTCCTCAAGGACTCGACCGGCGTCTCGATGGCGCAAATCGAGAAAGTGATTGCCGGCCTCGAGAACCTCAAACAGGAGTTCTGCCAATGATTAGAGCTCTAGCCGTGATCGCAGCGCTCCTGGCGTCCGCCTGCGACAACTATGGAAGCTTCCCCGAATTCAAGTGCACGGAGCGCGACTTGCAGTCCGCAAAGTGCATGAGTGGCGAGTATTTCTGCTTCCCGCCTCAAGTGCTCTTCTCCCACAACGGCCGCCCATACTGCGCAGCACCGGGCAAAGGCGGGCAATGACCTGGGCCGATCTCACCAACGGCATCTTCGAGTTCGGCATCGCCTACTTCCTTTGGCGAGGCGTCATGATGCTCCGCCAGAGCAAGAAGGTGCAGGGATTTTATTGGCCGACGATCGCGTGGACCACCGCATGGGGGCTCTGGAACCTCTACTACTATCCCAGCCTCGGGCAGTGGCTGTCGTTCACTGGCGGCGCGATAGTCGTCTCGGTCAACATTGCGTGGCTCGGACACGTTTGGCATTACTGGTGGCTGGAAAACTACGAAAAGACGGTCAATGGTAACTGGCGCAAGAAAATAATTTAGTCGAAGGGCGCAATGAGATGGTTTCTAGTGGGGAGCGCGTATGGCACTGAAACTCGTCAAGCGAAAGGGATCGAAATATATCTACATGCGGGGCACCGTCCGGGGGGCTTTCGTTTTTGAAAGCACCGGCGTCATAGACAGGAAGTCCGCGGAGCCTATCCGCGCGCTGCGCGAGGCCGAGCTCATCGAGCAGTCGGTCTTCGGTAAGCGCGCCACTCTCACCTTCAACGAGGCAGCGGCCCACTATCTGGCCCACCACGGCGCTCCCGAATATGTGGGCAAGCTGGTCAGCCACTTCGGCTCGCAGCGGAAGCTGCATACGATCTCGCAGTCAGATCTAGATGCCGCCGCCGACGAGATCTATCCGAACGCGAGCTACCAGACCAAGAACCGGCAGGTGCACACGCCTTTCATCGCCATCTGGAACAAGGCGGTCGCCGGCGGGTGGGCGCCGGAAAAGAAATGGTCGCGCCCAAAGAAGCCGAAGGGCACGCTCAACAAGCCGGCGCCGAAGCGCTCCGGCACGCGCGCTGTCGGCTACGAGCGCGCTTACGAATTCGTCTCGGCCATGAGCCCGGCTCCCGGGCTGATCATGACGTGTCTGTTTTACACGGGGATGCGGCCGATCGAGCTCATGTCGCTCGACGCGGACGTCGACGACGTCCGTCCCGACGATAGCTGGCTGGTGCTATCGAACTCGAAGACCGGCCAGCCGCGCGGCGTGCCGCTCCACGATTTCATCGTGCCGATCTTTCGGGCGCTCAAGACCCGCGGCGGAAGGCTCTTCCGCACGCCCAAGAATAGGCCCTACACCGATGGGGGGCAGATCAAGACGGCGATCCTCGGCGCGCGCGAGCGCACGGGGATCACGGACGTGTCGCCGTACACCGGCCGGCACACCGTCTCAACCCAGCTTGTCGTGAACGGGGTCCACCCACATATCAAGGACCAGATCCTCGGCCACGCCGTCACCGAGATGAGCCGCGTCTACACGCACGTCCCGGTGAAGTCCCTGATCGAAGCGATCAACACACTCCCCGTGCCGCCGGCATGGCGCGAGCTCGAGTGGATCAAGAACCCACTCGCCAAGTCGCGGTACTTCGTCCGCGAGAAACCACCAGAGGTGAAGACGGCTTGAGCCTAGGCATCAATCGCGACAAGTACGAGGACGGCTATTACTGGTGCCGCTGCTCGTCAGACGGGACGACTTTCATAGCGCTTCGCGAAGATGGCCTCTGGTACTGCTGCGGCGTCGAGGAGAGCATCGACATCCCCGACTTCGAAGTCATTGGTCCCGTCAGAAGTGTCGATCACTAAACCACCAAACCACGAAACCACAAGGCTCCCCCATGCTCTTCCGACCCAACGTCTATATTCGAAACCCGAATGGTCAGGTCGTTAACGCGGCCAACTACGGCGCCAATCACAATCAGCTATCGCCCGCTCCGGTATACAACACCGGCGGCGTCGGCCTTGGGGCGGGCGTGCCCGGCGCGGGGAGATTTATTGCTTCACCGGAGCTCGTGATCGAGCTCGTCGTCCGAGACCCTGACGACGGTCGCGAGACTGTGCTATCTGCGGCTGCGCTGCCGGTGAAGGATCTCATGCGTTCGGCGATGGGCGTCTGAAACGGTTTAGTGGTTTGGTGGTGTGATGAAGCAGGGACCGTTCGTCGAAGTGAACTCAGAGAAGCCGTGGAGAAACGAGCAGTTCGATGTAGCTGTCTTCCTCAACAAGCACTCGCCGCCGTTCTCTTTCTACCACATACGCCAGGCGGTGAAATCACACCTGACGCTCAGTATGCCCTGGAGATATCAGGGCTTCATCCGTAGGGGACCGTTCGGCCGGTTCTTGCAGTGTGCCTATCTGTTTTTTCATCGGCCCGGCCTGATCATCACTTTCGGCACCGAGTTCGACTATATCGAGCGCTTCTCTCGCCGCATGTGCATTCCGTGTCGCCGCTATATCTGGTGGATTGACTAGACAGGAATGTAACCTTCGGGGTAACCCTCGATCCCGGAGGTATCCCATGCAGCGAGCTCTCGAGGCCCTTCAGGGCAACGTCTGGATCCGGTCGGCGCTGGTCGCCGTAATCGCCGCGGCGATCGCGGCACTCATGCTCCCCGCACCCACCCTGCTCAAGGCGACCTGGTATGTCGGCTATTTCCTGCCCGCCATTGCCGCAGGCGCGGCCGCTGGCTTCTTGTTTTGGAGCCGGCGCGTATGGATCTGGGTCACGGTCGTTTTCGTGCTGCTGACGCTGTCGACGCTGGTCAAGGGAATTTATGTGCAATTTCCGAGCATAGGCTAGTTGCGCGCACCATAAACTACTGGCGCGATTACCTTTTCACGAATCCGGCCTAACCCTTCACACGGGAAAGGTCACAGGTTCAATCCCTGTAGCGCCCACCATCTCGCTGCATCTACCGCGAGCTCCGAGCCGCATGCTACGTTCGGCGCGATGGCGATGCGACCCGAAGACCTGCATCCGGCCCTGAGCGAAGCCTACAACGCCGGCGATCTCGAGGGCGTGCTCGCGCTCTACGACCCGAAGGCCGTTTTCGTGATCAAGCCGGGCCGCGTAACCGAAACTCCGGCGGAATTGCGCGCCGCGCTCAAACATGTCGTCGATTTGCGCGGCCGCATGACCATTAAACCGCAGAGCTTCATTCGCTCCGACGATGTGGTTTTGGTCCTCGGGACGTTTACGCTTGCCGGCCGCCGCGGCGACGGCACCGCGTTCGAGCGCACGTCGCGCTTTGCCGATGTGCTGCGCCGCCAGCCCGACGGCCGTTGGCTTGTCGCCGTCGACAGTCCCTTTGGCGGCGATTGAACCGAAATACGCGGGTGCCCGGACTTGGCAAGTCGCCCCGCGCGAAGACCTAGCTCTCGCCCACGGCGGCGTGATGCGCCCGCTGCCAAAGGTAGCCGGACACGAGCACAAGAAGCGCGCCGGCGATCTCCACGATAAGTTCCAAATTCAGATTTGGATTGAAACCGCCGAGGAAGAATTCGATGAACGGATCGCCGGCGAAGATATCGCCCGCGACCCAGCCGAGAATACCCGCGCCGCCCCAGACCAGGATCGGAAAGCGCTCGAGGAGTGCCAGGATCAGGGCGCTGCCGGCGATGACGATCGGAATGCTGATCGCAAGCCCGATCGCCAGCAGCACGTAATGCCCCTTGGCGACGGCGGCGACCGCGATCACATTGTCGAGGCTCATGACGAGATCGGCGACGAGAACGATCCAGACCGCGCGCCACAAATCCTCGACCGCCTCGGGCGTGTCTTCTTCGTCGTGCCGCTGCGGCGCGAGCAGCTTGATGGCGATCCAGAACAGCGCGAGCGCGCCTACCACGCGCAGATAAGGCAGCGTCATCAGCATCGAGATGATGCCGGTGAACACGATGAGCAGGATCGAGGCGAAGCCCGCGCCGATGATCATGCCCCACATCCGCTCGCGCGGCGGCAGCGCGCGGCAGGCGAGCGCGATCACCACCGCATTGTCGCCAGAAAGCAAAATGTTGATCCAGACCATTTGCAGGAGGGATGCCCAGAAGGCGGGCTGGGTAAAATCTTCAACGATTGCGGCCCAATCAAACATGCCCAACTCAGTATCATCATTCGTTGGGGTGATCGTTCAAATAATGACGTGACGTTGACGAGCGTTTCGTGTCGCTATCGCCGCCCTTTGCTTTTCTTCAAAAGCCCAAGCCTCGCTCCCAGCCACTTCGTCGTCGTCGCCTGGATGAGAATCGTCATCAGAATGGCGATGAAGGTGACGGACGCGATCATCTGCGCGCCCGGCGCCTTCATGCCGAGGAGGAGGCCCGCGAGCGCCGCCGGGATCACGCCGGTCTCGCGCGTCCAGCACATGAACAGCATCTCGTTGAGGCTCCAGCGCGCGCGCCGGTCGGGCCACGCGCAGAGGAAGACGGTCAGCGGCCGCGCGATCAGCATGAAAATCGTGACCACGAGAATGCCGCCCGCGAGATACTTGTTCATCAGGCCGAAATCGACCTGGGCGCCGAGCAGGATAAAAATGAAGAGCCGCATGATGAAGGCGGTGGTCGCCACGTATTCGTCGAGCCTCCGCGCTTCGCCCTTTTCCATCTTGAAGCCGAAAGCGTCCTTGTTGCCGAGCATGACGCCGAAGACGAAAACGGCCATGAACCCGCTCGCTTGCAGGCCGTCGGCGGCGAAGTAGGCGCCGATGACAGCGACGATCGTCACCACCGGCGCGTATTCGACGAGAAACGACCAGCGCTCATGCGCGATCAGGAGCGCGGCGAGGTAGCCGAGCACGACGCCGGCGGCAATGCCGATCGCCGCCTGCTTCAACAGATCGAATAACGAGGAGACCAGCGAGAATTGGCCGGTGCCCATGGCGACCGCAAGCACGCCGAAGGTGATGATCGCGCCCGTCGCGTCGTTGAGCGCGGACTCGCTCACCACCGTTTGCGCCACACGGTCGCGAATGTGGACCTGCCGAAAGATGGGAACGAGCGTCGCGGGGTCGGTCGAGCCGAGCGTGGCGCCGAGAAGCATCGCCACGATCAGCGGAACGCCGAGAATGAAATAGGCGGCAACGCTGGTGATCGCCGCGGTGATCACGACGCCGATCGTGGCGATCACGGCGATCGTGATCCACACGCCCTTCAACACGCTGAAACGCAGCGAAGCGCCGCCGTCGAACAGAATGTAGCTCGCGCCAAAGAGAAGAATGATCTGGTTCAGCGACGAATCCGCCGGGATGTTGACGAGGCCGAGCATTGCCGGACCGATCGCCATGCCGACGAGTAGAAAAAGCGCAATGTCGGGAATCTTGATCTTCTGCGCCACGAAGGCGGTGACGAGGCCGACGGCGAGGATGAGCCCGCAATTCAGCAGCGTGTGTTTGGCAATTTCAATCGAGCTCGATGGATCCACGCCTTCCCCCTTGCGCCCCGTTTTTTTGTTGCCGAATAGCCGTGGGCGCGCCCCGAAAAATGCTGCCCGACGCGCGAGGAATTGGCAAGTTGCGTGAACATCGCCCGCTGCTTCCGCCGCAGGTCGCTGCGATTTCATCTGATTTGCGGCGTGATCATTACAAAGGCGAAAACGGTGAGCCGCGCCATCTTTGCGACATTCCGGCCCGCTGATATGGAGTAAGCGGAATCGGGAGGCCGAATTGCAACGACGCGATTTCATAGCTGGCTCGGCGGCGATGCTTGCGGCCGCCACGCTTCCCCGCCTCGCGCACGCCAACGTGCCTGCGCCCTATAGCTGGGAACAATCGCCGCCGACCGCGAGCGGCGACGCCTTCATCCGCTGGATGGTCGCGAACCGCGGCGAGGACCCCAAAATTCTCGCCGCGCGCTGGGACCGTTATCTCTTCCTCAAGGCGAACCACGACTTCGTCAATGACCGCAACGGCCGTGCTTTCCTGCTCACGCCGCGCGACGAATTCGTGATGAAGCGCGACATCTCGCGCGCCTATGACCGCGACTTCCACGATATCGGCTTCGGCGTCACGATCTCGGGGCCGCTCGTCGTGAGCCGCATGACCTCGACGATCGACGTACAGTTCGGCGAGAAGGTGCTGGAGATCGGCACCGGCTCCGGCAACCAGTCGGCGTATCTCGCGAACCTCACCGACAAGGTGTGGACGATCGAGATCATCAAACCCTTGGCCGAACGCACGCGCGGCCTCTACGACAACCTGATCTCGCGCGGCTACACCGAATATAAAGCGATCAATACCAAGCAAGCCGACGGCTATTACGGCTGGGAGGAAGCGGCGCCGTTCGACAAGATCATCGTCACTTGCGGCATCGACCACATTCCGCCGCCGCTCCTCGCGCAGCTCCGGCCGAACGGCATCATGGTGATCCCGGTGGGCCCGCCGGGCGCGCACGTGATCCTGAAAGTGGTGAAGCAGCAGGAGCCCGGCGGCTCGATCCGGGTCGCGCGTTCGAACGTCTATAACAAGGTCGTGCCCTTCGTCCCCTTCACCAAGCTGCAGGGCGACGCCATCAAGGGAACGCACGACGGCGGGCGTTGACGCCTTCCGCCTAGGAGCCTTTCGACGCTTCTCGCGAAAGTCCCTGGGCTTTGAGCGCATCGAGGTATTTTTGAAACCGCGCCTCCTGCTCGCGGCCGAGCTCGTGCAAATAATCCCACGAATAAATTCCCGTCGAATGCATATCGTCGAACACGAGCCGCACCGCGTAATTGCCGACGGGCCGCACTTCGAGAATTTCCACCGCGCGCTTGCCCGGCACGGTCTTGCGCTCGTCGGGGCCGTGCCCCTGCACCTCGGCGCTCGGGCTTTCGACCCGCAAGTATTCGGCGGGCAGCGTGAAACGCGCGCCGTCCTCGAAGGCCACGGTGAGGCCGCGGCGGTCCTTGGAGAGCCGCACTTCCGTGGGCCAGGGGCGGATTTCGGGGGGTGCGGCCATTCAAGTCTCCGAGAGGGCAAGCGCTGGACGGGGAGCGTTGTCTCCGTCAGAGTCCTACCCCAGATATAGGCGAGCGATGGCAGACACGCATACCTTGAATCTCGACCGGCCGGCGACGGGCTCGCTTTCGCCGCTCGTCGACAAGTTCGGCCGCGCCATCACCTACTTGCGCGTCTCGGTCACCGACCGCTGCGATTTCCGCTGCGTCTATTGCATGGCGGAAAACATGACGTTTCTGCCCAAGCGCGATCTCCTGTCGCTCGAAGAGCTCGACCGGCTCTGCTCGACGTTCATCGCGCGCGGCGTGAAGAAGCTGCGGCTGACCGGCGGCGAGCCTTTGGTGCGGCGCGATATTATGCTGTTGTTCCGATCGCTGTCGCGGCATCTTGCGGGCGGCGCGCTGGAAGAATTGACGCTCACCACCAACGGCTCGCAGCTCCCGCGCTTCGCCAGAGAACTCGCCGATTGCGGCGTGAAACGTATCAACATTTCGCTCGATACGCTCGATGCCGACAAATTCCGCGCCGTCACCCGCTGGGGCGAGCTCGCCAAGGTGCTGGCCGGCGTCGACGGGGCGCAAGCCGCGGGTCTTGCGGTCAAGATCAACGCCGTCGCGCTGAAGGATACGAATGAAGAAGAAATTCCCGCGCTGATCGAATGGGCGCACGGGCGCGGCATGGATCTGTCGCTGATCGAAGTGATGCCACTCGGCGACATCGGTCCCGAGCGCGTGGATCAATATCTGCCGCTTTCGCTCGTGCGCGCGCGGCTGGCACAGCGATATACGCTGGAGGAGATCGACTACCGCACCGGCGGCCCGGCGCGCTACGTGCGCGTCGCCGAAACCGGCGGCCGGCTCGGCTTCATTACCCCGCTCACGCACAATTTCTGCGAGGGCTGCAATCGCGTGCGCGTCACCTGCACCGGCACGCTCTTCATGTGCCTCGGTCAGGAGGACTCCGCGGATCTGCGCTCGCCGCTCAGGGCCTCGGAAGCGGACGGCCTCCTGCAGGCCGCGATCGACGAGGCGATTGCGCGCAAGCCGAAGGGCCACGATTTCGTTATCGACCGCCGCACCCGGCAGCCGGCGCTCGCCCGCCACATGAGCACGACCGGCGGCTGATTGCCGCTTCGGCGGCGCCACAATTTCGTAATGTAGAGTTGCGGCGACGCCGGCCTACCCCCGCAATCTTGCCGAAAACTTCCCATTGACGGAGACGGCGGTTTCAGTTTGGCTGCCAACAACCGGCCATCATTCGATCAGAAAAGCCGGATGGGGGGACGCGCGGACAATATTCGCGCCTGACCTGAGGGGGAGGAATGCAAGCATTACTTGCACTCAGCCGCGTCATTGACGCGATCAATACGCGTATCGGCAAATGGTTCGCCTGGGCGATTTTTGCGGCGACGCTGGTTTCCGCCGGCAACGCCGTCGTTCGCAAGCTCCTGGATATGAGCTCGAATTCCTGGCTCGAGCTGCAGTGGATCCTGTTCTCGGCGGTCTTTCTGCTCTGCTCGCCGTGGACGCTGCTGAACAACGAGCACATCCGAATCGACATCATCAACAACATGCTGCCGAAACCGGTGCGCAATTGGATCGACATACTGGGGCATACGTTTTTCCTGCTGCCGTTCACGATCGTCATGATCATCACCGGCTGGCCGTTCTTCCTCGCCTCCTTCCGCATCGACGAGCAATCCTCGAACGCCGGCGGACTGCCGCAATGGCCGACGAAGTTCCTCGTGCCGGTCGCATTCTTACTCCTGTTCCTTCAGGCAATTTCCGAGGTGATCAAGCGCGTCGCCATATTGCGTGGAATGATCGCCGACCCGCATGAGGGCGTGCATCATCCGGCGGAAGCCGAGGTTGAGGAGCTGATCCACGCCATCGAAAGCGTCGACAAAAGGGTGGGGGGCAAGTCGTGACCGCCTTCCTCATCCACAACATGGCGCCCCTGATGTTCGCCTCGCTGATCGTGGTCCTCTTGATCGGCTATCCGGCGGCGTTCTCGCTCGCGGCGATCGGCCTGATTTACGGCCTGCTCGGCATCGAGCTCGGCCTGTTCCGGCCGGATTTCCTGCAGGCGCTGCCGGAACGCATCTACGGCATCATGAGCAACGACACGTTGTTGGCGATTCCGTTCTTCACCTTCATGGGCCTCATCCTCGAACGATCCGGCATGGCCGAGGACCTCCTCGACACCATCGGCCAGTTGTTCGGCACCATTCGCGGCGGCCTCGCCTACGCGGTGATTTTCGTGGGCGCGCTGCTCGCGGCCACGACGGGCGTCGTCGCCGCCTCGGTGATCTCGATGGGGCTGATTTCGCTGCCGATCATGCTGCGCTACGGCTATGACCGCCGGGTGGCTTCCGGCGTGATCGCGGCCTCCGGCACGCTCGCGCAAATCATTCCGCCTTCGCTAGTGCTCATCGTGATGGCCGACCAGCTCGGCCGCTCGGTCGGCGACATGTATGAGGGTGCGTTCGTGCCCGGCATCACGCTCGCCGCCCTCTATGCCGTCTACGTTTTCCTGATGACGATCATGTTCCCGAAATCGGCACCCGGCCTGCCGGTGGAGGCGGTCGGCTTTCGCGAGGACGACGGCAGCCGCGGCCTCGGCACGCTTGCCATCCTTGCCGTCGTCAGCGGCGTGTTCGGCTGGTTCATGATGCGGAATTCCGGCACGCATGGCGCCGATTTCGTGGTGCTCACGATGTTCAACGCCATCGTGTTCGCCTTCGTCGTCGCGGTCGTGAACTGGGCGTGCGACCGCCTGTTCAAGTTCCGCTTCCTGTCGCGGCTCGCGCAACAGGTCACGTTCGCGATGGTGCCGCCCTTGTTCCTCATCTTCCTCGTGCTCGGCACGATCTTCATCGGGCTTGCGACGCCGACCGAGGGCGGCGCCATGGGCGCCACCGGCGCGCTGATCCTTGCGATCATGAAGCGCCGGCTGTCTTGGGACCTAGTGCGGCAGGCAACGGAATCCACGGCGAAGCTGTCCGCTTTCGTCGTGTTCATCCTGGTCGGCGCGCGAACCTTCTCGCTCACCTTCTACGGCGTCGACGGGCACCGTTGGGTCGAGGATCTCCTGGTATCGCTTCCCGGCGGCCAGATCGGCTTCCTCGCCTTCGTCAACGTGTTCGTGTTCTTTCTCGCCTTCTTCCTCGACTTCTTCGAAATCGCCTTCATCATCATTCCGCTGCTCGGTCCGGCGGCGGAACGGCTCGGCATCGACCTCATCTGGTTTGGCGTCATTCTCGGCGTCAACATGCAGACATCGTTCATGCACCCGCCGTTCGGCTTCGCGCTCTTTTATCTGCGCTCGGTGGCACCGAAGGAAAGCTTTATCGACCGCGTCTCTGGCAAGCGCACGGACGGGGTCACCACCGGGCAGATTTATTGGGGCGCGATTCCCTTCGTGATCATCCAGTGCATCATGGTCGGCCTCGTGATCGCCTTCCCGGCCATGGTGATGCACTACAAGCGCGGCCTCAGCACGGTCGACCCCAACAAGGTCGACATCAAGATCGAGCTGCCGACCTTCGATCCCGAACCGCCGAAGATTCAGTAGCGAACCAAACGTTACGAATGAAAAAATTTGGGCTCCGGTTTCAGCCGGAGCCCAAATGTCTTTCTGAATCCGCTTATCGCGGCATTCGCGCCTATCTTTTTTTCTTACCGCGCCGCGGGTGGAGATGAAATGTCCGCCACGCCCACAGCACGATCACCGCGGCCACCGCCGCCGCGAGAAACCGCCCGAGGTTGCTCGAGATGCTCGCGAGCCTCGCCAGATAATATCCGGTGTAGGAGCCCGCGACGCCCACGAGCGCGCTGGTGATGTAGCCGTGCGGCGAGTGCGTATATTCCTCGTAGATCCAGCCGATGATGGCGCCGATCAAAATGATCAGAATGAGCGTCACCACCGGGTCGGCAAGAAATTTCTCAAGATCATTCATAGCCTCGTTCCTCCTTTAACCGGCCAAGACGGCCGGCCTTGTTGACCGCCCTGATCGGGCGGCTCCCGATCAGCTCCAGCCCTTGCCGCGCGAGCGGATCATGAAGCCGTCATAGGTATATTCGGCGACCTGCCACCACAAATACTGGTCGCTGCGATATTTGGTGATCGAGTCCCACACCTTCTTGAAGTCGGGATTCGCCGCCGAGGTCTCGGCATAGACCTCGTTCGCCGCTTTCAGGCTCGCTTCCATGATCGGGGGCGAGAATGGCTGCAGCTTGGCGCCGTTCGCCACCAGCCGCTTCAGCGCCTGCGGGTTGGCGGAATCGTATTTCCCCATCATCCAGATGTTGGCGTACTCGCAGGCCGACGTCAGGATGGCCTGGTAGCCCTTCGGCAAGCTGTTCCACTTTTCCAGGTTGAACATGTGGTGGGCGACGGTGCCGCCTTCCCACCAGCCGGGATAGTAGTAGTTCGGCGCGATCTTGTAGAAGCCGAGCTTCTCGTCGTCGTAGGGCCCGACCCATTCGGCGGCGTCGATGGTGCCCTTTTCGAGCGCGGGATAAATGTCGCCGCCGGCGAGTTGTTGCGGCACGACGCCGAGCTTCGACAAGACCTTGCCGGCGAAGCCGCCGACGCGGAATTTCAGCCCCTGGAGATCGGCGACTTCCTTGATTTCCTTGCGAAACCAGCCGCCCATCTGGCAGGTCGTGTTGCCGGCGGGAATGCCGTAGAGATTGAACTTCTTGAAGAACTCGTTCAGCAGCTCGTTGCCGCCGTCGTGGAACAGCCACGAATTCTGCATGCGCGAGTTGAGCCCGAACGGCACGGCGCAAGCGAGCGCGAAAGTCGGATCCTTGCCGAAGAAATAGTAGTTCGCGGTCTGGCACATTTCGACGGTGCCGTTGCTCACCGCGTCGTTCACCTGCAGGCCGGGAACGATCTCGCCGGCGGCGAAGGGCTGGATCTGGAATTTGTTGTCTGTCGCTTCGGCGACGTTCTTGCAAAAGAGCTCGGCCGTGCCCCAGAGCGTATCGAGCGACTTCGGGAAGCTCGATGCGAGCCGCCACTTGATCTCCGGCATCGACTGGGCGATCGCGGGTGCTGCGACCGCCGAGGCGGCAAGACCCGCTCCGGCTGTTTTCAGAAAATCGCGGCGTTTCATTGAACGTTTCTCCCGGTTATGGCTTTTGATGGCCGGACGCTAGCGCATACCGAATATCGCGCCAACTAGCTCCACGGCCGTGGAAAATCCGCCGCAACCGGTCGCGCTGCACCTTCGATGCAGCGCAAAATGAAAAACCCCGGAGCCGAAGCTCCGGGGTTCAGACATTTCAGCGTGCGGTCGCGTTCAGCTCTTGCCGCGCGAGCGAATCTGGAAGCTGTCGAAGGAATATTCGGCGACCTGCCACCAGAGATATTCATCGTTGCGGAACGCCTGAATGTTGTCCCATACCTTCTTGTAGTCCGGGTTGATCGCCGACGTTTCGGCATTCACTTCCATCGATGCCTTCAGGCAGGCTTCCATCACCCCTTGCGGGAATGGACGCAATTGCGTACCGCCGGCAACGAGACGTTTCAGCGCTTGCGGATTTCGCGCGTCGTACCTCGCCTGCTCCTGGACGTTGGTGAAGCCGGCAGCCGCCGTCAGGACCGCTTTATAGCTCTTGGGCAGCTCGTCCCATTTTGCCGTATTGATCAACATGTGGTTCGTGGTGCCGCCTTCCCACCAGCCGGGGTAGTAATAGTATTTGGTGACCTTGTAGAAGCCGAGTTTCTCGTCGTCGTAGGGGCCTACCCATTCGGCGGCGTCGATCGTTCCTTTTTCGAGCGCGGGATAAATGTCGCCGCCGGCGAGTTGTTGCGGCACGCAACCGAGTTTGGAAAGCGTCTTGCCGGCCCAGCCGCCGATCCGCATCTTCAATCCGCTGAAATCGGACGGTTCCTTGATTTCCTTGTTGAACCAGCCGCCCATCTGACAGCCGGTGTTGCCGGCGAGCAGCGGATAGGCGTTGAACTTCTTGGCGAAGTCGATCATCAACTTCGTGCCGTCGCCATCGTAATACCAGGCATTCTGCTGGCGGGCATTGAGGCCGAAGGGCACGGCGCAGAACAAGGCCCAGGTCGGGTCCTTGCCGATGAAGTAATAGGTCGCGGTGTGACAGACCTCGACCGTGCCGTTTTGCACGGCATCGAGAACTTGCAGCCCCGGCACGATTTCGCCTGCGGCGAAGGGCTGGATTTGGAATTTATTGTCGGTCGCTTCCGCAACATAATTGCAGAATGTTTCGCAAGCTCCGAAGAGAGTATCGAGCGATTTCGGCCAGCTTGCCGCCAACCGCCATTTGATCTCGGGCGAGGATTGGGCGATGGCCGGTGCTGCCAACGTCGATGCGGCGAGCCCGGCTCCTGCAGTCTTCAGAAAATCGCGGCGTTTCATAGTGGTTCTCCCCCTGCTGGGTAGTTTCTAAAAGTGATTGGGCGTGGGTGCCCTCGCCGGCTGGCCGGTCTTTTATGGGCTTATGGGCTTACCTCCAGTATCGGCCGAAAAAGAAAGAAGCGCCAGCCAACAAAAAGCCCCGGAGCCGGGGCTCCGGGGCGTCAAAGGCTTTAAAACCTATGACTTTGGTTCAAGTCCGCGTGCGGGCGCGGATCTGGTAGGTGTCGAAGGAATATTCAGCGACCTGCCACCACAGATACTGATCGCCGCGGAAGGCGGTTATCGAATCCCAGATTTTCTTGAAGTCCGGGTTCTTGGCGGAAGTTTCCGCATAAACCTCGTTCGCGGCCTTGTAGCAGGCGTCCATGACCTCCGGCGAGAAGGGATGCAGCTTCGCCCCGTTCGCCACCAGCCGCTTCAGCGCCGCCGGGTTCACCGCGTCGTACTTCGACTGCATCCAGGTGCTGGCCATGTCAGAAGCGGTGCGCACGATCGACTTGTAGGTCGGCGTGAGCGAGTTCCACTTTTCGATGTTGATGAAGTTGTGGAGCATGGCGCCGCCTTCCCACCAGCCCGGATAGTAGTAGTGCTGGGCGACCTTGTAGAAGCCGAGCTTCTCGTCGTCATACGGTCCGACCCACTCGCAGGCATCGAGCGTGCCTTTTTCGAGCGCGGGATAGATGTCGCCGCCGGCGATCTGCTGCGGCACGACGCCGAGCTTCGCCATGGTCAGGCCGGCATAGCCGCCGATCCGCATCTTCACGCCGTTGAGGTCGGCGGGCGTCTTGATCTCCTTGCGGAACCAGCCGCCCATCTGACAGCCGGTATTGCCGCAAGGAAGCGCGTAGATGTTGTACTTCTTGTAGAAGTCGTTCATCAGGTCGATGCCGCCGCCGAAATATTGCCAGGCGTTCTGCATGCGGCTGTTGAGCCCGAACGGCGAGGCGGTGGAAAGCGCGAAGGTGTGGTCCTTGCCGAAATAGTAATACGAGGCGGTGTGGCACATCTCGACCGTGCCGTTGGTCACCGCATCCGCGGCCTGCAAGCCGGGAACGATTTCGCCGCCGGCGAAGACCTGGATCTGGAATTTGTTGTCGGTCGCTTCCGCCACCGCCTTGGCGAAAACCTCGGCGGCGCCGAAGATCGTGTCGAGCGATTTCGGAAAGCTCGACGTGAGACGCCACTTGAGCTCCGGCATCGACTGCGCAATGGCCGGCTTTGCGATCGCGGATGCGGCAAGACCGGCGCCCGCGACTTGTAGAAACTTACGACGCTTCATGAGAACTCCTCCCCCTCGGTGAAGTGCGAAAAAACGTATGTTTTGCTTTTCGCTTGCGGGAGCGGTTAGCACGAAACGGCTAATTTCGCCACGCGGTAAAATCCTCGAAAATCGCACCTGGTATTTGGTATTTCAGGATTCGATGACGATCCGTGGCGGCGTGCGTCCCCTGCCGCCGCCGAGTTGCGCGCGCACCTTTCCGGCAATGTCGCGATAGATTTTCGCATGCGGCCCATCGGGTTTCTTGACCACGATCGGAAGCCCGGCATCGGAGGTCTCGCGAATTTCGATCTCGAGCGGCACTTCACCGAGGAACGGCACGCCAAGGCGCTCGGCTTCAAGCTTGGCGCCGCCATGGCCGAACACATCCGAACGCTCGCCGCAATGCGGGCAGAGGAAATAGCTCATGTTCTCGACGAGGCCCAGGACCGGCACGTCGACGCGGCGGAACATGGCGATGCCGCGCCGCGCGTCGATGAGCGCGAGATCCTGCGGGGTCGAGACGATCACGGCGCCGGCGAGCGGCACTTGCTGGGCGAGCGTCAACTGCGCATCGCCGGTGCCCGGCGGCATGTCGACGACCATGACATCGAGCTTGCCCCACTCCACCTCGTGCAGCATCTGGGTGATCGCCGACATCACCATCGGTCCGCGCCAGATCATCGGCGTTTCCTCATCGACGAGAAAACCGATCGACATCACCTTCAGGCCGTAATTCTCCATCGGCCGCAGCCTTCGGCCGCCGATGGTTTCGGGCTTGCCCTTGACCGCGAGGAGCCGCGGCATGGAGGGGCCGTAAATGTCGGCATCGAGCACGCCGACCTTGAGGCCAAGATCGCGAAGACCGAGCGCGAGGTTCGCGGCGGTGGTCGATTTGCCGACGCCGCCCTTGCCCGAGGCGACCGCGATCACGGCGTCGACGCCCGGCACGCCGGCGATGGGTCGCGATGCCGCCGCTGGACGTGGCGGCGCTTTCACCGGCGAACCGCCTGCCGGCGGCGCGCCGCCCGCGCGCTCGGCCGTGAGCGCGATCAGCACGGACGCGACCCCCGGAAGCGAGCGAACCGCTTCCTCGGCCTGTTTGCGAACGGCCTCCCATGCGGGCGCGGCACTCGCCGCGACCGTGAGCGAGAAGAAAACCTTGCCGTCGGAAATGACGATGTCGGAAAGCTTGCCCGCGGCGGCAAGCTCGCTTCCGTCCGGACCTTTGATCGCCTTCAGGCGTTCGCGAACCTGATCGGCCGTGACTGTCATTCCTGGCTCCGATTTTTCCTTACGCCGCGGCGCTCGGCCGCGCCGAAATCTCCGCGTGCCAGCGACGCACATTCTTGCACGCTTCGGGCACTTCGAGCTTCGCCGGTTTCATCAGGTCGATGGCGACGAGGCCGGTGATGTCGGCGACGGTGAAGCGGTCGACGGCCGCGTATTTACGGCTCGCAAGCTCACGGTCGAGAAGCTGCAGAAACTCGGCGACCTGCGGCTTATTGATCTCCGCCCATTCTTGCACCTGCGGAACCTGCAGCTTCGCCATTCCCGGATGCCCGTGGCGAAAGACGCTGGACACCGCGGTATAAAGTCCCAATTCGAGCCGGCGGTTCCACATTTCGACCTTGGCGATTTCGACCGCATCGCGGCCGAAGAGGTTCGGCTGCGGATGCAGCGCCTCGAAGTAGCGGCAGATCGCCATCGTTTCCGTGATCACCGTGCCGTCGTCGAGTTCGAGCACGGGCACGCGCTGCATCGGGTTCAACGCGCGAAAGGACGCGCTCTTCTGTTCGAGTGCCGCGAGATCCACCGGCACCTTCGGAACATCGACGCCTTTTTCGGCGAGGAAAATGCGCACCCGGCGCGGCGACGGCGCCCGGCCGCCATCGTAGAGTTTCATCTTTTCCTCCCTCGCCCGCGGCAGTCGATCACGCGCCTTCGGCGCCGACAATATGCGCCGCTGCAACGCGTGCAAATGCCTGTGTTTCAACGCATTCAGTTTTCGTTAACCATATCGGTGAGGCTGCTATTAACCACTTTCTTGTGATCGTGGCTGAACGGCGTAGGAGTACGGGTGGATCGGTCATGACTGGGCAAGAAGCCCGGGGGGATGAGCTTGCGGCCGATGCCGCGCGAGCCGCGCATGAGCGGCGGCTGAGGCTCAGCCGCAGCGTACGCGAGACGCGCGACCGCCTGACATCCACCACCGGAACCAAGCCGGCCTATGATCACGAGTTGTTGCGGCTTTACGCCGAGCACCGGCTCGGCGGATCGCTGGCGCTGTTTCTGCTCGTCTCGCTTGTGGGGCTGGCGTCGAGCCTGTGGACCGGCGGTTATTCGGCGCTGATCTGGACGTTTCTCGCGCTCACGATCCACGCGATGAACCTCGCCGCCTGCCGGCGGTTTCTCTCCACGCCCGTGAACGCCGACACGCAACGCCGTTACCGCATCCTGTTCACGCTTCTCGATTTTCTCTTCGGCGTATCGTGGGTGCTGAACATCAACGTGCTCGTCGACGTCGGCGCCCAAGGCGCCGGCGACTTCTCGCTGTTTGCGATGCTGCTCGTGGTCGCGGTGTTTTCGATGCTGGCGGCAAGCATTCCCGCCGCGGTCTATGCCTCCACCATGCCGGTCGCGGGGATCGTGGTGATCCAGTACCTGATCCGCGGCCAGGCGCAGGACCTCGTGCTCGCCGGACTCACCGCCGGAGCCGAGGCCTATTTCGTGATGGTCGCGAACCGGCTGCACGTTTCGGCGGTGGCGGCGCTGGAAGCGCGCGGGCAGCTCGATTCGCTAATCGGCGAACTCGAACAAGCGAAGGCGAAGTCCGACGAGGCGGCGCGGCGGGCGGAAGCCGCGAACCTCGCCAAGTCCCGATTTCTCGCGCAGATGAGCCATGAATTGCGCACGCCCTTGAACGCCATTCTCGGCTTCTCGGAGGTGATGAAAAATTCGCTCCTGGGCGAGCATCTGGTTTCGGCCTATGGCGAATATGCCGGCGACATTCATGATTCGGGCCAGCATCTCCTCAATCTCATCAACGAGATTCTCGACCTCTCGCGCATCGAAGCGGGCCGCTACGAGCTGAACGAGGAAGCGATCAACGTCGTGCACGTCGCCGAGGAATGCCACCACCTCTTGAAGATCCGCGCCACCGACCGCGGCATCACCATCCACGATCTCTACGAGAAGGACCTGCCGAAAATCTGGGCCGATGAGCGCGCGGTGCGCCAGATCTGCCTCAACCTTCTTTCCAATGCGATCAAGTTCACGCCGCAGGGCGGCGAGATCTGGATCAAGGTCGGCTGGACCGCTTCCGGCGGCCAATACATCAGCGTGCGCGATACGGGACCCGGCATTCCGGAAGAGGAAATCCCCGTGGTGCTGTCGTCCTTCGGCCAGGGCTCCAATGCGATCAAGAGCGCCGAGCAAGGCGCGGGCCTCGGGCTCCCGATCGTCAAGGGGCTCATTGATCTTCACGGCGGCAGCTTCACGCTGCGTTCGAAATTGCGCGAGGGCACGGAAGTGATCGTGACGTTCCCGGCCGAGCGGGTGATGGCGGCCTTGCCGCCGGTCGACGACAAGGTGTCGCTGCAGCCGGGAATGGCCGGCGCGCACCAGGCGGTGCGCTAGCCATGGCGACCGATTTTTCCTTCGCGCGGCGCGGGAGGCGTCGGCATGCGCGCTGACCGGCCGTTGTGGATCGTCATTGCCGCGCTCGGCATTGCCGTACTTGCGCTTGCGCTACGCAACGAGCAGGACACGATCGCGGACCTGCACCCGGCCTCCATCGCCGCGTTGATCACCGGCGCCGTGCTCGTGGTCATGATCTTCGGCGCGGTCTATGCGCTCTTTTACAAGCGGATCGGCGAGCTGCTGCGGGCGGCCTTCTTCTGGTGCGCGGTCGCTGGCATTCTGTTCGCCGGCTATAATTTCCGCCTTCAGCTGCAGGCTTTCGGCGAGCAGGCGCTGGCGGGCGTGATCCCCGGCGTTCCAATGATCGCGCAGGCTTCGTCGGGGCGCTCCGTCGAAATCGTGCGCCCGCGCGAAGGCGACTTCACCATCCGCGCGGACGTGAACGGCACGCGCACTACGATGCTGGTCGACACGGGGGCTTCGAGCGTCGTGCTTACGGCGGAGGCGGCGAAAGCGGCGGGCCTGCCGATCGAGCTGCTCAAATACGACGTGCCGATCGAGACGGCGAACGGCCGCGGCAAGGCTGCTTCCGTCGTGCTCGACCGTGTTGCGATCAGCGGTATCATCGAACGCAAGGTGCCAGCGCTCGTTTCGACGCCGGGCGATCTGAAGACGAGCCTTCTCGGCATGAGCTTTCTGAAGCGGCTCGAATCCTTCGAGGTGCGCGGCGAAAAGCTGGTGCTGCACGCGAAGGCGGCCGGCGCTAGAAAAACAGACTGATCAGGAAGCGGGTCGCGATCGCCGCCATGAACAGGCCGAAGACGACTTCGAGCCTCTTCTTGGAGAGCTTGTGCGCGAGCTGCGCGCCATAGGGCGCGGCAAGCACGCTTGCCGGCGCGAACAACAACAATCCCAGAAACGAAACATAGCCGACCGAAAGCGGCGGCATCAGCGCTTCCTGCGGCCAGCCCGCGATCATGTAGCCGATCGCGCCCGGCACCGAGATCAAAACGCCGAGACCGGCGGAGGTCGCGATCGCGACATGGATCGTCTCGCCGAACAGCGTGAGAAAGAGCGTGGACATGGCGCCGCCGGCAACGCCGATGAGCGAGGAGACGAGCCCGATGAAATATCCCACGACCGCGAGCGTGGCCGTGCCCGGCAGCCCCTGGCCGATCCGCCACGAATCCCGGCCGACCAAATAGCGGGCGGCCATGGCGTAGCCGAAAACCACGAACACCCATTTGAACAGGGCGGCGGGCGCATAATAGGCGATGACGCTGCCGGTGATGACGCCGAGCACGACCGGCACGGCCCAGATGCGCAGAACATGCGTGCGCACCGCGCTCTTCGCTCTGTGCGCGAAAAAAGAACGCAACGAGATCGGCACGATCACCGCGAGCGAGGTGCCGATGCAAAGCTGCATGCGCACGGCGTCCGGCGCGCCGAGAAAACGAAAAAGCTCGTAGAGGACCGGAACCGTAATGAGGGCGCCGCCGATGCCGAGCAGACCGGCGATGAGGCCCGCGATAATGCCGGCCGCGAGGATGGCGGCGGCGAGAATGGCAAGCTCGCCGACAGGGACGCCGGACAGCATCGCGGTCTCCGGGAAAGCAGGAAGATTCAGGCGGCGGCGGTTTCGGCCAATTCGGGCGGGCTGTCCAGCACCATCGCCAGCGCCTCGCGCAAGGCTGCCATGCCGGCGTCCGGCTGCACGGCCCTCGTCGCCAAATGCCGGCGAAAAGCGCGCGCACCGGGCTTGCCGCGGAAGAGGCCGAGAAGGTGTCGCGTGACATCGTGCAGGCGGGCGCCGCCGGCCATTGTCCGCTCGATATAGGGAAAGAGCCTTTCGACCGCTTCGCGCGCGCCGGAGACGGGCGCTGCCGTGCCGAAGAATTTCGGATCAACCGCGAGCAAGAGTTCCGGATTCTGATAGGCGGCGCGGCCAAGCATGACGCCATCGACGTGACGAAGATGCTGTTCGGCCTCCTCCAAGGTGTGGATGCCGCCATTGATGATGACGGGGAAATCCTTGCGCCGCTGCTTCAGGCGATATACCCGCGCGTGATCGAGCGGCGGAACGTCGCGGTTCTCGCGCGGGCTAAGGCCATCGAGCCAGGCTTTGCGGGCGTGGACGATGAGGGCCCTAGCGCCCGCGGCCACGATCGTATCGGCGAAACGGTCGAGCGATTCCTCGGTGTCCTGCTCGTCGACGCCGAGCCGGCATTTGACCGTGACCGGCCGCGCGACCGCGGCCGTCATCGCCGCGACGCAGTCGCCGACGAGTTTCGGCTCGCGCATGAGGCAGGCGCCGAAGCGGCCCTCCTGCACGCGGTCGGAAGGACAGCCGACATTCAGATTGATTTCGTCGTAGCCGAACTCGGCGCCGATGCGGGCTGCGGTTGCGAGTTTCGCGGGGTCGCTGCCGCCGAGCTGCAAGGCGACCGGATGCTCGGCGGGATCAAAACCGAGCAAGCGTTCGCGCGAGCCGTGGATAATGGCGTCCGCCGTGATCATCTCCGTATAGAGGAGCGCATGGCGCGAAAGCTGCCGGTGGAAGAACCGGCAGTGGCGGTCGGTCCACTCCATCATCGGCGCGACGGAGAAACGGCGGGCCGGCGATTGGCCCGTCATAGGCATTTTCATGAAGCTGAGATGGCCGATATCGCCGCATTCGGCAAGGCTACGTTTCCGTTGCGGAAAGCGGCGCCCTTGACGCAAGGCCGCAGGCCGGAAAATGTCCGCCCCGCTCGCATCATTGCATCAATTCTAGGAGCCATTAGTGCCGATTCCCGCCGCGTTCGAAGGCCGCCTGAGCATCCCGGCTGTCGCCGCGCCGATGTTCGTCACTTCCGGCCCCGATCTTGTCGTCGAGGCCTGCCGCGCCGGCATCGTCGGCGCGTTTCCGGCGCTCAATCAGCGTACGAGCGAAGGTTATGAGGCGTGGCTCGTGGAAATCCGCGAGCGCCTCGACAAGATCGAACGCGACAGCGGCCGGCCCACGGCGCCGTTCGGCGTCAACCTCATCGTGCACAAGAGCAATCCGCGCGTGGAAGCCGACCTCGCGCTCTCGGTCAAGCACAAGGTGCCTTTGGTCATCACCTCGCTCGGCGCGGTGAAAGAGCTTGTCGGCGAGGTGCATGGCTATGGCGGGCTCGTCTTCCACGACGTGATCAATATCCGCCACGCTCGCAAAGCCGCCGAGGCGGGGGTCGACGGCTTGATCGCCGTCTGCGCCGGCGCCGGCGGCCATGCGGGGCTCCTCAGCCCTTTTGCGCTCGTCCCCGAAATCCGCGCCTTCTTTCCGAAAACGATTTTGCTTTCCGGCGTCATGTCCACCGGCCGCCACGTCGCGGCCGCGCGCATGATCGGCGCCGATCTCGCCTATCTCGGCACCCGCTTCATCGCCACGCGCGAAAGCATCGTGCCGCAGGAGTTCAAGGACATGATCGTTTCGAGCCGCGCCGAGGACATCGTCTACACCGCCGCGATCAGCGGCGTGCACGGCAATTTTTTGAAGCCCAGCATCGTCGCCGCCGGCGCCGATATCGACCTTGCGGCGCCGACCAAGCAACTGGCGATCAACCATGAAAAACGCGCGTGGAAAAACATCTGGTCGGCCGGACAAGGCGTCGGCAGCATCGACGACGTGCCGACGACCGCGGAATTGTGCGCGCGGCTGGTGCGCGAATATCGCGACGCCTTAAAGGAAGCCGTTACCGATCTAAACTAAAATTCGCCGACAACAGCGCCAAGGCGCAAAGCGGCCATGCAAGAGCATAAAGAGAACGTTGCATTGAGTTCGGTTCTCGCCTCCGGCGGCCTGACCGCCGCCAAGGCCGTGGTCGGCATCCTTTCCGGCTCGCTCGCCATTCTGTCGGAGGCGGGGCATTCGGCGATCGATTTTGGCGCCGCGCTGATGACCTATTTCGCGGTTCGCATTTCTGGCAAGCCCGCCGACGAAGATCATCCCTACGGCCACGAAAAATTCGAAAGCCTCGCGGCGCTCGCCGAAACGGCGCTGCTCTTTTTGCTTTCCGGCATCGTGATCTGGGAAGCGGGCCGCAGGCTCCTCTTCCACGAAGGCTACGAAATCGAAGCGAGCCTTTGGGCCTTCGGCGTCATCGCCGGATCGATCGCCGTCGACTTCTTCCGCTCGCGAGCGCTTACGTCGGTTGCCCGGCAGACCTCGAGCGAGGCACTGGAAGCCGATGCGCTGCATTTTTCCTCCGACATGTGGGCCTCGCTCGCGGTACTCGCCGGCCTCGGCGGTGTCGCGCTCGGATTTCCGATCGCGGATTCGCTCGCAGCCCTCGCTGTCGCCGTCCTGGTGCTGTCGGCCGGCTGGCGCCTCGCGCGGCGGACAATCGATACGTTGACCGACGTAGCGCCCGCCGGCATCGCGGGCCAGATCACGGCAATTGCGCACGGCATCAAGGGCGTGGTCGCGGTCGAGCGCGTGCGCGCGCGCCGGGTCGGCCCGAAGCTTTTCACCGAGATCACGGTCGGCGTGAGCCGCACGCTGCCGCTCGATCGCGTCGCCGCGATCAAGGCCGATGTCGAAAATTCGATCCGCGGAAAATTACCCGGCGCCGAGGTGAGCGTGACGACGGAGCCGCGCGTGCTCGACAACGAGAGCATGATGGAACGGATCATGGTGGTGGCGCACAACCAGGGCCGCGCTGTTCACCACGTCACGGTGCACGACCTGCATGGCAAGCTCGCGGTCAGTCTCGACCTCGAGGTAGACCACGCGCTGTCGCTTGGGCAGGCGCATGAAATCGCGAGCAAGCTTGAGGCCGCGATCCGCGGCGATTTCGGCCACGACATCGAGGTCGAGACGCATATCGAGCCGATGCAAACGGGCGGCATCGCCGGCCGCGATGCGCCCCTTGCGCTGCAAACCGCGATCGCCGCCGCCATGCGCAAGCTCGTGCCCGCAAACGGCCCGATCCGCGATGTGCATTCGGTGCGCGTCCGCGAAACAACGCAGGGCCTCGTGGTGAATTTCCACTGCCGCGCCGATCCCGGCCTCAGCATCGAGACCGTGCATAAGGCCGTCGATGACCTCGAGCGGCGTCTGCGCGAGGAGCGTCCCGACATTCACCGCGTGATCGGCCACGCCGAGCCGTCGCGCGCGCCGGGCGCGGTCAAGGAGCCGGCGCAGTCGACGCGCTAATTGCCGTATTGCCTTTCTTGCTTTTAACCGCGCGGCCGTGCTTTCAAGGAAAGCTGAAGCCTCTTTGCCGGTGACCGCATGCGCGATCCTGAGCCTCAAGTCATTCGCCTCACCGATTATCGGCTGCCGAACTGGCTGATCGATACCGTCGACCTCGACGTGCGGTTGCATCCAGGCGCGACCCGGGTTGTTGCCAGGCTGAGGGTGCGGCCCAATCCCGAGGGCGAGAGCAAGGCCCCGCTCGTGCTCGACGGCGACGAGCTTACGCTTGCCGGCCTTGCCGTCGACGGAGAAAAACTCGGCGCCAATTCCTACGCGGCGACGCCCTCCTCGCTCACCCTCCACGAGCCGCCGCAAAAGCCTTTTGATCTCACCATCGAGACGACGATCGATCCATCGGCGAATACGAAGCTCATGGGGCTTTACCGCTCGAACGGCACCTATTGCACGCAATGCGAGGCGGAGGGATTTCGCCGCATCACTTATTTTCTCGACCGTCCCGACGTACTTGCCGTTTATCGCACGCGCATCGAAGCCGAGCGCGATGACGCGCCGATCCTGCTGTCGAACGGCAATCCGGTCGAGGCGGGCCCGATGCCGGGCACCAATCGGCATTACGCGATCTGGCACGATCCGTTTCCGAAGCCTTGCTATCTGTTCGCGCTCGTCGGCGGGAAACTCGCGGCGGTCGAGGACCATTTCGTCACGCAATCCGGCCGCAAGGTGAAGCTTGCGATCTATGTCGAGCCCGGCCGCGAGGACCGCTGCGCCTACGCGCTCGACTCCTTGAAGCGCGCCATGCGCTGGGACGAGCGCGCTTTCGGCCGCGAGTACGATCTCGACGTGTTCAACATCGTCGCCGTCTCAAGCTTCAACATGGGCGCGATGGAGAACAAGGGCCTGAATGTCTTCAACGATAAATACATCCTCGCCTCGCCCGAAACCGCGACCGACGGCGATTACGCCGGCATCGAGGCGGTGATCGCGCACGAGTATTTCCACAACTGGACCGGCGACCGCATTACCTGCCGCGACTGGCTCCAGCTCTGCCTGAAGGAAGGGCTCACCGTTTTTCGCGATCAGGAATTCACTTCCGACGAACGCTCGCGGCCGGTGAAGCGGATTTCCGACGTGCGCGCGCTGAAGAGCAACCAGTTCACCGAGGACGCGGGCCCGCTCGCGCATCCGGTGCGGCCGGAGACCTATCACGAGATCAACAATTTCTACACGGCAACGGTCTATCAAAAAGGCGCCGAGGTCGTGCGCATGCTGAAGACGCTTCTCGGCGACAAGGGCTTCCGCGCCGGCATGGATCTTTATTTCACGCGCTGCGACGGCACCGCGGCGACCGTCGAGGATTTCCTCGGCTGCTTCGCGGACGCGAACGGCGTCGACCTCTCGCAGTTCAAGCTCTGGTATTCGCAGGCGGGAACGCCTGAGCTGGCGCTACGCGGCAGTTTCGATGCCGCGCAGTCGCGCTATCATCTGGAGGTCCGCCAGGTGGTGCCGCCGACGCCGGGCCAGAGCGCCAAGCAGCCGATGCTCATTCCGCTCGCCTTTGGCTTGCTCGGAAAAGACGGGCGCGACCTTCCGCTCATTCCCGCCGACGGCGGCAAGAACGAAGGCATGCTGCGGATTTCAGCGGCGCATCAGACCTTCACCTTCGGCGGCATTCATGAGCGGCCGGTGCCGTCGTTCAATCGCGGCTTCTCGGCGCCGGTCAAGGTCGTCTCCAACCTCGGTGAAGAAGATTTTGTGTTTCTTGCCGGCCACGATGGCGATGCCTTCAACCGCTTCGACGCGGCATCGACGCTTGCCATGCGTCATCTGGTTGCGAGTGCCGCTGCATTGCGCGCGGGCAAGAAGCCCACGCGCCCCGACGCGCTGATTTCGGCGTTTGCGCTCAGCCTCGATGACGGCCGGCTCGATCCCGCTTTTGTCGCGCAAGTGGTCGCGGTGCCCGGCGAAACGGATATTGCGCATGAAATCGGAAACGATGTCGATCCCGATGCCGTGCTCGCGGCGCGCCAGACCTTGAAGCGCACGTTAAGCAAAGCCCTCGCCGCGCGCTGCGATAAAATCTATCAGCGGCTTTCGGTGCCTGCCCCCTATTCGCCCGACGCCGCCAGCGCCGGTCGCCGCGCGCTGAAAAATGCGGCGCTCGATCTCATCGCGGCGAGCGGCGAAAAGCCCGGCATCGAGCGCGCCTTTCGTCAGTTTCGCGATGCCGACAACATGACCGATCGCTTCGCGGCGCTCGCCATCCTCTCGGCCCACGCGGCGGCGGAAAGAGAACAGGCCTTCGACGAATTCCAGACGCGCTTCGCCGGCGACCCGCTGGTGATGGACAAGTGGTTCGCCCTACAGGCGCAGATCGCCGAGCCCGCAACGCTCGGGCGCGTTGAGCGCCTGATGCAGCATCCCGCGTTTTCGCTTGCCAATCCAAACCGCGTGCGCGCGCTGATCGGCGCTTTCGGGGCGGGAAACCCGTCGCAATTCAACCGGCGGGATGGAAAGGGCTACAAATTCCTTGCCGATATCGCGCTCGAGCTTGACCCCAAGAACCCGCAGGTGGCGGCGCGTCTTCTTTCGTTCTTCAAAAGCTGGCGCGCGCTCGAGCCGATCCGCCGCGCCGCCGCCGAAGCCGAGCTCAGACGGGTGGCAAGAGCCAAGCTCTCCGCCGATTCCGCCGACATTGTCGGACGGGCGCTGGCCTGAGTTTGCCTGCAAAACGCGGATTTTTCTTCCGCGGACTCCAGTGTCCCGATTCCGAAGTTCGCAGCCGCACTTGCTGCAAGGTGTGCGCGAACTTCTGGCACTAGACAAATCACCACGACTTCGATTCTTATGAAGGTGATTCGGAGAGATGCGGCAGTCCCTCCGGAGAAGCTGTTGGGGACTTTCCGAGGAGGCCAGCGATGGCGCGCGCCCACGCTGCCAACGCATCTTTGCATGCGCAGGCCGTGCGCGGTCTTGCCCGCTCCCTTACGCGTCCCGCCTATCAACGTCTGCTCGAAGCCGAGCCGTTGCTGCGGCGCGCGGTGCCGCTTCTCATCGTTGCGTTCCTCACGGTTGTCGCCGTCGCCGCCGCGGTGCTGATCGCCGAGCGCCGGCGGGAAACGCTCGCCGAAGCGCATGACAATCTCGCGCTGGTTGCCGCCGCGATCGGCGGAGATTTGAACCAGCGTGTCGGCAAGGATGCCGGCAAGTCGAAGGCCGAGGAAATTTTGCGCGAGGCTCTGCCCGCGCAAGTGATCGCGAGCGGCAGCCATCTCTACGTGACCGATGAAGCGGGACAGATCCTGGCGGCGGCTCCCGACGATCGCCCGCACGCGCCCTCCACGCTTGCCGACATTTTCGGCAAGACAGAGGTCAAGGCCGGCATTCATGAAGTGACGTTCGCCGACGGAACCAGCGCCTTTGCGGCCGTCCGCAATTTGCGGCCGCCGCTCGGACAGATCGCCATTATCCAGCCGAAAGCTTACGCGCTCGACCGCTGGCGTTCCGACTCGACGCTGATGGTGACCCTCGTCACCACCACCGGCTTCGTGCTCCTGATCCTCGGTTTCGCCTTCCACTGGCAGTCGACACGCGCGCGCGAAGCCGACGTCATCTACGAGATGGTTCGCTCCCGCATCGACACCGCGCTCAACCGCGGACGCTGCGGATTGTGGGACTGGGATCTCGCGCGCGGCCTGATTTACTGGTCGGATTCGATGTTCGAAATTCTCGGCTTCGAGCCGCGCGAAGAGCTTCTGTCCTTCGGCGAGGTCGACAGCCTCGTTCATGTCGACGACGGAAGCCTCTACGAGATCGCAGCCCAGCTTGCCGACGCCAAGGATGCGACGATCGACCGCGCGTTTCGCATGCGCCATGCCAGGGGGGACTGGGTGTGGCTGCGCGCACGCGCGGAAATCGTCCACCACGCCGCCGAGACCGGATTGCATCTGATCGGGATTGCCGTCGACGTAACCGAGGAACAGCGCCTCGCGGAGCGCTCGGCCACCGCCGACATTCGCCTGCGCGACGCCGTCGAAACGATTTCGGAGGCGTTCGTGCTGTGGGATGCGGAGGACCGGCTGGTGCTTTGCAATTCCAAATTCCAGCAGCTGCACAACCTTTCCGATGCCGCCATCCAGCAGGGCACGCCCTATGAGGATGTGATCGCCGCCGGCCGCCAGCCGGTCATCCGCACGCCGCTCAAATCCGAGGACCGCGCTGAGGTGGGCGCGCGTTCCTTCGAAGCGCAGCTCGGCGACGGGCGCTGGCTCAAGATCAGCGAGCGGCGCACCAAGGACGGCGGCTTCGTTTCCGTCGGCACCGACATCACCGCGATCAAGCGCCACGAAGAACGCCTGATGGAGAGCGAAAAGCGGCTGATCGCGACGGTCGCCGAGCAGCGCAAATCGCAGCAGACGCTCGAATACCAGGCGCAGCAGCTGGCGGAGCTCGCGCAGAAATATGCCGACGAGAAAACGCGCGCCGAGCAGGCAAACAAGGCGAAGTCCGATTTTCTCGCCAATATGAGCCACGAGTTGCGCACACCCTTGAACGCGATCATCGGATTTTCCGAGATCATGGAATCGGGCATGTTCGGCGCGCTCGGCTCGGAAAAATATCAGGAATATTGCCAGGACATCCGCGAGAGCGGGCGCTATCTCCTCGAGGTCATCAACGACATTCTCGATATGTCGAAAATCGAGGCCGGCCGCATGCCGCTCGCCAGGGAAGACTTGCGGCTCGACCAGATCATCGCGGAAGCGATGCGCGTAATGTCGGTCAAGGCGAACGAGAAGCGGCTCACGGTCGCCTCGGACGTGCCGCCGGGGCTCACCGTTTCCAGCGACCGGCGGGCGCTGAAGCAAATTCTGCTGAATCTTCTGTCCAACGCCATCAAGTTCACGATGGAAGGCGGCCGCGTCGCCGTGCGCGTGCGGCCGTCGCGAAACGCGGTGCTCCTGCTGATCGAAGATTCCGGCATCGGAATCGCAAAGGATCACCTGAGGAAACTCGGCCGCCCGTTCGAGCAGGTCGAGAGCCAGTTCACCAAGACCTTCCAGGGCTCGGGCCTCGGGCTTGCGATCGCGAAGTCCTTGATCGAGCTGCACGGCGGCGCCATGAGAATCCGCTCGATCGAGGGCGTGGGCACGACCGTGATCCTGCGCCTGCCCGCCCATCCGCGCGAGTTGGTCGTCGAGGCCGCGGAATAAGCAAAGCCGCGGCTCAAGCTTCCTCGCCAAGGACTTCGCCGAACGCGCGCCGCACGCGCGCCTGCGTGTCGGCAAGATGCGCTTCCAGCGTCGGAAAGTCGGGTAGCCCGCCCGCCCGCGCGAGCAGCGCAAGCAAGGCCGGACTCGCGGCCTTCGGATCGAAACGTCCCGGCAGGCAAAGGCGCAGCAACTGCGTGAGATCGTGATAAAGCTTTGCTGCCACGCGCAGCAATTCGCCGTCGGCAACATTCAAGACGCCGGCTGATTGCGCGGCTTCGAGCGCGCGAACGGTATTGGTATCGAGAATTTCCGGGTGCGCCGCGGCATGCACAAGCGAGAGATATTGCGCGATGAACTCGATATCGACGAGGCCGCCCTTGACGTATTTCAAATCCCACTGGTCGCTCTCGCCTTTGTCGGCCGCGATCAGCTTGCGCATTTCACGCACGTCGGCGGCGATCTTCTTCGGATCGCGCGGCAAACACAGGACCTCGCGGATCAGCGTCTCGATGCGCGCGCGGAAGAGCGGTGCCGCCGAAACGACACGGGCGCGCGTGAGCGCCATGTGCTCCCAGGTCCAGGCACTGTCGCGCTGGTAAAGCGCGAAGCTCGTAAGCCCCGTCGCCACCGGGCCCGAGCGGCCGGACGGGCGGAGGCGCATATCGACATCGTAGAGCTTTCCTTCGTTGGTCGGCGTCGTCAGCGCGCTGATCAGCCGCTTGGTGAGGCGCGCGAAATATTGCGAGCCGTCGAGCGGCCGCACGCCGTCGGATTGCGGAAAGCGCGGGTCGAAATCATAGAGCAGGATCAGATCGAGGTCGGAGCCCGCGGTCATCTCACGGCCGCCAAGCTTGCCGAGCGCAAGCACCGCGGTCTCGGCGCCGCGCACTCGGCCGTGGAACGCGCTGAATCGGCGCTCGACCTCGCGATGCAGCGCGCGGATCACGACATCGGCGAGCGCGGCATAAGCCTCGCCCGCCTGGCTTGCCGAGAGCGCGCCGGAAAGAATTCGAACGCCGATCAGAACCATTTGCTCGCGCCCGAAGCGGCGCGCGCGGTCAAACAACTGCTCTTCGCTCGTGGCCTCCGACAAAAACGCATGAAGGCGGTCAGCGAGCATTGGCTCGCCGGGCGAGGCGCCGAAGAAGCCGGGATCGAGCAAGCCGTCGAGCAAAGAGGGAGAGCGCGCGACGATTTCGCCGAGGCGTGGCGCCGTGCCCAGAATCAGCGCGAGCAGCCGGACAAGGTCGGGGTGCGTGCGTAACGCCGCCAACAGACGTTCGCTGCCCGGAAGCTCCATGAGAAAACGGTCGCAGGCGACGAGCGCCGCATTGGGATCACCCGAACGCGCGAATGCCTCAAGCAACGCGGGCAGAATAGCCGCGAGATCGGCGCGCGCGGTCTCGGGCTTCAGCGAGCGGTATTCGCCCGAGAGCCAGCGGCGCACCGTGGCGCTCGCGGCCAGCGGATCGCGAAACCCCATGCCGACGAGCGCATCGAGCGTTTCCCGCTCGTCCCTATCCGGCGGAAAAGCGAGCCGGCCCGCCTCCGTCGTGCGCGGCGCCTCCTCGAACAAATGCGAGTAATGCGCCTGCACGCGGTTGAGATGGCCTTCGAGGGTCGCGGCGAAATCATCACGCCCGCGAAATCCGAGAAACCGCGCGAAGCGCGCAAAAGCCTCGTGATCCTGCGGCAACGTGTGGGTCTGCTCATCGGCCACCATCTGCAGCCGGTGCTCGACCTCGCGCAGGAAAACATACGCGCTTGCGAGTTCGTCCCGCGCCTTGGCGTCGATCCAGCCGCCAGCGGCAAGCTGATCGAGGACGGCGAGCGTGTTCTTGCCGCGCAGTTCCGGCGCGCGGCCGCCCGCGATCAGCTGCTGCGTTTGCACGAAGAATTCGATTTCGCGAATGCCGCCGCGCCCCAGCTTGATGTTGTGGCCCTCGAGCGCGATCTCGCCGTGGCCGCGAAAGGCGTGAATTTGCCGTTTCATCGCCTGCACATCGGCAATCGCCGCGTGATCGAGATAACGCCGCCAGACAAAGGGCGCGAGTTCGCGGAGGAAATTTTCGCCGGCGGCAATGTCGCCGGCGATCGGCCGCGCCTTGATGAAGACGGCGCGTTCCCAGGTCTGTCCGCTGCGTTCGTAATAGGCGAGCGCCGCATCGGTCGCGATCGCCGCCTGCGTCGAGCCGGGATCGGGCCGCAGCCGCAGATCGGTGCGAAACACGTATCCATCGGGCGTGCGCTCCTGCAACAGCCGCACGAGGTCGCGCGCGAGGCGCACGAAAAACGGGCTTGGCTCGAGGCCCGCTTTCAGCGGCGCCTTCGGCTCGAAAAAAATGATGAGATCGATGTCGCTCGAATAGTTCAATTCGCCGCCGCCGAGCTTGCCCATGCCGAGCACGATGAAGCCGGAGCCTTCGCCGGGACGATCGGGTTCTTGGAGACGAATCTGAGCGGCCGCCCGCGCCTTGGCGAGCAGGAAATCGGTTGCCGCCGCAACGCTTGCCTCCGCGAGCGCGGTCACGAATTGCGCGGCTTCGATCACCGTCCAAACGCCGCCGATATCGGCGAGCGCGATGAGAAGAGCGGCCTCGCGTTTCATCAGCCGCAATTCGCGAGCGGCCGTCTCGTGATCGGCCGCTTCGCGCGCCGCACGAGAGCGACGCTCGATCAAGCCTGCGAAGTGAGATTCTGGATTGGAATCAAGCAGCGCGGCCAAACGGCTGGGATCATCTTGCATGAGCCCGCGCAGGAAGGGCGACCCGTCGGCAACCCCTTCGACCAGCCGGCGCACCGGCTTTTGCTCGAAAAGACGCCGGAGCGAAAGCGCGCTCTCGCCTTCGGCGGCAGCCAGTCGTTCAGCGATGAATTTCTTCGCGGCCTTCGGCGCCGACAGACGCGGCGCTTTTCGTATGCGTTCCGCGAGGCTGCGCAAATTGCCGGCCGCGGGCTTGTTTTTCCGCCGAAACATCCCCGCAAACTGCGCGCCGGCTCTGCCGCGTCAAGCCCCCTCGCCGCGCTGGGCCGGCAATGTCAGGGTCACGCGCAATCCCGGCGAATTATCCTCGAGCTTGAGCTCGCCGCCGTGCAGGCGGGCGACCGCCGCGGCGAGCGACAGCCCGAGACCCACGCCGGGGCGCGAGCGGCTCGGCTCGAGGCGCACGAATCGCTCCACCGCGCGCCCGCGATCTTCCGGCGCAATCCCGGCGCCATGATCCGCCACGGTCAGGAGGGCGCTGCCGTTCTCACGATGGGTGGCGACGCGGATCTCGTTTTCCTCGCCAGCGCGGCCGTTCGCTCCATATTTGATCGCGTTATCGACGAGATTGGCGAGCGCCTGGCCAACGAGTTCGCGGCTGCCGTGAACCGGGAGCGAGCCGTCAATGTCGGTGATGAGCTGCAGGCCCTTTTCCTCGGCAAACGGCTCGTAAAGCTCGACCACGCTTCGCGCGACGTCATTGGCGTCGAAATCGGCCATGCCGTGACGGGCCTCGCCCGCTTCGGCGCGCGCGATCATCAACAGCGCATCGAAGGTGCGAATCAACCCGTCCGATTCCTCGATGGTCGATTCGAGCGCCGCGCGATACCCCGCCTCGCCCCTGGCGCCGCGCAACGCTTCCTCGGCGCGGTTGCGAAGACGCGTAAGCGGAGTTTTGAGATCGTGCGCGATGTTGTCGGAGACCTGCTTCAGCCCGACCATCAAGGCCTCGATGCGCTCGAGCATCGCGTTCAGGCTCGTGGCCAGGCGATCGAATTCGTCGCCGGAGCCGGTAATGGCGAGCCGGCCGGCGAGGTCGCCGGCCATGATGCGCTCGTTGGTCGCGGTCATGGAATCGATGCGTTTCAGCACGCGGCGCGCGACGAAAATGCCGCCGGCAACCCCCATCACGACGATGAGCGCGAGCGCCCAGCGCGCGGGTTGCGCGAGAATCTGGCGCAGGCGGTCGCGTTCCTCGAAGTCGCGGCCGACGAGCAGGCGAAAGCCGCCCGGCAACGAGGTCACGCGCACGAGCGCCCGGTTCTCCTTCATCGCGTTGCCGCCCTCGGAATGGCGGTAGGTGATCTCCGACCAGCCGTCGTTTTGCAGGACGCCCGTGAGCACGTCGGTGATGTTGCCGGCGAGCGCGTCGCCGGAAAAGGTCGTCACGAGATAAAGGCTCGAGCCGGGCTGCGCCGTGCGCTGCTCGATGACATCCACCAACCGCCTGATGCCGCCGATGCCGTATTGTTCGGTGAGATTGCGAACTTCGAGATCGACGGTCTCGGTGATCTGCGAGACGACGAGCTGCTGCGTATGGCGAGCGAGATAAAAGACCACGCACGCGGAGAAAACGGCGAATACCAGAAGATAGACGGCGACGATCTTGAATGCCGTCGTCCGGATAATCCTAACGAGCGCCGTCACGTATCATGTATCCCGCGCCGCGTACGGTGTGGAGGAGCTGGCGGTCGAATCCTTTATCGATCTTAGACCGCAGCCGCGATACGTGCACATCGATAACGTTGGTTTGGGGGTCGAAATGATAATCCCAGACATTTTCCAGAAGCATGGTGCGGGTGACCACCTGCCCGGCGTGGCGCATCAGATATTCGAGCAAGCGGAATTCGCGCGGCTGCAGGGAAATCTCCTGGCCCGAGCGGGTGACACGATGCGCGAGCCGGTCGAGTTCGAGATCGCCGATCTTGTAGAGCGTGTCGGCGGACTGCGGCGCGAGCCGGCGCGACAGCGCTTCCACGCGCGCGAGCAACTCGGAAAAAGCGTAGGGTTTTGCCAGATAATCATCGCCGCCGGCGCGCAATCCGGTCACGCGGTCGTCAACCTGGCCGAGGGCGGAGAGGATAAGAACGGGCGTCCTCACGCCGCGCTTGCGCACTTCCGAGACCAGCGATAGCCCGTCGCGCTTCGGCAACATGCGGTCGACGACAAAGACATCGAACTCGCCATCGAGCGCGAGCGCCAAGCCTTCGTCGCCGTCGTGGGCGACCTCGCAAATGTGTCCGGCCTCGCGCAATGCCTTGCGCAGATACGCGGCGGCTTCGCGATCATCTTCAACCACCAGGAGGCGCATGGCGTGGGGGACCTGCGGTTTCGATTCGATCTTTTTAATGTCGAGCAAGATAGACCCTCATCCTTTTATTTAAAGACCGGGCGGGAGGCCCGAAGACCTCCCGCCCCTGGGAACTCCGGCGGTGGTGGGGGCGACGGGGAAGCCGCCGCCGGCTCCCGAGCTCTAGCCTCGCCCGACGGGCAAGGTCACGAAACGATTCCCTTCCTCCCCTTTGACCCGGAGCAAGATGACGCTTTTGCCGTCCTTGCGCGCCGCCGCGAGGGCGTCGCGCACTTCGGCAGGATTGGAAACCGGCTTGCCGCCGACTTCCAGGATCACATCGCCGGAGCGCAGGCCGCGATCGGCGGCAGGCCCCGACGGATCGATATCGGTGACGACGACGCCTTGGCGGCCGGCACCCGTCGAGGGCGCGGGCGCGAGTTTGAGGCCGAGGCCGGATAGGTCGCTGCTCTGAGACTTGTCGGCGCCGCGATCGGATGAGCGGTCCGCGGTCTGATCGGGAAGCTTCGCAAGGCTCACCTCGAAGGCCCGCTCGCTGCCGTCACGGATGACGTCGAGCTTCACATTCACGCCCGGCTTGAGCGAGGAAATCCGCCGCGACAGATCGCGCGCGTCCTTCACCGGCTGGCCGTCGACGGCGATAACAACGTCGCCCGCGCGAAGACCGGCCTTGGCCGCGGGCGTGTCGGACTGAACGTCGGACACGAGCGCGCCGCGCGGCTCCTTCAAGCCGAGGCCATCGGCGATTTCCGGCGTGATCGGCTGAATGTTTACGCCGAGATAGCCGCGGGTGACGGTGCCGGTTTCCTTCAGCGAAGCGACGACGCGCGTCACGGTGTCGGAAGGGATCGCGAAGGCAATGCCGACGCTGCCGCCCGAAGGCGACACGATCGCCGTGTTCACGCCGATCACTTCGCCGGCGAGGTTGAACGTCGGGCCGCCGGAATTGCCGCGGTTCACCGCGGCGTCGATCTGCAGGAAATCGTCGGTGCCCGCGGCACCGATATCGCGGCCGCGCGCGGAAACGATGCCGGCCGTGACAGTGCCGCCGAGACCGAACGGGTTGCCGACCGCGAGCACCCAGTCGCCGATGCGCGGCGAGGCGCTCGCGAGCTTGACCCACGGGAAGTCCGTGCGGCCATCGATCTTGAGAAGAGCGAGGTCCGTGCGCGGATCCGTTCCGATCACCTTGGCGGTGTAGTTCTTGCCGTCGTCGGTCAGAATGTCGACTTCGGAAGCCTTGTCGACGACATGATTGTTGGTGACGAGATAGCCGTCGGGCGAAATGAAGAAACCCGAGCCCTGGCCGATGACGCGCCGGTTGCGCATCTGCGGGCCGCCCGGGCGGTCGCCGAAGAAGCGGCGCATGAAACGGTCGATATTCGGGGGAAGATCTTCGTTGTTGCCAAGCCCGTCGCCGTCAAAAAACGTGGTCTGCGGCTGGTCGACCTTGACCTTGACGCTGACGACCGCCGGACGCACGCGCTCGACAACGTCGGCGAAGGAATACTGGCTGGCGGGCCGGTCGGTGCTGATCTGGGCGAAGGCGGGTGTCGCGGGAAGGATAACCTCGCCAACAACAAGCCCCGACAAAGCGAGGCCGAAAACGCTGGCGAGCAAAAGGGTGCGGCGGCTTTTCAACAAACCACGCGCGCGGGAGGAATTTGCGGCGGTGGGGGACATCACGATCTCCGTGTCTCTGTTCACGGAGATATCTATGTGGCGGCACCTTAAATGCCCGTGGAGGCGAAATTACTTTTTTTTAATATCGGAGCCGTCGAGGAGCCTTTGCAGGCGCTGTTTTTCCTCGGCGGAAAGCGGGCTTTCGGCAATGCGGCTGCGGCGAAGAGCGAGAAAAAGCGCGATTCCTCCGAGCGCTAGCCCGGCAAACGGCAAGGCCCACAGAACCAGCGTGCGCCCGTTGAAGGGGGGTTCTAGGAGCACGAATTCACCATATCGTGAAACCAGGAATTCACGGACCTCTTCGTCGCTTTCGCCTGACTTGATCCGCTCGCGCAGGAGAATCCGTAGATCGCGGGCGAGCGGCGCGTTCGAATCGTCGATCGACTGATTCTGGCAAACCATGCAGCGCAGCGACTTCGACAGCGCCCGCGCGCGCGCTTCAAGCGCGGGGTCGGCGAGTATTTCGTCCGGTTCCACAGCGAAAGCAGCCGAGAAGAGCGACAGCGAAGCGATCAACGCAAAGGCAAGCCGGCGCATGGCGCTTATTCCGCCGGCGCCGGGATCGCGCGGCGCCGCGCGGGTTGCGGCGCGCCGATGCGGAAGCGGCGATCGCTAATGGAAAAAGCACCGCCGATCGCCATGACGACCCCGCCCAGCCAGATCAAGGCGACGAGCGGTTTCCAGTAGATGCGCGCCGACACGACACCGTCGGCCGTCTGATCGCCGAGGCTCGCGTAGAGCTGGCCGAAGCCGAAGGTCTCGATCCCGGCTTCGGTCGTGGTTTGACCGTCGGCGATATAGGTGCGCTTCGCAGGCTCGAGCGTCGCGACCACAACGCCGCTTTTGCGCACCTCGAAGCGGCCGACCTGATCGCGCCAGTTGGGGCCCTGGCGGGGGATCAGCCCTTTGAACTGAAGTTCGAATTGCCCGATGGAGAACTGATCCCCCGCTTTCAGCGCGACGATGCGCTCCTCGCTCCAGCCGCCTTCGGCAACGATGCCGAGCAATACCACGCCGATGCCGAAATGCGCGAGGAGCATTCCGAAAGCCGAACGCGGCAGGCCCGCGGCGCGGCCGAGCGAAACCGGAATAGGCTCGCGGAACAGTGCGATGCGATCGGCAAATTCGACGAGCGCGCCGGTCATCACATAGAGCGCGATCAGGAGGCCGACCACCGCCGGGAGCGGACCGCCGTTCACGAGCCATAGCGAAAGGCCCGCGACGGCGGCCGCAAGGGCGGCTGCGAAAACAAGGCGTTCGGCGACGCCCGCGAGATCGCCGCGCTTCCAGGCGAGCAAGGGGCCAGCCGGCATCAGCACCAGCAGGCAAAGAAACAGCGGGCCGGCGGTGCGGTTGAAAAACGGCGCGCCGACCGAGATTTTCGCGCCCGTCAACGCTTCGAGCGCGAGCGGATAGAGCGTGCCGGTGAGAATCGTGGCGGCGGCGGCCGACAGAAACAGATTGTTGAGGACGAGCGCGCCCTCGCGCGAGACCGGCGCAAACAGGCCGCCCGGCCTCAGGAGCGGCGCGCGCCAGGCGAAGAGCGCAAGCGAGCCGCCGACGAACAACGTCAAAATCGCGAGGATGAACACGCCGCGGGCGGGATCATTGGCGAAGGTGTGGACCGAAGTGAGAACGCCGGAGCGCACCAGGAACGTGCCGAGCAGCGAAAGCGAGAAAGTGAGGATCGCGAGCAGCGTCGTCCAGATTTTCAGCGCGTCGCGCTTTTCCATCACCAGCGCCGAATGCAACAGCGCCGTGCCCGCGAGCCACGGCATCAGCGAAGCATTCTCGACCGGATCCCAGAACCAGTAGCCGCCCCAGCCGAGCTCGTAATAAGCCCAGTAGGAACCCATGGCGATGCCAAGCGTGAGAAAAATCCAGGCGGCGAGCGTCCACGGCCGCACCCAGCGTGCCCAGGCGGCGTCGACGCGGCCTTCGATCAAGGCGGCGATGGCGAAGGCGAAGGTGATCGAGAAGCCGACATAGCCGAGATAGAGAAGCGGCGGATGAATCGCGAGGCCGATGTCCTGCAGGATCGGATTGAGCTCACGCCCTTCCGCAGGCGGCGGGTCCAGACGCAGGAATGGGTTCGAGGTGGTGAGGATGAACAAGAGGAATATCGCCGCGATCATCCCCTCGATGCCCAGGACATTGGCGCGCAGCCGCGCGGGCAGATTGCCGCCGAAGAACGCGACCAAAGCGGAAAAGAGCGCGAGCACCAGCACCCACAACAGCATCGAGCCTTCGTGATTTCCCCAAACGCCGGTCACTTTATAGAGAAGCGGCTGCGCCGAATGCGAATTGGCGTAGACGATCGCGACCGAAAAATCCGATTGCACATAGACCGCCACGAGTGCCGCGAAAGCGAAGGCAACAAAGCCCAGCCCGGCGAGCGCCATCGGCGCTGCGACGCGCATCAAAACGAAGTCGCGCCTTGCCGCTCCCCACAGCGAGAGTCCCGCTTGCAGCGAGGCGAGCGCGAAGGCGAGCACGAGCGCGAAATGACCGAGTTCGGCGATCATTGCTTGGCCGCGCCTTCCGGGCGCCAGACGCCCTTCGCTTTCAGCGCGTCGGCGACTTCCTTCGGCATGTAGCGCTCATCGTGCTTGGCGAGCACGGTATCGGCATGAAAGACGCCTGCAGCGTCGAGCATGCCTTCGGCAATCACGCCTTGCTGCTCGCGGAAAAGATCCGGAAGCGCGCCGCGATAGATCACCGGATAGCTGGCGTTGCCGTCGGTGACGTCGAAGCGCGCGGAAAGGCCTTCGCGCACGAGGCTTCCTTCCTTGACGAGACCGCCAATGCGAAGCCGCTTGCCGGTTTCGGCCGGTTTTGCCGCAAGCTCGCTGGGCGTGACGAAAAACACGATCGAGTCGCGGAGCGCGGCCAGTGCGAGCGCCGCGGCGAGCGAGAGCACCGCGAGGGAAACGCCAATCAATACGAGACGCCGCTGCCGCCGGCTCATGGCCGTCCGCTCTTCGGTTCTTCGCCGCCGGCTTCAAGGCGCGCGAGTGCGGTTCGAACCACGCCAAGCCACGGGGCGTCTTGCGGCGCATCGTTCACGAGCGCCTGCCAGATTGTTTTCGCGTCTTTCATTCGCCCATCCTGCTCGGCGGCAAGCCCGCGGTAGAAACGCGCCTTGGGATGATGCGCGTCGAGCGCGTTCGCGCGCTCGAAGGCGGCCAGCGCTTCGGCGGTCACCACGCCATTCGCGTCGGCGACGAGCGCTTCGCCGAGATCGGCTTCGCGGTCGGCGGTCGCGCCGAGCAAGCGCAGCGCATTTGCCCGCGCCTTCACGGCGTCGTTCGTTCGGCCGATGCGGAGATAAATCGGCGCGAGGATTTCCCAGCCGCGTCCGTCATCGGGCTGTTCGGCGAGGCGCGACTCGACCCGGCTTATCAAGAGCGCCGCGTCCTGCTGCTCGGGCGGCGCGGCGAGGCGCGAATACAAGGGCGCACCGGGAAGCGCGGGCGAGCCGAGCAGCAAATAAAGACCGATGGCGATTGTCGGCAAACCCGCCAGTGCAATGAGGGCGGCAGCACGGCGGCGTGTGAGCGAATTTTCCGAGCGGTCCACCACCGCCGCCTGATCGGCGGCGAAAAGCAGCCGCCGGCCGACCTCGGTACGGGCGGCTTCCGCCTCGGATTCGCCGATGAGATTGCGCGCGCGATCGCGCTCGATTTCCGCGAACTGATCCTGATAGACGGAAAGCCCGGTTTCCCGCGCGGGATCGGGATTCTCCCGCCGCTTGCCAAGCGGCCAAAGCACCGCAAGCACGGCGGCGGCCGTCATCAGAGCAAACAGAAGCCAGACGAGCATCACAGAAGATCGTATGTTTTCGAAGCAAAGCCCAAGGGCCGCGGCCGCTCTTATTCCGCAAAGCGGCGCCGCTGTACATAGCGGGATTGGGCGCGGATTGAGGCGGCGGCGCGGCGATCAGCCTTGGGCGGCGCGGCGCTCGCTGTGGATGGCGACGTCGGCCGCTTTCGCCAGCAACTCGGCGTAACGGCGGCCGAAGATCTTGCTCGAAAAACGGACCGCGGCGTTCAATTGCGATTGGCGGAAGGCACGGTCCACGGACGAAGCGCTGCGCACGGAATCGAGAAGCGCCTGGGTCGCCGTATCGAGACAGGTTTCCAATTCGGACGAGAGCCGCAGGGTGATTTCGTTGAGCGCCACCTCGCCCGCGTGCATGCGGCACGCCGCCAGCACTTCGAGCGAAGCCTCCACGTCGGCGACTTCGTGCGGATCGATCACGCCGCCTGATCCGATCTCCTCCTTCGGGCGCGGGCGCAAAAGGCGGCGGACCTGGCCGGGCAAGCCGTCGATCTTCGCCCGCAGAAGTGCGGCCGTATCGGCGCGAAGCTGCGCGAGCTTCTTGCTCCAGCGGGTGCCGTCGGACACATCGATTTCCGCCGTAAGTCCGCGGGTGAGATCGTGGAAGCGCTTGATGCCGAGACAAATCTCCGGAACGGAATTCGCCCGCATGTCGGCGGCAAGGCGAACGGCGGCGCGCGCCGCCTCATCGACGATAAGATCGACCGCGAGCGCAAACGGCGTCTCGGCGATCTTCTTTGCGGAATCGGTTTCCAGGCACGCGACCACAAGCCGAAGGAGATGCACCGGCGCCGCGAGGCGGGACAGCAACAGCCCGAGGGCATAGGGAAAGACGTCCGGCCGTTTCAGCGCCGGGTTTTCGAATAACGCCTTCACGGCGTCGAGTTCGGCATCGGTGAGATTCTTGATCTCCGGAAGCCGCGCGGCGATCTCACGCAGCGGCCCGCGGACGTGGAAGATTGCCGCGATCTCCGCGGCCGCATCGAGCACGCGTTCGCCGCCGAGTTGCGAGATGAGCCTTTGCCGGCGCTTGCTGTCGCCGGCAACCGTTTGCAGTTCGCTTTCAAACGCGGCGAGCGCCTTGGTCTGGAAATCATAAACGAGACGCTCGGCCTCCGCGGCATTGCCGCTCGCGAGCGCCGCCGCGGTGGCGCGGACAAAGTTCCGCGCTTCCGCCGGCAAAAGGTCGCGCTCAAGCCAGGTCCAGATTCGCGGCAGGCTCGCGCGCGCGACCCGGCCTGGAATTTTCTCGGGGACTTCCTCGTCAACGAGGAACGGCTCGATGGGAAGGAAGAAACGCCGGTCGGGAGCGTCCAGGCGGTCGCTCACGCGGCGCGAGGCGCGCTGCTCGGCGCGCAGCTCTTCGAGAATAAGGTCGAGCCCGGGCAATTGCTCGCCCGCGAGCGCGCCGCGCTCGAGTTCGCGCAGCAAGAGCGCGCGCGCCTCGGGCGAAATTTCTCGCAGATATTGCCGAAGCCGCTCGACCGGCGACGTAGCGCCGCTCATCCGATCCCCCGATGCCGTGCAATTCACCCGCGCGCGAAGATAGGACGGGCGGCGTTAAGAGATCGTTTAGGTTTTCCACGCGGCCGAAAGCCGGTGCCGTTCAGCTGATGGCGCTCCAGGTGCCGTCGGGATTGCGGCAGGCGACGCCGCGGGCGGTCTGCGGCCGGCCCTGAATATAAATCGTGTGGGTATATTCGCGGCAGCGCTCATAGCCGCCCTGCGCATAGGGAGGCCCGGCGACGATGGTCCCGTAGGCGCCGTGCTCGCCGTGCCAGCTGACCGGCGAGCCGGGGCCGCCATATTCGAGCGCTTGCATTTCCGCCATGTAGGCGCGGCGGCGATCTTCGGCATCGAGCGCATTGCCGATCGCCCCGCCGACGATGCCGCCGATGACAGCGCCGGCCAAGGCGGCGCCCGGTCCGCGCCCGGTGCCGGCGCCGATGAGGCCGCCGGCGAGCGCGCCGGTGGCAATGCCGGCGCCCGTCTTGGGACCGGGATCATCGGCGCAGCCGGCAACGACAAGCGCTAAGGCAAGGAAAATGGATTTGTCGGTGGCAGCCCGCACGAAGCCCCTCTCGCGTTCACGAAGTCGGAACGCTTCCGCTCGCGGATAGGCGCTGACGAATGGGGCGAAAGCTGGGCCCGCGCTTATGCCGCGGGCAATACGAGCTCCGCGCGCAAGCCGCCGATCGGTGCGCTGCCGAGCACAAGCTTGCCGCCGTAGAGGGTCGCGAGATCCGCGACGATCGAAAGGCCGAGCCCCGAGCCCGGCTTGTTCTCGTCGAGCTTGCGGCCACGGCTCGGAATTTGCTCGCGCGCTTCCGGCGACAGGCCAGGCCCGTCATCGTCGATGAGGACATGGAAGAAGGCGCGGTCGACGGGATGGCGGGGTTCCTCCCGGAACACCTCGATTTCGATGCGCGAGTTCGCCCATTTGCAGGCGTTGTCGACGAGATTGCCGAGCATCTCCTCGAAATCCTGACGTTCGCCGTGAAACTTCAAATCATCGTCGACGCCGCGCGTCGCGATGGTGAGCTCGCGGTCGTGGTGGATCTTCGGCATGGTACGCGCGAGCGCGTTCACGACCGGCGACACTTCGCTCACGGTTCCGACCACGGCGACGCGCGCGGCAAGCCGGGCGCGCTCGAGATGATGCTGGACCTGCTCGCGCATGACCGAGACCTGCTCGCGCACCTTGTCGGCGGCGGGATCGTTGCGGACGGCCGCTTCGTTGAGGAGAACCGAAAGCGGCGTCTTCAGCGCATGCGCGAGATTGCCGACATGGGTGCGCGCGCGATCGACGATTTCGCGGTTGGATTCGAGGAGCGCGTTCACTTCGCGCGCGAGCGGCGCGATTTCCTCGGGGAACTTGCCCTCGAGCCGCTCGGCGCGGCCGGCGCGCACGTCGGCGAGCGATTCCGAAAGGCGCGCGAGCGGCCTCAGGCCGAAGCGGACCTGAAACCAGACCGTGAACACGAAGGCGATGCCCAGGATACCGAACGTGAAAACGAGCGCGTCGTTGAAATCGTCGCTGTCGTCGTCGATTTCATAGGCGTCGCCCGCGACCGCGACGAGAAAGCGGCCGTCCTCGCCCAAATCGACGATGCGCTCGAGCACGCGCAGCCGCTGCCCCTCGGGCCCGTCGACATAGCCTTCGCGATAGCCGCCAAGGCCCTCGACGATGCTCGCATCGGCGAGAATCGGCAGCCCCCCTTCGGGCACGGAACGCGACGCTTTGACTTCAACCTTGTCGCCGGAAATCCGCATGATCTGCCAATACCAGCCGGACAAGGGCTGCTCGAACAGCGGCTCGCCGAGCGCCGAGGGCTCCGGCAGGGCGCCCTTCGTTGTCAACGCCACATCGGCGACGATCGTCTTCAGATAAACGTTCAACCGCCGGTCGAAGGCGCGCTCCACCGAGCCGCGGTACAAGGTCGATAAGAGAACGCCGACAAGAAGGAGAATGGCGGCGCTGACCACCGTCGCGGTGATGAAGAGCCGCCGCGCAAGGGAATTAGCGTACATTCGCAGGCGGATTGAGCAGATAGCCGAGACCGCGAACGGTCTGGATCAGATCGACGCCGAGCTTTTTGCGCAGACGGCCGACGAAGACTTCGATGGTGTTGGAATCGCGGTCGAAGTCCTGATCGTAAAGATGCTCGACGAGCTCGGTGCGCGAAACCACCCGCCCCATGTGGTGCATGAGATACGCGAGCAGCCGGTATTCATGCGAGGTGAGCCGGATCGGGTTGCCGTCGACGGAGACGCGGCCGGAGCGGGTATCGAGCCGGATCGGGCCGCAGCTCAATTCGCTGGTGGCGTGGCCGCTCGCGCGCCGCAAGAGCGCGCGGAGGCGCGCGAGCACTTCTTCCATGTGGAAAGGCTTCGGCACGTAATCGTCGGCGCCGACGTCGAAGCCCTGCACCTTGTCGGACCAGCGGTCGCGCGCGGTCAGCACGATGACCGGCATTTTCTTGCCGGAGCGGCGCCAGGATTCGAGCACGGAAATCCCGTCCATTTTCGGGAGGCCAAGATCGAGCACGACCGCGTCGTAGGGCTCGCTCTCGCCGAGAAAATGGCCTTCTTCCCCGTCGAACGCGCGATCGACGGCATAGCCCGCATCGGTCAACGCCGCGCACAATTGGCGATTGAGATCGGGATCGTCCTCGACGACCAGAAGGCGCATGGCTGAAATATGCTCCCCGACTCTGGCGGCAGTGTGCCAGCTTGCGGCCGCGCTGTCAGCTTACAGGCGCGTAATGTGAAGCGCCGCAAGGCGTTAGCCGCCGCGTGGTTAATACGCGGGGCGGTTATAGGCCGCGGGCGATGCGCGCCTCCCGCGGTTGACAGTCGAGGCGCGCGACTGCACCCCTTTCCCGCGGGAGAGGGATATGTACCGGCGTATGATCGGTTTTTTCGCGGCGGCTTTGATCGGGCTTTCGCCGGCGCACGCGATCAATGGCGGCAAGAACGCGCCGGCCGACATCGCGGCGCAAACGGTGCAGATCATATCGACGCGCGGTTCGATTTGTTCGGCGACGGTGATTGCGCGGGACCTCGTGCTCACCGCCGGCCATTGCGTGCAGCCGCGGGCGAATTACGCGATTTCGATCAGCGAAGGCTGGGGCGGATCGCGTGAAGTGCCGGTCGCGCGCATCGTGCTGCATCCGAATTACGACCCGCACCAATTCGAGACGCGCAAGCCCTCGCCGGACATGGCGATCCTCAAGATGGCGGAGCCGCTGCCATCGCGCTTTCACCCGGCTAGAATCGCGAACGATCGCGCGCTGCCGAAGCCCGGCGACACTTTCACGCTCGCAGGTTACGGTTTTTCCGTCGATGGTGATCCCGACACCATCGGCAAGGTGCGGAGTATCACGCTGCCGGCGATCGGCACCACCGGCGGGATCATGGTGCGCGTTTCAGCCGGAGGCGGAAGCTCCGCCGGCGCCTGCACCGGCGATTCCGGCGGGCCGGCGTTTCGCGGCGAGGCGCTCGCCGCGGTGATCGGCTGGATCAACACGCCGGAAGGCCGCAATTGCGGATCGGTGACCGGCGCGACGCTCGTAGGGCTGCAGCACGACTGGATCGTTACGACCGCGCGGGCGCTGGGGGCGGCGATCAGAGAGTAAGGTGCCGCCTCTTTGCGGGCGCGTTAGATGAGACGCCCCGGATTATTATCATCCCATTTCCCGTTCCGTGACTTGCGTCCGAAATTTGACGCCGGCCTCGCGCTCGCGGCGCCACACGAGCCTGCACCGGCGCGAGACATGGCGAGACAGCAAAAGCAGAAATTCCCGCGGCAATTCGATTGCGGGATCGATCACGATGCGCGCGCCCGTGTGCGACAGGTCGTGACGACGCAATCCTGCCGCGGCGCGCGTTCGTCCGGCGCGAGCATGGCGCGGCACCCAACGCGGCGCCGGACCGATTTTCTCTGCTCTCGCACCATGATTGTTCAACTGGTTGTCGTCAAAACATCCGCCATTTAACGTTGTGTTCGTTAATGTTCGCTATAAGGCGCACGGTTTTTGAAATTGGCATGCGCCTTGGATCGGATTGCCGTGCGGGATTCACTGATTTCCGAACTGGAACTAGCCGTTCGCGATGGCTCGCACGATAAGCGCGTGCAAACCTTGCGCAAGGTCACCGACCTGTTCTTGGCCGACAATGACCGCCTCAATAACGAGCAGATCAACGTCTTCGACGACGTGCTGACCCGGCTTATCAGCCGCATCGAGACGCGCGCTTTGGCCGAGCTGAGCGAGCGCCTGGCGCCGATCCACAATGCCCCCAATGAAGTCGTTCAGAAACTCGCCCGCGACGACGAGATCGCCGTTGCAGGCCCGGTGCTGATGCAATCGAAGCGCCTTGGCAATGCCGACCTCATCGAAATCGCAAGCACGAAAGGCCAGGCGCACTTGCTTGCCATCGCAGGCCGCGATCAACTGGAAATCCCCGTCACCGACGCATTGGTCAGCCATGGCGGGGGCGAGGTGCTCAACCGGCTGGCGAAAAATTCCGGCGCGGTTTTTTCCGAGACGTCCTTCGCGACCTTGGTGGAGCGCGCCGAGAAGGACGAGAGCCTGGCGCTGCAACTCGGGCGCCGGCTCGACATTCCGCTTCGAATTTTTCGCGAATTGCTCCTGCGTGCCACCGAGGCGGTGCGCAAGAAATTGCTGGCCATGGCGGGGGGCAACCAGGCCGAGATCCAAAACCTGCTTGCAGACGTGTCCGAAAAGGTCGCGACCGAAACAGCGGCGCCCCGCGATTATGCGGCGGCGAAACGGCTTGTGCAGGCGCTGAGGGAGCGCGGCGAGTTGAACCAGGAGGCCATTCTCAACTTCCTGCGGGCCAACAGATATGAGGAGCTGGTCGCGGCGCTCTCGGCGATTTGCGGATTGCCGCTGGAGATGATCGATCGGCTGATGCACACGCCGCGCAGCGATGCCATTTTGGTTCCCTGCAAGGCGGCCGGCCTCGATTGGGGAACCACGCGGGCGATTTTGATGAACCGGCCGTTGACGAAGCAGGTTTCGAACGACGATCTCGACATCGCCTGGGGCGAGTACATCAAGCTTTCGAGGGCGACCGCGCAGCGCGTTGTGCGATTCTGGCAGGTGCGCGAGACGCTCAAGGCCGAGCCGGCGGCGACATCGCGCGCCGGATGACAATCAGCAGGACTTGCGCTTTCGCCTCTTCGGCTCCCTGAGCGGCCAATCGACCACGTGCTTCTCATATTCCTTGCGCGGCACCTCGCGTTCCCGCGCGGCGATTTTTCCGCGCACGGAGATGCCCGCCTGATGCACGGTTTCGGCATTACCGGAGACAAGCGGATGCCACCAGGCAAGCCCGCGGCCTTCGGCGAGGCGGCGATAGGCGCAGGAGTGCGGCAGCCAGCCATATCCGGCGGCGCGCTTCGGCGTGAGCTTCAGGCAATCGCGCACGCGCTGCATGCGGTGGGCATAATCGGTGCAGCGGCAGGCGTGGCAGTCGAGGAGCCGGCAGGCGATATCGGTGTAATAGATGCGGCCGGAGTCTTCGTCTTCCAACTTCATCAGGCAGCAGCGCCCGCAGCCGTCGCAGAGCGATTCCCATTCGGCGCGGGTCATGGCGGAGAGGGGTTTGTGGAGCCAAAATTTGTCCATCTATGAGCGCTTTCGAACGATCGCCTTCATTCATGACCGATATTTGCAAGGCTAACATTTGCGAGGGGTGCCTGCCGGCGGATGGCCCCTTGCCCCACCCCTCATTTCAGGCCATTCCTCCCCTCCCGCGCCGCGAGAAGCGCAGGGTAAGCCGCCCGCTTTGCCCTAGATTCGCCTGCTAAATTCGGCGGCATAGCCGTTTCCGCTTGAGGTTTCGCCCGTGGTCCACAAGAACGACAAGAAGCCGAAAATCCCGCTCAAAATCGAGAAGGTCGGGCCCATCCGCCGCCGCCTCCTCGATCTCGACGCGCGCCTCGGCCACTCGCTCTTTTCGCTCGGCGTCTCCACCCGCGCCCGCTGGGACCGCTTCTCCGGCTTCATGGATCGTTTCCATGTGGCGGGCATCAAACGCTTTCTCGTGGAAATATCGTCGGAGGGCTTCACGCTCGGCACCGCCGGCGCGGTTCTGATGCTGGCGCTTGCGACCTCCGCCTTCCGCGAAACCACCGACGAGGATTGGCTGAAGAAAACCGAACTCTCGGTCGTCTTCCTCGACCGCTACGGCAACAAGATCGGCGACCGCGGCACCCGCATCAATGACACCGTGCCGCTGGAGGAATTTCCCGATCATCTGATCAAGGCCGTGCTCGCCACCGAAGACCGCCGCTTCTACGAGCATTTCGGCATCGACTTCGCCGGCACCTTCCGCGCCATCAGCGCCAATGCCCGCGCCGGCGGCGTGGTGCAGGGCGGCTCGTCGATCACCCAGCAGCTCGCGAAAAACCTCTTCCTCAATAACGAGCGCACCATCGAGCGCAAGGTGAAGGAGGCATTCCTCGCCGTCTGGCTCGAGACGCGGCTCACGAAAAAGGAAATCCTCAAGCTTTATCTCGACCGCGCCTATCTCGGCGGCGGATCTTACGGCGTCGATGCCGCCGCGCAGTACTACTTCAACAAGTCGGTGCGCGACGTGAACCTCGCGGAAGCGGCGATGCTCGCGGGCCTGTTCAAGGCGCCGACGCGCTTTGCGCCGCATGTGAACCTCGCCGCCGCGCGGGCCCGCGCCAACACCGTGCTCGATAACCTCGTCGAGTCGGGAATGATGACCGAAGGCCAAGTGTACGGCGCGCGCCGCAATCCCGCGAAGACCGTCGACCGGCGCGACGAGGAAACGCCGAACTATTATCTCGATTACGCCTTCCGCGAAGTGCAGAACATCGTCGATTCGCTGCCGTCGAACGTCAACGAACGCGTTTTCGCCGTGCGTACCGGCCTCGACATCAACATCCAGCGCGCCATGGATGCGGCGTTGAATGAATCGCTCCGCCAGTTCGGCCGCGACTACAACGTGAGCCAGGGCGCGATGGTGTTGATGGAGCCGAACGGCATCATCCGCGCGATGACCGGCGGCCGCGACTATGGCGAGAGCCAGTTCAACCGCGCCACCGACTCGCTGCGCCAGCCCGGCTCCTCGTTCAAGCCCTACACCTATGCCACCGCCTTGATGAACGGCTTCAAGCCGTCATCGGTGGTCGTCGACAGCCCCGTCTGCATCGGCAATTGGTGCCCGCGCAACTATTCCGGCGGCTATTCCGGCGCCATCACGCTGACGCAAGCCATCACCAATTCGATCAACATCATTCCGGTGAAGCTTTCGATCGCGCTCGGCAACGGCAACGCCAAGATCGGACGCGCCAAGATCGTGGAGACCGCCCGCAAGATGGGCATCCACGGGCCGTTGCCGGATACGCCGTCGCTTCCCCTCGGCGCCGACGGCGTGATCCTGCTCGAACACACCGCCGCCTACGCCACGTTCCCCAACGGCGGCAAGGCGGTGGAGAAGCACGCGGTGATCGAAATGCGCACGCCCGGCGGCCAGCTCATCTGGAGCTTCGACCGCGACGGCAAGAAGCCGGTGCAAGTGCTGCCGCCGCAAGTCGCCGCCGACATGGTGATGATGATGAACAGCGCCGTGGAAAACGGCACCGGCCGGCGCGCGCAACTCGACGGCATCAAAACCGCGGGCAAAACCGGCACTACCAGCGCTTACCGCGACGCCTGGTTCATGGGTTACACCGGCAACTTCGTCTGCGGCATCTGGCTCGGCAATGACGATTACACGCCGACGCGGCAAATGACCGGCGGCTCGCTCCCGGCGCTGACCTGGCACAAAGTGATGGCCTATGCGCACCAAGGCGTCGAAATCAAACCGCTCTACGGGCTCAAGGGCGCGCCGGGACCGCGGCTCGATGACGCCGCACAAGTGGCGACGGGCCCAAGCTTCACCGAAACGCCGCGCCCGATGACGCTGCCGCAACGCACGTCGGAGCGGCTCATGCATCTCGAGAAAGTCATGCGCGAAGTGGAGCCGGTTTCGGCGCTCCCGGATTCGACGCAATTGGGGCGCACGGCGGCGTTTCCTTCCGATCCGAATGCCGATCAACCTCCCGTTTCGCACGGAAATTAGCGGCCTTCGACCAGACCGGGACCTGATCTGATGCGTGTCCTCTATGTGCTGATCGCGCTTGCCGTCGGAATCATCAGCGGCCTCGGCCTGACGTGGCTCGCATCGGCGCGCGGCAGCAATTTCGGCACGGTGCAGATCGGCGCGTGGACAGCCTGGCCGAAGAGCGGCACCGCCGAAGCCGACCCTTACGCGCGGGCGACGTTTGCGCGCGCCGGCGAATTGCCGCTGGGGCTCGCCGACGGCCTCGCGTTCATGGCGACGAGCGACGATTCCGGCGCGCAACTCGACGGCCGTTGCGACATTCGCATCGAGGGCCGGCTGCCGCCCGCCCGCTTCTGGACGCTCACGGTTTACGACACGCGCGGCCGGCTGATCGACAACGCCGCGGAGCGTTACGGCTATAATTCCGCCGAGGTGGTCTGGCGGCCGGACTCGAGCATCGAGATTGTGCTTGCGCCGCGCGCGCGCAGCGGAAACTGGATTCCGACCGGCGGCCGCGACAGCCTCGTCGCGGTTCTCAGGCTCTATGATGCGCCGGTCGGCCTCGGCACGCGCGCGGGCGACAAGGCCGAAATGCCCGCGATCCGGCAGGAGTTCTGCCAATGAGGCCCTACGCGCTCCCGCTGATCGCCGGCCTCGTGCTCGGGGGCCTCGTGCATATCGTCACGACGCTGACGATGCCGCGGCTCGCCTCGGAGGATGCCTTCGCACGGCTCGCGCGGTTGGGCCCGCCCAATGTCGTGCAAATGGTGCCGGATCCGACGCCGACGCAAACCGTGCTGCCGCGCATGGACCCGTCTTTTCTGTCCGCGGTCTGCGTCTACGATCTTTCTTCTTCGGCGCTCCGCCTGCGCGTGCCGACCACCGAGGACTACACCTCGATCTCGTTCTATACGCGCTATGGTCTCGCCTATTATGCGCTGAACGACCATGCCGCGGGCGCCCGCACCATCGAGTTGCAGGTCATGACCGCGGCGCAGCGCGCGGCGTTGCCCGAGGACGAAGACATCACCGCCGCCGACCGGCTGATCGTCGAGTCGCCGACGGCGGAGGGAACGATCATGATCCGCGCGCTCGTGCGTGACCGCGGCAACCGCGAGGCGATCCGCGCGCGGCTGACGGAAGCGAACTGCTCGCCGATCGGCTGATTACTTGGTGACCGGACCGCTCGCCGCCGCGAGCGGCAGCGGGCTCGTCATCCGCTTCAGGCGCTCTTCCAGCGAAAAAAGCGCGCGCTCGGCTTCCACCGCATTGGGCGAGGGCACGATCACGAGCAGGTATTCGAGCGCGTAGCGATAGCTCGCAATGCGCTGGCGAAAGCGCTCATAGACCGCGTCCATGAGCCCGTGGTTTTCGATCACGCGCGCATGCGCAAGATCGAATTTGTCGGCGGGAAACCGCGCCACGTATTGAAAGCTGCGCGCGCGGACGGCATCGGCTTCCAGCACGCGGTTGGCCATCGAGAAAAACGGCGTCACGCGGCCGGCGTCGGCGCGGATGTCGTCGATCAGCCGCGCATAGCGCGCGGCGCTCGACCGATATGGCTCGTTGACGAGGTATTCGGCGTAGCTTCGCACATCGAAAGGATGCGGCTCGCCGCACCAGCGGTGCCACCATTCGGCGAAATCGACGCCGGCGACGGTGAAGTAGGACGGATCCTTCACCTCGAGCGGCTGCAGGATCGTCCAGGCGAGATTGCGCAGCGAGCGCTCGTCGTCGGTATAGGGGATGGTGGCGATATGCCGCCCGGTGAAATCGTCGAAGCCATCCTTGAGCCAGGGCAGGAACTCATCGACGAAGACGCTGTCCTCCGGCCGGCCGAAATCGCCGATGATTTCGGCCGAGCTCTTTCCGCCGCAGCAAAGCGCGGCGAAGACGAGGGTCGCGAAGAATGCTCTCCTTGCCACGGACTTCGTTCGCGGGTTTCGCGTTAGTCCCGCGGCGTGCGCTTGCGGCGGCGGCCGCCGGCCGTGCCCGGCTCGCCGGAAAAATTGTCGTCGAGTCCGGCCGTGGCCGGCTCGCTCCGTTCGATGCGCACTGTCGGCAAGATCAAAATCCGCGCCGGCTCCTGCTCCTCATCGAAGATTTGCGCCGGCGCCGGTCGCGCCCGCTCGGTCGGAAATCTGAGGACCATGCCCATGTCGCCCTCCGGGTCATCGGGTCCGTCAAATCGGCGGGCCCCTCGGTCGGCCAATTAAGATTCCGCCATGGTTAACAGTTTGCTAACGGCCAAAGGCCGATATCCGCCCGCGGCAGGCGGGTGGCCGCCGTCAAATCAGGTCGAGAAAGTCGCGGCCTTGCCGGTCTTCGACTTCGACCAGCCAGAGATCGAAGTCGAAGTCGATCTCGCGCTGAATGCGCTGCTCCACATCCTGGTCGGCGATGAAACCGCCCTTGAAGGCCGGCGCAAACCGGCGTTCGGCGGGACGCGCCTCATCGAAAGCCGACTGCGGCGCCGGCGCGAACAAGGCCGCGGTGCCGTCAAGGCGCGAGATTTTGACGAAGATCGCACCCGCCTCCTCGGCGCCGCGGCGGCGTACGACGGCAAACGCCCCTTCAACATGGCAGCGCCGCACATAGGCGGCGACCCAGATCGCGCTCTTCAAGCGCACGAGGGGCGGCCCGGCCGGCGATTAGTCGAGGGTGCCGCCGCCATAGGCGGCGAGTTCCTGCAACAGGCGCTCGGAAACCTCGCCGGTCTGCGGTATGTTGCGGTCGAGCTCGAAACGCGCGATCGCTTCGTGCGTTTGTTGGTCCGCCGTTCCGCTCGCACGGACGGGACCGTAGCCGTAACGGGCGAGCAGGCGCTGCACGGAAAGAAGCTGCGGATTTCCCTTGACCGGATTCGAAGACGGGATCGAACCGGTGACATCGGATTTGCCGGGCGCTTTGCGGATTTGTTCAAGCAATGCCTCGCTTGGTTCGCCGGTCACGCGCAGCCGTTGGCTTTCCTCGAAAGCGCGGATGGCCTGGGCGATCCGCGGCCCGGTATTGCCGTCGACGCCGCCGTCATAATAGCCGCGGCTCGCAAGCTCTTGTTGCACATCGTGCACGAGGTCGTTCCGGCTGCGGCGATTGCCGGCATCGGGACGGGGCGGCGGCAGCGGAGCCGCGAGCGGCGCCGATCCGCTCGCCGATTTCGGCGCGGCCTGCGATGCGGCGCGCACGGCGGCCGGCGCCTTTTGCAAGGCGAGCGCATTGACAAACACGAAGACGATGGCGGCAGCGGCGGCAATACCGGCCACAAGGTCGGCCATTCCGCGCTTGCTGAAGCGCGTAACAATGCCTGTTTCGGGGGGCTTTCGCTTGCGGCGGGGCGCCTTGAACATGTCGTCGAAATTCGGCTCGCGCCGGGCCATCAGGTTCTGATGATTGAATGAATCACGCACGGCGTCTCACCTTTTCGGGTTCGGGCTCGGTTAGCGTCATGGTTTCGGCCGGAAGTGCCGCGGCATGCAGGCCTGCGCGGTCTTTCCGGCAATCGAGCGGCAGGCGGATCGCGACTTTCGTGCCCTCGCCGAGGCGGCTTGCGATATCGACGCTGCCGCCATGCAGTTCGGCAAGGCCTTTGACCACAGCCAGGCCGAGGCCGCTGCCTTCATAGGGCCGGTCATAGGATGAGTGCGCCTGGAAGAAGGGGCTGCCGAGATGGCCGAGGTCTTTTTCGGCAACGCCGATCCCGCTGTCGGCGACGCTGAGCAGAAGGCCGTCGCCCTCGGTCCGGCAGCCGATGGCGACGCTGCCGCCCTCGCCGGTAAATTTGATCGCGTTCGACAAGAGATTCAGCAGAATCTGCCGCACCGCCCGCTCATCGGCGACGATTTCCGGCAAGGCCGCGGCAAGCTCGGCCGAGAGGAGAACGCCCTTCTTTTCGGCGGCGAGCGCCATCATCGTGACGACGCTTTCCACGAGCCGGCCGATGGAAAAGCTCTTGGGCCGGATCGTGAATTGGCCGGTCTCGATCCGCGATACGTCCAGGATGCTGTTGACGACGGCGAGGAGATGCTCGCCGCTGTCGCGGATGAGCTTGGCGTAGTCGTGCTGATAGCGGGATTCGGCCGGGCCGGACGCGGCATTCATCAGGATTTCGGAGAATCCGATGATCGCGTTCAGCGGCGTGCGCAATTCATGACTGACAGTGGCGAGGAAGCGATACTTCGCGTCATTTGCCTGCTCCGCCTCGCCGCGTGCGGCTTCCAGCGCGAGCTCCGCGGCTTTGCGGCTAGAGATATCCTGGGTCACGGCGACGACTTGCGGTTTCGACGCCGCACGCGCGGCGGTCGCCCCGGAGGCGTCCGGACGGCAGCGCGACTCAACCCAGATGAAGGACTCCGAGGTATCCCGGCGCAAACGATATTCAACCGTGACTTCTTTTTTTCCGATCGCGGCGTCGCTGATCGCCGTCAAGAAAGCCGGCCGGTCGGCGATGTGGATGCGGTCGAAGAGGCCGTGTCCCATGAGCCGGTGCGCGGGCGTTCCGAGCAGGCTTTCGGCCGCGGACGACGCAAAGGTGACGGCGCCGTTGCGGCCATGGCTGGTGATAAGCTCGCTCGTGTTGTGCGCGATCCAGCGATAGCGCCTTTCGCTCGCTTGCTGCAGGCGCGCTTCGTTGTCGGCGATGGCGCGCGCGCCAAAGGCGACGAAAACCACGTTGGCGGCGACCATCAGGCCGCCGGTGAGACCGAGCGAAGCGGAGTCAAGCGCGAGCCCAAGATGCACCGGCAAGAATCCGGAGCTTGCCAATCCCCACGACAAGCCAAAGACGGCAAAAGCGCTGATGCCCGCGGCAATCGCAGCTGAACGCGAGCAGAAAAAGATCGCCTCGATGGGTACCAGCGCGACCCACAGGGCGAAAACGCCAAGGCCGCTCATTCCGGCGAAGAGGCCGAGGGGTATGGCCAGGATCGCCGCCGACAGAATATGCGCGCGCTCAAAGGCGCCCGTCCGCGAGACATAAAGTGCCGCGAACATCGGGAACAGAAGCCACCAATAGGCCATGGCCTCGAGCATCGATGGCACGCCGCGCACGGCAAGATAGACGGGGAGCGCCGCGAACGCGATCAGCCCGAAGGAAAGCCGCGAGGCGATGAAGAAGAAATGGCGCGCGAAGATCCGCGCGTCCGTCCGCGCCGACGGATGAACGAGCGCCTCCACATAGGCGCCAAGCGGCGTGAGAAAACTCATCCTGCGCAATGCAATCGCGGCGTTATCCCGATTCGCCGCCCCCTCACCTGTGAGCCGGATCGTGACAAAAGTCGCTTAAACGAAACCTAAGTGGAGCGGGATCGGCGCGACTTTGGCGCGCCGCGTGGACCAATCCCGGCGCTTCGGCGCGAGGAACCGGCGCTATGGTGAATAAAGGGTTTCATATCTGCGGCGCCCGCAAGGCGGAGCTTGCCTTCTGCTCCGAGACGCAATGGCGGTGCCGGTTCGGATGCTGAAAGCAGACGGAAACCAATCCCTCAAATTTTACAAAAATTCGCGCCGAATTCGTCGCTAAGGCCGAACGTTTCTTTCAAGGGCGCTGGTTTAGTCTCTATCCTGAACGCGGCAAGCGATAAGCCGCGTCGGGAAAGGCGAAAGCAGACGTCATGTTCTTTCTCTTGCGGGTCGCATTCTGGCTCTCGATCGTCGTGCTCCTGTTGCCGGCGGCGCCGGGGAGCAAGGACGATCCCAACCGGCCGCAGGTCGGAGCCATCGAAGCGCTCGGGGCGGCGAAAGCCGCGGTCGAGGACGCGCGCGGATTCTGCTCGCGCCAGCCCGACGCCTGCGTCACCGGCTCGCAAGCCTTCCACACCTTCGGCCAGAAGGCCCAGAACGGCGCCAAGATCCTCTACGAGTTTCTGACCGACCGCTTCGCGGACGCGCCGGCAACGGCGGCGCGCAAGGACAAGGAAGAAACCGGCTCGATCGCGCGCCCCGGCCGCCATACGCTGACGCAGGAAGACACCGTGCCCGCCTGGCGCGGTCCCGAGGCGCGTCCCGTTCCGCTGCCCGCCCGCCGTCCCTCCTGATTGCCGCGATAATCCGGCCTTGCGAAGCATTGCGCCGGCGGCGCCTTCGCTCCTATATATTTCTGGTGAGGCCAGTTGGGCGAACATGAGCATCGACCAGATTCTGAGCGATTTCGAAGTTCTCGACAGCTGGGACGACCGGTATCGCTATCTCATCGAGCTCGGCCGCAAGCTCACGCCATTGCCGGATGCGGCGCGCATTGACACGAACAAGGTGCAGGGCTGCGCGAGCCGGGTCTGGCTCGTGAGCCACACGCATCCGGCGAAGAACGGCGGCGGCGCGGTGCTCGAATTTATTGGCGACAGCGACGCCCACATCGTCAAAGGCCTGATCGCGATCCTGTTTGCGCTCTATTCCGGCCAGGCCGCGAAGAAAATTCTCGATACCGACGCGATCGCCGTTTTCGAGAAGCTCGGTTTGCGCGAGCACCTGACCCCGCAGCGTTCGAACGGCTTCCGTTCGATGGTCGAGCGGATCCGCAACGACGCGCGCTCCGCGCTCGCGCACGCCGCCTGATCTAACACCCCGTCGACAAGCCGGCCGGTTTTTCGCTCGCGCGCTTGTGTAAAGCGCGTATCTTGCGGCATATGTCTTACGTGCTTAAGTGGAACTTCGCCAATCCGCCACGAGGAGGGAGCGAATGACCGAACAGCCGCGCAAGGTGACAAAGACCGACGCCGAATGGCGCGCGCAACTGACGCCGGAACAATATCACGTCATGCGCGAGCACGGCACCGAGCGCCCGTTCACCGGCCCGTATGTCAACGAAAAGCGCAAGGGCATGTATGTCTGCGCGAGCTGCGGAAATCCGCTGTTTTCGTCCGATACGAAATACGATTCCGGCAGCGGCTGGCCGAGCTTCTACGCCCCGGCGGCGAAGGGCGCGGTTTCCGAGCACGAGGATAATTCGATGTTGATGCGCCGCACCGAGATCCGCTGCGCCGCCTGCGAAGCGCATCTCGGCCACGTCTTCAATGACGGGCCGAACCCGACAGGATTGCGCTATTGCATGAACGGATGCGCGCTCGATCTCAAGCCAAAAGAGGGGAAGGATGGCGCGTAAAGCGCGCACAAAAAGCGCGCGATCCAGGAAGCAGCCCAAGAAGAAGCCGCCCAAAAAGAAGGGTGCGGCGCGCAACACTCCGCCGATCGCCAAGCCGCAACCCGTCGAGCGCAGCGTCCACGGCGAGCGCCTCGTCGACGATTACGCGTGGCTCCGCGCCGCCAACTGGCGCGAGGTGATGCGCGACCCTTCGGTGCTTGATCCGCAAATCCGCGCTTATCTCGATGCGGAAAACCGGTATTCGAAAAAAGCCTTCGCCAAAACCGCCGGCCTCAGAAAACGCCTCATCGCCGAAATGCGCGGCCGCATCAAGGAAGATGATTCGACCGTGCCTGCGCGCGATGGAAGCTTCGCCTACTTCGTGCGCTATCGCGAGGGCGGCCAGCATCCGCTCGCCTATCGCGTTCCGGCCGCAGGCGGCAGCGAGGAGCTGCTTCTGGATGGTGACGCGCTGGCCAAGGGCAAGGCTTATTTTCATCTCGCCGAAGCGCGCCACTCACGCGACCATCGGCTGCTTGCCTGGTCCGCCGACGATGCGGGATCGGAATTCAACACCATTCACCTGCGCGACATCGCTTCGCGCAAGGACCTTGCCGATCTCATTCCGGATTCCACCGGCGCCGTGATGTGGACCGCCGACAGTCGCAGATTTTTCTACGTGCGGCTCGATGCGGAGCACCGGCCCTCGCGCGTCTTTCTCCACCGCCTCGGCACGCCCGTCGAATCCGATACTTTAATTTACGAAGAGCACGACAAGGGCTTTTTCGTCAGCATCGGCCAGCTACAAGCGGGCGTCTTCGGCGCGATCAGCTGCGGCGATCATGAAACCTCGGAGACGTGGCTCGCCGATCTTTCCGACCCCACGGCGCCGCTGCGCCTGGTCGAGCCGCGCCAAAAAGGCGTGCGCTACAGCGTCGAGCATCATCCCGCTTTCGAGGGCAGACCCGCGCTGATCATCCTCACCAACGCGGACGATGCCGAAGACTTCAAGATCGTCACCGCCCCGCTCGACGCCCCCGGCCGCGCGCACTGGCGCGACCTTGTCGCCCACCGGCCCGGCACGCTGATCCTCGACGTCGCCGTCCTCCGCGATTGGCTCGTGCGCCTGGAACGCGCCGAGGGCCTGCCGCGCATCGTCGTTCGCCGACTTTCGGATCGCGACGAGCATACGATCGCCTTCGACGAGGAGGCCTATTCGCTCGGCATGAGCGCGGGATTCGAATTCGTCACGGACACGCTGCGCTTCAGCTATTCGTCGATGACCACGCCAACCGAGGTGTGGGATTACGACATGGCCGCGCGCACGCGGATCCTGCGCAAGCGGCAGGAAGTGCCTTCGGGCCACGATCCTGCGCAATATGTGACGCGGCACCTGCAGGCGAAGGCCCCCGACGGCGAATTGATTCCGATTTCGTTGCTCTATCGCCGCGGTCTCAAGCTCGACGGCAAGGCGCCATGCCTCCTTTTCGGCTACGGCGCCTACGGCATCGCCATGCCCGCCTCCTTCAACACCAACCGGCTTTCGCTGGTGGACCGCGGATTTATCGTCGCGATCGCGCATATTCGCGGCGGCACGGAAAAGGGATGGCGCTGGTACCGGGAAGGCAAGCTCGCCAAAAAACAAAATACGTTCTCGGATTTCGCGGCGGCGGCGGAATATCTCATTCGCGAGCGGTTTACCTCCGCCGACCGCATCGTCGCGCAGGGCGGCTCGGCCGGCGGGCTGTTGATGGGCGCGGTTGCCAACCAGCGGCCGGAACTCTTCAAGGCGATCATTGCCGAGGTTCCTTTCGTCGATGCGCTCAATACGATCCTCGACGACACGCTGCCGCTCACGCCGCCGGAATGGCCGGAATGGGGAAATCCGATCGAGAGCGCCGACGCCTTCCGCTGGATCCGCGCCTATTCGCCCTACGACAACGTGCGGGCGCAGGACTATCCGGCAATCCTCGTGCTCGCCGGCCTCACCGATCCGCGCGTGACCTATTGGGAGCCGGCGAAGTGGACGGCCAAGCTCCGCGCGCTGAAGACCGATAAAAATCCGCTTTTCCTGCGCACCAATATGGATGCCGGCCACGGTGGCGCCGCGGGCCGCTTCGACCGGCTGGAAGAAGTCGCGCTCGTCTACGCGTTTGCGCTCGAAACAACCGGGCTCGCCTGAAATGAGCCCGAAGGACCGGCTCGATCCGCTGGCCGCGGCAACCACGGCCGCCCTCTGCGCTTCGTGGGGATTCCAGCAGGTCACCATCAAGATCGCCAACAGCGCGATTTCGCCCGCGTTCCAGAGCGGGCTGCGCTCGCTCGGCGCGCTTTTGCTGCTCGTCCTGTGGTGCGCCGCGCGCGGCATCCGGCTGTTCGCGCGCGACGGCACGTTGATGATGGGCCTTCTTGTCGGCGCGATGTTCGCGGCCGAATTCGCGCTGATCTACTGGAGCCTGGTGTTCACCGAGGTCGCGCGCAGCATCATCTTTCTCTACACCGCGCCGTTTTTCGTGGCGCTCGGCGCGCATTATTTCGTGCCGGGCGAGCGGCTGTGGAACCTGCAGATCGCCGGCCTCGTCTGCGCCTTTGCGGGCGTCATTCTCGCCCTCTATGACGGGCTGTCGCTGCCATCCTCGCGCGCGTTCATCGGCGACGGCATGATGCTCATCGCGGCCGTTCTGTGGGCGGCGACGACCGTTGCCATCAAAGGGAGCGCGCTCGTCCGCATTGATCCGGCGAAAACGCTCGCCTATCAGCTCGCGGTTTCGGGTTTAGCGCTGACAGCGCTCGCGCCGCTCTTCGGGGAAAAGGGTGTGATCGCGATCACGCCCGCGGTGATCGCCGCCATGGCCTATCAAATCATCGCCGTCGCGTTTGCCTCCTACCTCGTCTGGTTTGCGTTGATGCGCACCTATCCCGCCTCGACGCTTTCGGCGTTCACGTTTCTATCCCCGGTTTTCGCGATGATCTTCGGCGCGACGCTGCTCGGCGAGCGGGTAAGCCCGCTGCTTGCCGCGGCACTGGCTTTCGTCGCTTTCGGAATTTGGCTTGTTAACCGCCCGCGGTCCGTGCGCGTCAGTTTGTAGGCTTGCCGGCGAAATCGATGTCGGCCTCGTCGCCCGTGCGGCTGACGTGATCCTGCAATTCCTCGATCGAGGCAAAGCGCACGGTGCCGATCGGCAGTTCCGCTTCGATCGAGCCGTCGGCATAGAGCGTGTAGGCCATGCCGTGGATAATGCCGGAGCGCACCACGGTGCTCGACGGCTCGACGCCGCCTCTGGCGCCGCGCTCGCTCGGCGCGCGATCGACGTCGGGCGCCGGCCTTTCCGGCATGAAGCGAGGACGCCGCGGCTCGGCGCCGAAATCGCCGCGTCCGGAAGACTGTGGATCGACCGCAGGCGCGCGCGACCGCTCGGCAAGGCGAGGCTCGATGGCGGGCGGACGTCCGCGCTCGTTCGCGCGCGCGTCAGCCGAACGTGGATCCGTTGCCGGCGGCCAGGAACGGCCGCGCGGCCGATCTTCGAAGGGGGCATCGGGCTCGGGCAGCGGCACGCCATCATCGAGTTCGTCGCGCTGCGACACCAAGGGAGGCTCGCGGCGTCCCGGCTGCGGCTCGCGCTTGGGCATGGAGCGGCCTACCGGGCTGTGCGCCGCCGCCGACGGGCGGGAAAAGCCGGCGCCGGATGAAACCTGGTCAATGCGGTTCGACAGGTCGCGCAGCGCGCGCAGCACAAAGCCGATCCCCACCATCAAAAAGCCCCCGACCACGCCGACCGAGCCGCTTTGAATGAGCGAACTGCCAAGCCCGAGGCCAAGCGCCCAGGACGGCGCTCCCGCCGCGATGGCGCCGACCCCGACCAACGCGAGAAAAATGCCCAGAAAAATGATTACTCGATACATCGAGGGTTTACTTCCCAGCTAACGCCACCAATGGACGACTCCCCGGCCCAAGTCCAACAACGCCATGCCCACGCTTTGGTTCCGGACTATATCCTATCATACCATCGCATCGTGATGGGTTGTGCGCTCGCGATCGTGAGCTTACGTTTATGGTTGTTTTTCACCGTTCGTAAGGCGCGCTGACTTCCAAAACTTGGCGTTTCGCGGGCGTTGATTTCTCAAAGGAGCCGATCATGTCTTTTTCGCTGCCCGACTTACCTTATCCGCATGATGCGCTTGCGCCTTATATGTCGCGCGAAACGCTCGAATATCACCACGACAAGCATCACCTCGCCTACGTCAACAACGGCAATAACCTCTTGAAAGGCAGCGGCCTCGAGGGCAAATCGCTCGAGGAAATCGTCAAAGCCTCCTTCGGCAAGAATCCCGGCCTCTTCAACAATGCCGGCCAGCACTACAACCACACGCTTTTCTGGAAATGGATGAAGCCGAAGGGCGGCGGAAAAATTCCCGGCGAGCTTGAGAAGCGGATCGCTTCCGACCTCGGCTCGGTCGACAAGATGAAAGAGGAATTCATCCAGGCCGGCGTCACCCAGTTCGGCTCCGGCTGGTGCTGGCTCGCGGTCAAGGACGGCAAGATCACGGTGATGAAGACCGCGAACGGCGAAAGCCCGCTGGTGCACGGCGGAACGCCCATCCTCGGCTGCGATGTGTGGGAACATTCCTACTACATCGACTACCGCAACCGCCGGCCCGACTACCTCAAGGCCTTTGTCGAGAACCTGGTGAATTGGGAGTATGTCGCCGAACTCGCGGCGAAGGCTAAATAATCAGCAAGCAAAACGGCTGCCCATTCGCGCGGCAGCGGTAAAAACTTACTTTTCCTCCCAAAATCGACATGTTGCGGCGCAACTCCGCTGTTGCGCCGCATGGGAACCCCCTTGCGAAGCGCGAATTGAAGTTGCGAAATCCGGCCACAAATACTGGCTAAATAAAATGCAACGGGGTGCGGCGGAATTCATCAATTCGCAAGTCCGGCCGGCACATCCATAGGACCCTGTCGACTCCGTTACTTTCATGCACCGCATTCTTACAATCGCGCGTTCCCGCTTCGCGCCGACTGACATCTTGGCGCTCGCCATCATTGCGGCGCTGTTGATCATCGCCTTCTGCACCTTCGACGATTACGGCCTCGGCTGGGACGACTATACCCAGTCGCAATATGGCGAGATGCTCTACTCCTATTACGCCTCGGGCTTCAAAGATCTCCGCGCCTTCTCTTTTGTGAACCTCTTCTATTATGGCGGCGGGTTTGATCTTGCCGCGCACACGCTCGGAAAAATCCTTCCCTTCGATGCCTTCGACACTCGCCGCCTTTTGGGCGCGGTGATCGGCATTCTTGGCCTTGTGGTCGTCTGGCGAACGGCCCGCCGGTTAGGTGGTCCAATCGCGGGCATCGCCGCGCTCGCGCTGCTCGCGATCACGCCGCTCTATTACGGGCACATGTTCATCAACGTGAAGGACACGCCCTTCGCGGTGGCGATGGTATTTCTCCTGTATACGTTCGTGCGCGCCTTCGATGAATATCCGCGCCCGCAGGTTTCGACCATTCTCCTGTTCGGGCTCGCGCTCGGTCTCACTATCGGTACGCGCGTGATCGGCGGCATCGCGGTCGCCTTCGCCGGAATTGCCGCGGCGTTTCTCCTCATCGGCGAGGCGCATGCCATGAGCCTGCGCGAAAGCGTCGCGCGGATGGCGATCTTCGCCGGGAAGATGGCGCTCGCGCTGCCGCTAGCTTACGCGGTCATGGGCGTCATCTGGCCGTGGTCGGTGCTCGAGCCGCTCAATCCGATCCGCGCGGTCGAGTACTTTTCGCATTTCTGGGAAAACCCGTGGCGGGAGATGTATGACGGCATCGCCGTGCTCATTCCCAATATGCCGCGAAGCTATGTGCCGAAGCTTTGCCTGCTGAAATTCCCCGAGATCTTCCTCGGCCTGGCGCTCTCGGGAGCCACCGGCGCGATCGTCGCGTCCATTCGCGGCGAGGTCGAGCCGAAACGGAGCGCTTCGCTGATGCTTCTTGTTTCCGCGGCGGTGTTGCCGATCGCGCTCACCGTCATCACCAAGCCGGTGATGTATAACGGCATCCGCCATTTCGTGTTCGTGACGCCGCCGTTCGCGATCCTCGGCGGATTGGCCGCCGCCTATATTTACCGCGAGCTCGAATCCTATCGCCATGGTTTTGCGACAGCCGCCGCGGGCGTTTTCACCTTGCTGGTCGCGTGGACGACGGTGGATCTCGTCCGCATCCATCCCTACCAGTACGCGCTCTTTAATCATCTGGCGGGCGGCGAGCGGGGTGCGGCCCAGCGCTACATGACCGATTATTGGGGCCTCGCCTTCAAGGAAACGTCCGAGGCGCTGGTCGACCAGCTCGAAGCGCAGAATGCGGCACCGCCGCCGGGACGCAAATGGAAGGTCGTGGTGTGCGGGCCGGCGCATACGGCCTCGATCGAACTCGGCCCCAATTTCGAGACGACCTACAACGCCAACGGCGCCGATTTCGCGCTGTCGCTGGGAACGTTCTATTGCGCCCAACTCGACGCTCCGGTACTCGCCGAAACCGAGCGCGAGGGGGTCGTGTTCGCGCGCGCCTATGATCTGCGCGGAAATTCCTACGTCACTACCTACGCCTATCCGCCGCTCGGCGCGACGCCGAAGGACATCTCCAAAGCGGATCACGAGATCCACACCTTCTGGCAGTAGGCGTCCGTCCTTCGCCGCATAACGAATAACGCCCGCCGGCTTGGCCCGCGGTTCGCGAACCCGCTAGGATCGATCCATGCCGGTGAAAGCCTACGTCTTTGACGCCTATGGCACGCTCTTCGACGTGCATGCCGCGATCAACCGCCATCGCGCCGCCGTCGGGCCCGACGCCGATCGCTTCTCGGAGTTGTGGCGGACGAAGCAGCTCGAATATTCCTGGACGCTCACCTTGATGGGCCGCTACGAAAGCTTCTGGACACTTACGCAGCGAGCGCTCGATTTTACTTTTGCGCGTTTCCCGAAGGTCGACCGCAACCTCGGGGCGCTGCTGCTCGATGCCTATTACAAGCTCGACGCCTATCCCGATGCGCGTCCCGCGCTCGCCAAGCTCAAGGCTGGAGGGATGGCAACCGCGATTCTATCGAACGGCTCGACCGACATGCTCACCGCCGCGGTCAACGGCGCGGGCTTGCACGACGTGCTCGATCACGTGCTTTCGGTCGATGCCGTGCGCACGTTCAAGCCCCCGCCCCCCGTCTACGATCTTGCGATCAACGCGCTCGGCGTGAAGCCGGGCGAGATCGCCTTCGTCTCCTCCAACCGCTGGGACGTGGCGGGTGCCGCCAATGTCGGGCTCAAGCCGATCTGGGTGAACCGCGCGGGGAATCCCGACGAATATCCCGGGCTCGATCCGGCCGCGACGATCCGCAGCCTCGCCGAAGTCGCCGATCTTTCGCTCTAGTTGCGGCCTGCGAGCGCCGCGAGAATGCGCGCCCAGGAACGCGCGCCCTTGTGGAACGACGTCAGATCATACTTCTCGTTCGGCGAGTGGATGCGGTCATCGTCGAGGCCAAACCCGATGAGCAGCGAATCCATGCCGAGATCGCGCTTGAAAGAACCGACAATCGGGATCGAACCGCCCGAGCCCTTGAGCACCGGCGCCCGTTCCCATTCGGTTTGAAGTGCCGCGCGCGCCTTGGCGAGATAAGGCGAAGTGAGCGGGAGTTGCAGTGCTGCGCTCGCCCCATGGGAAAGAAACTCCGCCTTGCAATCGGCAGGAAGCCGCGCGCGCACGAAGGCGCGGAAGCCGTCGCGCACGGCCACCGGATCCTGCTTGCCGACGAGGCGGAAGGAAAGCTTGGCTGAGGCCCTGGCGGGGATCACCGTCTTTGACCCGGCACCGGTGTAGCCGCCGATGATGCCGTTCACATCGCAGGTCGGCCGCGCCCAGATCTGCTCGAGTACGCTCCTTCCAGCTTCGCCCGCGGGCACCTTCAGCCCAAGGTCGCCGAGAAAGCGGCGCTCGTCGAAATTGAGCGCGCGCCATTGTGCCGAGATCTCGGGATCGAGCTCGCTCACGCCGTCGTAAAAGCCGGGTATTGCGATGCGGCCCTCGGCATCATGGATGTCGGCGAGCACGCGCGAAAGCACGCGGATCGGATTGATCGCGGCACCCCCGAACAATCCCGAATGAAGATCGCGATTGGCGCCCTCAACGACTACTTCTTCGAGCACGAGGCCGCGCAGCATGGTGATGACCGCGGGCGTTTTTGCGTCCCACATGTCGGTGTCGCAAACGAGCGCGACATCAGCGGCGAGCTCTTTTTTGTGGGCATCGAGGAAAGGCTGGAGCGAGGGGCTGCCGGTCTCCTCCTCGCCTTCCAGCAACACGGTGACCGGAAGCGGCAGCTTTCCTTCCGCCGCGATGAAAGCGCGGCAGGCTTCAATAAAGGTCATCAGCTGGCCTTTATCGTCGGCAACGCCGCGGGCGACGATGCGGCGGCTTCCGTTCGGGCCGACGAGGCGCGGCTCGAAGGGCGGCGTCTCCCACAATTCCAACGGATCAGGCGGCTGCACGTCGTAATGACCGTAGAATAGAACATGCGGCTTGCCGCCTTTTGGGCCGCCAACCTTGGGCCCATAATGCGCGACCACCATGGGATGGCCCTTGGTCGCGCGCACATCGGCTTCGAAGCCGAGCGAAGCGAGTTCCTGCGCGAGCCAGTCGGCGGCTCGGCGGCATTCGCCGCGATAGGCGGGATCCGTGGAAATACTCGGAATGCGCAGGAGCGCGAACAGGCGCTCGATGCTTTGTTCAAGACCGCGATCGATGGTGGCGAGCACGGGATCGAGGGGCATGCCGCTTCTCCCAGGATGCTCTAGCGGCGCATGCCGCCGAGAATTCCGCGCACCAGCGCCTTGCCGAGTTGGGTGCCGACTTGGCCCGCCACCGAGCGGGCGACTTGCTTTACGACAACCTCACCGGTCGACGCCCGCTTCGATGAGCCCCCGCCGAAAATGCTGCCGAGTACGCCGCCAAGGCCGCCGCCCGAATCTTTTTGCGCAGCATCCGCGGTTTTCTCGGCGGCGCGCTTTTGCAGGATCTCATAGGCGGATTCGCGGTCGATCGGCGTGTCGTACTTGCCACGGATCGGACTTGCCGCAATCGTCGCGCGGCGCTCGTCCGGCGTGACCGGACCGATGCGCGCCGATGGCGGACGGATCAGCGTACGCGCCACCATCTCCGGCACGCCCTCACCTTCCAGAAACGATACCAGCGCCTCGCCTTTGCCGAGTTGGGTGATGACCTGCTCGGTGTTGAGCTTGGGATTGGGGCGGAAAGTTGCGGCCGCCGCCTTCACCGCCTTTTGATCGTTTGGCGTGAAGGCGCGAAGCGCGTGCTGCACGCGGTTGCCGAGTTGGGCCAGCACGGTTTCCGGCACGTCGATAGGATTTTGCGTGACAAAATAGATGCCGACGCCTTTCGAGCGGATGAGCCGCACCACCTGCTCGATCTTCTCGAGCAATGCCTTCGGCGCCTCGTTGAACAGAAGATGCGCCTCGTCGAAAAAGAAGACGAGCTTCGGCTTGTCGGGGTCACCCACCTCCGGCAACTGCTCGAACATCTCGGACATGAGCCACAAGAGAAACGTGGCGTAGAGCCGCGGGCCTTGCATTAGCTTGTCGGCGGCAAGCACGTTGATGTAGCCGCGGCCGTTGCGGTCGAGCCGCATGAAGTCATGGATATCGAGTGCGGGCTCGCCCAGAAACTTCGCGGCCCCCTGATTTTCAAGCACCAGAAGCGCACGCTGGATCGTGCCGATCGTCGCGGACGAGACATTGCCGTATTTGGTGGTGAGATCCGCGGCGTTGTCGGCGACGTAAGTCAAGAGCGACTGCAAGTCCTTGAGGTCGAGGAGCAAGAGTCCCTGCTCGTCGGCGACGCGAAAGACGATGTTGAGAACGCCTTCCTGTGTGTCGTTGAGCTGCATCATGCGCGAAAGCAACAGCGGTCCCATTTCCGAGACGGTGGCGCGGATCGGATGGCCCTGCTCGCCAAAGAGATCCCAGAAAATGACCGGAAACTGGTCGGGCTGATAGTCGATACCGATCTGTTTGGCGCGCGCGAGAATGAAATCCTTGTTTTCACCGGCGGCGGCGACGCCGGAAAGGTCGCCCTTGATGTCGGCGGCGAACACGGAGACGCCCGCGCGCGAAAGACCTTCGGCGATCACTTGCAGCGTCACGGTCTTTCCGGTTCCGGTCGCGCCGGTCACGAGCCCATGACGATTGGCGAGCTTCAGCGTCAGATACTCGGGCTTGTCGCTTTTGCCGACGAAAACTTTTCCGTCGATGTCGGCGCCCGTACTCGTGCTCGCGGCTGCTTTGGCGGCCGGTTTTTTCGCCATCATTATCTCCTCGACCCATGCTTATAGTCGTTCCGAACGAGGCTTACCACCAATGCGACGCCCGCTGTTGCGCCGCTGTCACGGCGGACAACATTTTTAAAAATATTTTCTTTTTCTCTTGAGTTCTCAAAACAGGATGTCTCATAATCTTCCTCCCGCGGGGACGTGCCCATACGGTTGGGCGCTTGGCGTCTCTGCCGGGTTGTTCGAGTAACAGTCGTGAGAGCTTAAGGCGTTCCGGATGCGCCGCATGATGCGGTGCCGTTCAAACGCAGAGAAAATATCATGTCCTATCCGATCAGCGAGCTTCGAGAAATTGGACCGGCGATGGCCGAGAAATTGAAAGCGCAACGCATACGCACCACGGCAAAGCTCCTGGAGCGGGCAAAGAATTTGCGCGGCCGCCAGACACTCGCTGCCAAGACCGGCGTTCCGGAGGCGACACTACTGCGATGGGCAAACCTTTCCGATCGTATGCGGATCAAGGGCGTGGGGGAGGATTACGCGCGTCTGTTGGCCGCCGCCGGCGTCGATACGATCAGGGAACTTAAATATCGCAATCCGCAAAAACTCGCGCAGGCGATGAAGGCGCTGAACGATAAGCGCAAATTCGTTGAGCTTTTGCCGAGCGAAAAATCGGTGTCGAAATGGATCAAGCGGGCCAAGGCGCTCCCCGTAGTCATTTCCTATTGATCGAGATCGCTCATAAATCATTGTTGAATCTATAGTTTCCGGCTACTCTCACGGGCTGATCGCGCTTGGTCCTTGCGATCCGCGGCGCATTCCATGCTTGATCTCTTACCTGCTCGCATTCTTGACGCGCGCGGCACGGCGCTCCCTCTCGGCCGGCGTCCATTGATCATGGGCGTCGTCAACGTGACGCCGGATTCGTTTTTTGCGGCGAGCCGTCATCCGGACGTTGCCGACGCCGTCGAGACGGCTTCGCGCCTCGTCGCCGAAGGCGCCGATATCATCGACATCGGCGGCGAATCCACCCGCCCCGGCCACGTTCCGGTCGACGCCGATGAAGAGACGCACCGCGCACTTCCGGTGGTGAAAAAAATTTCCGAAAGCATTGCGGCTCCTGTCTCCATCGACACCTACAAGGCAACGGTCGCCGAGCAGGCGCTCACGGCCGGCGCGAAGATCGTGAACGACGTATGGGGCCTTTCACGCGATCCGGCGATGGCGGCGACGGTTGCCGCGCATGGGGCGGCGATCGTCATCATGCACAACCGCGAGAAAGTCGACCCCGCGCTCGACATGCTCGACGAGATCGAAGCCTTTTTCGAACAAGCGCTCAACCGCGCGACAGCCGCCGGCATCCGCGACAACCGCATTGTGCTCGATCCCGGCATCGGCTTTGGAAAAACGCTCGAGCAGAATCTCGCGGTCCTGGCAAGGCTCGAACGCATCGTCAGCCTGGGGTTCCCGGTCCTGCTCGGCGTCTCCCGCAAGTCCTTCATCGCGAAGCTTGTTCCGAGCAAGGCGGATCAACGGCTTCCGGGCACCATTGCAGCGAATATTCTTGGCGTCCTCGCCGGCGTCTCCATCATTCGCGTTCACGACGTAGCGGCGCACGTGCAGGCGCTCGCGATCGCCGAGGCGATCAAGGATGCTTCGCGATGAAAGGCACGATCGAGATCGCCGGGCTCATCATCTTCGCGCGGCACGGGGTTGCCGACGAGGAGGCGAAGCTCGGCCAGCGCTTCTCGCTTGATCTCGAACTCGATGTCGACTTCGCCGAAGCCATAAAGAGCGACCGTCTCGATTCGACCGTCGATTACGGCGAAGTCATCGCAATCGCTGATTCCGCCTTCCGTGCAAAGCGATTCTATCTGATCGAAGCGGCCGCCGCGCACGTCGCCAATACGTTGCTTGCGCATTTCGCCGGCGTCAAAAGCGTGCGGGTCAAGGTGAAAAAGCCGTCGGCGCCCGTGGCGGCGGCGATCGATTACGTCGCTGCGAAGGTGGAACGAAAGCGCGATGGCTGAGGTTTTCATCGCGCTCGGCGGCAATGTCGGCGACCGGCGGAAGAACATGGAAGCGGCGTTTGCGGCGCTCGCGCGCGGGCCGGTTCACATCGTCAGGCGTTCCCGCATTTACGAGGCGGTGTCCTGGGGGCCGGTGCCGCAGGGAAAATATTACGACAGCGTCGTGCTCGGAAAAACGGCGCTGCCGCCGCACGCGCTGCTTGCCGAACTCAACAAGATCGAGACGCGGCTTGGACGCAACCGCAAGCGGGAGATCCGCTACGGTCCGCGCACCATCGATCTCGATATTTTGCTTTATGGCCGGTTGCTGCTCAGGACCGCCGACCTGGAAATTCCGCACCGACTGATGCTGAAACGCGCCTTTGTACTCGTGCCGCTCCTGGAGATTGCGCCCGATCTCGTGGTGAAAGGGATCAGAATTAGTGACGCGCTGGCGCGGCTGAAGTCGGAAGCCAACGGCGTCATGGCGCTCTCCGACGGCGCCTAAACGAAGGGCAGTTGGAGATTCCTCGGCCGGCGTGGCAAATTCAGGGAGCCAGGAGCCAACCCGCGCCCATGACCGAGCTTCCGCTTGCCGCCGAGTTTCCGACCGCGAGCCGCGAGGAGTGGCTGGCGCTCGTAGAAAAGTCGCTGCACGGCGCTTCGTTCGACAAGAAGCTCGCGGCCAGAACCTATGACGGAATCAGGATCGAGCCGCTGTACAAGGGGGCGGAGCACGCGAAAGCCATAGAAGGGCGGACGCCTGGCACTGCCTGGGGCGTGATCCAGCGCCTCGATCATCCGGATCCCGCGCCCGCCAATGCCGAGGCCTTGCACGATCTCGAGAACGGAGCGAGCGGGCTCGCCGTTCTCGTGGCGGGGGCGCCTTCAGCGAACGGCTATGGCCTCGCCGACGCCTCGCAACAAACGCTCGCGCGCGCGCTCGACAATGTGTGGATCGACGCGGTGGCCCTTCGTCTGGATGCGGGCTCGCGTGACCTGGAAACCGCGGAAGCGCTGATCGCAACCGCGGCCGAACGGAAAGTCGACTTGGCGAGGCTCGATGCTACGCTCGGCCTCGACCCTTTGGGCACGCTTGCGACGCGCGGTCTGCTCGATGCGACCCCGAAGGCGGCGATCGAACGACGCGCGAAATTTTCCGCCGATCTCGCCGGCCGCGGCTTTCGCGCGCGGACTTTTCTCGCCGACGCGCGTCCCATCCACGATGCCGGCGGCTCGGAGACGCAGGAACTCGCCTATGCGCTCGCCTGCGCGCTCGCCTATTGGCGCGCGCTCGAGGCAGTGGGGCTTTCGCTCGATGCCGGGCGTAAGCAGATCGCTTTCCTGCTTTCGGCCGACACCGATCAATTTCTGACAACCGCCAAATTTCGCGCGCTCCGCAAGCTGTGGGCGCGGATCGAGGAAGCTTCCGGCTTAACGCCCGCACCCGTGCGGCTCGATGCCGAGACCGCATGGCGGATGATGACGCGGCGCGAGCCCGCCGTGAACTGGCTGCGGGCAACGATCGCCTCGTTTGCCGCGGGAACCGGCGGCGCCGACAACGTGACCGCACTTCCGCATGCGGCGGCGCTTGGCCTGCCCGACCGCTTCGAGCGGCGGATCGCGCGCAATATCCAGCTCATTCTGATGGACGAATCCAACATCCACCGCGTTTCCGATCCCGCGGCGGGCTCGGGTTCGATCGAGGATTTGACGTCGAAACTCGCCGCCGGCGCCTGGAAACTTTTTCAGGAGATCGAGGCGGCGGGCGGTGCCGCGGCCGCACTCACCTCCTGCCTCATTCAGCGCAAGGTGGCGGAGGTGCGGGCGGTGCGCGAGGCAAATGTCGCGACCCGCAAAGACCCTCTCACCGGCACCAGCGAATTCCCCAACATTCATGAGGCCGCGACCGCGGTGCTCGATGTCGCCAAGCCTGCGCAGCCGGAAATCGACGCCGTGTTGCGAAGTGAAGCGCTGCCGCGCCTGCGGCTCGCCGAGCCGTTCGAGGCATTGCGCGATGCCGCCGACCGGGGCGCGGCCGGCAAGAAGAAACACCCGGCCGTGTTTCTCGCCAATCTTGGCCCGCCCTCGGCCTTTTCGGAACGCGCGAGCTTCGCCAAGAATTTCTTCGAGGCGGGCGGCATCGAAGCCCGCTCGAGCGAAGGGATCTCGAAATCCTCGGCGCTTGCCGACGCCTTCAAGGCATCGGGAGCGCCCATCGCCTGCCTTTGTTCGTCGAATGAAATCTATGCCCAGGACGCAGAAGGCGCCGCGGCGGCGCTGAAGAAAGCAGGTGCCAAGGCGGTTTTCCTCGCCGGACGCGCAGGCGAACACGAAGGCGCCTGGCGCGCGGCCGGCATCGACGATTTCGTATTTGCCGGCTGCAACGTGCTTACCGCACTGCAGCAGGTTCATGCTACACTCGGGCTTAAGTAATCGGAGAAAAGATCGAAGCGATGAGCCAGTTGCCCGATTTCTCCAAGCTCGATTGGCGAGAGCCGAGGGCCTCTCCCGCTTCGGCGACGACTGAGCCCTGGCTCACGCCCGAGGGCATTCCGGTGAAGCCCGCCTATGGCGAGGCCGATCTTGCCGGTATCGATTTTCTGAACACGTGGCCGGGCGTGCCGCCGTATCTCCGCGGCCCTTATCCAACCATGTACGTCACCCAGCCGTGGACGATCCGGCAATATGCCGGCTTTTCCACCGCCGAGGATTCCAACGCCTTCTATCGCCGCAACCTCGCGGCCGGGCAAAAGGGCCTCTCGGTCGCCTTCGATCTCGCCACCCATCGCGGTTACGATTCGGATCATCCGCGCGTCTCCGGCGACGTCGGCATGGCGGGGGTGGCGATCGATTCGATCTACGACATGCGGACGCTGTTCGCCGGCATTCCGCTCGAGGAAATGTCGGTATCGATGACCATGAATGGCGCCGTGCTGCCGGTGCTCGCCCTCTTCATCGTCGCGGGCGAAGAGCAGGGCGTGCCGCCGGAAAAACTCTCCGGCACGATCCAGAACGACATTCTGAAGGAGTTCATGGTCCGCAACACCTACATTTATCCGCCCGTGCCCTCGATGCGGATCGTGTCGGACATCTTCGGCTATACGTCGGCGCATATGCCGAAGTTCAATTCGATTTCGATCTCCGGCTATCACATGCAGGAGGCGGGGGCGACGCAGGACTTGGAGCTTGCCTACACGCTCGCCGACGGCGTCGAATATGTGCGCGCCGGCGTTGCCGCCGGACTCGACATCGACCGCTTCGCGCCGCGGCTTTCCTTCTTCTGGGCGATCGGCATGAACTTCTTCATGGAAGTCGCCAAGATGCGGGCGGCACGGCTCCTGTGGGCGAAGCTGATGAAGCCGTTCAATCCGAAGGACACGCGTTCGCTGTCGCTCCGCACCCATTGCCAGACCTCCGGCTGGTCGCTCACCGCGCAGGATGTGTTCAACAACGTGATCCGCACCGCGATCGAGGCGATGGCGGCGACGCAAGGCCATACGCAATCGCTGCACACCAACGCGCTCGACGAGGCGCTGGCGCTGCCGACCGACTTTTCGGCGCGGATCGCGCGCAACACCCAGCTCTTCCTGCAGCAGGAATCCGGCACCTGCCGGATCGTCGATCCGTGGGGCGGCTCGTTTTTCGTCGAGCGGCTTACCTATGAGCTCGCGAAAAAGGCTTGGGCGCATATCGAGGAAGTCGAGTCGCTCGGCGGCATGGCGAAGGCGATCGAGGCGGGCATTCCGAAGCTTCGCATCGAGGAAGCCGCCGCGAAGACGCAGGCGCGCATCGATTCCGGCCATCAGATCGTGGTCGGCGTCAATCGCTACCGGCCGCAGAGCGAGAGTGAGATCGAAATCCTGAAGGTGGATAATTCAGCGGTGCGCGCGCGCCAGATTGAGAAATTAACGGCGCTGCGTACCGAGCGCGATCCGAAGAAGCTCGCGGCCGCGCTCGCCGCACTTTCGCGTGCGGCCGAAACGGGCGAAGGCAATCTTCTCGCGCTTGCGGTCGATGCCGCGCGCGTCAAGGCAAGCGTCGGCGAAATCTCCGGTGCGCTGGAAAAGGTCTGGGGCCGCCACCGGGCCGAGACCCGTGCTATATCGGGCGTCTATAAACGTGAGGTCGGAGCCATGGCCGACGCCGTGCAGCGGGTATTGCGTCTCGTGGAAGCCTTCGAGGCCGAGGAAGGCCGCCGGCCCCGCATTCTCGTCGCCAAGGTCGGGCAGGACGGCCACGACCGCGGCCAGAAAGTGATCGCGTCCGCCTTCGCCGATCTCGGCTTCGACGTCGATATTGGCCCCCTCTTCGCTACCCCCGCCGAGGCCGCGCGCCAGGCGGTCGAGAACGACGTTCACATTATTGGCGTCTCCTCGCTCGCCGCCGCACACCTCACGCTCGTGCCGGAGATCAAGCACGCGCTCACCGAGCAGGGTCGCGGCGACATCATGGTGGTGGTCGGCGGCGTGGTGCCGCCGCAGGATTACGCAGCGCTGAAACAGGCCGGCGCCGAGGCGATCTTTCCGCCAGGCACGGTGATTGCGGAAGCGGCGGAGGATTTGTTGCGCAAACTCGCGGGCCGCCTCGGCCACGACCGGGCGGCGGCGGAATAATCCTTCAGTGCGTCGGATTTCGACGAGCCTCCTACTCGCCTGCGCCGCCGCGCTTTGTCTTGGGTCGACGCTCGCGCGCGCCGAAGACGAAAAGCCTGCCGTCTCCATCAAAACCAAATATGTCGAGATCGAAGTCACTATCGAAAAGGCGTTGCGCGCCTATCCCGAGTTCTATTCGAAGCTGCTCGCGGACGGAAAGAAGTACGCCGCCGACAACCAGAAAGAAGCGCTCGACGCATGGATGGCGGACCCTGCTTCCTTTCGTGGCATGGCGTGGACTTTCGATCGCGGCTATCGGCTGCGCGCAGCGGCCGGTCCCTACGTCAGCGTCCTCATCGACGACGGGGAATTTACCGGCGGCGCCCATCCCGTTAGCCACCTCAGCACGCGGCTATGGAATAGGGAGGCGAACCGTGACGCGGATATGGAAACGCTCTTCCGCGAAATCGGGGAGAATGGGCCCACCGCGACCGCACTCGCCAAGCTCGTGCGCGATGCGATCATCGAGGAGAAAAAGAAGCGCGACGTGCCGATCGATGAAGAAACCGACCGGTGGCTTGAGCCGATCAAGGCTGATTTCTCCTCCCTCGGGGCGCCGAGCCTTGCGCCCTCCACGGCCGCCGGACATTCATCGGGGCTCACATTTCATTTCTCGCCCTATGCCATCGGCCCCTACGCGGAAGGGTCGTATACGATCTTCGTGCCTTTTGCCCCGTTCGCATCATATCTCACCGATGACGCGAAGAAGATTTTCGCCGGCGACCGCCCCAAATCCTACGAGGACGAATAGGGCTTGCGCGACCCCGTCCCCCGCGCGAAGAGGAGTGCAGAGGGCATCCGCAGCGCGATGATTCCCATCCAATGAACAAGCCCGATGCCACCATTGCCAAGAAAATCCGCGCCGGAGACCGCGCCGCGCTCGCGCGTGCCATCACGCTCGTGGAATCGAAAAAGCCCGATCATCGCGCCGGGGCGCAGGAACTCCTGCGCCTATTGCTGCCCCATACCGGCAACGCGATCCGCGTCGGGATCACCGGCGCGCCCGGCGTCGGCAAATCGACCACCATCGACGCGCTCGGAACCTATTTGATCGAGCATGGCAAGCGCATCGCGGTGCTCGCGGTGGACCCTTCCTCGGTTCGCACCGGCGGCTCGATCCTCGGCGACAAGACGCGCATGCAGAAACTCGCGGCCGAAGAGCGCGCGTTCGTGCGCCCTTCACCCGCCGCCGGCACGCTTGGCGGTGTCGCCGCGCGCACGCGCGAGACGATGCTGTTGTGCGAAGCGGCCGGCTACGACGTCGTGCTCGTCGAGACCGTCGGCATCGGCCAGTCGGAGATCACGGTCGCCGGCATGACCGACACCTTTCTCGCGCTGATGCTGCCTGGTGCCGGCGACGAGCTGCAAGGCATCAAGAAGGGCCTCCTGGAACTCGTCGATGTCGTCGCCGTGAACAAGGCCGACGGCGACAACCGCACGCGCGCTAACGCTGCTGCTTCATCGCTCAAGGCCGCACTCCACATTCTCGCGAGCAGCGCCGGAACCGAAGCGCCGCCTGTGCTCACCTATTCTGCGCTTACCGGCGAAGGCATTGCCGAGCTCTGGCGCGCGATCGAGGCGCATCGCGAACGGCTCGCGAAAAAAGGCGGGCTTGATGCCAAGCGCCGCGAGCAACAGGTGCGCTGGATGTGGTCCCTGATCGAGGCACGGATTCAGGAGCGGCTGCGCGGCGATCCCAAGCTCAAGGCGAAGTTGCCGGCGTTGGAAAGCGCCGTGAAGGAAGGAAAGCTTCCGCCGGCGCTCGCCGCCGATGAGATTTCCAAACTGCTCGGGCTCTGATGGCGGCGCCGAGGATACTCGTCGCGGGCTTCGGGCCGTTTCCGGGTGTCGTGAAAAATCCGAGCGGGAAACTCGCGCTCACCGTCACAAATTCAAAGAAGGCCGCGGCGGCGGGCGTGAAGATAGTCGGAACCGTCATTCCGACCGTCTATAAAGACGTCGCGTCAATCCTTCCGCGTTTGCTGAGGACGGAAAAGCCCGACGCGGTTCTGATGTTCGGCCTTGCCGGAAGCACGCCGTTCATGCGCATCGAGACGCGGGCGGCAAACTTCGCCAATCACGCCGACCCTGACGCCGCGGGGAAAAAGCCCAATCGCTCCGTGCTTGTCGCCGGCGCGCCCAAGATTCTCAAAGTGCGCGCGCCGGTCAGGCGGCTGCTTGCGGCGGCGCGCGGTACGGGCGTGAAGGCGGAATTGTCCAGCGATGCCGGCGGATATATCTGCAACGCGGCCTTTTTTTATGCCCTCGATATGGCGCGGAGAACGGGTGCGCCGGAATTGGTCGCGTTCGTGCACATTCCATGGCCGCGCGGGCAAAGTCCGCGCGGCATGGGACCGAGGGCCGAACTGCCGTCGATTACGGTTTTAAACCACGCCGGAGAGAAAATTCTGCTGACCCTGATCGCGGCCTTGCGAGGGAAACTATCTGCGGCCAAGCGCCAGCCGAAACGCAAAGGCCAGCACCATGAGGATAAGGCCGGACGTCAAAAATAAGGGGGCGCCGCCGGCATAGTCAAAGACCGGCGCTCCGAGGCTTACTCCCACCGCCTGGCCGAGAAAAAAACAAATGGCGAAGAGCGCAATCGACAGCGAGCGCGATTCCGGCGCCATCTGCGTCGCGTTTGTCTGCAGCGTATTGTGCAGCATATAGAAGCCGAGCCCGGCTGAAATCGTGAACGGCGCCGCAACGAGCGCCCGCGGCACGAAACCGATCGCGACAAACGCCGCAAAGAGGACGCAGCCGCCCGCCAGTGCGAGCCCTCTCTCGCCGAGACGCCGCACCAGCACGGGAGCGGCCGCCGCATAAATGAGCCCGCCGATGCCGAAGGCGCCCACAATCACGCCGATCAGGTCAAAGCTTAAGCCGAAGCGCGCCCGCAAATCCGCGCCGACGAACGAATAACCGCCGAAGAGCGCGGCTCCCTCGATGAAGGCGCTTCCCAATACGGTCAGAACCCAGCGATGCCGGATCAACATGCCGAGCTGGATGAGCGTTTGACGGATGGGCACCGGCACCGGAACCGCGCGTTCTCGACGCAACCACAGCTCGCGCGATAACGCCGCTCCCGAAACAAGAAAAAAGCCGGCGAGGAACAGAAACATCGTCCTCCAGCCGAGATATTCGGCGACAATGCCGGACATCGCCTGCCCGAGGATGAGGCCGAGGATCTGCCCGGTGAGAAAACGCGCGATCACGGGCTGGCGCGCGGCATAATCCACCTCGTCGCCGATCCAGGCGATGGAGAGCGGAATGATCGCAGCGGCGGTGCCGCCGGCGAGCAGCCTGGCAAAAATCAGGAGATCAAGCGAGCCCGCAAAAGCGCAGAAAGCTGCCGTCGCAGCGGAAGCCAGCGTCGTAACGGCGATGGTTTCGAGCTTGCCGAAGCGATCGGCCAGCAAGCCGTAAACGAGCTGCATGCAGGCATAGGTCACGCCAAACACGGTGACGACGCGCGCCGCGGCTCCCACCGACGTCGTGAAGCTCGCGGCGATTTGCGGAAGAATCGGATCGCAGGCCCGCACCGACGCCGCACTTGCAAAGCTCGCCGCCGCGAGAAACGCGATCGTGCGGCTCGGAACCGACCGAGGCTGTTCATCCATGAGCGGATTTTCGCGCAGATCAGACGTCGAAGAAGACGGTTTCGCCCGGCCCCTGCAGCCTGATGTCGAAGACGTACCTGCCGTTCTTGCCGGTTCCGCGCCTGGCGATCAAGGTATTACGGCGCCCCGGCTCGTTAATAAGACCGAGGATGGGATCATCGGCATTCAGCGGTTCGCCATCGAAATAAATCCGCGTCATGAGTTGCTTCAACATGCCGCGCGCAAAAACCGCAACGTTGATATGCGGCGCCTGCAGGGTGTTGCCGGGACCGGGCACGGGGCCTGGCCGGATGGTACGGAAGTGGAACCGGCCGCTTTCGTCGGTCGGGCAGCGGCCAAAGCCGTGGAAATTGGGATCGAGCGGTTTTTCCTGCCGATCGTCCGGATGATCGTAGCGGCCGGCCGCATTCGCTTGCCAAATCTCGATCAGCGCATCGTCCAAGGGCTCGCCGTCGCCGTCGATCACCCGGCCCTCGATCTCGATCCGCTCGCCGATCGTCGCGTCGGTCACGAGCACCTCGTGACCTTCATGCGGCAGCGCGAAGCTGAAAAAAGGCCCGACCGTCTGCGAAGGCGTTTGACCCGACACGCTCAGTGCTCCATCGGCGTCGCGTCGCGACCGCGGAGCACGATATCGAAAACGTAGCCGAGCGCCCATTCAGGTACGGTCGTCTCGATATCGAAGCGGGAGATCATGCGCGCGGCGGCCTTCTGGTCGGGAACGCCGTTATAGACCGGATCGATCGGGATCAGCGGATCGCCGGGAAAATACATTTGCGTAACGAGCCGCGTGAGGAAGCTCGGTCCGAACAGCGAAAAATGAATATGCGCGGGGCGCCAAGCGTTCGGGTGATTGCGCCACGGATAGGCGCCGGGTTTCACGGTGGTGAATTTGTAGCGGCCCTCGGCGTCGGTCATCGCGCGGCCGGCGCCAGTGAAGTTCGGATCGAGCGGAGCCGGATGCTGGTCGCCGTGATGAATGTAGCGGCCCGCGGCGTTGGCCTGCCAGATTTCGACGAGCGTGCGCGGCACCGGGCGGCCGTTCTCGTCGCGCACGCGGCCCGAGACAATGACGCGCTGGCCCAAGGGCTCGCTCTTGTGCTGACGGGTAAGATCGGAATCTTCGGGCGAGAGCTTGTCGTGGCCGTAAACCGGGCCGGTCACTTCCGACAATGTATGCGGCATGAGAACGAGCGGACGCTGCGGTGCACGCTTCACCGTCGACACGTAAGGCGGATAGAGGCTCGGCGGCTGCGCGCCTTTTTCCTCGCGGCGATAGGGAACCGGGTCGGACAAGGTGGCCTCCATAGCATTGCGCCAAGAATGCGCGGCGAATTTTCGCCCTATATAGGCCGGTGCGCTCGCGCGTCCTATACCCCTTCGCCGGATCGGCTGGAACCTTTTACCGCCAGACTCAGGCGTGGCGTACGACCGCGGCACGGAGCGGCACCGGATCGATGCAGGCATAAACATCGCCGGAATTAGCCTCCGGCGGCAGGCTTTCGATCCAGCGGGAAATTCCGTGCTGGTCGAGCGGCTCAGCATGCGCGAATTCCTGGCTCTCACCGAGCGCCGCATTGAAAGCATAGGGCGCGGCCCCGACCAGACGCGCGATCGCCGCAAAGGCCACTTCGCGCTGGATCGTGGTGAACTCGAAAGAAAGCGCGGGCAAGGGCCGGGTGAGGCCCGCGAGCACTTCATCCTCGAATCCCTCGACGTCGATCTTGACGAAGCGCGGCAAGCCATGGCGTTCGATCAGGGCATCGAGCGTTGTCAACGGCACGGTCGCGGTCTTCGTCCAGCGCTGCTCTTCCCAACCGACCGCGCCTTCCGCGGCGGCGATGAAATCCTTCGAGGCGGTCGCAACCGTGGGATTGGGTGGATTGAGCTTGAGCTCGATCGTGCCGGTCTCGCGTCCGAGCGCGACGGCTTCGATCACGACGTGCGGATCGAGGGCGTAGAGCAAGCGCAGCGTAAGAACAAGCGCGGGTTGCGGCTCGACCGCCACCACGCGCGCTCCGAGGCGGCGAAACGAGGCGACGCGGTCGCCGACATGGGCGCCGACGTCGAAGGCGAGATCTCCGGGGCGGAGAAACCGGCGGTAGAGCGCATCCATCGCGCGCCGCCGCGCGCGGTTGCCATAGTAGATATGAAGCGAGCGCAGAACGCCGGAGAGGGTGCTGAACGCTTCGCGCATCGCGAAGGCTCAACGTTCGGCGGCGGGGGCGAGCAGCGCCGAGATTTCCGCCGGCGTTTCGAATTCCTCGGGAATCGCGCAGAGCCGCCAATGCACCGCCGCCGCACCGGCTTCCGGCAATGAGGTGAAGACGGCGAACGGAATCGACAGGACGAGCCCGCTCAGGAACGGCAAGAACCATGGAATTGCTGCCGGCGCCATAAAAGCGAGGGAGCCGAGCACGAGAAGCCCGAAGGCGGTCGCAGGCCACAGGTCGCGGGCGGCAACCATCCAAGGCACGCGATAGCCGTCGCGCTGCTGCGCGTGCCAGCCGGCATTGCCGCCGAAAATAAGAGTAAGCATGAACAGCGTCTGGTTGAACATCGAAACCGGCACGAGGAGAAAGGTAAAAATCGTCTCGACCAGACCGCCAACAAGAATCCTCGCGACGCCGCCGTAACGCTGCGGCGCGCGCAACAGCGCATCGGCGATGCCGAACAGCTTCGGCGCGAAATACGTCGCGATGAAGGTGACGTAGAACAAAAGCGCCGAGGTAACCGGAAAACCGGCGCCGGACGGGGTTAGCGCCGCGGCCAGTGCCGCGCAAATCACGAACAGAACAATCGCAGGCGAGACGAGGAACATCTGGATCGCCATGGCGATCTGCATGCGGCTCGTCGGAAACAGCGCCGGCAGGCCAACGAGCTTTAGATATTGAAGATTGCCCTGGCACCAGCGCAGGTCGCGGCGCGCGAAATCCGGAAGCGCGGGCGGGTTTTCCTCGTAGCTTCCGCCCTCCTCCGTCAGCACGCGCACCTCGAAACCGGCGCGGCGCATCAGCACCGCCTCGATCTGGTCGTGCGACAGGATATGGCCGCCGAACGGCGGGCGCCCCGGCAGGTCGGGCAGCCGGCAGTAATCGTTGAATGCAGCGATCCGCACCGCGGCGTTATGGCCCCAGAACGGGCCGCAATCGGCGTGCCACCAGGCGCTCCCCGAGGTGAACGAGCGCATGCCGTGGCGCATGCCGAACTGAAATACGCGCGCGAAAAAACTCGCGCTCGGCATGCCGACCACGAGGCTCTGCAGGATTCCAAGCTGCGGGTTAGCCTGCATGATGCGCACAAGCCGCACGATCGCAGCGCCCGTCATCAGGCTGTCGGCGTCGAGCGGCACCATGATCTCGTAATTTTTGCCCCAGCGCTCGCAGAAATCGCGAAGGTTGCCGGCCTTGAAGCCAACATTGCTCTTGCGCACACGGTAAATCAGGCGTTCGGGATTGGAAAATTCCGCGCGCCACGTTTCGTAGGCCGCTTGTTCGGCGGCGATCACGCCTGCATCGGAAGAGTCGCTCAAGATGAAATAATCAAATTGATCGCCAAAGCCGGTGGCATCCAGGCTCGCCTTGACCGTGCGCAGCCGTTTAAAGGCGCGCCTGGGATCTTCGTTGCGGATCGTCATCAGGATTGCGACGCGCGAAAGAATCGAATCGCCGTCTTTCGCCTTCAGCGCGAGCGGCAGAATGATTTCATTGGGCTCGCGGGCGAATTGCAGGATCGCAAAGCCGATCGCCGAATTCCAGAATCCGATCACGAACCAGGGCGCGGCGACGAAGTAGGCAAAGAGCATCAGATAATCGAGGGATCCAAAGCCGTCGGCCGAGAGAATCGTGCCGAGCCAGATTCCCATTCCGAAGAGCGTGAGAAGCGACAGCGCGCTGAAAATCCGCCGCCGGTGGGCGAGCGTCGCAATCGCCTGCGTCGCGGTCGGAATCAGTTCGCCGCGCTGCGCGGCCAGCGTTTCCGGCGCATTCGCAATCGTCGGTTCCAGCGACAAGGAGTTGCCCTTCCAGCACCACTCGGGCTTCGCGGCCAGTCAACCGCGAGCCGAAGACAAGGTTGCGTCGTCTAAAGCAGATTTTCCCCGTTCCGCCCATAGCCGGGCGGGCTGGGGGGCAGAATAAGCCCGACCGTGGCCCAATTACGGTGTGGCTTGGCGTCAGAGGCCCGGCCATGCCAAGAGAGCGCCTTGTGAAGACACCCGACCCTCGCCTCGATGCCGTGGAAGCCCGCGCCCTCTGGTATGTAGCCCCGGGGGCGGCCGAGCTTCGCACGGACACCCACCCCCTGCCCGCTGCCGGCGATGTGCAGGTGCGCACCCTCTTTTCCGGGCTGAGCCGGGGAACCGAGCGGCTCGTATTCGAGGGGCGCGTGCCGAAAAGCGAATGGGAACGGATGCGGGCGCCGGCGCAGGCGGGCGATTTTCCCTTTCCCGTCAAATACGGCTATGCGGCGGTCGGCGAGATCGAGGCCGGCCCCCAGCCGCTCCTCAAGAAGCAGGTCTTCGCGCTTTATCCGCATCAGGACCGCTTTGTGGTGCCCGCCGACGACGTCGTCGCCATTCCCGCCGGCGTGCCGGCGCGGCGGGCGGTGCTGACGGCGAATTTGGAAACGGCGCTGAACATCCTTTGGGATGGCAACGCCGCGCCCGGCGATCACATCGTGATTGTCGGCAGCGGTGTCGTCGGCTTGCTTGTGGCGGCGCTTGCCGCGCGCCTGCCCGGCGCCGAGGTGACCGCCGTTGACGTCGATTCCTCGCGCGCGGCAATCGCCGAAAAGTTCGGTTTTGCCTTTGCCGAGCCGAAGCGCGCGCCGCACGGCGCCGATCTTGTCATCCACACGAGCGCGAGCGAAGCCGGACTCTCGCTCGCCTTCGAATGCGCCGGCGACGAGGCGACGATCGTGGAAGCGAGCTGGCATGGCGAGAATGCCTGCGAAGTCTCGCTCGGCGGCGCGTTCCATTCGCGGCGCCTGAAGCTTATTTCGAGCCAGGTCGGCAACATCGCCTGCACGCGGCGGCCGCGCTGGACGCGGCGGCGGCGGCTGCAAACGGCGGCCCAGCTTCTGGCCGACGAGCGGCTCGATGCGCTCCTCGGCGAAGAAGTGCCGTTCGCAGAATTGCCGCGGCATCTTCCCCGCCTGTTCGCACGCGACGCCGCCGGCATCGGCGCGCTCGTTCGCTATTGAAATCATCCAAGCCAACCGGGGTCTTCCGCCATGTACGCCGTCGAGGTCCGTGATCACATCATGATCGCCCACAGCTTGAAGGGCGAATTCTTCGGCCCGGCGCAGAAACTGCACGGCGCGACCTTCGTCGTCGACGTCGCCTTCTTCTGCGAGAAGCTCGGCGCCCACGATGTTGTGGTCGACATTGGCGCCGCCCATGACGCGCTGAAGGCCGTGCTTGCGCCGCTGAACTATCGCAATCTCGACGATGTGCCGGAATTCGGCGGCAAGCGCAGCACCACGGAAGCGCTCAGCCGTCATATCTTCGACCGGCTGCAGGAGGCGGTGCAGAAGGGCAAGCTTGGCACCGACTCGGCGTCGGTCACGCGCATTCGCGTGACGTTACACGAATCGCATGTGGCGCGCGCCTGGTACGAGGGACCGGTCGCTCGTGCGTGAAGTGGCCTTCGCGATTCCGGGCGACCTTGCGACTCCGACCGGCGGCTATCGATACGACCGCCGCGTGATCGAAGAATTGGCCAAGCTCGGCTGGCATGTGCGGTTGCTCGCCTTGCCAGGAGATTTTCCTTCGCCATCGCAAGAGAGCCTGCGGAAAACCGAAGCGTTGTTGGCCGCGACTTCCGCGCGAGCGCCGGTTTTTTTCGATGGCCTTGCCTTCGGCGCGATGCCTGCGGAAATCCTCGCCCGCGTGCCGCGGCGGTACGTCGCGCTGGTGCACCATCCGCTCGCCCTTGAGACCGGATTGCCGCCGGAGCGCGCCTCCTATTTTCGCAAGAGCGAGCGCGCGGCGCTCGCCCATGCGGCGCGCACGGTCGTGACGAGTGCGGCGACAAAGGATTTGCTCGTGTCGGATTTCGGCGTGCCGGCGGGACAGATCGCGGTTGCCGAACCCGGCACGGAGCCGGCCGAACGCGCGCGCGGCAGCAACGGTTCGCCCCGGTTTCTCAGCGTCGGCGCCATCTCGCCACGCAAGGGCTTTCGCGTTCTCGTGGACGCGCTTTCCAGAACGACCGAACTCGATTGGGATTGCCATATCGCCGGCAGTCTCGAGCGCGACAAGGATGAATCGGCGGCGCTGCGCGGCCTGATCGCGCAGGCAAAGCTCGAGCAACGTATCATCCTTCTGGGCGCGCTCGAGGAAGATCGCCTGCAGGCGGAATACGATGGCGCGACGCTGTTCGTGCTGCCGTCGCATTTCGAAGGCTATGGCATGGCCTTCGCCGAGGCGCTCTCGCACGGGCTACCTGTCGTTGCCTGCAGCGGCGGAGCGATCAATTCAACCGTGCCCGCGAGCGCCGGTGTCTTCGTGCCCGCGGGCGATGCGCAGGAACTCGCCGTTGTCTTGCGCCGCCTGCTTTCGAATCCGGCGGAAATCGCCAAGCTTTCTGACGCCGCCTGGAAGCATGCACAACATCTGCCGCGTTGGCGGGATACGGCCATGAAAATCGCCGCCGCGCTCGAAGAGGCGGCGGCATGAGCGGCTTTTCCCCCGACTGGTTGCGGTTGCGCGAAGCCGTCGATCATCGCTCGCGCAATCCGAGACTGCTTTCGAAACTCGCCGCGCGTTTCGCCGGACGGGAAAACGTTCTCGTGGTCGATCTAGGCGCCGGCGCCGGTTCCAATCTCCGCGCCGTGGCGCCGGTACTGCCGACCCTGCAGCAATGGGTTTTGGTAGATCACGATCCGGCATTGCTCACGGCCGCCTTCGAATCCATTGCGGAATGGGCCGACGCCTCGCATGCGGTGGCGACCGGGCTCGAAGTCTCCAAGGGCGGAAAGTCGCTGTTGATCGAATTCCGGGAGCGGGATCTCGCGGCCGAGCCCGCGGCCTGGGGCAATGCCCTGCCGGATCTCGTGACGGCGGCCGCCCTCTTTGATCTCGTCTCCGAAACATGGATCGAGCACTTCATCGCGGCGTTGGTGCGCGCGCGGCTTCCGCTCTATACGGCGCTGAATCACGACGGCATTGCCGAATGGACGCCGCCGCATCCGGCGGATCGCGAGATGACCGCGGCGTTCGAGCGGCATTTCGGCCGCGACAAGGGATTTGGTCCTTCGGCCGGATTGGGCGCTTCGAAGCTCTTGGCCGAACGGTTCGTGGCGGCGGGCTACGCGGTCGAACGCGGCCGCAGCGATTGGCGGCTCGGATCTTCCGACCGGAAATTGATTGCGACGCTTGCCGAAGGCTGGGCGGACGCCGTCGGCGAAACCGGCATGGTGCCGGCCACAACGATTTCGGATTGGCTCGCCGCCCGCAGGGCGGACGGCGTTTCCTGCCTTGTCCGCCACGAAGACCTTCTGGCTTTGCCAGGATAAAGCAAACTTACTTATTCAAGAATTCGCTGATCGCCGCGAGAAACGCCTTCGGCTGTTCGAGCGGAGGGCAGTGCCCGCACCCTTTGAGCTCGATCACGCGCGCATCGGGCGCGTTCACGGCGATGAGCTTGTTCAGCGGCGGCGGCGTCGCGAGATCAAGTTCGCCGTAAACGACGAGCGTCGGAACCTTCAGCTGCTTGAGCGAAGGAACGAGATCGGCAGCAACGAGGCTCGCGCAAGCCGCCTGGAAGGCCGCGGGATCGATCTTGAGCAACACGGCCTTGCGTTCGTTCACCGCGGCGGGATGCGCCGCGAGATAAGCCGCGTGAAACACGCGGTTCGCCGCGATCTCCGCGATCGTTCCCATGCCGCCTTCCCCGACCTTGGCGGCCATCACGCGGAAGGCCTGCTTGCCCTCCTCAGGAAAGCCCGGCGCGACGTCGCAAAGCACGAGCTTGGCGAGCCGGTCGCCATGGGCGAGCGCAAAAGCGAGTGCCACGGTGCCGCCGAAGCCGTTGCCCATCAGGATCGCGTCGCGGCCGATCTTGAACGCATCGAAGGCGTTCTTGACCCATTCGGCATAGGCATCGATCGAGGCCGGGACGGGCTTCGTGCCCTGAAAGCCCGGAAGATTCAGCAATGTCACGCGAAAACGCGCCGACAAATCGGCGAGCACCGGATCGAAGGCATGCCGGTCGGTCAGCAGCGAATGGATCAAGACCAAATCGCGGCCGGCGCCCACGCGCGCCGCGGTCATGGCCGGCGCGCTCAACGATTGAATGTTCATTGACGGCTTGCCTTGTTTGCGGCGGAAGAAATCCCGCTACCCATTCTCCGTTCATTTGGCGCCCTAGTCTATCGGACGCAAAATAAGTTGCGATGCGGAATAAAAGCCGGAGCCGGCCGCCCGGCCGCAGCCTTGCCGGGCTTTCACCGCGCACCTATGCTCTCCAAAACACGCCGTCGCACAATCGGGGCGGAATAAGTCCGGCGGCGGCGGGTTCGGACTCAACGAAAAATCATTGGGGGGAGCAACTCGATGGCTAGCGTAAACGCGGGCGCCCGGCTCGACCGGCTGCCGATTTCGTCTTTTCACAAACGCATCTTCTGGCTCGTCGGCGCCGGCATGTTCTTCGACGGCTACGACCTTTACGTCGGCACCAACGTGTTGCCGTCGGTTCTGCAATCGGGCTTTTCAACGCCGCTCCTGAACGCCGATTTCATCTCCAAGACGTTCCTTGGCATGACCATCGGCGCCCTCGTCACCGGTTTTCTCGGCGACAAATACGGCCGCCGCTTCACCTATCAGGTGAACCTTCTCATCTTCGGCCTCGCTTCGCTGGCGGCGGCCGCGGCCCAGGACATGACCCAGCTCAACTGGGCTCGCTTCGCCATGGGTCTTGGCCTCGGCGCCGAGATCGTAGTCGGCTATTCGACGCTCACGGAATTCGTGCCGCCGCAATCGCGCGGACGCTGGCTCGCCTTCATGTCGTTTCTCGTCGTTTGCGGCCTGCCGGCCACCGCCTTGATCGCTTATTTCATCATTCCGAATTTCGGCTGGCGCCCGATGTTCGTGATCGCCGGCATCGGCGCGCTGATCGTCTGGTATCTGCGCAAGAACCTGCCGGAGAGCCCGCGCTGGCTGGAAGCGCAGGGCCGTACCGCCGAAGCGGAAACCTTGATGGCCGAAATCGAGAAGGAAGCGGCGACCGCCGGCGCGCTCCCCGCCCCCGCCGTTACCGCGGCACCAGTACACGCCAACCTCGCATCGCTGTTCCGGCCGCCGTTATTGCAGCGGTTGCTCGTCGGCTGCTGGGTGCTGATCACCATCAACACGCTCATTTTCGGCTTCGTGCAATGGATCCCGACCTTCTTCCTGCAGCAGGGGCTCACGATCTCGCGCTCGTTCGATTATATCCTGGTGCTCGCGGTCGCTTCTCCGCTCGGATGCGCCGTCGGCGCCTTCTGCGCCGACTTCATCGGCCGGCGCTGGAGCATCATCGGCGGCTCGATCGCGACGATCGTGCTCGGCATCATTTACGCAACCTTCACGGCGGCAACGCCGACCGCGGTGATCCTGACGGTTGGCTTCGGGCTCATTCTGGCGATCTACGTTCAGGTCGCGATTTTGTTCGGCGTCTATACGCCGGAATTGTTCCCGACCGAGGTGCGGCTCCGCGGCAACGGCATCTGCAACACGCTCGGCCGCGCCGCGCAGATCGTGGTGCCGTTCATCGTGCTGTATCTTGCGACCAACTATAAAATACCGGGCGTGATGGCCTTGATGGTCGCGCTGGTCGTCGTGCAGATCGCCGCCGTCTATTTCTGGGGCGTGGAGCCGAACCAACGGCCGCTCGAGGAGTTGGAACAAAAGACCGAAGGGCCGTCGGGAGGCGCACCGCGGCCGGTCAAGGTTTGATCGAAGGGCTTGTGAATGGCTGCAAACCTCGCGGAAAAGACCTGCGTTCCCTGCCGCGGCGGCACGCCGCCGCTCACGGCTTCCGCGGCCCAAGAACTCCTTTCACAAGCGCCTTCCTGGACGCTCGTGGACGACGCGCACCGGATCGAGCGCACCTTCCGTTTTCCAGACTTCCAGCAGGCGATGGATTTCGTAGTCAAGGTCGGCGGCCTTGCCGAAGCCGAAGGCCATCATCCCGATATTCATTTCGGCTGGGGCTATGCGACCGTCTCGCTCTTCACGCATAAAATAAAAGGCCTGCATGAGAACGATTTCATCATGGCCGCGAAAATCAACCGATTGGCGGAGTGAGGACCCGCTTCCGGGTAACGCCAAATAAAACGGGCGCCGCGGGCGCCCGTTTTTTGATTCGATTCCGATGAAGCCCGTTCAGCCGATCGACTGAAGCTTCCGCCACGCGGCGTTCGCGCGCGCCTTGAAATCTTGCAGGTTCACACTGACCACGTCCCAGTTGACCATCGGCCGCTCGGTCGTTGCCGTGCTGGAAGCCGGAGGCGTGATCATGGCGTCGTGAACATAAGCGGCGCCGATGGTGATGAAGATACCGATGATAATTCCAAACAAGGTTTGCATAGCCTGTCCCCTACGTCACGGATTTAGCGGTTGAGCAACGCGGACGAGCGCCGTTGGTTCCACCTCGCCGCCATGGGAAAATGCAGACGGCCGCACGCGGCGGCCGCCTGCAAACGCATTAGCGCGCGGGACGCAGTTCGAGACTTGCGACGCCCGCCGCAAGGTTGAGGCCGGTCTGGCCCTGCACCGAAACCGGCTGCAACTCGACGGTCCGGTCGGAGCCGCCGACGAGGACGTTGACGCCGCCGCCGGCGCCGACAGTGGCTTCACCGGTCGCGCCGCCATAGGTCCCGGACAGCGCCGCGAAGCGCTGATTGGTCGGCGCATAGACGGCCCAGGTCATCCTGCCGCCCGTGGTCGCGCCGATGTCGAGACCGAACTTGTTGATGGTGCCGCGATAGACTTCACGCCGCCCGCCGCTGGCGGGAACGAACATGCAAGTCATCTGTTTTTGCGAGCCGATGATGTAGCCAATGCCGCCGGAGACATCGCAATCCAGCGTGCCGGCTTTTACATGCTCGGGAGCGGCCTTGGCGCCCGAGGCGGCAAGCGCCGCGGCGAGCGATAGCGCAGCCGCACCATACCAAACGCTTTTCATGAGAACCTCCATTTCATTCTCGAAAGCAGAATGAAAACGCGCGCGGCGTACGGCGGTTCCATCGAATGATATGCGGAGGTGGCGGGCGGGTTTAGAATAGGGCGGAATTAAGCCGCGCGTTAATTATCGGCCGTCAGCACCGCGCGCGTCTCCTGGTCGGGACCGAAATCCTCGAGCCCCTCGATCGACATCAATTCGGCGAGGCGATTGCGCGCGCGGTTGACCCGGCTCTTGATGGTTCCCACCGCGCAGCCGCAGATCGCCGCCGCTTCCTCGTACGAAAAACCGGAAGCACCCACCAGAATCACCGCTTCGCGCTGATCGTCGGGAAGCTGCGCGAGTGCTGCGCGCAGCTCCTCGAATTCGAGCCGGCTTGCCTGCTCGGGCTGCGATTTCATGCTTTCGGCGTACATGCCCGTTGCGTCCTCGACCTCGCGCCGGCGCTTGCGATATTCGGAGCGGAAAAGATTGCGTAGAATGGTGAAGAGCCAGGCCGACATGTTCGTGCCCGGCTGAAACGAATCGATGTTGGCGAGCGCGCGCAGGATCGTCTCCTGCACGAGGTCGTCGGCGCGATCGACGTTGCCGGACAGCGATATGGCGAACGCCCGCAGATTGGGGATCGCGGCGAGAATCGTGTCGCGCGTGGAATCGTCGAGGCTCATGAGCGCGAGTCCTCGTCGGATTGCTCGACTTTTTCGGTCTTCGCTCCCGATTTATCGAATTGCTTCACCAGATCGGTGATGGCCTCGGGCGCGGACTTCTGAAGATCGGCCTCGTACATGCGGCGGATCAGGATGCCGAGCTTGATCTGGCCCTCCCGGTCGATGGCTCCCTTCGAGCCATCCCGTTCCTTGCCGCCGCCGCCGGAAGAGGACGCGGCCCCGCCCTTGCCTTGCTTATGCTTCATGCTTGAACCCTCGCAATCCCGCCGCCCCCGGACGGGATTTCCCCAAGGCTACGCGGCATAATCCGGGACTTAACGCCATGGCCGCCGCCTCGGTTCCCTGAAATGGAACTTTTTTTCCGGACGGGGGTTATGCATGATAGTCCGCCAGCGGAGGGGGTATTTCCGTGTCGAAATCCGAGATTGTTGCCCAGCATCTGCCTTTCCTGCGCCGCTATGCGCGGGCCCTGACCGGCAGCCAAAAATCGGGCGATGCCTATGTGAAGGCCGTCCTCGAAGCGATGCTCGAGGAGCCCGAGAGCTTCCCCGGCGAGCGCGAACCGCGGGTAGCACTCTACCGCGCGTTTACGAAGGTCTGGGATTCGCTCGCCGAGAAAACTTCTCCCGATCCCGACGCGCCGCGCCTGCCGGTCGAAAAGCGCCTCACGCAACTTACACCGCGCATGCGGCAGGCCTTCCTTCTGGTGGCACTCGAAGGCTTCTCCGAGAAGGAGGCGGCCGAGATCCTCGACGTCGACGTACCGACGCTCCGCAACTATCTCGATGAGGCGGGCAAGGAATTGGCGGCGGAAATCGCGACCGAGGTGCTGATCATCGAGGACGAGCCGTTGATCGCCGTCGACATCGAGGGGCTCGTGGAAAACCTCGGCCATAATGTTCTCGGCATCGCGCGCACGCATCGCGAGGCGGTGCGGCTCGCGAAAACCCACGCGCCGGGACTCATTCTCGCCGACATCCAGCTTGCCGACGGCAGCTCCGGCCTTGATGCCGTCAACGAGCTTTTGAAATCGTTCGAGGTGCCGGTGATCTTCATCACCGCCTATCCGGAACGCTTTCTTACCGGCGAGCGGCCGGAGCCCGCCTTCCTTATTCCCAAGCCGTTCCAACCGGCGACCGTCTCCGCTGTGATCAGCCAAGCGCTTTTTTTTGAGCGCAATGCGCGGCGGCGCGAACACCGCGCCGCCAGCTAAGCCGCGAAGAGCCGGTCGCCGTATAAAAATCGGGTGTAGCCAGCGGTCGCCGGCCACACCCGAAATACCGGCCTTTTGCGGGGGAGGGGAAAGGAGGCCGGTCGCTCCGTTAACGCAGCAGCGCGCTTCCGGTTCCTCCATCGCCGCAAGGTTTTCCCGCCGCACTCCCGTAACTCTCCACAGGCCAACTGTTTTTTGAAACTTCCGGCGAGCTTCCGCATTGGTTCTGGCGGATCGCGGTCGACTGGGTGAGGGCTTCGTATGGCTGCCGCATGGGACGCGCTGAAGGAAATCGCTTTCGGGAGCCCGCGAATATTCGATATCGCAGTTGCGCTTGTCGCCTTCGCTCTGACAGCGGGCATCATCTGGTTGTTCGCACGCCGGCGAAATGCCCGGCACATTCATTCGCTCGAAACCGAACAGCAGAGGCTCACGGAGGAACTCGCCACCGCCTGGCAGCGCTGCGAAATCGCCTTGCGCGGCTCGAACGTAACCGTGTTCACGCAGGACCGCGAGCTTCGCTACACTTCGATCAGCAATCCCTTTCTCGGATTCAAGGTCGATGAAATCGTCGGGCGCAGCGACACCGATCTCATTCCGGCGCGCAACCGCGAGGCCGTGATCAACCTGAAGCGGGAGGCGCTTGCGACCGGCCAGCCGGTTGATCGCGAATTGCAAATTGACGAAGGGCGAATTCCGCACTGGTTCGATTTTCACATCGAGCCGCTGCGCGGGCGGCAGCAGGAAGTCACCGGCCTCACCTGCACGGCCGTCGACGTCACCGTGCGCAAGGAGAACGAGGAACACCTGCGCCTGTTGATGCGGGAGTTGACGCATCGGTCGAAGAATCTCCTGGCCATCATTCAGGCGCTCGCCCGCCAGACTGCCCGCTACGCCGGCTCGATCGACGAATTCCTGAATCAATTCACGGCGCGAGTGCAGGCGCTTTCGCGCTCGCACGACCTTCTCGTGCAGGAAGACTGGCATGGCGCCGAGCTCTCCGATCTCCTGCGATCGCAGATCGAGCCCTATCTCGACCAGGAGAAAACGCAGGCTTCGTGGAGCGGGCCGCCCGTGCGGCTCAGGCCGGAAGCGGCCCAAAGCCTCGGGCTTGCCTTGCACGAACTCGCCTCGAACGCCGCGCGGCATGGCGCGCTCAAGGGGCCCGACGGCCGCGTCTCTGTTCGCTGGGACACAATCCCAGAGCGGGACGACGCTGGTGTCGAAATCATTTGGACCGAACAGGGCGGGCCAGCGGTCGCCACGCGCAAAAAGCTCGGCTTCGGCAGCTTGGTCATCGAGCGCAATCTGCCGCGCTCGCTCGAATCCGACGTCGAATTGCGTTTCATTCCCGAGGGCGTGCGCTGCCGCATCAGGATTCCCGGAAAATATCTCTTTTCGGCCCCGGCGCCCGTCTCCTAGCCGCTCCGGCCGGAACCCCGGAACCTAAGCGGCACGCACGGCGTTATGAGCGCGAGAGAACAGCCCGCCAAGCTATGGCGTCGATGCTGTCGCCCGTTCTGGAGAACCCCTATGTCGCGCTTCACCCCCGGCGTCGCGGGCGGACTTGCGGTAGGCATTGCAGCCGCCGTCGCGACGATTTTCACTTTCGCTACAAGCACGCAATCGGCTGGTCCCGTCAAAGCGGATCGCCTGCCGACAAACGTTTCGGCGTCACCGGACGAGAAACGCATCGCGGTTGTCGAGGTTGTCGGCGTGCGCGATGCGGCAATCGTCTATCGAGACCGCGAGGGACGCATTCTGTTCCGTACGGATCCGGTTGCGAACATGACGGTGGTCACGAAAAATCTCGTGCTGCCGGAAGTGACGATTCGCGAAACCACGCAGTCGCAGATCGAGCGTGTGCCGATCGAAAAAACGCGGACGCCCGGCAGCGACAAACAGCAGCCGCTGCAGGGGTGCGATACGGGCTTGAGCCCCGACATCTCCCCGACCGTGCCAACGGGCAAGGATCGCTGCGTGGTGGAGCTCGCGCCGCGATCGGGCGTCGCCTCGCTGCAATAACGGCGCGGTAACCCGCGGCCTCGGCGCAAACCGCCTTACACGCTAAAGGCGGTGATGAGCGGTATTTCATCCGCCCGTCACATTGAACGCGATGGTTAGCGCTTCTTTTCCGGCCTTCCCCGGGCTGGTAGCGCCATATTTTGCGCTGAACTATCATCCATCCTGACCTGAATTTGCGAGAATCCATTTGCAGGGCGACACTTCCCTGTTGCGCCGGATCGGACGTCCGCGCTCTTTCGCGGCGCGCTATGGCATTGCCTTGCTCGCGGTCTTGGCCGGAACCGCGATCCGGATTGCCCTCGACATCTGGATTCCGAATTCCCTTCCCTTCGCCTTCCACTTTCTCGCCGTCCTGGTGGCGGCATCGGCCGGCGGATTTGGCCCCGGAATTTTCGCGACGTTGCTGTCAGCGCCGCTGACCTGGGCGCTGTTCGTCAAGCACAGCGCCCACATCGATCTCAGCCGCATTTCTGCCCCGGCCGATCTGCCCACCGTCGCCGACCTTTCGGCGATCGCGCAGAACTCATGGCCGACCGATGCTTCCGATGCGGTCAATCTCGCCGTCTTCCTCCTGCTATCTATTCTGATTTTCGTTTCGGCGGCGACCCTCCGCGGCGCCATCATCCGACAAGGAAGGAGCGAGCGTGAATTGCAGAAAAGCGAACGGCGCTTCCGCGCCCTTGCCGATGCGATGCCGCACCTCGTCTGGTCTGCGGGCGCCGACGGCAAGCTCGATTACTGCAACCAGCGATTCCTCGATTTCACCGGCCAGACGAAAGTCGGCGAGAGCTGGAAGACGCTTTTGCATCCCGACGATGAAAAGCGCACCCGCGCGGTGTGGAAGCGGGCGCGGGAAAGCGCGGAGCCCTACGAGATCGAATACCGTTTCCGCGACAAGAACGGGCGTTATCACTGGCTCCTCTGCCGCGCCGTTCCGGTCAAGAACGGCGAAGGCAAGGTCGAGCGCTGGTTCGGATCGAGCACCGACATTTCCGACATCGTCACCGCCCGCGAGGCGCTCGCGCGCGGCAAGGAAGAGCAGGAGCGGATCGTCGCCACGCGTACCGCGGAGCTCAACGAAACCAATGCGCGGCTCCGCGCCGAAATCCTCGAGCGGGCGCGGGCGGAAGAAGCGCTGCGCCAGGCCCACAAGATGGAGGCGCTCGGCCACCTCACCGGCGGGGTGGCGCACGATTTCAACAATCTCCTCACCGTCGTCATCGGCAATGTCGAGGCGATCCAGCGCCGGCTCGGTTCCAACGGCGATGCCGCGATCCGCAGCTACACCGAATTCGCGATGCAGGGCGCAAAACGCGCGGCCGGGCTCACGCAGCGCCTGCTTGCTTTCGCGCGCGGCCAGCCGCTCGAGCCGAAATCCACCGACATCAACAAACTCCTCTCCGGCATGTCGGAACTGTTCGCGCGCACGCTCGGCGAGCACATCGCCATGAAAACCGTGTTCGCGCGCGCCCTATGGCCGACGGCGGTCGATCCCAACCAACTCGAAAGCGTGCTCCTGAATCTGGCGGCGAATTCCCGCGATGCGATGCCGGAAGGCGGCACATTCACGATCGAAACCGGCAATGCGTATCTGAATGCCGCGCCCGACATCTCGCCGCATCCGGATGTCATGCCCGGCGAATATGTGCTCGTGTCCGTCAGCGATACCGGCATCGGCATGTCGCGGGAGACGCTCGCGCGCGTGTTCGAGCCGTTCTTCACGACGAAGCCGCTCGGGCAAGGCACCGGGCTCGGCCTCAGCCAGCTCTATGGCTTCGTCAAGCAATCGGGCGGGCACGTCGATATCGAAAGCGACGAGGGCAAGGGCACGGCCGTGAAGATTTATCTTCCGCGCCTTTCCGATGAGATCGTGACGGAAGGGCCGAAGGCGGAAGAGGTCGCGCCCGAGTCGGAAAGCCAGGAGACGGTGCTTGCGGTGGAGGACGACGAGGATGTACGGCGCTACGCGGTCGGCATGCTGCGCGAACTCGGCTATAACGTCATCGAGGCTGCAGACGGCGCCGCGGCGCTCCGCCTGATCGAAACCCATCCTGATATCCGCTTCCTCTTCACCGATGTCGGGCTGCCCGGTGGCTATAACGGCCGCGAACTCGCGAATGAGGCGCTGAAGCGGCGGCCCTATCTCAAGGTGCTGTTCACCACCGGCTACGGGCGCGATGGAATCATCCATGAAGGCCGGCTCGATCCCGGCGTGCAGCTGATCACCAAGCCGTTCACGTTCGACGAATTCGCCGACAAAATCCGAAAGGTTTTCGACATGACGGGCAAGGGAACGATCCTGTTGGTGGAGGACGAGGCGCTGGTCGCGATGGTGGCGGCGGAAACGTTGCGTGACCTCGGCTTCAAGGTCGAGGAAGCGGGAACCGCGGCAGCGGCTCTCAACGTGGCACAGGACCAGAGCGAGAAGCTTTCGGCCGCGATCATCGACATCAACCTGCCGGATGGCAAAGGCGATGAACTCGCAAAAAAGCTCCGGGCGCTGAAGCCGGATCTGCCGATCGTGATCGCCACGGGCGCGGGCGACAAGACCCTCGCGAACGAACTAAAAAAAGGCGCGCCGCTCGCCCTGCTTTCAAAGCCCTACGATAGCGGCGGCCTGCGGAGGTCGCTCGCGGCGGTAGGGCTCGGCTAGGATTGCTCCCAATCAGGCCGGGGGCAGGCTCGGAACGTCGAGGCGCAGGACGATCCCGAAGGCGGTGAGGCCGAATGCGACCGCCATTAGCGGCAGCAGAATCTGAATGACGGCCTCCTTGCCGCTCAGCCGGCTCTGCCAGGTTTCGAATTCGCCGCCGGCCCAATCGTGGAACGTTTGGTTTTCCTTATGCTCGCCTGAAACGGGACTGCCTTCCCACGCCATCCATATGGCGAAGGGAATCGCGACGGTCATGAGCAGAAAGAAGCTCACGATCACGAGCGTGAAGCCGGTGTAACTCGTATCGCCGAAAAAGATCCACGCTGAAAGCGCGAACCACAATGCCAGACCCGCCATCGTCTTGTAGACGAGCGGATGCAGACTGTCCGAAACCGGACGATTGTGCCGGATGATGTCTGTTGTCATGGCGCTCTCCTTCGAATTGCGGCGGAGATGCGGCCAGTTGGTCGCGTCGTTTCATTCACCTGGCGCGCGATGCAAAAAATGCAAGGCTCGGACGGAAAAAGTGATCGCGCACCGCGAAGCTTGCAGCGCGTGAAATCGCAACTCTTGCGTTAAAGGGATTTCAGCGCCCGGTAAATTCGGGCTTACGCTTCTCCATGAAAGCCTTGCGGCCTTCCTGATAGTCGCGGCTCGCGAAGCACTGCTTCACCAGCGCTTCGCTGCGCGCGAGATCCCGCGCCGCCGGATCCTTCAGCACTTCGCCGACAATGAACTTCGTGGCGTTGACCGTGAGCGGCGCGTTCCTGGCGATCGTTTCGGCGTAGTCGCGCACATAAGGCTCGAGTTGCGGGCCGGCCAGCACGCGATTGACGAGCCCCATGGTCAGCGCCTCGGCGGCATCGAAGGTGCGCGCGGTGAAGAAAATCTCCTTGGTGAAGGAGGGGCCGACCGTATCGACGAAGCGCTTGATGCCGGGAAAAGCATAGCCGAGGCCGAGCTTTGCCGCTGGTAGCGCGAAACGCGCGTCGTCGGAGACAATGCGCATGTCGCAACCGAGCGCAAAGCCCAAGCCGCCGCCCATGCAGAAGCCGCGGATCATCGCGATCGAGGGCTTCGGAAACGCGTCCATGGCGGCGAAGGTATGTTCGACCACGGCGTTGTAGCGCGCGATCGCCTTTTCGTCGGAGCGCTCGCTTTCGAAGCGCGAAATATCCGCCCCCGACACGAAGGCCTTGGTGCCGGCGCCGGTCACCACCAACACCCGCACCTCTTCATCGCGCGTATATTCGGCGAGGATTTCGCCCGCCCGTTCCCACATGTCGAGCGAAACCGCGTTGTGGCGCTCGGGATTATTGAAAATCATATAACCGATGCGCCCTTCTTTTCGCGCGATCATCTTGTCAGTCCCACTCATGGCAGCTCCTTTTTCCAGCATGGCGCTAGATTGCCTTGGTTTTGCGCAACGCCTCGATTTCAGAATCGCTGAATCCGAATTCCTGTAGCACTTCGTCGGTGTGCTCGCCCGCCTCGGGCGTCGGCGCCACGATCTCGCTCGGCGTGCGCGACAGCGACACCGGCTGGCCGACGACTTTCTGCATCTCGCCGTCCTTCTTCCTGACCGAACGCGCGATCGCAAGATGCGTGACTTGCGGGTCGGCGAACACCGCATCGATCGAATAGATGGGGCCGCAGGGCACGCCCGCTTCGTTCAGCCGCGCGATCCAGTCGGCGCTGGAAGCGCTCGCGAGTTTCCGCTCGATCTCGGCGTTCAGCGCGTCACGGTTCGCGGAGCGGGCGGCGGAATCAGCGTATTCGGGACGCGTGGCAAGCTCTGGCGCGCCGATCGCATTGCAGAGCCGTTCCCACATCTTGCCGCCGGTCGAGGCGATATTGATGAAACCGTCGGCGGTCTTGTACACGCCGGTCGGGATCGCGGTCGGGTGGTTGTTGCCGGCCTGGCCCGGCACCTCATGGCCGATCAGCCAGCGCGCCGCCTGAAAATCGAGCATGAAGATCTGCGCCTGCAAGAGCGAGGTCTCGACCTTCTGCCCCTCACCCGACTGCTCGCGCTCGAGAAGCGCCACCAGAATGCCAAGCGCGCAGAAAATGCCGGCAGAGAGATCCGCGACCGGAATGCCCGCGCGCATCGGGCCGCCGCCGGGCTTGCCGGTGACCGACATCAAGCCGCCCATGCCTTGCGCGATCTGATCGAAGCCCGGCCGGCCGCGATAGGGCCCATCCTGGCCGAAGCCGGAAATGCTCGCATAGACGAGGCGCGGGTTGATTTTGCGCAACGTTTCGTAATCGATGCCGAGACGCGTTTTCACGTCGGGACGGAAATTCTCCACCACCACATCGGCTTTCGTTACCAGCCGCTTGAAAGCGGCAAGTCCTTCACTCGATTTGAGATCGAGGGTGATCGCGCGCTTGTTGCGATGGAGATTCTGAAAATCGGGCCCGCGGCGCGGACCGCCGGGATTTTCACCCTTGGTGAGGTGCGCCGGCGGCTCGATCTTGATGACATTCGCGCCCCAATCGGCAAGCTCGCGCACGGCGGTCGGGCCCGACCGCACTTGCGTCAGATCAAGCACGGTGAAACGCGCGAGTGCTTTCGATGATGCGGGCCGCATTTTCCTCTTCACGCCTTCTTGAAAGTACGCGAGACATAGGCGCGGATGCGCTCGAAGGCTTCGGGCGCGCACCAGAGTTCATTGACCGCGGCCTCGAAGCGTTTCGCCTCGCTCGTGCAGCGATCGGCGACAAGCTGGCGGAGCTGCAATTTGGTGATGGCGAAGGCGTCGCCGCGGATCGCGGCGAAATGCTCGGCGGCGGCGGTCGCGCGGCGCGTCAATTCACCCGGCTCGACCAGCTCGTCGGCAAGCCCGCGCGGCAGCGCCTCCTCGGGCAGATAGGTCGCGCCGGTGAGAAACACGTCTTGGATAAAATGCGAGGCGATGGTGAAGCGCATCGCTTCCAGCGCAATGGTCGGAAACGGCACGCCGACCAGGAGTTCCGGAATGCCGATGCGGCTCGCACCTTTCGCCATCAGGCGGCGGTCGGCGCAAGCCGCGAGCACGCAGCCGCCGGCGATCGCGTGGCCGTTGATGGCGGCGACCACTGGCCGCGGAAAGAAAAACACGGTCACGAAGGCCTTGCTCAAGGCCGGCAGGAAATCGCGAAAATAATGCGGCCCGCCCTCGAGCGCACGCACGAGATCGACCCCGGCGGAGAAAATCTTGCCCTCGCCGGTCAGCACCACGGCTTTGGCCTTCGATTTCTTTAGCTCCTCGAAGCGGGCGGCGATTGCCTCGCAAAATTCGATGTCCATCGTGTTCGCCTTGCCGTGGCGCATGGTGACGACGGCGATCTCGCCCTGTTCGGAAATGTCGATCATCGGATTTCCTTACGCTACGACGCCGCGCGTCCGCAATTCTTCGATTTCCGCGGGCTTAAAGCCCGCCGCGCGCAAGATCTCGTCGGTATGTTCGCCGACCTCTGGCGCCCGGCGCGGCGTGACTTTCGCACCGCCTTCGACCCATACGGGGCTATTGACCGTGAGCATGGTCTCGTTCTCGAAGGGAATCAGCGCTTCGCTCGCGCGCATCTGCTGGTCGTTCGGCACGTCGTCGAGGGTCGCCACCACGCCAAAAATGAGGCCGGCGGCATCGAGAATCTTCCGCCATTCCGCGAGATTCTTTTTGCGGAATGCATCATCGAGGATTTCCACGAGCGCGCGCGCATTGGCATGACGGCTCTTCTTGTCGGCGAAGCGCGGATCGCTCACAAGATCGCTACGGCCGATGCATTCGGCGAAAACGGGCCACTGGCGTTCTTCGTTCAATACCGAAAGAATGAGCCAGCGCCCGTCGCGGGATTGGTAGTGATTGGTCAACGCGTTCAGGGCATCCTCGCGCGGCGGCCGTGGCGGAACTTTCGCGCCGCAGAGCGTTGCCTGCACGAAGCAGCCGTTCGACCACACGCCGTTCGCCATGAGATTGCTCGCGACCTTCCCGCCCTTGCCGGTGCGCTCGCGGCGGTAAAGCGCCGTCACAATGCCGCCGAAGAGCGACATCGCCGAAGCGTGGTCGCCCATGCCGGGGAGCGAACGCGCGGGCGGCCCGCTCATATCGGGCCGCACAAAATCCATCAGCCCCGAGCGGCCCCACCAGGCGTTGGAATCGAAGCCCGGCTTGTTCGCCTCCTCGCCGGTTTCGCCATAGCCGGTAAAGGAGGCGTAGATCAGCCGCGCGTTCAGCGGCGCGAGCTTTTCATAGGTGACGCCAAGGCGCGCGCGCACGTCGGGCGGATAGTTGGTGATGAAGACATCGGCGGCGGCCGCGAGCCGATGGATCACCGCCTGTCCTTCGGGCTTGGATAGATCGAGGGCGATGCTTTTCTTGTTGCGCGATTCGAGGAGCCAGACGTAGTTGTGCGGGCTCGGCGGATAGCCCGGGAGCTCCGGCAACAGGCGATAGGGATCGCCCTTGCCGGGCGGCTCGATCTTGACGACCTCGGCGCCGAAATCGGAGAGCACGGTGGCGGCCGCGGGCGCGGCGATGAAGCTCGCGCAATCGATCACCTTCAGCCCTTCGAAAATTCGCGTTTCCATCGCTGCCCTTTATTGTGCTCCGCTTGCCGCGGGCAAGCTGCAAGCGCCAGTGTCAATCGAACCGCGCCGCCGGTCAAATTGCCCGACGCCGCAGGCGCGGGGTCAATCCTGCTTCGTTCGCGCGTGCGGAACCCGGGAATTTTTCGGGCGTTCTCGCTTCGCGATGAGCGCGCAACCGGCAAAAACCGCAGACGCTGTCTCCAAACAGCCGGGCACGATCGTCGAAAGCGATATTCCCGCCCGCCTCGACCGCCTGCCCTGGGGAAAGTTCCACACCCTCGTCGTCGCGGCGCTCGGCATCACCTGGATCCTCGACGGGTTGGAGGTGACGCTGGCCGGCGCCGTGTCCGGCGCGCTCAAGGAGAGCTACGGGCTTGGCCTGAGCAACAGCGAGATCGGCCTCGCCGCAAGCGCCTATCTTACCGGCGCCGTACTCGGCGCCGTCTTTTTCGGCTGGCTGACCGACCGGCTCGGGCGCAAGAAGCTCTTTTTTGTCACGCTTGCGGTTTATCTCGCCGCGACGGCGGCGACCGCCTGCTCGTGGAACTTCGCAAGCTACGCGCTCTTTCGTTTCCTGACCGGCGCCGGCATCGGCGGCGAATACACCGCGATCAACTCCGCGATCCAGGAACTTGTGCCCGCGCGCGTGCGCGGCTGGAACGACCTTGTCATCAACGGCAGCTTTTGGGTGGGCGCCGCGATCGGCGCCACCGGCTCGATCATTCTGCTCGATCCATCGGTGGTCGCGCCCACGATCGGCTGGCGCCTCGCTTTCCTGATCGGCGCCGCGCTCGGTCTTGTCATTTTCTTCATGCGGCTGTGGCTGCCGGAAAGCCCGCGCTGGCTGATGACCCATGGCCGGCTCGGCGAGGCGGACGCGATCGTCCGCGAGATCGAGCGAAAGCTCGTGGCGCATGAGCCAAGAAAGACGTTTCCGCGCATGCGCCTGCGCTCGCGGCGTCACACGCCGCTTTCCGAGGTGGCGCGCACCTTGTTCGTGAGTCACCGCCGGCGCACGCTGGTCACGCTTGCATTGATGACGGCGCAGGCCTTCTTCTACAACGCGATCTTCTTCACCTATGCGCTGGTGCTGACTGATTTCTACGGCATCGCCGCCGGTAATGTCGGCTGGTATCTCTTGCCGTTCGCGGCGGGAAATTTCCTCGGGCCGCTCATGCTTGGGCGCCTGTTCGACGCCATTGGACGCAAGCCCATGATCGCTTTCACCTATGCGATATCCGGCGTGCTGCTCGCGGCAAGCGGCTATCTGTTCTACGCGGGTCTCCTTTCGGCCGCCGGGCAGACCATTGCATGGATGGTGATTTTCTTTTTTGCTTCGGCCGCGGCGAGTTCGGCGTATCTCACCGCCGGCGAAACCTTCCCGCTCGAAATTCGCGCGCTCGCGATTGCGTTTTTCTACGCCATCGGCACGGGCGTTGGCGGCATTGCGGGGCCGTGGCTGTTCGGACGGCTGATCGACACAGGCGCGCGCGGAAGCGTGTTCGCGGGTTACCTCCTGGGATCGGTCTTGATGGTCGCGGCGGCGATCATCGAGGCGGTTTGGGGCGTTGCCGCCGAACGCAAGTCGCTGGAAGCGGTCTCGCGGCCGCTTGCCTCCGCGAACTGAGGATAGCTTCAGACCTTGGCCGCGCCCTTCACCGGCCGCGGACGATTGTTCTCGTCAACGGCAACGTAGGTGAAATTTCCCTCGGTAACCTGAAGAAGATCCGACTCCTCGCGGCGCATGACCCAGGCTTCCACGTGCACGGTGATCGAGGTGGTGCCGATGCGGATGAGATCGACATAAACCGATACCACGTCGCCGACGTAGACCGGTTTGCGGAAGCTCATGGCGTCGATCGCGACCGTGACCGTGCGGCCCTCCGCGAGCTTCGAGGCGAAGATGCCGCCGCCGATATCCATCTGCCCTAAGAGCCAGCCGCCGAAAATATCGCCGTTCTGGTTGGTGTCGGCGGGCATGGCAAGCGTACGCATGGAAAGCTCGCCGCGCGGCCCCTCGATATCGGTCGCCGGTTTCGGATCGGCCATCAAATCTCTCCGTCACAAGGCTGGAATTGGAAAAAATTCGGCAGGTCAGGTCAAGCGAGCAAATCCTGAAACTCGGGATGTTTTTTGAGGTAGGCGACGACAAAGGGGCATTTCGCCACCACCTTCACGCCTTCCTTCCGCAGCATTTCCAATTCGCCGCGCACGAGCCGCGAGCCGATGCCATGGCCTTCAAGCTCCTTCGGCACTTCAGTGTGCAGAAGGGTAATCACGCCGGGCGCGCGCTTATATTGGGTGAAGGCTGTGCGGCCGTCGACGGCGAGCTCCAGACGATGCAGGTCTTTGTTGTCGTGTATTTCGTCCGCCAAGGGTTTCTCCCGTTAATCGCGATCGCCGCGATGTTCGAGCCGATCCTGTTCTACGACCCGATAGTCCCCATCGATGATGCGGTCATTCGCCGCGCCGCCGCGGCCGACCGGCGGCTGCCGCCCGCCGAAGAGATAAAGAATCGCGCCGGCCAGCGCGAGGACGGGCAACAGAAACAGGAAGATGCCCAGCGCGAGCACGAAAAACGCGACAATCAGCGCCAAAACTAGCCCGGCGCCGAGCATGATCTGCCAGCGCGGGATGCGGATGAAGCGGATCTGAAATTCGGGCATTTGCGCCACCTCCGGCGGATCGAAGACCATATATAGGAAGCCCGGCGAAAGTGCGCAGGGAGCCTTTCTCAACTTCCCTTGAACTTCGCCGGCCGCTTGGCATGGAAGGCCTCGACGCCTTCGCGGAAATCGTCGGATTGGCGCAGCCGGCTGTAGCAATGGCCTTCGAGCTCGATCGCTACCGAGAGGGTTGCATCTTCGGTGTCGTTGAGCAATTTCTTCGCCGTGCGCTGGGCAATCGGCGAGAAGGCTCGCAACTCGTCGACAAGCGCATCGGTCGCCGCCTCCAGCCTGTCGTCGGGCACGCATTCGGTGGCAATCCCCCATTCCAGCGCCTGTTTCGCGGGGATGCGCTTCGAGCGCATGACGATGTCCTTGGTGCGGGCAATCCCGACGATCTTCTGCAGCCGTGCCGAACCGCCGGAACCCGGAATCTGTCCGAGCCGTTGCTCCGGCAGGGCGTATTGGGCGGTCTCGGAAACAATACGAAAATCACAGGCGAGCGAAATTTCGAAGCCGACGCCAAAGCAATAGCCGCGGTTCGCCGCGATCACCGGCTTCACGCAGCGCGCGGGGGCGGCAATGTTCCAGGCGAGCTTGGAGACATGTTCGGGCGAGGCCTCGAGAAAGCCGCGGATGTTGCCGCCGCTCGAAAAATGCTCGCCGACCGCGCGGAGCACGATCACGCGGACGCGCGCATCCTCGTCGAGCGCCTCGAACACAAGGCGCAGCTGGTCGCGTTGCGGCATCTCGATCACGTTAAGCGGCGGACGATCGAGGATGACGTCGGCGCGCTCGCGTGCGGGATCCGCCTCGACGCGGAATCCGTCGAGTTTGGCGAGCCGCGGATCGGTGAAGGTCATGCTCATGCTGCGTTTCCTTGCCTGGGCGTTGGATTGCGTTCGGCCTCGTACTCGCCCGCCACGAGCTTCCGGCGCAGCAACTTGCCGACCGGCGATTTCGGAATTGCCTCGACGAACACGTAACGGCGTGGCCGCTTGAAGTTGGCGAGGCCCGATTGCTTGCAGAAGCCGTCGAGCTCCTCGGGCGCGACCTCGGCGCGGCGCTTGATGAAGGCGGCGACGATCTTGCCCCAGCGTTCGTCGGCGATTCCGACAACCGCGACCTCGGAGACGGCCGGGTGCAGCGACAGGCAGCTTTCGATTTCGACCGGCGACACGTTTTCACCGCCGGTGATGATCATGTCGTCGACGCGGCCGGTGACGAAGAGATCGCCGTCGGCGTCGAAATAGCCGGTGTCGCCGGTGAAGTACCAGCCTTGCCGCAAGGCTTTGGCGTCGGCCTCGGGCCGCCGCCAATAGCCTTCGAAGGCCTCATCGCTGGATAGATGCGCGATGATCTCGCCTTCCTCGCCCACGGCCGCAAGCTCGTCAGCCGCGCGCGCCCCCAACTTCACGACGCGGATCAATTGATTGAGGCCGGCGCGGCCGGCGGAGCCCGGCTTCTTCGGGGCGTTCTGGTCGATGGTGAAGGTGTAGATTTCCGAGGAGCCGTAATGATTGACGAAGAGCTCCGGCTTGAACGCGGACTGTAATTCCTTGAGCAGCCCGTCGGTCATCGATGCGCCGGCAAAGCCGAGTTTCTTCACCGAGCTCACGTTAGTTTTGGAAAAGCGCTCGTGATGCAGGAGATCGTGATAGAGCGTCGGCACGAGGTAGAGGTTAGTAATTTTCTCGGTGGCGATTAGTTCGAGCGCGCGCGCGGCGTCAAAGCGCGGCAAACACACGAAGGTGCCGCCGATCAGCGACATTGCGAGCAGCGAGCGCACGCCCATGGTGTGGTAGAGCGGCATGACGCCAAGCGTGCGCTCGTGCTGCCCGTAGAGATTTTGCGCCACATGCGCGAGCGCGGCCGCACGTTCCGCGCGCTGGCGGCGCGGCACGCCCTTGGGCTTCGCGGTCGTGCCGGACGTGTAGAGCATCACCGACCAGGCATCGGCGTTCACGCGAGGGCGGGCGTCTTCCGCGTTGGCGCGCAGCAGGGATTCGAACGCAGCATCGCGGGATTTCGCGGCGCCGATCGCAATGCGCGGCCGCTTCCCCGCCTCCGCCGACGCGGCGACGGCCTCGGCGGAAATTTCCTCGTAGACAACCGCCTTTGCCTCCGAATTCTCAATGCAAAAATCGAGCTCGTCACCCTTCGCGCGCCAATTCACCGGCGTGACGATGATGCCGGCGAACTGGCACGCCCAATGGATCGTCGCCGCTTCCCAGCGGTTTTGCAGCACGGTGACGAGGTGATCGCCCGGTTTCAGCCCCATTTCATCGAAGCCCGCGACGAGAGCGGAAATCTTCCGGTACCATTCGGCGTAATTCAGCCGCACCGGGCCGTCGACGATGGCGAGCGCGTCGGGGTCACGCGCGACGCTCGCAAGAAAACTCGTGCCAAGGTCAAACATGGGATTTGCTTTCGCGCAATTTCTTCGCCGCGTCGAGGGCGGCGGCAACGATCGGCGTGTAACCCGTACAACGGCAAAGATGGCCGCCGAGGAATTCGCGAATTTCGCTCTCGCTCGGATCGGGTGCCTTCCGCAAATAATGGTCGAGTGAAACCAGAATCCCCGCGGTGCAGAAGCCGCATTGCAGCGCATGATGGCGGCGAAACGCTTCCTGCAGCACCGAGAGCCGATCGGGCGCGGGCGCCAGGCCCTCGACGGTGCGGATTTCGGCGCCGTCGACCTGCGGCGCGAGCGTGAGGCACGCGCGCGCGAGCCGGCCGTCGATCTCCACGGTGCAGGCGCCGCAGACGCCGTGCTCGCAGCCGACATGGGTGCCGGCGAGGCCGAGCGCGTGGCGCAGGAAATCGGTCAACAGCATGCGCGGCTCGGCCTCGGCTTCGAACGCGCGGCCGTTGACCGTGAGGCGGACGCGGTGACGCGCGGCGGCGCTCAGACGCGGCATCGGCGGGCCTCCGCGATCGTTTCCTTGCCTAGCCTCCGTACGAGGGCGCGACGATAGCTCGCGCTTGCGTGGAGATCATCGCGCGCTTCCAAATCCCAGGCGAGCTGATCGAGCGCCTCGTCGAGCGCGGAACCCTCGAGTGTTGAAAAATCCCTGGCGATAGGCCGGTCGGCAACGCCACCGACCGCAAGGCGCGTGCCCTCTTCGCTTGCGATGGCGGCGCAAGCGACAATGGCGAAATCGCCGTGGCGGCGGCCGAACTCGCGGAAGGCGAAGCCTTCGCCCCGCCGGCGAGCAGGAATCGAGATCGATTCGATCAGCTCGTCCTCGGCGCAGGCCGTCGACATCAGGCCCGCGAAAAATTCATTCGCGGCGACTCGGCGTTTCTTGCGGCGCGCGGAAAGCTCGACCTCGCCTTTGAGCGCCACCAGCACGAGCGGAATTTCCGCGCTGGGATCGGCATGCGCCACCGAGCCGCAAACGGTGCCGCGGCTCCGCGTCTGTGCGTGGCCGACCCAGGGCAAGGCCATCGCAAGCAGCGGCTGCCGCTTTGCGAGATCCGGCCAGTCGAGCAATTCGGCTTGGCGTACGCCGGCACCGACACGGATCGCGTTCTTTTCTTCCGTGATCCGGGCGAGCGATGCGATTTGCATGATGTCGATGACCACCTTCGGCCGCGCGAGCCGCATGGAGAGCATCGGCACGAGCGTCTGCCCGCCCGCGATTACGCGCGCATCGGCGCCCTCGGCCGCGAGCACCTCATGCGCCTCCGCCAGCGTGTCGGCGCGCACATAGTCAAAGCGCGCGGGTTTCATGCCCGCTTCCCGAAGAAGCGCGCGAAGAAGCCTGGCGCGGCCGGTCCGCCGGCGCGGCGGGCAAACGCCGCGAAGAACTGGCGGATAATCAGCCGCGCGGCGCCGTCCAGCAGCCGGCCGCCGACCGCGGCCACCTTGCCGCCGATTTCGGCTTCATAGCTGTAGGAGATGCGGGTTCCGCTTTCTTCGGGCGTGAGCGTCACGCGGCCCTGGCCGCGGCCGAAGCCGAGCGCGCCGGTGGCTTCGCCCGACAGTGTGACCGCGCGCGGCGGATCGAGATCGGAAAGCTTCACCTTCGCGCGATAGCGTCCTTTGACCGGGCCGACGCCGATGGTGACGTCGGCGCGGAATTCCCGTTCGGAAACTTTCTCGACCGCATGCGCGCCGGGAATGACCGCCGCGAGCGTGTCAACGTCGAGGAGCATGGCCCATGCTTTTTCCGGCGGCACGGCGATTTCCACCTCACCGTTGCCGCTGAGCGCGCGCGCTCCTCTCGGCGCTTCCTCGCGCGCCGCGGCCGGCCGCTCCTTCTCCTTGCCGTGCACGAAGGCTGAAAGCTTCGCGGGCGTGAGCGGCAGATCAAGCGCGGCGGCGCCCAGCGCGTCGGCGACGGCGTTGGCGATGCACACCGGCGTGCTCATGCAATTGCCCTCGCCCACGCCCTTGGCGCCGAGCGGCGTGAACGGCGACGGCGTCTCCATATGCAAGATCACCGGCGCCGGGACCTCATTGGTGGTCGGCAAGAGATAGTCGGCGAAGGTGCCAGCGAGAAAATTGCCGTCGGGCGAATAGGCGTATTCCTCGTAGAGCGCGGCTCCGAGCGCCTGCGTGAAGCCGCCGGTGATCTGGCCCGCCACCATGCCCGGATGCAGCACGCGGCCGCAGTCATGCATGGTCACGTATTTGTCGATGCGCACCGCGGCGGTGACGGGATCCACCTCTACGCCGCAGAAATCGAAGATGAATCCATGGCAGAGCGAGGAATTGATTTCGTCGGCGTCGGTCGGCGGCGTGAGCTCGGGCGGCGTCCAGAACACGGTCTCGCGGATCGCCTGCGCATCGTCAGGCACGCTCGCCGGCGACCAGTGGCTGGTGGCGGCGACGCGGCTGAAGGGAAGCGCGTTGTCCGGATTGCCGCGCGCCCGCACACGGCCGCCGGCGAACTCGATCTCCTGCGGCTCGATATTGAGCTGCGCCGCGGCGATGCGCGCGAGTTTCCCCTTGAGGCGGATGGCGGCAAGATGCACGGCACCGCCGACCGCGGCGGCAAAGCGGCTCGAATAATTACCCGAGGCGATCGACCAGGCATCGCGGGCGCTGTCGAAATCGGTGACAACGCGCACCTCCTGGGGATCGAGGCCGAGCGCATCGGCGACGATCTGCGCCACCACGGTGCGATGCCCTTGCCCTTGCGGCACCGAAGCGACGTGGGCGCTGACGCTGCCGCCAGGATCGAGCGAAATGGTGGCGGTCGCCTGCGCGCCGTTCTTCGGCCCCGCGCGGCGGCGCTCATCGGGCGTGAGCACCGTCGTGATGTAACCCATATTGGAAACGCTCGGCTCGACCACGGTCGCAAAGCCGATGCCGTAGAGGCGGCCCTGGCGCCGCGCCTCGTCGCGGCGCGTCCGGAGTTCGGCGAGGCCCCCGTCAGTGATCGCGGTCTCGATCGCGCGCGGATAATCGCCGGAATCGAGCAGGCCGCCGCTCGCGGTCTTGAACGGGAATACGCCTGCCGGAATGAGATTGCGGCGGATGACCTCAACCGGATCGAGCGATAACTCGACCGCGATCCGCTGCACGAGCCGCTCGAGCGGATAATACATTTGCGGGCCGCCGAAGCCGCGATTGAGGCCCGTCGGCGTCTTGTTGGTGAGCACCACGCGATTGCGCACCGCGAGGTGCTTGATGTCGTAGGCGCCGGTGAGGTTGCCGTGCATGCGATAGAGCGTCGCGGGCTCGGGCGCCCGGATATGGGCGCCGACATCCTCGATCTGGTCGTAGGCGAGCGCCCGGATGCGGCCGTCGGCGTCGACGGCGGCGTCGAGCGTTGTCACGCGATTGGTCGCCGAAACCGACGCGGTCAGATGCTCAAGGCGATCCTCGATCCATTTCACCGGCCGCCCGGCGACGCGCGCGGCCACGCCCATCAACACAATGTAAGGAAAAATCCCCTGCTTGACGCCGAAGCTGCCGCCGGAGTCGGGCGGCGTGCGGAGCCGCAGCCGGTTTCCCGGCACCTTCAGCGCGCGCGCCATCACCGGATGCAGGCTGAACGGACCCATGAAATTGGCGGCGATGTCGTAGCCGTCTTCGCTCGCGTCATATTCGGCGACGAGGCCGAAGGTCTCGATCGGCGTGCAGGAATTGCGCGGATAGCGCACGGTCACGCTCACCTTGCGCTGGGCTTCGGCGAAGGCGCGCTCGGGATCGCCGTAGCGGAACGAGCGGTCGCTCGCGATGTTGGAGCGTAGCCCTTCGTGCAGGACGGGTGCCGCCGCATCGAGGGCTTTGAGCGGATCGATGACCACCGGCAGCGGCTCGTAGTCGACCTCGACGAGATCAAGCGCGTCCTCGGCAAGATAACGGTCGGCGGCGACCGCGACCGCCACCGGCTCGCCGACATAGCGGACGCGATCGACCGCAATCGGCCAGCACTCGATCGGCGCCTTGACGCCGACGACAAGGCTCGATGAGAGCGTCTTTACCTCGGCGCCGGTCACGATCGCGGCGACGCCCGGCATCGCCCTGGCGGCATCGGTGCGGATCGCGCGAATTCGGGCATGCGCATGCGGCGAGCGCAGGATCGCCGCATGCAGCGTTCCGGGTTTCACACCGAGATCGTCGATGAAGCGGCCGCGGCCGCTCAGCAGCGCGGCGTCCTCGAAACGCTCGAGCGAACGGCCGAGCCAATTCATTGCCTTTACTCGCTAGTTCCCGGCCGATTGTCGCGCAAATCGCGCCATCCGCAAACAGGCGGCTTTGGCCGGGTTTTAGCGAAACGCCCGAGCGCAATCGCGCCGCCGCCGCTTCACGCGGTGCCGCGGGCCCTGCCGGGAAAGTTCAGGCGTCAGGCGCGAGGGTTGCCCGGGTCCGAAATCGTACCGCTTGCCACCAGCCGGTGCCAGATGAACAGCACGACCAGCGCGCCGACGATGGCGGTGATGAGGCCCGCGCCCTGATCGGAGCTATACCAGCCGACGGCCTGGCCGACGAAGGTGGCGAGGAACGCGCCGACAATGCCGAGCACCGTGGTGAGGATGAAACCGGTGGGATTGTTGGGGCCGGGTGACAGGAAGCGCGCGATGATGCCCGCGATGAAGCCGACGAGAACGATCCAGAGAAAGCCGCCCATGATGGTTACCTCTTCCAGTTCACAGTATTGAAACCGCCGCACGCGACGGCCGGCCGGGCGCGACGCCTTCGATCAATTTAGCGCCTTCTCCATTCTCGAACCAAGCAAACCCGGCGTCGGCCGAGACGCATCAGATCCGGTGCGCCATTTCCTGTTCGGTCGGCAGGCGCCCATCCGGCGTCAGCTTGTCGATCAACTCGGGGAGCTGCTGGCTAAGGCCATTCAACAAATCGTCGCGCGAAATTCCGGCCTGCGCCATCAACGTCTTGATTTGATCGTTGTCGAGCACTTTCGCGAGATCAGCCGCCGAAATCGACTTGTTCGGGCCGGTGCCGACCCAGGACTTGGCGGCATCGCCCAAGCCGCCCTGTTGAAGCTGCTTTACGAGATCGTTCAGGCCGCCACTCAACACGCTTCCGGCAGCGCCGCCCGCGAGCAAGCCGCCCAATCCGCCCGGCAGCAAATCGCCGAGACCACCACCGGTGTTGCCGGCATTGGTGGGGTTTTTGCCGGCGCCACCGGCGGGGATCGCGTGCGGCTGGCTATCGCTGAATTTCTTCACGGCCTTATAGGCGAGGAGACCCAGGAGCGCCATGGTGAGCGGCGACATGCCGCCTTTGCCCGGAGCGCTTGGTCCGCGCGGCCCGTTCTGCATGCCGTTGAGAACATCGAGTAAACCCATCTTTCCCTCCTATTGCTCTCCCCGGCCCGAGGAAAACGATACCGCCGCGATATGACGGTTACAAGTCGGGCTCATTGCCCGGTTGCGCAAAGGCGGAGAGTGACGGCGCGGTAAATGTAATGATTCAAATCAGAAGAACCGGCATTCGCCGGCAAGACTATTTTTGCTGCTGCATCGGCTGCTGCATGGGCGGCGGCTGCGTCGGTTGTTGCACTTGTTTCTTGGCCGCCGGTTTCTTGGCAGGCCCGTCCTCGTTCGCCATGCATTTCGAAATGAAAGCATTGCGCGCGGCACCCGTGAGCTTCTGATCGTCGGCGCCGAACTTGCAGGTTTCCATCTTTTCCTTGGCGGTGATCGCGAAGGCCGGCGTCCCGAGCAGCATAACCGCGAACAGGTTCGGCAAGAAGACGCGTTGCAGCATGGTGTAATTCCCTCCACCCGCTAGAAGATCGCCCGCTAGCACGATCGCGAAGCATTATGGCTTAAGCAGGGATGTAAGCCTAGCGCGCCTTCGGGCTTTTCGGTAGGGACAGCCGCATGCAGACGAACATTAACATCGGCGGGATGTCGCTCGAAGGCGCCTGGTTCGGCCCAAAGCCGCCGGAGGCGCCCACGATTGTAATGATGCATGAAGGATTAGGCTCGGTTTCCACCTGGCGCAATTTTCCCGAGCGCGTCGCCAGCGCGACAGGGGCCGGCGTCTTCGCTTTCTCGAGAACGGGATATGGACGCTCTTCGCCCGCGGAACTGCCGCGTCCCATGGATTACCTACAGCGCGAAGCGGTCGATGTGCTGCCGAAAATACTCGACGCGATCGGCTTCGAACGCGGCATTCTGCTCGGCCACAGCGACGGCGGCTCGATTGCCGCGATCTATGCGGGCAGCATTCAGGATCACCGCGTTCGCGGCCTCGTTCTCATCGAGCCGCATTTCTTCGTCGAGGACATGAACATCGACGCCATCCGCAAGACCGCGCGCGACTATGAGACGACGGATCTCAGCGCCCGCCTTGCCCGGCACCACGCCAATGCCGACGACACCTTCTGCGGATGGCGCGATCTATGGCTCGATCCGCGCTTCAAGTCCTTCGATATCCGGCAGGAGCTTGCCTATATCCGCGTGCCGATTCTGATCATCAAAGGCGAGAACGACCCCTACAGCACGCTCGCGCAAATGCGCGTAGCGGAAGAAGAATGCTATTGCCCGGTCGAATCCGTGGTCGTACCAGACGCCCGGCACGCGCCGCATCATGACCAGCCGGAGCCGACGCTCGCGGCGATCGCCGCATTCATCAATCACCTTCTCTGGTTTCACCAGGAAGCGCGGCCGCTGCAAACGCTCTCCGCCGGCTGAGTGGCGTCAACCTGCGCGGCGGCGCGCGCCGCCTGCTTTACCGGCCCGTGCGCGGCGGCCACGAGACAAGGACACAAGACGAGCCGATCTCGCCGGCCGGTCTTTTTTCGACATCGGGTCGGGGTAATGAAGCTCGTAGCGCATCTCGCGCGCTTGCACCGGCTGGCGGCAACGGTCGCAGACCACGGCCGGATCGAAATCCGCCCCGCAATCGGTGTGGGTCAGGATCAACGGCGGCTTGCCAACGGCGAGCCAGCGATCGCCCCAAGCGAGCATCGCTATCAGCGGACCGTAAAGACCCTTACCCATTTCGGTTAACCGGTACTCAAAACGTTCAGGCAAATCCTGGTATTTCTTTCTTTCGAATACGCCCTCGGCGACGAGCCGGTTCAACCGGTCGGCGAGGATGTTCGGGGCAATGCCGAGCTTTTGCTGAATCTCGTCGAAGCGGCGCACGCCGAAAAACGCCTCGCGGATCACCATGAAGCTCCAGTAATCGCCGATGATCTTGAGCGAACGCGCGACCGAACACGGACGCCGCCGTTCGAGATGCGTGGGATTGGACGGCCGGCGGTTTCGCCTTGTCCGCACGAGCGGGGAAGTCCCGGCGCCGGGGCCGTCGCGATAGCTCACGCGATGAACGTCGATCTCTCCGCTGCAATGCAAGCAGGCGACCACGGGATTGCAAGCGGAGCCGCATTTTTCGTGGAAGAGCTGCAGCGGCGGCCCAGCTCTGCCCGCAAGCCACTTGTCGCCGAATTTGAGCAAAGCGAGAAAGAGCGGATAGAGGTCGATCCCCATCTCGGTGAGGCGATATTCGTTGCGGCGCGGCCGCGTCGAATAGAGCACCTGCCGCAACAGGCCCCGGCGCGTCAGCTCCTTCAGCCTGACCGCCAAAGTCTGACGCGGCAGGCCGAGGATTGACTGAAATGTCCGGAAGCGCCGCGCGCCGAACAAGCATTCGCGCAAAATCAGGAACGACCAGCTGTCGCAGAGAATGCTGACGGTGCGGCCGACCGAGCAGTTCCGCTCGCGGGCTTTCTTGCCGGGTTTGAATGCGCGCTTCTCTCCGGAAGCTGCCGGCGGCGGCGAAATCTTGCGAAGGGCTCTCGGCGCCACGGCGGTTCTTCCTTGATGCCCTGCGTGCAGCAGAGCAAGCGTCCCATGGTGCTAGCGGTTTGTCGCCGCTGTGGCCAGCGGCGCGCTTGCTTGACAAGGTTTTTCACCTATGGTCTTTTTATGCAAGTCACTTCGGTGAACCTTTCGCCCAGCAAATCGGACAGCGCCTCCGCTGTGCCGGGACGGCTTTCCTCGAAAAGCGCCGTCCTGAAACGTGGGGCGGCCCGGGAGCAGGCGAATGAAGCCGCCGTCATTTGAGTACGCAGCCCCCACGAGCCTCCGCGAAGCGGTTGCGATCCTCGCTGGAGCCAAGGGCGAGGCGAAAATCCTCGCCGGCGGCCAAAGCCTCGTGCCGATGTTGAACTTCCGGCTGCTGAAGCCGCAGGTCCTCGTCGACATCAACCGCATTCCCGATCTCGATTATATCGTCGAGCATAAGGGGGGCTTGCGCGTCGGGGCGTTGACCCGCCACCGCATGCTCGAAACATCGGCGCTCGTTGCGAGGCACTTTCCGGTCATTACGGAAGCGATGCGCCATGTGGCGCATCTCGCCATCCGCAATCGCGGCACGATCGGCGGCAGCCTCTCGCATGCCGACCCCGCCGCGGAGCTCGCGCTGATCGCGCTTCTCCTCGATGCGAAGATCAAGGCCGAAGGGCCGTCGGGTACGAGAAGCATCGGGGCGAGGGACTTTTTCATAGGCGCAATGACGACCGCGCTCGAGGATGCCGAGATCGTGCGCGAGATCGAATTCCCGGCGCTGCCGCCGCCTACCGGCTGGGGGTTCGAGGAATTCGCCCAGCGTCTTGGCGATTTCGCGATCGTCGCGGCCGCGGCAACGGTCTCGATGGAAAACGGCCGCTGTGTCGAGGCCCGCATTGCGTTGATTGGCGGAGAAACCGTTGTGCGCGCGCCAAAGGCCGAGGGGATTCTCAAAGGCAGCGCACTCGACGAGGCAGCGATCTCGGCGGCCGCGAAAGCTGCCGGAGAAACTACGGAGTTCAATTCCGACCTGCGCGCGAGCGGTGAATTTCGCCGGCATCTCGCCGAGGTGCTGACGCGCCGCGCATTGACGGCCGCGAAGCAGCGGCCGCTGGGAGAATTGCCGTGAGTGCGCCGAAGGTGATCCAGATGACCGTGAACGGCGTCGCTTACGAGCGCGCGGTCGAGCCGCGCCTGTTGCTTGCGGATTTTCTGCGCGAGACGCTCGGCCTCACCGGCACGCATGTCGGCTGCGAGCACGGCATTTGCGGCGCCTGCACCGTGCTTGTGAACGGTCACAGCATGCGGGCGTGTCTGCTCTTTGCGATCCAGCTCGACGGCGCAAGCGTGGAAACCGTCGAAAGCCTTGGCACGATCGAAAACCTGCACCCCTTGCAGCAATCGTTTCGCGAGCATCACGCGCTGCAATGCGGCTTCTGCACGCCGGGCATGCTGATGACCGGCATCGATCTTCTGCGCAAGCGCCCGCTTGCGACCGACGAGGAAATTCGCGACGGGCTTTCCGGCAATCTCTGCCGCTGTACCGGCTATGAGCACATCGTCGCGGCTATTCGTGCCGCCGCAAGCAAACGTGAGGAAACCGCAGCATGAAGATGCATGTTCTTTCCGGCGGCCGGCTGCGCATGAAGGCGAGTATCTACTGGCCGGAAGCGCCGCGCGACGAGACGCGGGAATTTCCGTGCGCGTGCTACCTGATCCGCCATCCGCAGGGAAACGTCTTGTTCGACAGCGGCTGTCATCCGTCGGTGGAGACGGACGCGGGGGCACGCTGGGGCGGCATTGCGAAAGCAATGACCCCGGTGCATGCGCCCGGCGACAATATGCTGGCGGGCCTCAAGAGCGTGGGCGTTTCGGTCGATGACATCGACCTCGTGGTCAATTCGCACTTCCACATGGATCACTGCGGCTGCAACGAATTCTTCAAGAGGGCGACGTTCATCGTGCACGCGCGCGAACTTGAAGTGGCGCGGGATCCCGCGTCGGAAGGCAACGGTTATTTCCGTGCCGATTGGGACCAGCCGATGAATCGGGAAACGATCGAAGCCGAGCGCGACCTTTTCGGCGACGACCGCGTGGTGCTCATTCCGCTGCCCGGCCATACGCCGGGTTCGATCGGCGCCCATGTCGGGCTCGATCGCAGCGGTGCATTTCTCTTGGCCGCGGACGCCGTCAGCATCCGCGACTGTCTCGACCTGGATTACGCGCCGCGCAATACCTGGAGCGCGGAGCCGTTCCTGAAATCGCTTGCGGAAATCCGCCGCCTGGAGGCGGCCGGCGCCACGGTTCTCTGCGGCCATGATCCCGCGCAATGGCAAACACTGCGCAAGGGCGCCAACGCCTATGAGTGAGCTCCGCCCCAAGCTCGTTGGCGCACGCGTCAAACGCGTGGAAGACCCGCGGCTTCTCACCGGCCACGGCTCGTTCACCGATGACCGCCGGGCGTCGCGTATGTTGCACGTTGCCTTCCGCCGCAGCGAGCATTCGCATGCCCGTATTGCCTCGATCGACGCCCGCGCCGCGGCCAAGCTTCCCGGCGTAATCGGCGTTTTCACCGCCGCTGATCTTGAAACCGCGATGAAGCCCGTGCGCGCGCCTTCGCGCATGAGCACATATCAAGCGACCGAAATGCATGCGCTCGCCAAAGACAAGGTGCGCTATGTGGGCGAGCCGATCGTCGCGGTGGTCGCCGAAAATCGCTATCTCGCCGAGGACGCGTTGGAGGCGATGGACATCGAGTTCGACGCGCTGCCGACCGTGATCGACCCCGAAGCCGCGATTTTGCCCGACGCGCCGCTTCTGCACGATGCGTTGGGATCGAATGTCTTGCTCGCACGAGAATTCACGCGCGGCGATGTCGAGACGGCGCTGGCGGAAGCGCCGGTTCGCGTCCGCGCCCGTCTTCGCTTCAGCCGCAAGTCTCCGCTCGCGATCGAAAACCGGACGTACCTTGCTGAATATGACGAGGGCCGCGGCGCGCTCACGCTTTATTCCTCGACGCAGGTGCCGGGCATTTTGCGCGATGCGCTCGCGGAAATCTTCGATATGCCCGGCCATCGGCTGCGCGTAATCGCCGCCGATGTCGGCGGCGGCTTCGGCGGCAAGGGCTCGCTTTATGCGGAAGAAATTGTCGTTTGCGCGCTTGCCAGACGCCTGGGCCGGCCGGTGAAGTTCACGAGCGACCGCCTTGAGGACCTTGCCACCACGAGCCAGGGATTCGACGAGATTGTGGAGGGCGAACTCGGCCTCGACACCGAGGGCCGCATTCTCGCCTTGCGCGCCGACGTCATCGGCGATGTCGGCGCCTATTCCATTTATCCGTGGACCGCGGCGCTCGAACCCGTGCAGGTGATCAGCTTTTTGCCTGGCCCCTACAAAATTCCCGCCTATCGCGGGCGCGTGCAGGCGGTCGCGACCTCGAAAGCGCCGACCGGTCCCTATCGCGGCGTTGGCCGGCCGGTCTCCACTTTCGTGACCGAGCGGCTTCTCGACATGGCCGCGCGCGAGCTCGCGATTGATCCGGTGGAAATCCGCCAGCGAAACTTCGTGGGCAAGGACGAATTTCCCTACAAGACCTCTTCCGGCATCGTCTGGGATCAGGCGAGTTTTTCGGAATGCCTCGCGCGTGCGCGGGACGAGATCGGCTACGAGGCGTTTCGCAAGGAACAGGTTGAAGCGCGCGCGGCAGGGCGATTACTCGGGATCGGATTCGCCTCCTACGCCGAGCTTACCGGCATCGGCTCGCGCATTTCCGCGGCCCCCGGCATGCCGATCAACACCGGCACGGAAATCTCGACGGTGAAGATTGACTCGACGGGGTCGGTGACGGCCGCCTTCGGCATTGCCTCGCACGGACAGGGGCTGGAAACGACGCTCGCGCAGGTCATTGCCGACGAACTCGGCGCGCGCTTCGAGGACGTGCACGTGATCCAGGGCGACAGCGCCGCCGTCGCCCACAGCACCGGTACCTATGCGAGCCGCAGCGCCGTGCTTGCCGGCGGTGCCGCGACCATGGCGGCGCAGGCACTGCGAGAGAAAGTCGTTCGCCTCGCTTCGCACTTGCTGGAAGCGTCGCCCGGCGACATCCATGTCGATAATGGCCGTATCTTCGTCGCCGGTACTGACCGCGGCATGACCTTTAAACAGCTCGCGCGCGCGGTCTATTCGGAGATGGGCCGTATTCCGATGGAATTGCGCGAAGATCTGGAAGCAACGAAGCAATACGATCCCGTGTTCGGCACGACCACTTCGGCGACCCATGTCGCCGTCGTCGAGATCGATCCTGCTACCTATCAGGTGAAGCCGCTCTCCTACGTCGTGGTCGAGGATTGCGGGAAGATCATCAATCCCTTGATCGTCGACGGCCAGGTGCATGGCGGCGTCGCGCAGGGCATTGGCGCGGCCTTGTTCGAGAAGGTCGTCTATGACGACCGCGGCCAGTTACTCACCGCGAGCCTCGTCGATTACGTGGTGCCGGCGGCTTCCGAAATTCCGCCGATGCAGGTCTTTCATCTCGAAACGGAATCGCCTTCCACCGTCGGCGGCTTCCGCGGCATGGGCGAAGGCGGCACCATCGGCGCGCCGGCGGCGATCGCGAATGCGGTCTCGGACGCGCTCGCCCAGTTCGGTGTCGAAGTCACGGAGCTTCCGGTCACGCCGGAGCAAATCTTTCAAGCCGTGCGAGCGGCGAATTCGCAGGAGAGGAAATAGCCATGGATCTCGGGCTAGACGGAAAAGTCGCACTGGTCACTGGCGCGGGACGCGATGTCGGCCGCGAAATCTCGCTCGCGCTGGCGGCGGAAGGCGCCGCGGTCGCGGTGAATTACCGCAACTCCGCGAAAGAAGCCGGAGCGGTGGTCGACGAGATCAAAAAGAAAGGCGGCAAGGCCGCGGCCTACGGCGCCGATGTCGCCGATTACGACGCGGTCCGCAAGATGGTCGAGGCCATCGCGAAAGATTTCGGCGGCCTCGATATTCTCGTCAACAATGCCGGCGTCGTGCAACGCCAGCGCTTCGTCGAGACGAAGCCCGAGGACTGGAAGCGGCAGCTCGACGTTTGCCTGTACGGCGCGATCCATTGCTGCCACGCGGCCGCACCGCATCTCGAGAAAAGCAAGCAGGGCCGCATTATCAGCTTCGCCGGTGATTCCTCCCGCGTCGGCGAAGCGGGGCTCGCGATGGCGGCGGCCGGCCGCGCCGGCGTGATCGCGCTGATGAAATCGCTCGCGCGCGAATTCGGCCGCTTCGGCACCACGGCCAATGCGCTCGCACTCGGCCTCGTCGAGACAAGCCACAGCGACAAGGCCTGGTTGGACGCCAACCGCGAGAAGATCCTCCGCAACTACGCGATCCGCCGCCTCGGTATGCCGTCGGACGCCGCCGGAACCACCGCGTTCCTTGCATCCAAGCACGCGAGCTGGATCACGGGCCAGGTGCTCAGCATCAATGGCGGCTTTGCCATGGTGGGCTGAGCGCAGGGGGATTGGGGAGAAACGCCGATGTTGCGAACCGAGATGATCGTTCCCGTCCACGAGCTGCTGCGGCGTCATGCCGAAGAACGGCCGAAGAAACTCGCTTATCGGGATCAGCATGTTTCGATCAACTACGGTGAGCTCGAAGCCGCGAGCGCGACACTCGCCGGGCATCTGATGGAACTCGGCGTTGCGCGCGGCGATTGCGTCGCGATTTGGCTGCCGAACTCCGTACATTGGATCGTGGCCTGCTTTGCCGTTGTGCGCGCGGGCGGGATTTCCGTTCCCATCAGCTATGAGGCGAGTACGCCCGAAGCCAGCTACCGGCTCGAGGATGCGCGCTGCAAAATCCTGGTCACGACCGATGAAAAACTTGCGCAGCTGAAAGAAGCGAAGCTGCAATTGCCGACGCTCAAGACCACGATCGTCGACGATCGCGGGCCGCGGCAAAGCGAAGGCTTGCGCTACGCCGATCTCCTAAAAAAGAACCCCGCCAAGACGCCGCGCGACCCGGATGACATCGATGCACCGGCCTTCATCGTCTACACCTCCGGCACCACCGGCCGCGCCAAGGGCGTGATTCTCACGCTTCGCGGCATGCTGTGGATCGTCGCGGCCTGCTGGGCGCCGATCACCGGGCTCTCGGAAAAGGACTACGTGCTTTCGCCGCTCCCGCTGTTTCACTCCTATGCCCTGAACCTGTCGGTGCTCGGAATCCTTGCGACGGGCGCCAGCGAATACATTCTCGAAAAGTACTCGACGGCCGATTGCCTGCGCTTGCTGAGGAGCGAGCCGTTCACGATTTTTCCCGGCGTGCCGACGATGTTTCATTACCTTCTCGAAGCCGCCGGCAAAGAAGGAGCGATGCGGTTCCCGTCGTTGCGGCTGTGCATTTCGGCCGGCGCGATCATGCCGGCGACGCTCAACCGCGAGTTCGAGAAGAAGCTCAACGTTCCGCTGCTTGACGGCTACGGCATCACCGAAACCTCAACCATGGTGACGATGAACTGGCCGGTGGGCGGCCGCGTGCTTGGTTCGTGCGGGCTGCCGGTGCCAGGTGTGATGGTGCGGATCGTCAACCCGGCGACCGAGCTCGACGTCAATCCCGGCGAGGAAGGCGAGCTGATCGTGCGCGGACCGAATGTCATGCTCGGCTATCATGAAAAGCCCACGGAAACGGCGGCCGCGCTCAAGAACGGCTGGTACCGCACCGGGGATCTCGCGAAGAGCGATGCGAACGGATTTCTCACCATCACCGGCCGCCTGAAGGAATTGATCATCCGCGGCGGCCAGAACATTGCGCCCGCCGAAATCGAGGAGGTGGCAAACACCCACGAGGCCGTGCTCGACTGCGCCGTGATCGGGGTCGCACATGAAAAGCTCGGCGAGGTGCCGGTGATCTTCGTGGTGGCGCGGCCGGGCGCAAAGTTCGAGCCCGACGCGCTGCTCGCCCACTGCAAGGCGAAGCTCTCGGCCTATAAGGTGCCGCAGGCCGTGCACATGATCGGGCAGATTCCGCGCACAGGATCGGGCAAGATCATGCGCTTCAAGCTGCGCGAGGCGTTGCCGAAAGCTTGACGCGCCTAGCCGCCTTTCGGCGTGACGATCTCGAACATCGGATTGAAATTCTCGAAAAGGCCGAAAAGCTCCAAGAGCTTCATCGGCTGGCCGTCGATTTTCACGAGCCCCTTTTGTACCGCCTCGGGAAATGTCGTCTTTCGCATCAGAATCTGATCAAGCGTCGCACGCGTGAGCGTGAGCGTCGCGTCGGCGTCCTTCGCCTGTTTGTTCGCGGTATGGGTCAGCGTCGAGTTTTCGAGATTGAGGACATATTGCTGCTTGGTGTCGCTGAAGTTCCAGTTGATGGCGATCTTTTTTCCGCCGGCCTTCTCGCCGTTCAGACGGACGCCGAAAAAGTCGAACACCATGTCGACGGTGAGCGCCCGGAGCGCATTCATGCCGGGCGGCGTGAGCGTCTTCGGCTGCGGCACGCCGTTCCGCAACTCGAAGGCGGCGCAGAGATATGAATTGCGCCAGGTCGCGGCCTCCGCGAGATAGCCGAGCTGTTCGAGGGCATCGGCAGCGAGCGCCTTCGCCTCGCTGTTTTGCGGCTCGGCGAAAACAACGCGGTTCATCACCTCCGCGACCCAGCGATAGTGACCTTTCTTGAAATCCTCGCGCGCGCGGCGAATGATAGCGTCGGCGCCGCCCATATACTCGACATATTTCTTCGCGGTTTCCGTTGGCGGCAGCGGATCGAGATGGGCAGGGTTCGAATCGTACCAGCCGAGATATTTCTGGTAGATGGCCTTGGCGTTGTGCCGCACGGTGCCGTAATAGTCGCGATTGAACCATTCCCGGGCGAGGCTTTCGGGCAGTTTGATCTGCTCGGCAATCTCCGACGCCGTGAAGCCGTGATTGATCAGACGCAGCGTTTGGTCGTGAACATATTTGTAAAGATCACGCTGCTTCGTGAGATAACCGCGAATGCGCTCGCCGCCCCAGATCGGCCAGTGGTGCTGGCCCATCAGCACATCGGTCTTGCCGCCGAACAGCTCGATCGCTTCGTTGAGATATTTCGACCAGGCAAGTGAATCGCGCACTTCGGCGCCGCGGAACGGCAATAGGTTATGAAAGAGATGCGTCGCGTTCTCGGCGATGTTGAAGGCGCGGAGCGCGGGAAAATATAAGTGGAACTCCGCCGGCGCCTCGCTGTTCGGCGCCATCTGGAAGACGATTTCGACGCCATCGATTATTCGCTTCTCGCCGGTCTCGCGCACGAGATCGTTCGGGGGAAAAAGCGTCACGGTGCCGCGCGCGATCGTTTTCCCGAGCCCCGCATCCACCTGGCCGCGAACGCCTTTCGGCAGGCGCAGACCGAACTGATACTGCGCGCGCCGCGCCATGGCATTGCCGGCAATCACATTTTCAGAAACCGCGTAATCCAGAAATTTATCCGGCGCGATGATGCGAAGGCTGCCGCCGGCTGCGTGCGCCTCCTCCGCGACACCGCCGACGCCGCCCCAGTGATCGGCATGGGTGTGCGTGTAGACGATGGCGACCACCGGCCGCTTGCCGCGGTGCTGGAAATAAAGCTCCATCCCCGCCTTCGCGGTCTCGGCGCAGGACAAGGTGTCAATGACGATAAGGCCGCTGTCGCCCTCGACGATGGTGATGTTGGCGATGTCGAAGCCGCGGATCTGGTAGACGCGCTCGCAAACCTTAAAGAGCCCGTGCCGGCAATTGAGCTGCGCGATCCGCCACAGGCTCGGATGCACCACGTCGGGCGAGGCGCCCTCCTCCAAAAAGGAATAGGCGTTCATGTCCCAAATCACGTTTCCGTCCGCACCCTCGATCAACGCGTTGGGGATTGTGCCGATGAAGCCGCGGCTCGCATCGTCGAAATCCTCGCGATTGGAAAACGGCAATTCCTTCAATGCCGCTGCGTGCGCGGCCTTCACGGTGGGCTCCGCCGGCTTCGCGTCGCTCAAGTCGGGGCGCTTCGCGGCCTTTTCGACTGCATCAGCCATCGGTTCAATGCCTTGTGATGAGATCGGCCGCCTTTTCGGCAATCATGATCGTCGGCGCGTTGGTGTTGCCGCCGATGAGCGTCGGCATGATCGAGGCATCGACCACGCGCAATCCTTCGACCCCGCGCACGCGCAATTCGGGATCGACCACCGCGTCGCCGTCGACGCCCATCTTGCAGGTGCCGACCGGGTGATAGACCGTGTCGGAGCGGCTGCGCAGCACGTCGCGAATTTGTTCGTCGGTCTCGGCGCCGCCGCTGACCAGATCCTCGCCGCGCACGCCCGCGAGCGCCGGCGCCTCAAGAATTCGTTTGGTGAGGCGAAAGCCTTTGACCATGGCGTCGAGGTCGCCGCGATCGTCGTAGAATTTCGGATCGATCAGCGGCGGCGCCGAAGGATCGGCGCTTTGCAAGGCGACAAAGCCGCGGCTTTTCGGCCGCAGCAGGCAGACATGGCAAGAGAAGCCGTGGCCGAGGCCGCGCTTGCGGCCGTGATCCATGACCTTGCCGATCACGAAATGAAGCTGGATGTCGGGAATTTTCTCTTTCGGGCTCGTCTTCAGAAATCCGCCGGCCTCCGCGAAATTCGTCGTGATCATGCCGCGGCCTTCCCGGCGATAGCGGCCGATCTCGCGCAAGACGCGCGCGATGCCGCCGAAGGATATGCCGAAGAGATCAAGGCTACCGGAGCTATAGGCAAAGACGAAATCGATATGGTCCTGAAGATTGCGCCCAACCGCTGGAAGATCGTGAACGACGCCGATTCCGAACTTCTTCAGATGATTGCCGTCACCGACGCCCGAAAGCATCAATAGTTGCGGCGATTGCAGCGCACCGCTCGTTACGATCACCTCGCGCCGCGCCTTGACCTCGCGCGTTTCCTTGCCTTGCCGGTATTGCACGCCGGTCGCGCGGCGGTTCGAAAACAAAATCTTGTTTGCGAGCGCGCCGGTGATCACCGCCAGATTCGGGCGCTGCAGGTGCGGATGAACATAGGCGCGCGCGGCGCTCCAGCGCTCGCCGTTCTTCTGCGTCACCTGATAGAGGCCGACGCCTTCCTGCTCGGCACCGTTGAAATCAACGTTCACCGGCAATTGGCACTGGCGCGCAGCCTCGACGAAAGCGCGCGGCACCGGATTATCGGTGCGAAGTGTGGCCACGTTCAGCGGGCCGCCGGAGCCGTGAAAAGAATCGCGGATGGCCTCGTTGTTCTCGGCGCGCTTGAAATAGGGCAGCACCGCTTCGTACGACCAGCCGGCATTGCCGAGCGAAGCCCAATGGTCGTAATCCCATTTGTGCCCGCGGATATAGACCATCGCATTGATCGCGCTCGACCCGCCGAGCGCCTTGCCGCGCGGCTGATATCCCTTCCGGCCGTTGAGACCCGGCTGCGGCACTGTTTCAAAAACCCAATTGTTGATGGGCGCGGGCAGCATGATCGCGGTCGCGGCCGGCGTGTTGATGATCCACCCCTCGCCGGTGCCGCCTGCTTCCAGGAGGCAAACGCTATTTTTCGGATTTTCCGACAGGCGGCTTGCGACAACGCAACCCGCCGATCCGCCGCCGACGACGATGTAGTCAAACTCTTGCATGAAATTCACTCGGCCGGTGCCGGGCGCAAACCGCCGGCGCGCGCGAGCCGCGCGCCGTCTCTTTCCGGGTTCATGAAAAGGGCGCCGATGATCCCGCCCGCCAGCATGATCAGGCCGCAAAGGACAAAGCCGGTGTTGTAGCCCTCCATCGGTGTCGCAGCGTGTTCGATGATGTTGCCCATGGCAAAGGGGGCGATAATGCCGGCGGAGGTGCCGATGGCGTTGCCGATAGCGAGCAGTGCGCCGCGTTTTTGCACGGGCGTGATTTCGCTCACGATGGCGTGGCTGAAGACGTAAATGACGGCTGGCAGCGAGCCGCCGACCATGGTCGCGATGTAGCGCGACGCCGTGTTCGGCATGTAGGGCAAGGAGAGAAGCACGAGGCCGCCGAGCGCGACGCAGACGCCGCCGAAAATTCCCCGCGCCACCCGGCTCGATGCCCCGCGCGCAAGCAAGCGCTGCGAATACCAGCCAAGGGTGATCACCAGGATCACGGCAAAGCCCCACGGCAGGGCGCTGAATATGCCGACCTCGCGCTGAGAAAATCCGAGCACGTTAATTAGGTACGGCGCCTGCCAGGAAATCGCCAGCGACAGCCCCCAATAGGCGCCGAAGAACGCGCACCAGCTCGCGAGAATCGTGGGGCTCGAAAGTAGTTCGCGATAGGAAACGTTGGCGCCGATGCTCTTGAGATTTTCACTCGCCTGGGTGATCGAACCCTCGCGACCGAACAGGAGCCACGCCGCGGTCCAGATCAATCCGATGATTCCGAGCACGCCGAACGCCCAGTGCCAGGAGTAGTTCACGATCACCCAGTTGAGCGCGGGCAAAGCGAGCAAGACGCCGACGCCCGCGCCTTGCGAGATGACCGCGGTCGGCAGTGTCCGATGCTCGTTGGGAAACCACTTATAGGCGGAGTGCAGCGCGACCGGATAGGCGGGCCCCTCGCCGGCACCAAGCGCGATCCGGCAAGCCATCAGGGTCGTGAGCCCCACGGTCCCCACCATGGGAAATTGGGTGAGCGCCCAAACGAGCCCCATGACGGCGAGCGCCCAGCGCGTCTGCACATGATTGACGATGAAGCCGGTGATGATCGCGGAGAGCGAAAACAGAAGGAAGAAGCTCGAGCCAACGAGGCCGAATTGGCTCGGCGTGAGCCCAAGCTCCTGCATGATCGGAACCCCGGCCAGGCCGATCACGGTCTTGTCGACGAAGTTGATCAGCATGAAGGTGAAGAGGAGAAAGACGACCACCCACGCTTTTCCGCCCGCTTGTTCCGGTTGCATCGTTTCCTCCCCGCGCCGGGTGCCGGTGGCATTTTCGCGCCGAAGCACCGGCGATCATTCTTATTCGTGGACCGGTCCGTCGCTTGCGGCCGGTCTTGGGCGTGATGATGACGAACAAAGGCGCGAACGGCAACCTGCGGCAAATTTGCCAGAATCCCGTAGCGGCAACCTCACCGCTTGGCCGCGGCGCGGTCTTATTCGGCCTTCCCGCTCTCGCGGATGATCGAGCCGACATCGGTGAAAAACTTGAGGATCGGCAGGATGACCTTGTGGAGCGCGCTTTTGCTGATCATGAGGTCGTGCATCGCGAGATAATCGATGCCGGTGGTGAGGAAGCATTCCACCGCATCGCGCGGCGTTTCGACGATGGGCTCGCCCTTGACGTTGAACGAAGTGTTCAGGAGCACGGGAACGCCGGTGATCGCCTCGAATTCCTTCAACAGCCGGTATAGCGGCTCGTTGGTTTCCTTGCTCACCGATTGTACCCGCGCGGTGCCGTCGACGTGAACGATCGCCGGAATCCTGTCCCGCCATTCCGGACGAACGGGCTTGGCGAGAAGCATGAAGGGAGAATCCTGCTCGCCTTCGAAAATTTCCCGCTCCCGTTCCGCGAGCACGATCGGCGCGAAGGGCCGGAACGGCTGCCGGAACTTGACGCGGCTGTTCAGGATATCTTTCATCTCCGCCGTGCGCGGATCGGCGATGATGCTGCGGTTACCGAGGGCGCGCGGACCGAATTCCGAACCACCCTGAAACCAGCCGATGATCTTGCCTTCGGCGAGCACCTTCGCCGTATCGCGGCAGATATCCGGGCTATTTATGCGCTTCGTCGCGAGACGAATGAGCCATTTGTCGGTCGCGTCGCGCACGTCCTCGTCGGTGTATTTCTTGCCGAAATAGGCGTGCTTGATGACGTAGGAGCGCGGTTTTTTCTGAATTGCGAGATGGCCGTAATAGGCGCAGCCGATCGCAATGCCGTCGTCGCCGGCCGCGGGCTGAACCCAGACATTCTTGAAGCCGGCCTCGCGCGCGATCTTGCCGTTGGCGACGCAGTTGAGCGCGACCCCTCCCGCCAGGCAGAGATTGTCGGCGCCTGTCTTCTCCCGCAGCCACTTTGCGCGCGCCAGCAGAACCTTCTCGGTATCGTCCTGAACGCGCCAGGCCAAATCCTCCCAGTGCCGCATGGACGGGCTTGCTTCCCACTTCTGGCCGCTTTCCATGAGCCACGGCTGGTCGAAATCTTCCGACCATTCGGGTACATGCAATTCGCCGTTTTTCATCTCCATGAGCGGCTTGAACTGTCCGGGACGTCCGTAGGGCGCGAGCCCCATCAGCTCGCCGCACTTGTTCCAGTCGCCGAAGACATAGGTGGAGGCGCGGCTATAGAGCGCGCCGAGGCCGGGCATGTTGAAGAATTCGTCGCTCAGAAATCCGCGGCTTGGTTCCAGCCAAATCTTTTTCAGAAGTTCGAGCTCCGATCCCTTAAATTTGTAATAGCTCTCGGATTCGCGCGCCAACGGGTCGGGATTTCCGGACCCCCCTCCTTTGTCCAGCGCGTCGGCGCTGTAGCTGCCGACGCCGTCCACGATCATGATGGCGCCTTCTTCAAAGGGGCAGGCCGCGAACGCGCTATAGGCGTGGGCGAGGTGATGCGAAATCGTCACGGATTTTTTCGAGCGGGAAAGAAACAGCGGATCTTTCTTCGCGGACGGCCTTTCCTGCTCGCTCAGGAAAGACGGCGAATCCTGATACACGAGACGCGCTTCCATTTCCTCGACCGGCAGGATGTAACAATTGCGCACGACCACATCGACATCGTCGAGCGTTATCCCTTCGGCGTTCAGGCAATAATCAACGGCCTCTTTATAGAAACCGGTCGCGTGCTTCACACGCGTGATGCGCTCTTTGGCGATGGCGAACGCGATCTCGCCGTCGCGCAACAAGCAGGCGCTCACATCGTGATCGTAGGTATTCAGCCCGAGGACATAAGTGTGTTTTTTCGGCATGGGTTCTCTGAAGATGGAATGAGCTCGATCAATCCTGCGTGGAGCGATGCCGCATCAACGCGAATCCGCGGCCGGCTTGCCGGCCGGCTTCTTCGCTTTCGTCGTATCGTACATCGGATCGCCCACTTCGAAGCCGAGTTTCTCGGCGACGAAGCATTCGTAATAGCCGACCTCGTGAATCTTTTTGCTCGCGCATTTGTGGAACGCTTCCAGCTCGCCCAGCTCAAAATAGGCGAGATACGGAATGATCGAAAACCGCACTTCGCCGCCAGGGAAATCGCCGAGGCGGTCGATCTTGCCCTTCAGGCTCGGCCGCACTTCGAGAATGGCATCACGCAATGTTTCGCCTTCGATGAAGTTGTCGGGTAGCTGGTCGAAAGGGCCGTCGAAATAGGTATTCAGAGTCATATTGGGTTCAAAGACGCCAATCAGGATTTTGCGGTCAAGCTTGTAGTCGCGATAATAGGCAAAGCCCGTGCGTTTGCCGATCAGAATACGGTCCGTCTTTTCGTAAGGAAGCAACGCTTCGGTGACTTTCACCGTTTCATCGAGAATATACAGAAAGACCTTCACCTTCGAATTGTAAACGAGGAAAAAACGAACCCCAGATTCGTCGAAAATGGGCCCTATGAATTTTTCTCCCGGCGCCATCGTGCCTTCCGGCGGCTTTACCTGCGACAGATCGTTGAGCGCGAACACAACGCTCTTTCCGCCATACGAGACGCGATAGACGAGCCGTTCGAGCCGTTCCAAGGCAACACCCTCGGCGGCTCCAAGAACGACATTTTTTCCTTGCGGGTCCGGATGCCATTCGGTCTCGGTATCGTAATAGCCGAAATGCAGCGAGACCTTGTCGCCCTCGTCCATCTCAATCCGGATGTTGCCCGAATACGGCGTGCCGTTATGGATGAACGTGAAATAGTAGTAGTTCTCGGTCGGGTAAACTTTCACGCGCTCAGGCAGACCGTTGAACACGAAAGCGAACACGGCGAGTGGATCGTCAATTGCAAGCGTCGTCGTGCGCGAAATCTCCTCCACATAACTCTCGTTGGTGTGGAGCGTCGGTTGCTGCGGACTTTCTGCCGCCACGGCGGTCGCGAACAGCGTGGCGCCCGCGGCGAGGAATCCGATTCGTTGCCGGGGCGATTGCAGCAAGCGCCTGATCATGGCTCCGGCACCTTGCAATGTTGATGAACAAATCGACAGCTTCAGACCGAAGATCATCCTACGCGCTCTCTCAAACGTGAATGCTTTATCTGAATCTGAATATTTGTTCATTTACGGCGTTCGCTCGGCTTTTTCTTGCGCTAGGAACAGGCTTCCTTTAGCCTTCACGGCGTTAGGAGCAAAGCGTCGGACTTGCCACGAACAGGCACCGGCTCTTCTTCCGTAAAAAAAGCGAAACAAAAATCGGATTGCTCCGTTTTATACGCGCGGCGAATAGTACTTCTCACTACGACGAAGCGTAGAGAAAAAGCGAAGGAAGGAACGGGTGAGATGATGATGACACAAACCAAGTCAACCGGCCGTAAGACCCTGGCGCGCTTCATGGCCGCCGTGGTTCTGGTCGGCGTCTACTGCGTAAATACCATCCTGCTGTCGGGCCTCGCGCTGACCGCGAGCACGACGGGGGCGAAGGCTCACAACAGAGGTTGGAGCCGTGGTGGCCGTGGCCGTGGCTGGCGCGGTCGTGGCCGTGGCCGCGGCGTGTGGTGGCCGGGCGCTTGCCACATCCCGGGCACGAGCCTGTGGTACTCATACTGCTGGTAATCAAACCAGCGGATTCGAGACAAGCGGGCCGGACGCATTCGCGTGCCGGCCCGTTTTCTTCTTCAAAGGTCGAGCCGGATCGCTCTACAGCGCCGGACGCGACGCTGACGAGACCCCCCTCTCTTCCAGCGTGTGCGCGATACGAAGCGCGACATCCTCGCGCCAGGGTGCGGCGATGATCTGCACCGCGATCGGCAACGGCTTGATCGGGATCGGTGCGGACACCGCGGGCAAGCCGATGAAGGATATCGGCTGGGTGTAGAGGCCGAAGTTCGGGCGGATCAGCATCTCGACGCCATCGATGACAAAGGTCTTTTGGCCGATTTTCGGCGCCGTGCACGGACTCGCGAGCGTCAAAATCGCATCGACATCGGCGAAGAGCTTCAGCACTTCTCCGCGATACCAGCGGCGGAATTTCTGCGCCTTCACGACGAGCGAAGCCGGCACCATGGCGCCCGCGATCAGACGGTCGCGCACCGCGGGATCGAAATCACGCGCGCGCTTGCGCAACCGTTCGAGATGGAGCGCGCCGCCCTCGCTCGCGGCAATAACATAAGCGGCGGAGCGGGCGCGGTTCGCTTCCGGAATTTCGACCTCGCGCTTGACGTTGAGGGCCGCGGCAACGCGCGCGAGCGCTTCCTTCGCCTCCGGGAACGCGCCTTTCTGAAAATATCCGCCGGCGAGCGCGATGCGCAATCCATCGGCGCCGCGGGCGATCAGCGGCGCCGCGGGCTCCGCATCGCGATCGGCGCAAACGGGATCCTCGGCGTCACGGCCCTGCATGACATCGTAGGCGAGCGCGAGATCGCGCACATTGCGCGCGAACGGCCCGACATGGTCGAGGCTGGTGACGAACGGAAAACTGCGGGCGCGCGAAAGCCGTCCATAGGTCGGCTTGAGGCCGAAGATTCCGCATAGCGAAGCCGGCACGCGGATCGAGCCGTTGGTGTCGGAGCCGAGCGACAAGGGCAAGAGGCCGCCCGCGACGGCGGCGGCCGAGCCGCTCGACGAGCCGCCGGTCATGCGCGCGAGATCGTGCGGATTGCGGGCGGGACCGTAATGGACGTTTTCGCCGGTGAAGTCATAGGCATATTCGCCCATGTTGAGCGCGCCGACGAGGATCGCGCCTGCGGCTTCCAGGCGCTCGATCAGGAGCGAATCTTTCGCGGCCGGCGGGTTGTCGCGATTGATCTTGGAACCCGCGACGGTTGCAAGCCCCTTCACGTCGAAGAGATTCTTGACGGCAAATGGAACGCCCGCGAGCGGCGCCGCGCGGGCTGTTTTGCCGGCATCGACCGCCTTCGCCTTCGCGCGCGCGCGATCGGCGAGGACAGCGGTGAACGCGTTGACCTTTGGGTTCAACCGCTCGATGCGCGCGAGCGCCGCTTCAATGATGGCGAGCGCGCTCGTGTCCCCGCGCGCAACCGCGGACGAAATCTCCCACGCCGGCGACCAATCGGGATCGAGCGCCATACATTAGGCCTTGAATACCGGCGCCGGCTCCGCGTCGTCCGGCAAAGGAAATTCTTCAACGAAGGAAGCGTGCTTCAACGTGGTTTCGAGATTGACGCGGATTGCGGGTTTCCATTCGGGGTCAATCGGCAGCGACAGAGCACTCGCGGCAGCCTCGATCAATTGATCGAGCTTATCGTCGGGTTCAGCCATCGCTCGTCTCCTTAATGTTCGACCTGCAGCGAAGGAGGTTCACCAGCTTATCGCAGCGCGCTCAACTTTTCTTTCGCTCCGACCAGTAAACCACGAGGCTGGATCCGTCCTTCGCACCCAGGCCGCGCGCCGACGCCTCGTCGAACGCGGCGAGCGCACCCGCGGCCAATGGCAGCTCGATGCCGCGCGCCTTGCCTTCGGCGAGCATTGCCCTCAGATCCTTGCGGCCTGAATCGACGTCAAAGCCCACGGGTCCGGGATCGGCGCCAGCGAGCATCTTGGCGATGGCGGGACCGCGGTTCTTCACGGCATTGGTGCCGCCCGATGTATCGCCGAAGAGATCCATCAGCCGCGCCGGATCGAGGCCGAGCGGCCGGCAGAGCGCAATCGCCTCGCCGAATGCCTGCCACGAGATCATCAACGGCAGATTGATCGCGAATTTCATGATGGCGCCGTTCCCGACCGCGCCGACATGCTCAAGACGGCGGCAAAGTTGGTCGAGGATCGGTTTTGCGCGCGCGGTATCGGCGGGCTCGCCGCCCATGAGACCGATGAGCTTTCCCTGGCGGGCGGGACCCGTGGTGCCGCCAACCGGGCATTCGACATAGGCGGCGCCCTTGGCGCGGACTTTTTTCGCAAGCGCGATCTCGGTCTCGGGCCGCACCGTGCTCATCTCGATCACGAGTTTTCCCTTCACGTCGCCGGAGAGCAGTCCCGAAGGGCCGTCATAGACCGCGTCGATCGCCGCGGCATCGGTGAGGATCGTAATGATGGTCTCGACGCTGTTCGCGAGTTCCTTTGGCGTTGCAGCCACCTTGGCCCCTGCTTCAACGAGCGGCTTTAACTTCGCGGCGGAGCGATTCCACACCGTGAGTTCGTGCCCGACCTCCATGAGCCGCAGCGCAATCGCGGCACCCATGCGCCCTACGCCCGCAATTCCGATTTTCATGCGCGGCCTCTTCCCTGTGCGTGCGCCGAACACTTTGGATCGCCGTTCGGCCGGCTTTCGTTAGCATGCGCGCTTACCGGGGCCAACGCGGATACCCTCGTTTGCGCCGCTTTCGGGGCAGTGGCAAGCTCATCGGTCTCATGAGCGGCGGAATTTCCACGCGTAGCGAAGTTCGCGACAACATGCGGATCGATTGGAACGCGGCGATCCGCATGGACGACGGCCTCGTGCTCCGCGCCGATGTATTTCGCCCGATCGCCGACGGCCGCTATCCAGCGCTTCTCACTTACGGGCCCTACGCCAAGGGCCTCGCTTTTCAGGACGGCTACCCGAGCGCCTGGGAGCGAATGGTAAAGGAGCATCCCGACGTCGCCGCGGGATCGAGCAACGCCTACCAGAACTGGGAAGTGGTCGACCCGGAAAAATGGGTTCCGCACAACTACGTCTGCGTGCGCGTCGATTCACGCGGCTGCGGCGCCTCGCCCGGTTATATCGACCATTTCTCGCCGCGCGAGACCAAGGATTTTTACGACTGCGTCGAATGGGCGGCGCGAGAACCGTGGTCGAACGGCAAGATCGGCCTCAATGGCGTCTCCTATTACGGCATCAATCAGTGGCATGTGGCTTCCATGCAGCCGCCGCACCTCGCCGCGATGTGCATTTGGGAGGGGGCCGCCGACTGGTACCGCGACATGACGCATCACGGCGGCATCCTCTCCACCTTCTGGGCCAACTGGTACGACATGCAGGTGAAGACGGTGCAGCACGGCGCCGGCGAGCGCGGCCGGCGAAGCCGCGTGACCGGCGAACTCGTCTGCGGGCCCAAGACACTTTCGGAGCCGGAGCTCGCCAACAATCGCTGCGATTTCGGCAACGAAATCCGCGCGCATCCCTTTGACGACGGCTATCACCAGGCGCGCTCGCCGGTCTGGCCGAAGATCGCCGTGCCGTTCCTGTCGGCGGCGAATTGGGGCGGGCAAGGATTGCATCCGCGCGGCAATTTCGAAGGCTTCATGCGCGCCGCCTCGAAGCAGAAATGGCTGGAAGCGCACGGCATTGAGCACTGGACGCACTTCTATACGGATTACGGCCGCGAGCTGCAACGCCGCTTCTTCGACCATTTCCTGAAGGGCATCAATAATGGCTGGGCACAAGAGCCGCGCGTGCGGCTGCAGGTCCGGCATATCGACAAGTTCATGGAGCGCCTTGAAGGCGAATGGCCGCTGAAGCGCACGCAATGGACGAAGCTCTATCTCGATCCCGCGGGCTCCACACTTGTGAGTCAATCGCGGCCAAAGGCAAACAAGGTGACGTTCGACGCCCTCGGCGATGGCATCACGTTTCTCACCGCCCCGCTCGAGCAAGAAACCGAAATCACCGGGCCGTCCGCCGCGAAGCTCTTCGTTTCATCATCGACGAAAGATGCCGACATTTTTCTCGTGCTCCGCGTCTTCTCGCCGGACCTGAAAGAGATCGTGTTCCAGGGCGCCATCGATCCGCACACGCCGGTCGCGCAAGGCTGGCTGCGCGCGTCGCATCGCAAGCTCGACCGCAAACTTTCCTTCCCCTGGCGCCCCTACCACAGCCACGATCAGCATGAGCCCTTGCAACCCGGCCAGGTGGTGGAACTCGACATCGAGATCTGGCCGACCTCCATCGTTGTGCCTCGCGGCTACCGCATTGCACTCACCATCCGCGGCAAGGATTACGAATATGGGGGAGGTAGCGGCGGACGGCTTTCCAACTTCAAGAACGAGTTGAAAGGCTGCGGGCCGTTTCTTCACGACGACCCGGTGGACCGGCCTGCCTCATTATTCGGCGGGCGTACAACGCTGCATTTCGGCGCAGGCCGTAAGTCCTACTTGCTGCTACCGGTGATTCCGCCGAAAATGAAAAGAAAACGGGCATAGCCCGAAAACGAAAACTCGAGGGGGAGGATATTGCCATGCCGATCAAGCGCAGAACCGTATTGAAAGGGCTTGCCGCGACCAGCGCCGGGCTCGCGACGATCAAAATGCCCTACGTCCGCGCGCAAACGCCGGCGTTCAAAATCGGCCTATTGACCGTCAAGACCGGCCCGCTGGCGCAAGGCGGCAACCAGATGGAGCAGGGCCTCCTCACCTTCCTCGCGGAAAAGAACAATACGCTCGCCGGGCGCAAGGTCGAAGTCATCACCGCCGACACCGGCGGCAATCCGGCCGGCGCCAAGACCAAAGCGCAAGAGCTTGTCGAGCGGGACAAAGTTGACGTGATCCTCGGTCCCCTGGCCGCTTTCGAATTGCTTGCCATCACCGACTACATCCGCGACCAGAAGACCCCACTCCTCAGCCTTGCGGCGGCCGATGACATGTCGCAACGCCGTCCCAATCCGTATTTCTT
>DATGIF010000033.1:0-98213 GCA_035295845.1 Xanthobacteraceae bacterium
TCATCTGCCCGATGATCAACAGCCGCGAGGAATGCGAGAGGTTCGTGCGCGCGTGCCGCTATGCGCCCAAGGGCTACCGCAGCTCGGGCCCGATCCGCGCCTCGCTCTACGGCGGCTCGGACTACGCCGAGAAGGCGAACGAGACCGTGCTGACCTTCGCGATGATCGAGACCAAGGAGGCGGTCGCCAATCTCGACGCGATCCTGTCGACGCCGGAGCTCGACGCGATCTATGTCGGCCCGTCGGACCTGTCGCTGACCTACGGCTACAGCCCCGGGCTCGACCGCAGCGAGAACGAGATGGACAAGGTAATCGGCGGCATCGTCGACGGCTGCAAGAAGCACAAGATCAAGGCCGGCATCCACACCGGCAGCACCGCCTACGCCAAGAAGGCGATCGCCCGCGGCTTCGACTTCACGACCCTGCTCGGCGACGCGCGCCTCCTCACCATGGCGGGCACCCAGGTCGTCAAGGAGATGCGCGAGGGCGGCGCCGGCAGCGGCGGCGCCGCGAAGGGCTCGGTGTACTGAGCGATCGCGACGTCACCCCCCTCCCCGCCCTCCCCCTCAAGGGGGGAGGGGGCTCGAACAGTCGCGCCCTACTTCCCCCTCCCCCCTTGAGGGGGAGGGTCGGGGTGGGGGGTCGCTTACCGAGGCACTAGCGGGTCGGATCGCAAACGCAATGCAACCCGCCAAGCGAATCGGCGACGTCCTGCTGCACGCCGACAACATCAGCCTGTCCTTCGGCGGGGTGCGGGCGCTCACAGCCATCAGCCTCGAGATCCGCGAGCACGAGATCCTCGCGATCATCGGCCCCAACGGCGCCGGCAAGACCTCGATGCTGAACGTGATCAACGGCTTCTATCATCCGCAAGCCGGCCGCATCACCTTCAAGGGCAGGACGCGGAAGGCCATGCGTCCGCACGCTGCGGCGGCGGGCGGCATCGCGCGCACGTTCCAGAACGTGGCGCTGTTCAAAAGCATGACCACGCTCGACAATATCATGGCCGGCCGCGCGCTGAAGATGCACAAGAGCTTCTTCTGGCAACTCTTCCGTTACGGCCCGGCCATGCGCGAGGAGGTCGAGCATCGGAAAGTTGTCGAGGAGATCATCGATTTTCTTGAAATCGAGCACATCCGGCGCATTCCCGTCGGCAAATTGCCCTACGGCTTGCAGAAGCGCGTCGAACTCGGGCGCGCGCTCGCCATGGAGCCTGATCTGCTTTTGCTCGACGAGCCGATGGCCGGCATGAACCTCGAAGAGAAGGAGGATATGTCGCGCTACGTTCTCAGCATGAACAATTATTACGGCACCACGATTGCGTTGATCGAGCACGATATGGGCGTCGTGATGGATCTGTCGGATCGCGTCGTCGTGCTCGACTACGGCCGCAAGATCGCCGACGGAACGCCCGACCAGGTCAAGAAAAATCAGGCCGTCATCGACGCCTATCTTGGCGTCGCGCATTGAGGAAGAACTATGCTGCTCTACAAGATATTTATCGATCCTTTCGTGCAGATGGGAGCCGCCCCGGATCTCCTGGTGCAGACCTTGTGGGAAGGCCTCGTGGCCGGCGTCCTCTATGCGCTGATTGCGCTCGGCTTCGTTCTGATTTTCAAGGCTTCGGGCGTTTTTAATTTCGCGCAAGGCATCATGGTGGTGTTCGGCGCGCTGACCCTTGTCGGTATTTACGAAATCCTTGTTCGCTGGGGAATTTCGCAAGAGAACGTCGCCGCTTTCGTGGCGCTCGGCCTCACCATCGGGGTGATGTTTCTGCTCGCGTTCGGCGTGGAACGGATCGTTCTCAAGCCGCTCGTGAACCAGCCCGACATCATTCTGTTCATGGCGACGTTCGGTTTGACCTACTTCCTGATCGGGTTCGGCGAATATGTTTTCGGCGGCAGCTCGAAAATCATGATCGCGGACCAGCTGTATTTGCCGAAAGGCTTCATCGATCTGAAGATTTTGGGGGGCGTCGTGTCGCTGCAAAAGATCGATATCGCGGCGGCGGTCATCGCCTCGGTCATGGTGACGGGGCTCGCGCTGTTCTTCTCGAAAACGCGGATCGGCCGGGCGCTTCGCGCCGTCGCCGACAGCCACAAGGCGGCGCTTTCGGTGGGCATCTCGCTCGACCAGATTTGGGTGATCGTGTGGTTTGCCTCGGGTCTTGTCGCGCTCGTTACCGGCATCATGTGGGGCGCGCGCTCGGAAGTCTCCTTCGCGCTGGAGGTGATCGCGCTGCGGGCATTGCCGGTCCTGATCCTCGGCGGCTTTACTTCGATCCCCGGGGCGATCGTCGGCGGCCTCATCATCGGCGTTGGCGAGAAGCTCGGCGATTTCTATTGGGGCGGGCTGCTGGGCCGCGGAATCGAAAGCTGGCTCGCCTATTTCATTGCCCTCGTTTTCTTGCTGTTCCGTCCGCAAGGATTGTTCGGCGAGAAAATCATCGAGCGCGTGTGAGGGTACGACATTGCTGTACCGCGAAGCCGGCCAATTCAAAACAAACTACGCGAGCGATCAGGCGATATTTCCGATCTTGCAAGACCGGATGGGAATCGCCGCGATCCTTCTCGTCGCCTTCGTGGTGGTTCCTTATTTCGGAAATGATTTCCTGCTGCAGGCAATCATGATTCCGTTTGTTATTTTTTCGCTGGCCACGATCGGGCTCAATCTCCTTACCGGCTACACGGGCCTGTTGTCGCTCGGCACCGGCGCCTTCATGGGCGTGGGTGCTTATGCCTGCTACAAATTAGAGACGCTTTTTCCGAACGTGAACATCATCGTCTGGATTGTCGCCGCGGGATTTGCCTCGGCCGCGGTCGGTGTTTTGTTCGGATTGCCGAGCCTTCGCATCAAGGGCTTTTATCTTGCGATCGCGACGCTCGCCGCGCAATTTTTCCTGCAGTGGTGCTTTGTGCGCATTCCGTGGCTCTTCAATTACAACACGTCGGGTGCGATCGAAGTCGGGACGCACACTTTGTTCGGCATTCCGATCACCGGCCCGAATGCCTCGTCGACGACACGGTATTTGATCGCATTGTCGATCGTCGTGGTCATGACTTGGTTCGCGTCGAATCTCGTGCACGGCCGGATCGGCCGCATGTGGATGGCGGTGCGCGACATGGATATCGCCGCCGAGCTCATGGGCATTCGCCTGTTGCCCACCAAATTGCTGGCTTTCGCGGTATCCTCTTTTTACTGCGGCGTCGCCGGCGCAATGCTCGTATTTCTTTGGTACGGGGGCGCGGAAGCCGACGTGTTCTCGATCAACCAGAGTTTCTTCATCCTGTTCATGGTCATCGTCGGAGGCTTGGGAAGCCTGCTCGGCTCGTATCTGGGGGCGGCCTTCATCTTCATTCTTCCGATATTTCTTCGCTATGTTCCGCCGCATCTCGGCATGCCGATTCTTCCGGCTACAGTCGAACACATCGCGTTCATGATCACGGGCGGATTGATTATTTTCTTCCTGATCGTGGAGCCGAACGGGCTCGCGCGATTGTGGCAGATCGCGAAGCAGAAACTGAGGGTGTGGCCTTTCCCTTATTGATTGGGCACACTCGGACTAGCGCCCTTATGGACCCCGCGTCCGCTAAGGGTCATGTGATGAGAAACTCTATCAGGGCCGGAAAATACCCGGCCACAAGCTTGGGAGGACTAAAATGCGCATGAAAGGATTAATCATCGCTGCGGCGATCGGCACGATGGCGGGATCCGCCTTCGTAACGACGGCTTCGGCCGAGGACACGATCTACGTTCCCTTGTTCACCTATCGCACCGGTCCGTTCGCCGTTTCCGGCATTCCGATCGCGAACGGGATGCACGATTATCTCGAAATGTTGAACCAACGTGACGGCGGCATAGGCGGCGTCAAGCTCGCCATCGAGGAGTGCGAAACGGGCTACGACACCAAAAAAGGCGTCGAATGCTACGAGACGATCAAGGACAAGAAGCCGGTGATGACCAACCCTTACTCCACGGGAATCACCTTGCAGCTCATCCCGAAGGCGTCGGTCGACAAGATCCCTGTTCTGTCCATGGCCTATGGTCTGTCGGCTTCGGCCAATGGCACCTACTTCCCGTGGATCTTCAATGCGCCGGCAACCTATTGGGACGGTGCATCGGTGTTCGTGCGCTATATCGCGCAGAAGGAAGGCGGCGTCGACAAGCTGAAGGGCAAGAAAATCGGCCTCGTGCATCTCGACGCGCCTTACGGCAAGGAGCCGATCCCGGTACTCGAAGCGCTGGCAAAGGACTACGGCTTCGAACTCCTGCTCTATCCGGTGCCGGCGGCGGAGATGCAGAACCAGTCTTCGCTCTGGCTCAATATCCGCCGCGACAAACCCGACTGGATTTACATGCAGGGCTTCGGTGCCATGAATCCGACCGCGGTGAAGGAGGCGGCCAAGATTGGCTATCCGATGGATCACTTCATCGGCGTCTGGTGGGCAGGCAACGAAGCTGACGCGGTTGGCCCCGAAGGGAAGGGCTACTTGTCGTTGAGCTTCACCAACATCGGCGCCAGTTTCCCCGTGATTCAGGACATCATGAAGTATGTCGTGAGCAAGGGAAAAACCCAGACCACGAAGGACGAGGTCGGCTTGAATTTCTATAATCGTGCCGTCTACAACGGGATCCTGATCGCGGAAGCCATCCGCAACGCGCAAAAGATCACCGGCAAGAAAGTGGTCACGGGCGAGGACGTGCGGCGTGGCTTAGAGACGATCAATATCAATGAAGCCCGTCTCAAGGAAATTGGAGCGGCGGGCTTTGCTCCCCTCACGCACGTCACCTGCGAAGACCACAACGGGCACAACGATGCGTTCCTCATTCAGTGGGACGGCACCAAGTGGGTCAAGGCATCGGACAACATCAAGCCGATCACCGAAAAAGTGATTCCGCTCGCCGACGCCGCCGCCAAGGACTACGCCGAAAAGAACGCCGGCTGGCCGAAGCGGACCGAAACCTGCGACAAGTCTTCGTAAGTCGCGAGTCTGATCGCATGAAATGAGTCGAGGGGGCGGCTATCCCGTAACGGGTGCCGCTCCCTCGGTTGTATCCGATCCCAGGAATCGAGGATCAAGGTCATGGACGTAGCTTCTTCCGCGGCGCCGGCTGTCGCAGCCGGGCGCATTCTCTCGGTGAACAACATCGAGGTCATCTACGACCACGTGATCCTCGTCTTGAAGGGCGTTTCGCTGGAAGTGCCGCGTGGCGGCATCGTTGCGCTGCTCGGCGCAAACGGCGCCGGCAAAACCACGACGCTGAAGGCGATCTCCAATCTTCTGCACGCCGAGCGCGGCGAGGTGAGCAAGGGGTCGATCCATTTCGACGGAATTGAAATCCACGGCCAATCGCCGAACGAACTCGTGCGCCGCGGCTGTATCCAGGTGATGGAAGGCCGCGAATGCTTCGCGCATCTCACCATCGAGGAGAACTTGCTGACTGGCGCCTTCACGCGGCCCGACGGGCGGGCGGCGATACGGCATGACCTCGATCTCGTCTATTCCTATTTTCCGCGCATCGCGCAGCGCAAGAATTCGCTTGCGGGTTATACCTCCGGCGGCGAGCAACAGATGTGCGCGATCGGCCGCGCGCTGATGTCGAAGCCGAAGATGATCCTTCTCGACGAGCCGTCGATGGGGCTCGCGCCGCAGATCGTCGAGGAAATCTTCGAAATAGTGAAACGGCTGAACGAGAAGGAAGGCGTTTCCCTCCTGCTTGCCGAGCAGAACACCAACATGGCGCTGAAATACGCCGCCTACGGCTACATTCTCGAAAGCGGCCGTATCGTGCTCGATGGTGAGGCACACGCTTTGCGCCAGAACGAGGACGTGAAGGAGTTCTATCTGGGCGTTGGCGAAAGCGGCCGCCGTTCCTTCCGCGACGTCAAGCACTACAAGCGCCGCAAGCGTTGGCTGGCTTGAAGAGCCGAGGCGCGAGCGATGGCCGATCACTATGATTCGCTTGAGACGCGCGAGCCCGAGGCGCGCGAGCGTGATCTTCTGGCGCGGCTGCCCGGGCTTCTCGCCGGAGCGATGAAAGCGCCGGCCTGGGCCGCGCATCTCACAGGAATTGATCCGAAGTCGGTCACGAGCCGCGCGGCGCTCACGCAATTGCCGGTGCTGCGCAAGTCCGAATTGCCGGGGATGCAGAAAGAAAGTCCGCCCTTTGCCGGTTTCTTGGCGCATCCGCTTTCGACGTTCGGCCGGCTCTTCACCTCGCCCGGCCCGATTTACGAGCCCGAAAGCGCCGTCGCCGATCCCTGGCGCTCGGCGCGCTCGCTCTTCGCCGCGGGCTTTCGCAAAAGCGACATCGTTCTCAACACGTTTTCCTATCACCTGGTGCCGGGCGGTTTCATTCTCGACAGTGGCGCGCGCGCGCTCGGCTGCGTGGTGATCCCGGCCGGACCCGGCAACACCGAGCAACAGCTCGACCTCATCGAGCATCTTAAGCCCGCCGCCTACACCGGCACGCCGGATTTTCTGAAAATCCTGCTTGATGCGGCGAAGGCCGCGGACCGCGACGTTTCCTCGATCAAGAAAGCACTCGTTTCGGGCGCGGCATTTCCGCCCTCGCTGCAGGCGGAGATCAAGTCGCGCGGCATTGACGCCTATCAGTCCTACGCGACCGCCGATCTCGGCGTGGTTGCCTATGAGACCGCCGCGCGCGAGGGCCTGGTCGTGAACGAGGACGTGCTTCTCGAAATCGTCCGGCTGGGCACCGGCGATCCGGTGCCGGAGGGCGAGGTCGGTGAGGTGGTGGTGACCTCGTTTGATCCGTATCATCCGTGGATCAGGCTCGCGCTCGGCGATCTCACCGCCGCGCTCGCGGGCCGCTCGCCCTGCGGGCGAACCAACATGCGGATCAAGGGCTGGATGGGTCGCGCCGATCAGACCACGAAAGTGAAAGGCATGTTCGTTCGCCCCGAGCAGATCGCCGAGATCGCCAAGCGCCATCCGGAGCTCAAACGCCTCCGGCTCGTGGTCACACGCGAGGGCGAACAGGACGCGATGACCTTGCGCGCCGAGTCGGCGAAAGCCGATGCTTCGCTCGCGGGCGCAGTCGCTTCGAGCCTGCAGACGATCACCAAGCTCAAGGGCCGGGTCGAGCTTGCTGCGCCCGGCACGCTGCCGAACGACGGCAAGGTCATTTCCGACGAGCGCGCGGCAAAATAGCCCCGCGATTGACGCTTCTTTTCGCACGCGTCATATCCGACCCATGGATCAGAAAAATTCTGCGAGCCGCATCGGCGTCCTCTTGGTGAATTTGGGGACGCCGGAGGCCACCGACTATTGGTCGATCCGCCGGTATCTGAAGGAGTTTCTCTCCGATCCGCGCGTGATCGAAACCAATCGCGTATTGTGGTGGTTCATCCTCAATCTCGTGATTCTGACGATTCGGCCGGCGCGCAAGGGGCGCGATTACGCCAAGATCTGGAACCGCGAGCGGAATGAATCGCCGCTGAAGACGATCACTCGGGCGCAGGCCGAGAAGCTCGCCGCGCATTTTTCAAGCGAGCCGCGCATCACCGTTGACTGGGCCATGCGCTACGGCAATCCGTCCATTCCGTCGCGCTTGCAGGCGATGCACGCGGCTGGCTGCGAGCGTATCCTCGTTGTTCCACTCTATCCGCAATATGCGGCGGCGACGACCGCAAGCGTCGGCGACAGGGTCTTCGAGACGTTGAAGACCATGCGCTGGCAACCGACGGTGCGGTTTGTGCCGCCCTATTTCGACGATCCTGCCTATATCGAAGCGGTCGCAGTCTCCCTCGAAGAGGAACTCGCAAAGTTGTCCTGGAAACCCGAGGTCATCCTGGCCTCGTTTCACGGCGTGCCGAAGGAATACGTCGAGAAGGGCGATCCCTACGAACGGCAATGTACCGAAACGGTCCGCTTGCTGCGTGCGCGGCTGCAGCTTGACGAAGAGCGGTTTCGCCTCACGTTTCAGTCGCGCTTCGGACGCGCCGAGTGGCTCGGGCCGCCGACCGACGGCACCGTGCGGGCGCTTGCGCAATCCGGCGTCAGGAACCTTGCGGTCGTCATGCCCGGCTTTTCGGCCGATTGTCTGGAGACGCTTGAGGAAATCGCAGGCGAGAACGCCGAAATCTTCCGGCATGCGGGCGGCGAACGGTTCGCCGCCATTCCCTGCCTCAACGATTCCGCGCACGGAATGCGCGTGATCCAGGGCCTTGCCGAGCGCGAGCTGGCCGGGTGGATTTGAGCTAGGCGACGCCGATGCGCAAGAGTTCGTGGACACGCACGAGCCCGACGGGCTTCGCGCCATCCACCACGAACAAGGCGTTGACCTTCACCGCGTTCATGAAAGCGAGCGCCTCGCCCGCGAGCTGATCCGGGCGGACGGTTTTCGGCTTCTTGGTCATGACTTCGTCGACCGAGCGCGCAAGCAGATTGTCGTTCATATGCCGGCGGAGGTCGCCGTCGGTGATGATTCCGATCAGTACGCCGGCGGCGTCGGTGATGCCGACGCAGCCGAAGCCTTTCGATGTCATCTCGACGATCGCTTCCGTCATACGCGTGCCGTCGCGCACGAGCGGCGTTGCCGGCAGGGGATGCATGATATCGCGCACGAAGGTGAGGCTTGCTCCGAGCTTGCCGCCCGGATGAAGCGCCTTGAAATCGAGCGCGGTAAAGCCGCGGCTTTCGAACAATGCGACCGCGAGTGCGTCCCCAAGCGCGAGCTGAATGAGGGTCGAAGTCGTGGGTGCCAGGCCCAACGGGCAGGCTTCGGTTGCTTGCGGCAGCAGGAGCAGAACGTCGGCCGCTTCCGCCAGCGTCGAACTCGCATTCGAGGTGATCGCGACCAGCGCGACGCGAAAGCGCTTGGCGTATTCGATGAGGTCGCGCAATTCGCCGGTTTCGCCGGACCAGGACAGCGCCACGATCACGTCATCGCGGGTGATCATGCCGAGATCGCCGTGGCTGGCTTCGCCCGGGTGCACGAAATAGGCGGGGGTACCGGTCGAGGCGAAGGTGGCGGCGATCTTGCGGCTGATGTGACCGCTCTTGCCCATCCCGGTGACGATCACGCGGCCGCTCGCCGCCCGGATCTTTTCGACCGCGGCGACCAGGGCCTCGCCAAGGCCGTCATGAATCGCGCGAGAGAGCGCCGCAAGCCCTTCGGCTTCGGTTTCGAGCGTCCGCAGGGCGGACTGCATGGCATCGGGCATGGCGCCGATGCTCGCTGCCTTACGGCCTTTCGGGCCGGCCATGAACGGAACCCCTCGCTGTCCCAAGGGCGATTTTCCTAGCACGGCCAAGGGGAGGAGGCGACCCCGGCCGGGGAACAAGGGTCCGTTAACCATGCGCATTTTACCTTCGTTAACCATACCAAGGATGAAGAGCCCCGACGGTGCCGCGCCAATTCCGACCCGGACGACCGAGCGCCGTTCTGCTCGCGCTTTCGCTTTGCGCGGCCTCCGCCTTCGCCGCGGGTGAGGGAGACGGCACGCAGCGCGCGGGCTTGCGGCCGACATTGCCCGCAAGCGGAAACGGCGGCACGCAACTTTCCCAATCGAACGATCAATTGTTCGCTTCACAACCCGGCTCGGGCGCGGGCGACACCGGTTTCGTGTCGGCGGAGCAAGCGCAATATCGCGCCAAGCAACGCAAGAAGAAAAAACCCGAGACGGTGATCGTGACCACTCCGGCGCGGCCGGCGCCGCCGCTGCAGGAGCGCACACAAAAAACGAACACCCCCGAAGGACTGATCACTTCGACAATCCCTTCCACGGCGGGGCCGGTGAAACGCGCGAAGCCGGAGGAGGAGCCCTACGGGCCGGTCGGCTTCCATGCCGGCGCCTTCCTGTTGAAGCCAAGCATCGAGGTTTCGGAGGGTTATGACGACAATCCGCTGCGGGTGCAGGGCGGACGGGGCTCGCCTTTCACCACGCTGAGCACCGCGCTGAGCGCGCAGTCGGATTGGTCGCGCCATTCGCTATCGTTCGATCTGCGCGGCTCGTTCACGCATTACAGCGACATCGATCACAACGACCGGCCTGACGCCTCGGCGATCGTGCGCGGGAGGATCGACGTCAGCAAGGATACGCGGATCGAGCTTGAGGAGAAGGCGTTGCTCACGACGCAGAGCGCCGGCACGCCCGATTCCGTCAGCGGCGCGAAACGGCCGCCCAACATTTATACGTTGGGCAGCACGGTCGGCATCGTGCAGACGTTCAATCGTCTGGAGCTCGGCCTTTACGGCGGCTTCGAGCGCAATATCTACGAGAATGCGGAGTTACTCGGCGGCGGCATTCTCGATCTCGCGCAGAGTGATTACAACAGCTACTCGACGCGGCTGCGGGCGAGCTACGAGGTGACCGGGGGTGTGAAGCCGTTCATCGAGGCCACCGTTGATACGCGGGTCTTCGATGATACGATCGATTCGCTCGGCCTTCGCCGCGGCTCGGACGGCGTAAAGGCGGATATCGGCGTCACGGTTGACCGCCCTGAGATCCTCAAGGGCGAAGCGTCGATCGGCTATGGCGAGCGAACCTATAAAGACCCGACGTTGCCGAACATATCGGGGCTGATGGTCGACGCTTCACTCGTCTGGAAAGCGACGGCGCTCACCAAGGTCACGTTTGCCGTCTCCTCGCAAATCGGCGAAAGCACGCTGACCGCCGCATCCGGCGTATTCACGCATGAGGGCAAGGTCACCGTCGATCATGCCTTCCGGACCTGGCTCATCGGGTCGGTGTTCGCGAGCTACGGCATCGACGATTACCGGGGCATCAGCCAGATCGACCACCGCATTACCTACGGCGCGGCGCTCACTTATTATTTCACCCGTTCGCTCGCGCTGCGCGGCGAGTTGCGGCAGGAGCGGCTGACCTCGAACGTTCCGGGCAACAACTATACGGCCGATATCGCGTTGATCGGCTTGCGCATGCAGCGCTGAAGCGCGATTTTGGCGAATCACATTTCCGGCCTGATTGCCCGTAAAGTGCAATCCTGAAGGAGCGGATGGTGAGACCAAACCAACGTTTCATGCAGGCAAAAAAACCCGCCGGGCGCGGAAGAGAGCGTATGCTCTTCGGCGCGGTTCTGCTTGCGGCGGCTATTCCGCTCGCGCCGGCCCTTTCGCAAAACGAGAACGACCTGCGGTATCAGGCCTTCATCGCGCACACCGTGCAGCAATCGTCCACGGCTCAAGGCCCGGTCAATCCGTTGATGACGCCGGAAGCCATCGCTTCGGCCGCGGCCAATTTCAACAACTGCCTCGCATCGCTGTGGCCGCAGGCGGCGGCGCGCGGCGTTTCCCGGCGCACCTTCGAGGCGGCAACGCGCGGGCTGACACCGGACCTCAAGATCATGGATCTTCTGGACCGGCAGCCGGAGTTCGAAAAAGCAATTTGGGATTATCTCGATGACCTCGTGAACGATGATCGCATCGCCACCGGCCGCATTGCCGTTGCGCAAAATCGTCAGGCCTTCGACGCTGTCGAGAAGGCCTATGGCGTCGACCGCTATATCCTCGCGGCGTTCTGGGGGATCGAATCGAACTTCGGCAAGGAAGGCGGCGAGCGCCCGGTGGTGCAGTCGACCGCGACGCTTGCCTGCATTGGCCGCCGACAGAGTTATTTCCGCGAGGAATTTCTCTCGACCCTCGAAATCATCGAGCGCGGCGACGTTCCCGTCGAGCATCTGAAGGGTTCGTGGGCGGGCGCCTTCGGTCCGACGCAATTCATGCCGACCTCGTTCAAGCGCTATGCCGTCGATTTCGACGGCGACGGACGAAAGAATGTCGTTGATTCAATTCCCGACATGCTCGCCTCGACCGCCAACAACCTGAAGCGCGACGGCTGGCGCGCCGGCGCGAGCTGGGGCTACGAGGTGGTGTTGCCGCCGAATTTCAATTTCATGCTTGCCGACAACTCGATCCGGAAGACGGTCAAGGAGTGGGAAGCGCTCGGCATCAGGCGCGCGGGCGACAAGGCATTCCCGCGGTCCGGCGATATCGCTTCGCTGCTCGCACCCGCCGGCGCGCGCGGGCCCGCCTTCCTGGTCGTCGAGAATTTCCGCGTGATCATGAAATACAATCCGGCGGAATCCTATGCGCTGGCGATCGGTCACCTTGCGGATCGCATGCGGGGCGGCGAGCCGTTCGTGCAGCCGTGGCCGCGCCAGGAAGGCACGCTGTCGCGGAGCGACCGTTTTGAGCTGCAAAGCAGGCTCGCATCCCTCGGCTACGACATCGGCGAGGCCGACGGAAATCTCGGTCCCCGCACGCGGGCAGCATTGCGCAATTATCAGTCGCGGGCGGGGCTCGTGCCCGACGGATATGCGAGCGGCAAGCTCCTGGATCGCATGCGGCTCGGCCAATGAGCCGAAAACGGGCGGAATCCGGCGGGTCTTTGAAAAAGTCTTGAAATGGCCCCGAAACTCCGCCATCGGTGGCGGTGTATCGAGCGTCTGGCCGCGCCCATGATCCGAACTTCTTTTCTCGCCTTTCTTCTGGGAGCCGCCGTGCTCGCGGGCTTCGCCAACGATGCAAGCGCGCAGCGCGACGACCGCTTCTTCTTTCTCCGCGATCCGTTTCGCCGCGAGCGCTCGCTGTTCAATTTTCCCAATTTCGAAGCGCCGCGAAAGGTTATCGCGGATCCGCAGCCTTCGGACGAGCCCACGGGCCTCGTCTATGGCTCGAGCGCGGAAGCCGACGCCAAACGCCTCATTCCGGCGACCGAATATATTCTCGTGTTCGGCGATGTGATGGCCGACCAGATCGCGCAGGGCCTAGCCGACGCCTTCGTCAACGACCGGCCCGAGGTCGCGGTTTCGAGGAAGACAAAGGCGAATTCGGGCTTCGTGCGCGGCGATTTTTATGACTGGGTCGGGCTCGCGCCTTCGCTGCTTGCCAAGGAAAAGGTCACGGCGATCGTCGTCATGCTCGGCGTCAACGACCGCCAGCCGCTGCGCGACGATCAGGGGCTGTGGGAATATCATACCGACCGCTGGCGGGAGCTTTATGGCAAGCGTGTCGAGGATTTCCTTGTTAAGTTGAAGGACAAGAACGTTCCGATCTTCCTCGTCGGCATGCCGTCGATGGCCAATCCCAAGCTTTCGACCGACGTCGTCTACATCAACGAGATTCTCGCCGAGCGCACCCGCAAGGTGGGCGGGTTTTATGTCGACGTGTGGGACGGCTTTGTCAATGAGACCGGCGACTTCATGGCGAGCGGGCCGGCGCTCGACGGCCAGATTCGCCGCCTGCGTGCGGCCGACGGCATCCATTTCACCAAGCCGGGCCAGCGCAAGCTCGCGCATTATGTCGAGCGCGAACTGATCCGCCTGTTTGACTCGCATGGCGGCGCGCCGCCTCCGGTTCCGCGCGATACGACGCCGGAAGAAACGCCGCCGCAGGTTTCGGTGCCGCCCGGCCAGACGCCGGCACCCGCCGCGCGTCCGGTCGCGGGACCGGTGCTGTCGCTCGGCCTGCCGGCGGCAACGCCCGGACCGCTCGCGGGCGCTCAGCCCGCAGGCCCCGCTCCGGCAAAGCCGTCGCTCGATCCGCTGGCGGCGCGGACGCTCGTCGAGGGAATTCCGGCGGCACCCGTTTCGGGGCGCGCCGACGATTTTCACTGGCCGCAAGACGCCTCGACCCCTCAGGTGCAACAGCCCGTAACGGGACGCAACGCGCCGGCCAAGGCGGGCGTGCCGTACTAGGTCAGCGCGGCAGCGTCGTCGATCCCATCAGGAATTTGTCAATCGCGTGCGCCGCTTGCCGGCCCTCGCGGATCGCCCACACCACGAGCGATTGCCCGCGCCGCATGTCGCCGGCGGCGAAGACCTTCGGAATCGAGGTCTGATAAGCGTCGGTGTTCGCCGCGACATTGCCGCGGGCGTCGAGCTTCACGCCGAGATTCCTGATCATGCCCTCGTGTACCGGATGCACGAAGCCCATGGCGAGCAGCACGAGGTCGGCGGGCAATTCGAATTCGCTGCCCGCTATCGGCTGCATCTTGTCGTCGACGCGGACGCAGTGAAGCTTCTTCACGCGACCGTTTTCTCCTGAAAGCTTTTGCGTCATCACCGCGAATTCGCGTTCGACGCCTTCTTCCTGGCTCGACGAGGTGCGGAGCTTGAGCGGCCAGTCCGGCCAGGTGAGCATTTTGTTTTCGTGCAGCGGCGGCTGCGGCATGATCTCGAGCTGGACGATCGAGCGCGCGCCCTGGCGCGCGGACGTGCCGATGCAGTCGGAGCCGGTGTCGCCGCCGCCGATCACGACCACGTGCTTGCCGTCGGCGAGGATGGGCTCTTCTTTTCCCGCGGGCTCCCCGCTCACGCGCCGGTTCTGCTGCGGCAGGAATTCCATGGCGTAGTGAATGCCCGCAAGATCGCGGCCGGGAATCGGCAGGTCGCGGCCCTTCTCGGCGCCGCCGGAGAGGAGCGCCGCGTCATGCGCCTTGACGAGCTTCTCGATCGGCTCGTTCACGCCGACATGGGCGCCATAATGGAAGATCACGCCTTCCGCCTCCATCTGCGCGACGCGGCGATCGACGTGATGCTTCTCCATCTTGAAATCGGGGATGCCATAGCGCAGGAGCCCGCCGGCCTTGGCGAGCTTTTCATAAAGGTGCACTTCGTGGCCGGCGCGCGCGAGCTGCTGCGCGGCGGCGAGCCCCGCGGGGCCGGAGCCGATGATCGCGACCTTCTTCCCGGTCCTGGAAGCCGGCGGCTCGGGCTTCACCCAGCCTTCGGCGAAGGCGCGGTCGACGATCGCGCACTCGATCGTCTTGATCGTGACCGGCTGGTCGATGATGTTGAGCGTGCAGGATGCCTCGCACGGGGCCGGGCAAATGCGGCCAGTGAATTCGGGAAAATTATTGGTCGAGTGCAGATTGCGCGCGGCCCGTTCCCAATCGTTCTTGTAAACAAGATCATTCCAGTCGGGGATCTGGTTGTTCACCGGACAGCCGGTGTGGCAATAGGGAATGCCGCAATCCATGCAGCGCGCGGCCTGGTCGCGCGTCTCCTTCTCCGAGAGCGGGATCAGGAACTCGCGATAGTGCTTGAGACGCTCGGCGACCGGCTGGTAATGCCGGTCCTCCTGCTCGATCTCCAAAAAGCCGGTGATCTTGCCCATTGGCGCTCAGGCACCGGCTGCGAGGCGAGGCATTGAAGCCTCTTCCTGGGCCTTGAGCTCCGCGAGCGCGCGGCGGTATTCGACCGGCATCACCTTGCGGAATTTCGGCAGGTATTCGTTCCAGCGCGCGAGGATTTCGGCCGCGCGCTTCGAGCCGGTGTAATGCGCGTGCTGCGTAATCAGCCGGTGCAGGCGCGCGGCATCGTGGCGGGTCATGTCCTTCATGATGTCGACGCGGCCGTGGGCGGCGAGGTCGCGCGCATGATGATAGGCGCGCTCGCTCACCTCTTCCTCTTCGGTAACGGGCTCGAGCTCCACCATGGCGAGGTTGCAGCGACTCTGGAAGGTGCCGTCCTCGTCGACGACATAGGCGATGCCGCCTGACATGCCGGCGGCGAAATTGCGCCCGGTACGGCCGAGGACTACGACCACGCCACCGGTCATGTATTCGCAGCAATGGTCGCCGGCGCCTTCAATCACGGCAATGGCGCCGGAATTGCGCACGGCAAAGCGCTCGCCGGCGATGCCGCGGAAATAGCATTCGCCTTCGATGGCGCCATAAAGCACCGTGTTGCCGACGACGATCGATTCCTCCGGCACGATGCCGCTCTCGGCCGGCGGCCGGATGACGAGGCGGCCGCCCGAGAGGCCCTTGCCAACATAATCGTTGCCTTCGCCGTCGAGCTCGAAGGTGATGCCGCGCGCGAGCCACGCCCCGAAGCTTTGGCCGGCGGTGCCCGTGAATTTCACATGAATCGTGTCGTCGGGAAGGCCCGCATGGCCGTAGCGCTTGGCGACTTCGCCCGAGAGCATGGCGCCTGCCGTGCGGTCGGTGTTCTTGATCGCGGCCGAAAGTTTCACCGGCGCGCCGCGGTCGAGTGCGGCCTGCGCTTCCGCGATCAACTTGCGGTCGAGGATCTTGTGGATCTTGTGATCCTGCGGTTCGCACTTGAAAAGGTTCACGCCTTTCGGCGCCTCGGGTTTGTTGAAGAGGCGCGAGAAATCGAGACCCTTGGCCTTGGCGTGCTCGACGACCTTGCGGCGGTCGAGCATTTGCATCTGGCCAATCATCTCATCGAAACGGCGATAGCCGAGCGAGGCCATGATCTCGCGCACTTCCTCGGCGACGAAAAAGAAATAGTTGATGACGTGCTCGGGCTGGCCGGTGAAGCGCTTGCGCAGCACCGGGTCTTGCGTTGCGACGCCGACAGGGCAGGTGTTGAGATGACACTTGCGCATCATGATGCACCCGGCGGCGATCAGCGGCGCCGTGGCGAAGCCGAATTCGTCGGCGCCCAGCAGCGCGCCCACCACCACGTCACGGCCGGTGCGGATGCCGCCGTCGACCTGCACCGAAATGCGTCCGCGCAGGCGGTTGGCGACAAGCGTTTGGTGGGTTTCGGCAAGCCCGATTTCCCACGGCGAGCCCGCGTGCTTGATCGAGGTGAGCGGCGAAGCGCCGGTGCCGCCTTCGTAGCCGGCGATGGTCACGTGGTCCGCGCGGGCCTTGGAGACACCGGCGGCGACGGTGCCGACGCCGACCTCGGAGACGAGCTTGACCGAAACCCAGCCCTCGGGATTGACGTTCTTGAGGTCGAAGATGAGCTGCGCGAGGTCCTCGATCGAATAGATGTCGTGATGCGGCGGCGGCGAAATCAAGCCGACGCCGGGCGTCGAGTGGCGCACCTTGGCGATGATCTTATCGACCTTGTGGCCGGGCAGCTGACCGCCTTCACCGGGCTTGGCGCCTTGCGCGATCTTGATCTGCATCATGTCGGAGTTGACGAGATATTCCGTCGTCACCCCGAAGCGGGCGGACGCTACCTGCTTGATCGCCGAACGCATGGAATCGCCGTTCGGCAGCGGTTTGAAGCGGTCGGCTTCCTCGCCGCCCTCGCCGGTGTTCGACTTGCCGCCGATGCGGTTCATGGCGATCGCAAGCGTGGTGTGCGCCTCGCGCGAAATCGAACCGAAGGACATGGCCCCGGTGGAGAAGCGCTTGACGATGTTCTTCGCGGGCTCGACTTCCTCGAGCGGAACCGGCGCGCGGCCGTCCTCTTCCGCGGGCTTGACGCGAAAAAGGCCGCGGATCGTGTAAAGCCGCTCCGATTGCTCGTTGATGGTTTGCGCGAAATCGCGGTACTGCTTCGGATTGTTGCCGCGCACCGCGTGTTGCAGCGTGGCGACGGTCGTCGCGGTCCATACATGCTCTTCGCCGCGCACGCGCACGGCATATTCGCCGCCAACGTCGAGCATCTCCTTGTAGATGGGCGAGTCGCCGAAGGCATCGCGGTGCCGCGTGACGGATTCGCGCGCAATGCCGTCGAGCCCGACGCCCTCGATGCGGGTCGCGGTGCCGGCGAAGAATTCGGCGACGAAGTCCGAAGTAAGCCCCACCGCGTCGAAAATCTGCGCGCCGCAATAGGACTGGTAGGTCGAAATCCCCATCTTCGACATGACCTTCAACAGGCCCTTGTCGATCGATTTGATGTAACGCTTGAGGATTTCCTTCTCGTCGAGCTTCTGCGGCAGGTCATCCTTCGCCGCGACCAGCGTCTCGAAGGCGAGATACGGATTGATGGCCTCGGCACCGTAGCCCGCGAGACACGCGAAATGATGCACCTCGCGCGCTTCCCCGGTCTCGACCACGAGACCGACCGACGTACGCAGGCCCTGGCGGATCAGATGATGATGGACGGCGGCGGTCGCGAGCAGCGCCGGGATCGGCACGCGCTCGGGCCCGGCATGGCGGTCCGAAAGAATGATGATGTTGACGCCGTCGCGCACGGCCTTCTCGGCGCTGCCGCAAAGGGCGGTAAGCGCCTTTTTCATTCCATCCGCGCCGTCCTCGGCGGCGTAGGTGATGTCGAGGGTCGCTGACTGGAAATAGGAGTCGACCTCCGCGATCTCACGGATTTTTTCCAAATCCTCGTCGGTGAGAATCGGCTGATGAACCTCGAGGCGCTTCCTGGTGGCGGCGCCCTCGAGATCGAACAGGTTCGGCCGCGGCCCGATGATCGATACGAGGCTCATGACGAGTTCCTCGCGGATCGGGTCGATCGGCGGATTCGTCACCTGCGCGAAGTTCTGCTTGAAATAGGTGTAGAGGAGCTTCGGCCTGTCCGACAAAGCCGAGATCGGCGTGTCGTTGCCCATCGAGCCGACCGCCTCCTCGCCTTGGGTCGCCATCGGCGCCATCAGGAGCTTGAGGTCTTCCTGCGTGTAGCCGAAGGCCTGCTGGCGATCGAGCAGCGCGAGGTTCGAGCGCGGCGCCCGCGATTTCGCCGCGGGAAGCTTCTCAAGCACCACCTGCGTGCGATCAAGCCATTCCTGATAGGGATGCAGCCGCGTGAAGCGCGCCTTGATCTCCTCGTCAGGAACGAGGCGGCCCTCCACGAGATCGACCAAGAGCATCTTGCCCGGCTGCAGGCGCCATTTCTGCACGATGTCTTTTTCGGGGATGGGAAGCACACCCATCTCGGAGGCCATCACGATGCGGTCGTCGCGGGTAACGAGGTAGCGCGCGGGGCGCAAGCCGTTGCGGTCAAGGGTCGCCCCGATCTGGCGGCCGTCGGTAAAGGCGATCGCCGCCGGCCCGTCCCACGGCTCCATCAGCGCGGCGTTATATTCATAGAAGGCGCGGCGCTCGTCATCCATGAGCGGATTGCCCGCCCAGGCTTCCGGAATCATCATCATCACCGCGTGCGCGAGCGAATAGCCGCCGCGCACCAAGAACTCGAGCGCGTTGTCGAAACAGGCGGTGTCCGACTGGCCTTCGTAGGAAATCGGCCACAGCTTTGAAATGTCCTTGCCGAAGCGCGGCGAGTCGGCGGTCGCTTGGCGCGCCGCCATCCAGTTGTTGTTGCCGCGGAGCGTGTTGATCTCGCCGTTGTGGCAGATCATCCGGTAGGGGTGCGCGAGCGACCAGGCCGGGAAGGTATTGGTGGAAAAGCGCTGGTGCACGAGCGCGAGCGCGCTTTCGAAATCCGGATCGCGGAGATCCGGATAATAAGTGCCAAGCTGGTCAGCAAGGAACATGCCTTTGTAGACGACCGTGCGGCAGGAGATCGAAACCGGGTAATAGCCCGAGCTCTTGCGCTCGCGCATGCCGTAGAGCGCGCCGGAGATTGCCTTGCGCAGAATGTAAAGGCGCCGCTCGAATTCGTCCTCGTCCTTGATGTTCGGGTTGCAGGCGATGAAAACCTGTTGATGCACGGGCTCGGTCGGCTTTACGGACTCGCCGAGCGTCGAGTTGTCGGTCGGCACGTCGCGCCAGCCGAGCACTTTCATGCCTTCGAGCGCCGCCTGTTCCGTGTAAATCTTGCGAATCTTCTCGCGCCATTCCGCATCGTGTGGCATGAACAGGATGCCGACGGCGTAGCGGCCGCGCGCGGGCAGCGCAAATCCGAGTTCCCTTGCCTTCTTGGCGAAGAACTTGTGCGGCGTTTGCACCAAAATCCCGGCGCCGTCGCCGGCGCGCGGATCGGCGCCAACCGCACCGCGATGTTCGAGGTTGAGAAGAATCGTCAGGCCGTCTTTGACGATCTGATGCGATTGACGGCCTTTGATGTCGGCGATGAAGCCGACGCCGCAGGAATCCTTTTCGAGGCCGGGATCGTAGAGACCCGACGCGATGGCCGAAGCGGGAAGATCAGATTTGGGCGTCCGGGCGGACTCGATCGCGCGGCCCCATCGGCCGCGGCGCTCGCCGCCCTGCACACTCCGACCCCGTGCCATTTTCGTCGCCTCGCAAGCTTACACGCTCCTGCATTCTGCGCCATTCACCGTGAGCCGCGTCCCCTGCGGCCCGCATTCCAAGCCCATCCTTGATGAAACGGCGCTTTTATTCCGGGCCAGCTGAGCCGAGCCCGGCGCGGTCGAACAATCACCGGCGTTTTCGTCCGGTTCCCGGCAATTGCTTTTCGGGCCGACCGCTTGCCCTTGCGCCTTTGTCCAATTGGGACAGCATGGCTGTCATACTGACAGATGTGCTTGCTTCACACAAGGACAAGGGCCGCAAATTTTTTCATTTATTGCGGCGGCCGCGCCGCGACCGGAAGAAAGCGCAAGTGCCGATCGTTCCGCGCGCAACGGAACTGCGGCGAATGGCTGCTGGACGACGGAAGCGGCGGTCCAAAGGAAACCGCAATCCGATGCGTGATTTCCCGCGGGGTAACGGGCGGCTCAAAAGGCTGTTGGAGGTCATCTCATGAACTGGTCGCGTTCGAAAGGTTTCGCGGCGCAGGCGACATCGCTTGCAGTCTTGACGTGGCTCACGGCCTCGCCTGCCGTGGCGCAGATGTATCCGCCGCCGGCTCCTTATCCCGCGCCCGCTTATGGCGTCGGCCCGAGCCAGGTACTGGCGCGCGTTCAATCCATGGGATTGCACCCGGTGAGCGAGCCCTTCCTGCGCGGTCCGGTCTGGGTTGTGCGCGCGGTGGGACGCGAAGGCACGCTCGTGCGCGTGCTCGTCGATGCGGGAACCGGCCGGGTCGTCAACATGGTGGCGATCGAGCGGCCGTATCCGTCGCGTCTCGCATATGGGGGCCCGGCCAACGAAGGACCGTGGGTGCCGATGCCGGGACCGGGATACGGACCACCGCCGCCGGGCGGCGGTTATCCGCCGAGCGGTCCGTACGTGGTGCCCGGCCCGCAGTCGCCGCAGGGATCCGCGATTGATCCGCGCATGGGCACTCCCCCCGAATACAGGCAGGGGGTGAACGGTACGCCACCCGAGAAAAAAGTCGCCTCGCGTCCCGTGACGCCGCTGCCGAAGCCGCGGCCCTCGGACGCGCCGCAGGATGAAAGCAAGAAAGATACCCCGGCGGTCGCCGCGGCTCCGAAGGAGCCCGAGATAACCGGGTCGGTGCCGGCGAGCGTAAAACCGAGCGAGAAAAAGGACGACACTTCCGGCGCCGCCGCGAGGACACCCGACAACATCCCGGTGTCGCCGCTCGAATAAATCAAAGGGCGCCCCGGATGTCCGGGGCGCCCCTCCTCTTTCACACCATCAGCCGGATCGTTAGGCGGCCTTTGCGGGCTTCGCCTCGATCACCTGGGCTTTCGCCTCTTTGCCGTTGCCGATCGCAATCTGACGCGGCTTCTTGCTCTCGGGGATCTCACGCACGAGATCGACGTGCAGAAGACCGTTCTCGAGGCTCGCGCCGCGCACCTCGACATGATCGGCGAGCTGGAAGCGACGCTCGAAGGCGCGGGCCGCGATGCCCTGATAGAGCACTTCGCCGCCCTCTTCCTTCTTCTCCACGGTTTCCTTCTCACCGCGGATCGAGAGCGTGTTTTCCTTCACCTCGATGTTCAGTTCTTTCTCGGTGAAGCCGGCTACGGCGACCGAAATACGGTACGCATTCTCGCCGGTGCGCTCGATGTTGTAGGGCGGATAGGACGGATTGCCGCCTTCCAGGCCCCCGAACGAATCGAGGAGCGAGAACAGGTGGTCAAAGCCGACGGTCGAACGATAGAGGGGAGTGAGATCAAAAGTTCGCATGGCATATCCTCCTTATGAAGCGACATGCGGTTAAAGACCCGCCGTTTGGGCCGGGTCCGGTCGGTTCGCGCAGCGAATGGCCTGCGCAAAGGCGATATGGGTGGGGGCCGGGCCTCCCGCAAGAGACGGGACCGCGGCTAAATGAACCTTGGATGAACGGCTGCTTTTGGCGAGGTTCAGGCCATGGGGGGTAGCTCTCGCCATGACCAGCTTGGCCGGGGGCTGCCCACCGCACCCACGGGTCCGAGAGATTTATGCTTTGGATAAAACGGCCTGGAACGTCAAAGCCGGCATTCGCGACCCTTCTCGTCGCGACGGCGATGACGCTCGTGGTCGATTTCTCCGCCTCGGTCGCTTTCGGCCAGCGCGGATATTTTTCGCCCCGGCGGCGGCTCGGCCGTATCGTGATCATGGCGCCGCGGCTGCCGGGGCCGTTCCTGCGGCATGGGATTCCGCTGCTGCCCTATGACTATTACAGCCCGCGCGGCATCGCGCTGATCGGCCGCAACAAGCCGGTCGGCTCGAACGAAATCGTGAGTTCCCTGCAATCGAAGGGTTTCCGCGATATATCGCCGCCGCAGAATCGCGGCTCGACCTACATCACCGAGGCAACGGGGCCGCGCGGCGAACGCGTGAGGCTGATCATCAACGGAAAAAGCGGCGAGATCGACGGCGTGCGCGCGATTGGTTTTGACGACCGCCGCTGAGCGTTGCCCAAAGAAAAAAGCCGTTGTAACGCTGAAGCTCAAGACGCGCTTCGCGCGACCGAGAGCGGCAAGGCCTTATGACACTCTATGCAATTCCGGCGAACCCGGTGCCCGAAGGTGCCGTGGAGGGGTACCTCGTGACCCCCGACGGATTGAAGCTCCGTTATGCGCGCTGGAATCCGATCGGACCACGGCGGGGGACGGTTTGCCTGTTCAGCGGCCGGACCGAAATGATCGAGAAATATTTCGAGGTCGTGAACGAGCTCAGGCAGCGCGGGCTTGCGGTTGCGGCCCTCGACTGGCGCGGGCAGGGGGGCTCGGAGCGGATGCTCGACGACCCGCGCAAAGGCCATGTCCGTTCATTCGACGATTATCAGATGGATCTTGAAGTGTTCATGCGGGAGATCGTACTGCCCGATTGTCCCGCGCCCATTTTCGGTCTTGCGCACTCGATGGGCGGGGCCATTCTTCTCGAGGCCATTCGCCTCGGCCGCCGGTGGTTCGACCGGCTGGTGCTGTCTTCGCCGATGATCGAACTCGTCGGTTACGCCGGCCGGCCGATGGTCCGCTTCATCGCCAAGATCGGCGTGCTCGCCGGCCTCGACAAGTCCTATATCTTCGGCGGCGGGCCGGCGCCGATCTCGTCGCGGCCTTTCGCCAACAATCCGCTGACCACGGATCCCGTGCGCTACGAGCGCATCGCGGGGCTGGAACAATTGCCCGGTTTGGGGCTCGGCTCGCCCACCTTCGGCTGGACCAATGCCGCCTTCGACGTCATGCAACGCCTCAGCGATCCGCTCTATCCCACGGCGTTGCGGCAGCCGCTTTTGATCTTCGCGGCCGGCGATGATCCGATTGCTTCGACAATCGCGACCGAGCGCTTCTCGGTCCGGCTGCGCGCCGGCGCGCATCTGGTCATCCCCGGCGCCCGGCATGAAATTCTGATGGAGCGCGACGCGATCCGCGCGCAGTTCTGGGCGGCCTTCGACGCGTTCGTGCCGGGGCCGCCGCTCTATCGCTAAGTTCAAGCCTGCAAGAGTTTGAGCGCCTCGGCGTGCACGCGCGCGTCGCCGGCAGCGACGATCCTTCCGCCACCTGCCGCCGGCTTGCCCGACCAATCGGTGATGATGCCGCCCGCTCCCTCGATGATCGGGATTAGCGCGACGATGTCGTGCGGCTTCAGGCCGGTTTCGACGACGATATCGACGAAGCCCGCCGCGATCATGCAGTAGGCGTAGCAATCACCGCCATAGCGCGACAGGCGCGCCTTCGCCTGTACCCTCTCGAACGACTGGCGTTCCTGCTCGTTCATCAGGAGCGGGCTCGTGGTGAACAGGGCCGCTTCGCCGAGGCCCGCGCAGGCGCGCGCGGAAAGCCGCCGTTCGCCCGCAGGGCCCCGGTAGCGCGCGCTCGCGCCGTCGCCGGTAAAGCGCTCGCCGATGAACGGCTGATGCATCATGCCGTAGACCGGCAGGCCATCCTTCAGGAGGCCGATCAACGTGCCCCAGGCGGGCATGCCGGAAATGAATGATTTCGTGCCGTCGATCGGGTCGAGCACCCAGACATAGGCGGCGTGCGGGTTCTGCTCGCCGAATTCCTCGCCGATGATGCCATGCTGCGGAAACGTGTCGCGGATGAGCGCCCGCATCGCATGCTCGGCGGCGCGATCGGCGGCCGTAACCGGGTCGAAGCCGCCGCTGATCGCCTTGTTCTCGACGCCGAGCGTCGTGCGAAAGAACGGCCGGATCGCCTCGCCCGAAACCGTGGCGAGTTGATCGACGAAGGCCCCTAGATCGACCGCACCCATTCGGCTCTCCTATGCCACCTTTAGCCGTAGCGCCTGCGCGTGGTCGAGATTGGGAGAGGGGCCTTTTGGATCGGCAAATCCGCATCGAAACGAGCGCGGCAGCGGCAACCGGTTTCGCGTTCATGCGACGAAAAAGCCATTAGGACAGCATTACAGACCCTTGCGGCTTTCGCAGCGCGGTGTATATTGCTGCAGCGCGATAACGCGATGGCGTCGCGTTACCGCCGCCCTCCTTGGGCGTTTCCTCCCTAGACTTGGGCCGCTAGCAACCCTAGCGGCCCTTTTTCTTCAATGGCTTAGCGAAAAGCGGCTAATTTTCCACGGCCGGCCCCGGCCGGCGTGTACGAGACCTGACAAAGACGAGGCTGGCCAGGCGGTCACCGTCGGCACGCTTTTTGTCCAGCAGAAAACACATAGCAGCTATGTGCGTTATGCAGCCTGCCAAAACTTACTCGGCGGCGTCCCTCAGCGGCTCGATGCCGTGCGAGGTGATGGAGGCGAGCCTGGCGACGGCGCGGCCAAGGTCGGCGCGCACATATTCGAAGCGCGAGGTTCGCCGATACTCGCGCTCGTCCATGTAGAGCGAGCGATTGATTTCGATCTGGGCGGCGTGAAGCCCGGCGGCGGGGTCGCCGTAATGCTCGGTGATGAAACCGCCGGCATAGGGCTTGTTGCGCAGGACGCTGTAGCCGAGATCGCGGAGTGTCTCCTCGATAACGTCGGTGACCAGCGTGGCGCAGCTCGTACCGTAGCGGTCGCCGAGCACGATGTCGGCGCGCGGCCGCTCATCCCGGCCGTTCGCGCTCGAGGGCATGGAATGGCAATCGAGCAGGATCGCGAGGCCAAAGTCCTGCTGCGCCCGGGTGACCAAGCGGCGCAATTCGCGATGATAAGGCTTGTAATACAGCTCGATCCTGCCAAGCGCCTCCTCGACGGGTAGCCGCCGATCATAAATTTCGCGCGCGTCGCCGACCACGCGGGCGATCGTGCCAAGCCCGCCCGCGACGCGGAGCGAGCGCGTATTGGCAAAGGCCGGCAAGCGGCCCTCGAACATGCGGGGATCGAGCTCATAAGGTTCACGGTTAACGTCGAGGAACGAGCGCGGAAAGTGCGCGCGCATCATCGGCACCCCGAGGCGGGCCGCGTCGGCGAACAGTTCGTCCACGAAGGTATCTTCGGAACGGCGGAGCGCCGAAAGATCGAGCCGTGTCTGCGCGAGAAACGCCGCGGGATAGGCTCGGCCGCTATGGGGCGAGTTGCAGACGACCGGCCCCGACAAGCTGGCAGGCTCAGCGACCTCGAAGGGAGGGTCGAGTTCGTCGACAATGCGGGCGGTCATAGTGCGGATGGGCCCTCTTTGAAGAACAAATCGTAGCCGGGTTTACCATGGATTGTGCAGGTTCATTGGGCCGCTTGTGAAGGCCATTGGTATGATTTATCCGCTTTCACCCACCATTTACCCGCATGGTTGTTTATATCAGTCCAGTGCGTACGGGGATCCAATGAACGAAGAAGCCGAGGTTGCGGGCCCGAAAATCCTGCTTGCCGAAGACGATAACGATATGCGGCGCTTTCTTGCGCGCGCGCTCAGCAAGGCGGGTTACGAGGTCGTTTCTTTTGACAACGGAAAGGCGGCCTTTGACCGGTTGCGCGAGGAGCCGTTCGAGTTGCTGTTGACCGATATCGTCATGCCGGAGATGGACGGCATTGAGCTCGCGCGCAAGGCGACCGAGCTCGATCCGGAACTGAAGGTGATGTTCATCACGGGCTTCGCCGCGGTCGCGCTCAATCCGGAGAACAAAGCCCCGAAGGACGCCAAGGTGCTTTCCAAGCCCTTTCATCTCAAGGACCTCGTCAACGAGGTCGAACGGATGTTGGCTGCCTGAAGTGCGGCGCTTGCGCCGCTTCGACGCAGCCGATATAGGACGGGCCTCCAAATTTGGGCGCGTAGCTCAGCGGGAGAGCACTACCTTGACATGGTAGGGGTCACAGGTTCGATCCCTGTCGCGCCCACCATTTTGTTCCGAACAATGCGAGACCAAAGATGAAAATCCGCAATTCGCTCCGCTCTTTGCGCAAGCGTCACCGTGACAATCGCCTCGTGCGCAGGAAGGGGCGGGTCTATGTCATCAACAAGACGCAGCGCCGCTTCAAGGCACGCCAAGGCTGAAGGCCGAGCCGGCGGCCGAAAATCATCTCGGCGCCTATCCGATTTCGCCGCAATTCCGCCCTTTGCGCCCGCGAATGGCTGACCTACACTTCAGCCATGGCCATGCGTCGAATCTTTTTGCTGATGTTGCTCGCGGAAGCGCTTTTCGCCGCAGGCAGCGAGCGCACATTCGCGCAGACGCAATCTCCCGCCGTGCGGGAAGCCATTCCGGAAATGAAGCCTGCCGTCAGGCGGCCGGCGCGCGGCGGTAGAGTCGATCGCGCCGCGCGGCTCGAGACCCTTTACGATGCACTTGCGAAATCGCCCAACCGGACGGTCGCCAAAATCGTCGAGGCCAAGATCGAAGCCCTGAGTCTTCAGTCAGGCAGTGCCACCGCCGATCTTCTGATGTTGCGGGCGCGCTCCATGATAGAAGCAAAGGACAGCAAGGTCGCTTTCGAGCTTCTGGATTCGATCATCGAAATCGCTCCCAATTTCACGGAAGCCCGCGCGCAGCGCGCGACGCTCTATTACCTGACCAAGAATATTTCGGCGGCGCTCGCTGACCTTCGCGTCGTGCTTGCGCGCGAGCCGCGGCATTACGGCGCGCTCACCGGTCTCGGCGTAATTCTGCAGGAGATCGGCGAGGATAAGCGCGCGCTCGAAGCCTTCCGGCGGGCGCTCGCCGTCGATCCTTATCTCGACGCGGTGCCTGACATGGTGAAAAAGCTCGAAGTCGAGGTCGAGGGGCGGGATATCTAATTCCGCATTGGGCCGGCTTCAGTCGGCCTCGGGTTTTTCGCTGCCAACAAAAGCTATGCGCACCATATTCGTCGCGCCCGGTGTGCCGAGGGGAACGCCAGCGACGAGGATCACCCGCTGGCCCTGGCGCGCAAAGCCTTCGCGAAACGCAATGTTGCAGGCGCGCGCCACCATTGCATCGAGGTCACGGGCATCTTCGGTGACGACGCAGTGGGTGCCCCACAGGACGGCGAGCCGGCGCGCCGTCTCGAGCTTCGGCGAAAGGGCAACGATCGGCGGCTTTGGCCGCTCACGGGCAACACGCAGTGCCGTCGCGCCTGAGCTCGTGAGGCATAGGATCGCTGGGAGATCCAGCGTTTCGGCAATCTGGCGCGCGGCGGCGGCGATCGCGTCGGCGCCGGTCGCCTCCGGATTGGGACGCTGCGGATCGATCACGGCGTGGAAGGCGGAATCGCGTTCCACTTCTTGCGCGATGCGGTCCATGGTTCGCACGGCTTCGATCGGATGCTTGCCTGCCGCGGATTCAGCGGAAAGCATGATCGCATCGGCGCCGTCGAAAATCGCAGTCGCGACATCCGAGACCTCGGCGCGAGTCGGCACCGGGGAAACGATCATCGATTCGAGCATTTGCGTTGCGACCACGACCGGCTTTCCGGCCTGGCGGGCATCGTGCGTCATCCGCTTCTGCAAACCCGGCACGCGCTCGAGCGGCAATTCCACGCCGAGATCGCCGCGCGCGACCATCAATGCGTCGGAAAGCTCGATGATTTCCGCGAGCCGCGTGATGGCCTGCGGCTTCTCGATCTTGGACATGATCGCGGCGCGGCCGCGCACGATCTTTCTCGCCTCGGCGACGTCTTCGGGCCGCTGAATGAAGGAGAGCGCGACCCAATCGACGGCCTGTTCGAGGGCGGCATCGAGATCGGCATGGTCCTTGGGGGTGAGCGCCGAAAGCGTGAGGATGGTGTCGGGAAGGCTCACGCCTTTGCGGTCCGATACCCGCCCTTCGACCTCGACCTTGGTCACCGCGCGCTTAGGGCTCGCCTCGGTGACGACGAGCCGCACCTTGCCGTCGTCGACCAGAAGCCGGTGTCCCGGCGTCAACGCCGACAGAATTTCGGGATGCGGCAGGTAAACGCGGGCGGCGTCGCCCGGTTTCGGATCGTCGTCGAGTACGAAAACGGCGCTGGGCGCAAGATCGGCGCTGCCGGCCGCGAAAGTGCCGAGGCGCAACTTCGGGCCCTGCAGGTCGGCGAGAATGCCGATCGGACGGCCGTGGTTCTTTTCGATGGAGCGAATCGTACGCACGAAGGTGCGAAGGCCCTCATGCGGCGTGTGGCTCATATTGATGCGGAAGACGTCGGCGCCATCGAGAAAGAGCCGCTCGATCGTTTGGGGATCGGATGAAGCGGGGCCGAGTGTTGCGACGATCTTAGTCCGGCGTTGTCGTCTCATCGGCCCTGCGAGCCTTGCCGCGGCTGGGGGGAGGTGGGTGTGGTCTGACCCTGTTCGGTGAGCTGAACGGTCCAGTTTTTCTGCTCGCCGGTATCGACCTCGAAGAAGCCGGTGCGATCGAAGCCGCGTGCGAGGCAATCCTCAATGCCCTTGATGGTGAATTGTTTTTCACGCGTGCACATATATGCCTTGCCTGCCCACTCGCCGCCCTGATCGTAATCAAGCGCATAAATATAATAAAAACGTGCGACGAGCGGTCCGCGCATCAAGGTCTCGCAGCTATTAGCCGCCACGTTCCACCAGCCCTCGGTGGTCCAGATATCATTGTCCTTGTAGCCGACGGCGATTCCGACACGGCTTTGCGTGCGGTTGCAAAGCCGAAAGTCGGCATGCGCAACCGCCGGCAAGACAAGCGTGGCGAAGAAAGGCACGAGTAGCGCGATCCGGACGCTTTGTCGCATCGATTGGAAATCCTGACGCTTCGAATCAGGCTTACTTCAAACGGATCGGCGCTCCTTTTCCGTCGCGCCCTTTCAAGTGTCAACGAGGATCGCCCGCAGATCGTTGACATTCGTACAGGTGGGGCCGGGAGCGAGCAGGTCGCCGAGCCGCTCGAAGAAACCAGAGGAATTATTCTCGGCGAGAAAACGGGCAGGATCGAGGCCGAAGGATCGCGCGCGGGAGAGCGTCGTTTCGTCGATGAAGGCGCCCGCCGGATCGTCCGGCCGGCCGCTGCCGCCGTCGGTGCCATCGGTATCGCCGGCAATCGCCGCAATGCCGGCAGCCCCCTCGAGGGCGAGCGCAAGCGCAAGGGCGTATTCCTGATTCGGTCCGCCACGGCCCTTGCCCCGCAAGGTGACCGTTAGCTCGCCGCCGGAAAGGAGAAGCACGCGTTCGCCCTTGCGGGCGCGCCGTATGGCCTCTTGCGCGTGATCGCGCGCGACTTCGCGCGCTTCGCCCTCGATGCGGTCGCCGAGAAGAATCGGCGTCAAACCCTCGGCGCGCGCTTTCTCAGCGGCGGCGGCAAGCGCATCAGCGGGACGCGCGACAATGCGGAATTCAGCGCGAGCGAAGGCATTGGCGCCCGGTTTCGGAGTTTCGTTTGCGGGCTCGTGCAGGGCGCCCGCGATGGAAGGCGTCATCTCCACCTTTCGCCGCTGCAGGATCGCCTCGGCATCGGCAAGCGTGGTCGGATCGGGAACGGTCGGGCCCGAGCCGATCACCGACGGATCATCGCCCGGCACGTCGGAAATCGCGAGCGTCAGGATCTGCGCCCACGCGGCAAGCGCCGCGAGGCGGCCGCCCTTGATGCGGGAGAGGTGCTTGCGCACCGTGTTGATCTCGCGAATGTCGGCGCCGGAAGCAAGCAGCGCCCGCGTGAGCGCCTGTTTGTCGTCGAGCGAAACGCCGGGGGCCGGCGCGATCCAGTTCGCCGAAGCGCCGCCCGAAAGCAGCACCAGCACGAGATCGTTTTCTTTCGCCGACTGCGCAAGCGCAAGCACGCGTTGGGTCGCGGCCAGGCCCGCGGCGTCAGGCACCGGATGGCCGGCCTCCACCATCTCGACGCAGCTCGTCGGGCGTCCGTAACCATGCCGCGTCACGGCGATCCCCAAGAGCCGCTCGCGCGGAATTCGCCGCCGCAAATAATGCGCTTCGGCAACCTCGGACATCGCGCCCGCCGCCTTGCCCGCGGCAAGCATGATGATGCGTCCTTCGGCCGGTGCTGCGGGCAGCGCCGGCGGCAGGCAAGAAGCGGGATGCGCTGCCGCCACCGCCGCATCGAAGATCTTGCGCAGCAAAGCCTTGGTGCTTGTACGATCCATCAGACGTGCTTATTTCGAAACAGAGCGCCGCGTGTGATAGAATGGACGCGGCCGGCGCACAATCGACGGCGAAAGGATCGGCGGCATGAAGAAAATCGACGAGCGAACGCGCACGCAGCTCGAAGCCGCGGTCTTCCGGCGGCTCGTGGAGCATTTGCGTAAACGCACCGACGTGCAGAATATCGATCTGATGAATCTTGCGGGCTTCTGCCGCAATTGCCTGTCCAACTGGCTGAAGGACGCCGCGGACGAAAAAGGCGTGCCGATGACGAAAGATGAAAGCCGCGAGGCGGTCTACGGCATGCCCTATGAAGAGTGGAAAGAGCGCCATCAGAAAGAGGCGAGCGGCGAGCAAAAGTCCGCATTCGAAAAGACGCGCGTTCCGCATTGAATCATTTTCAACCCAAGGCAAGGAGAGCGCGATGGCGGGGAGCGCCAATTTCGCGAAGGGCAAGCTGAAATCGTTCGTCGAGCGCATCGAGAAGCTCGAGGAAGAAAAGAAAACGATCGCTGACGACATCCGCGAGGTCTATGCGGAAGCCAAGGCCGAGGGCTTCGATGCGAGGGCGCTGCGCGTCGTGGTCCGGCTCTACCGGCAGGATTCGGAAGAACGCCGCGAGCATGAGGCGCTCGTCGATCTTTATCGTGACGCGATGGGGATCGGAGGCGGCCGTTGAGGCCGTCCGCTCAATAGGCGGAGGAGACGATTTTCCCGCCGCTCTGATGCGCGAAGTAGCCGGCGGTGGTGGCGGCGGGGTCGAGCAGGATTGCAAGCCCCGATTGATCCGGATGCCGCATGTCGCCGGTGAACTGCACGGACTGCTTGCTGAAGAGCGTTGACGGCGAGTGGGCGGCGTCGCCGTAAAGGCCGGGCGAACGCGGCAGGTCCTGCGTATGGACGACTTCCTCGATGCGCGGGCGTTGGACAGATGCAGATGCCGCCGTCTCCTGCGTAACCGGCATGCTCGCCCGCTGCGGAACGGCTTCAGGCGCGTAGGAAAGCAGCGAAGATGGTTGCTTGGCGCCACCCGTGATCGCGAGCGGCAGCGCCGCGGTGATGTCGCTGGCCGAGGCTACCTTGCGCTGATCCAGCGGCAGCGGGGCGGCCCCTGCATTCGAGTCCATATCCTGGGGCCGCGAGCGCGGCATCGGAACGGAACTATTGGCCGGAGCCGTCACGGGATCGGGCCCCTTCTTCCATTGCAGTTGTGGACCGGTCGCCGAGGCAAGCGAAGCAACGACCGCCGGCTTCGCGGCTGGCTGGGTTGCGGGCGCGTCGGGACGGACAGCCGCGATCTTGCCGTCGTCGCCTTCATTCGCGTTCTTCTTGTTGAAGATCGAGGCGAAGAAATCTTTCACGCGGTGGCTGCCCGCGGGTGCGCCCGAATCGCTTTCTTCAGTGTCGCCATGCGCTGAAGCGTAGGCGAGCGACCCCACTTCTTTTCCGCGCGACTGAATTTCGGCGAGCGCGAGCTGGAAGCCCGGCATCGGCCGGCCGTCGCTCGGAATGTGAACGGTCTTGCCGTCGGGGAAGAGGCGGGCGAGATATTCGCGCGTCACCGTCGGCCAATGCCGGACATTGCCGGTGTCGAGATGGACGAAAGGCCAGCCGGAGGTCGGATAAAAGCCGACGCCGCCGCGCTGCAGCTTCAAGCCTACCTCGCGAAGCTGCGTGAGTTCCACGCCCGGAATGTAGAAATCTATCGCCTTGCCGAGCATGTGCTGGCTGAACTGGGCGACGCCGCGGCTCGAGGCACGCAACATGGCGTTGGTGGAAGGCGAGCGGTAGCCGCAGACGACCTGGACCGGTTCCTTGGCGCCGACTTCCCGGTTCACTTCCCAGATCAGATCGAAGAGATAGGGATCCATCTTGATCGGCTGGCCGACGCGCCAGTCACGCATGAACCAGTTCAGCTTCTCAAGCGCGGCCTCGTCGAATTTGCCGTCCTGCTTGTAGGTGATGGTGATGTCTTCGCCGGTATGCAGGTGGTGGAAGGAGAGCGTGCGCGTTTCGCCGTTGGCGATCACGCTTTCGAGCGACTGGGAGCCGAAAAAAAGAAGAGCGGCAGCTAAGCCGATGCGCTGGCTGGCGCGGAAACTCGAAAACCGGGCCTTGCGCGCGATTTGATCTGGCACGTGCCCTCTTCCGTCCACGAGTTGAGCTCTCGCTCACTGTCGCCGGCCAATACCCACCCAAGCCGCGCGCAGCTAACGCTCTGTAATCGTTATCGGAAAGGGTTAACGGAGAATTGTCGCCCCCGCGCCGTCCGATGCCATTCTCGTAACCTTTGAGTATGGCGAAATCGGGCCGTGCCAAAAGGCGGCGCCCTCCGCATGGTTAAGCGGAGGGCGGAACTCGTCGAAACCGGCGATAATTAGCGGAAAAGGCCGAAGAATCCGCCGCCGCCATAGGTCTCCTGCCGCCGGCCACGACGGTCGTCGCGGCGGTCATCCCGCGGCTGGAAGGCCTGGAAGAAGTTCGCGAACGGATTTTCGAAGCGTCCGTCGGGCACCGCAAAGCGCAGTTCGTCGCGGCTCACCGTGGCGCTGCCGACGCCGTGCTGTTCCACCGCCACATCGGCGACCCTGCGCTCGTCGGTCTTCAGCGCCTGCAGCACGCGGGCGTCGCGGCCATAAAGGTCGTCGCGGAACTGCAGCTGGCCGGCATCGTCCACGAAGGCCGTCTGATAGGTGATGTGGACCGGCAGGGGCTTTGGGAAATCAATGTTGATTTCGTTGTTGCCGAACATCTTCTGGATTTTTTCCGGCGTGTAGCCGTCCTTCGGGAATTCGATCGAGAAGAGCTTCTCGGCATACATGACCGGATTTTCCACGCGCATGCAGCCATGGCTGAAAGCGCGCTTCGTTTCCGAAAACAGGTTCTTGTCCGGTGTGTCGTGCTGATAGACGAGGAACTTGTTCGGGAAATTGAAACGAATGCGGCCGAGCGCGTTGCGCTCTCCCGGCGGCTGATAGATGCGGACGGTGCCGTCCTTGTTGTTCTCCATCTTCAGGCCGATCCGCGACAGCGCGGTGGGGTCCTGCCGCACCACCGGCAGATATTCGCGGGCGATGATCGACGGCGGCACGTTCCAGGTCGGATTGATCGTGACGAACTTCATGTCGGGGCTGATCATCGGCGTCGCCATGCCCGGCTTGCCGGTGACGATCTTCGTCGTCCAATAGGTTGAGCCGTCGCGCACGACCTTCAACGTGAAGTCGGGAATGTTCACCATCACGTAAGTGTCGCCGAGGGCGGCGTTGCCGAGCGTGTGCGGCAGCCAGCGCCAGCGCTCGAGATTGGCGAGGATGATGTCGGCGTCGCGGTCGTGCGACGGGCCGTTGATGGAATCGATGGTGGCCTGGGTGAGGATGCCGTTGGCCGGCAGCTTTTTATCGGCCTGATACTTTTTCACCGCGTCGACAAGCGCCTGATTGTAGGCGGTGTTGTCCTCGGCCGGCACGCCGAGGCGCTCGCGGATGAGCGGCACGCGCGGATCCTGCATCAATTCCTTGGTGAGCTTGAGCGGCTGGCCGCCCGGAATGCGCGCGGGCTGCGGCTCGCCTGTCTTCGTGCGCGCTTCAGCGTATTTCGCCTTTAGCGCCTGATAGGCCGGATGCTGCGGAAGGAAGTCCGCGAGCATGTCCTTGGTGTCGTTGGTGGCGGCGAGCTTGCCGAGAACGTCCGCCGGAACCGGGAGGGCCTGATCGTAGTAGACGTCGTCGCTGATGCGCGTGAAGGAAACGCGGCCGGTCGCGGCATGACGTGCATAGGTGAGGGCGGCGACAGTGAGCTTGAGGTCGGCGTCGGCGAGCACTTCCGGATCAAGTCCCGCTTTCAATTCGGGGGCGGCGTATTCGGAAGGCTCCAACCCGTCGGCATCGACGCCTTTGAGATAGGCGACCGTAGAAGCGGCGCGCGCATTGCCGGCGCCGTTTTCGATCCAGAGCGGGGCAAAGCCGCGATTGCGATAGAAGGCTTCAACCGCGTCGCGCTCGTTCTTGCGGTCGAGATAGCGGCTGCTTTTGTCGGCGAGAAGACCGCGCAGCTTCTCGGCGATGGCGGCGTCTGCGGTCGAAAGCGAGGTCGCGATTGGCGCCTTGACGAGATCCTTGCCGGTATAGGCCGGAATCGGCGCGGCCTGCTGTTCGGGCTGTGTCGGCGGCGTCACGGCAGTCGTGGGTTCGACAGGCGTTGCCGTGGAAGGGGTAACGGGGTTCGGCGTTGGCTGCGCCACCGTCACGGCGGGCGCTACAGGGGTGGTTTCCTTGACTTCGGTGGCCGGCTTCGTTTCGGCGGGGTTCTGCTGGGCGATCGCGATCGGCGCGCGCGCGTAGGGTTCTCCGGGGGCAATGGACTGGGCGGAAACGGCCGCTGACGTCAGCATGGTCGTGGCCGCGAGAAGGGCGAAAAAAGTGCCCTCAGCCAGTGAAATACCCTGCCGGTTCATCCGCGCCTCCTCCGATACCCCCTGCTTCTGGCAGTAGAGACCGGTCTAATCAAGGCGGATGGGCTCAACGGAGCCATTCTTCAGGCAGGTGTCACTTCCCGGCCACGCCGGTTTCCTGCATTTCCGCGGCCTCGCCGTCCGGCCCGGCTGCAAGGCCCAAATCCTTGAGCTTGCGATAGAGCGTCGAGCGTCCAATTCCGAGCCGCCGGGACACTTCGGTCATCCGGCCTCGATAATGTGCAATGGCGAAACGAATAGCGGCGGCCTCGAGTTCCTCCATCGGTCGCACGTGGCCATCGGCAGTCAGCAGTGGCAAGGAATCCCCCGCGGCAACGGGCGCTGTCTCCGGCGCATCAATGACCAGCGGAGCGGAGGGCTCGCGCGTGGCTGTGCCAAGCGGGGACGCTTGCGGCGCGACGAAGGCTTCGAAGCCCGGCACCTGGGCCGCGATCTGCGGAAATTCGGCAACCCCGATCTCGTCCGCATCAGCGAGCACGACGGCGCGGAAGACGGCATTCTCAAGCTGACGCACATTGCCCGGCCAGCGGTAGCTCGTGAGCATTTGGATCGCCTCGGCGGAAACCGAGCGCACCCGCTTTCCTTCTTCCGCGGCAAAACGCGTGACAAAACGGCGAACGAGATCGGGCACGTCCTCGAGGCGCTCGCGCAGAGGCGGCATGGTGATCGGAAAAATGTGCAGCCGGTAAAACAGGTCTTCGCGGAAGTGTCCCGCCTTCACAAGCTCCAGAAGATCACGATTGGTCGCCGAAATCAGCCGGAAGTCGACCTTCACCGGCTTGCGGGCGCCGATGGGATCGACCTCGCCTTCCTGCAACGCGCGCAAGAGCTTGACCTGCGCATCAGGCGGCAACTCGCTGATCTCGTCGAGGAAGAGCGTTCCGCCATCGGCCTCGGCGAATTTGCCGGACTGGCGCTCGGAGGCGCCGGTGAAGGCGCCCTTCTCGTGGCCAAACAGGATCGATTCAACGAGATTGGCGGGGATCGCGCCGCAATTGACGGCAATGAAGGGTTTGTTCGCGCGCGCGCCCGCGGCGCGGATGGCGCGGGCGAGCAATTCCTTGCCCACACCCGACTCGCCTTCGATCAGAACCGGGATTTCGGAAGCCGTGGCCTTTTCGGCAAGCTTCAGCGCCGCCTGCATGCGGGGGCTTGCGGTGGAGAAATCGGTGAAGGCAACGACGCCTTCGGCGGCGCGCTGCATGCGGCGCACTTCGCCGACGAGGGCAGCTTGCGCAAGCGCGTTTCGCACCGAAACCTGCAGCCGTTCGGGGCCTACCGGCTTGACGATGAAATCGACGGCGCCCGCGCGCATGGCGGAAACCACAGTGTCGATCGAGCCCTGCGCCGTCAGCACGATCACCGGCAGGTCAACACCACGCTCGCGCAGGCGGCCGAGAACGCCGAGGCCGTCGAGGTCGGGCATGACAAGGTCGAGGATCGCGCAGGCGATTCGGGCGCCTTCCGGGCTTTCGAGAAGCCGCACGGCCTCTTCGCCGCGCTCCATCAGTTCCGGCTCGTAGCCGAAACGGCGGAGCATCGCGTCTATCAGGCGACGCTGGACCGGATCGTCGTCGACAACAAGTACGCGCGTGGCCATAACCCCTCCCGGCGGGCAATGCCCGCCCCGCGGAGGGGACTTTGCGGGACCCCCGTTAATGGAATCTGAAGGCCGGCCTCTTCATCGCCGAAAACCTTGCGGAACAAAGATTGATCCGCCGAAGGACGCACTACAAATATGTCGCAACAACGCGCAACAATGTATGTAAAGTGACCGCGATCGGATTCTCCCGCCCCATGCCGCCTGTGTCGCAGCCCTCGACCGCAACCGCCGCCCGCATGAACGAGGCGGGCGGCGCGCTGCCCGAATGGAATCTCAACGATCTTTATCCCTCGATCGACGCCCCGGAAGTCGCGGCTGATCTTGCGCGCGCCGACGCCGAATGTGTCGCTTTCGAGGAAACGTATAAGGGAAAACTCGTCGAGCTCGTGGCCGCAACGGATGCGGGCCAAAAACTGGGTGCCGCGGTCAAGCGCTTCGAGGCGGCGGAGGAATTGCTCGGCAAGCTGATTTCGTTCGCGGGCCTCGTCTATGCCGGCGATACCGGTGATCCGAAACGGATCAAATTCTACGGCGACGTGCAGGAAAAAATCACCGCCGCGTCCTCGCATCTTCTGTTTTTCACGCTCGAGCTCAACTGGCTCGACGACGGCTTGATCGAGAAGGCGTTCGCCGATCCCGCTTTTGGCTATTACCGGCCTTGGGTCGAGGATATTCGCAAGGAGAAGCCGTATCAGCTTGAGGACCGCATCGAGCAGCTGTTTCACGAGAAATCGGTGACGAGCCGGACGGCATGGAACCGCGCCTTCGACGAGACGGTCGCGGCGTTGCGCTTCAAGGTCGACGGCAAGGAGCTGACGCTTGAGCCCGCGCTCAATCTCCTGACGGAACAGGACGAGGCCAAGCGCAAGGCGGCGGCGGAAGCGCTCGCCGAAGTCTTCCGCGCCAATTTGCGCACCTTCGCGCGGATCACCAATACGCTCGCCAAGGACAAGGAGATTTCCGACCGCTGGCGCGGCTTCGAGGACATTGCCGACGAGCGGCATCTCTCCAACCGCGTCGAGCGCGAAGTGGTGGAGGCGCTGGTTTCCTCCGTGCGTGCCGCGTTCCCGCGGCTGTCGCACCGCTACTATGCGATGAAGGCGAAATGGCTCGGCAAGGACCGGCTCGAACATTGGGACAGGAACGCGCCGCTGCCGAAGGTGGAGCAGCGCAACGTCGATTGGGACGAGGCGCGCGACACCGTGCTTTCGGCATACGGCAACTTCTCACCGAGAATGGCGGAGGTCGCGCGCCGCTTCTTTGACGAGCGCTGGATCGACGCGCCGGTGCGACCGGGCAAGGCGCCGGGCGCCTTCGCGCATCCGACCGTGCCGTCGGTGCATCCGTATGTGCTCCTGAACTATCAGGGCAAGCCGCGCGACGTGATGACGCTCGCGCACGAACTCGGCCACGGCGTACATCAGGTGTTGGCGGCCAAGCAGGGCGCGCTGATGGCGTCGACGCCGCTCACGCTCGCGGAAACCGCGTCGGTGTTCGGCGAGATGCTCACCTTCCGCGCGCTCCTCGCAAAAACCGCCGACCCGAAAGCGCGCAAAGCCATGCTCGCGCAGAAAGTCGAGGACATGCTGAACACGGTCGTGCGGCAGATCGCCTTCTACACGTTCGAGCGCAAGATTCACACCGAACGCAAGCAGGGCGAACTGACGGCGGACCGGCTCTCGGAAATCTGGATGGAGGTGCAAGGTGAAAGTCTAGGGCCCGCGATCCATCTCGGACCGGGCTACGAAACCTTTTGGGTTTACATCGGCCACTTCATCCACGCGCCGTTCTACGTCTACGCCTATGCGTTCGGCGATTGCCTGGTTAATTCGCTTTACGCGGTCTATGAGCGCGCCGACAAAGGCTTTGCCGAGCGCTATCTCGACATGCTCGCCGCCGGCGGCAGCAAGCATCATTCGGAACTTCTGAAGCCTTTCGGCCTGGACGCGCGCGATCCGCAGTTCTGGCAGACGGGCCTCGGCCTCATCGACCGCATGATCAGCGAGATCGAGACGCTCGACGCCAAAGCGTGAGGCCGATGACCGACCGCGAACGCAATCGTTTCTCCGCCCGGGCCGCGCGCTACGCGCGCGTCGGCACCAATGTCGGCGGGGTCGCGGCGCAAATGATCGGCTCGCGCGTGTTCGGCTTTGCGCTCGATCGCGGCGCCAATGCGATCGCATTGGCCGCGGCACTCGGCAATCTCAAGGGGCCGATCATGAAGGTGGCGCAACTCCTCGCCACCATTCCCGACGCGCTGCCGGCCGAATACGCCTCCGAACTGATGAAATTGCAGAGCGAAGCGCCGCCCATGGGCTGGGCGTTCGTGCGGCGGCGCATGGCGGCGGAGCTTGGCCCCGACTGGCAGCAGAAATTCGGCGCCTTCGAGCACAAGCCCGCGGCCGCGGCTTCGCTCGGCCAGGTGCATCGCGCGACCTCGCTCGACGGCAAGCCGCTTGCCGCGAAGCTGCAATATCCCGACATGCAGTCGGCGGTGGAAGCGGATTTGCGCCAGCTCGAAATCATCTTCGCCATCCGTCGGCGCATGGACCCCGCCATCGATACGAGCGAGATCGCGAAGGAGATCGGCGCGCGCGTGCGCGAGGAACTGGATTATCGCCGCGAGGCAAAGCACGCCGCGCTTTATCGCGAAATGCTGGCCGACGTTCCCGAGATCAGCGTGCCGAATGTATGGCCGTCGCTTTCGACCGGGCGGCTGTTGGTGCTCGACTGGCTCGAGGGCAAAAAGTTGCTCGCCTACAAGGAGGCGCCGTTAGAAACTCGCAACCGGATTGCGACCGCAATGTTCAAGGCGTGGTGGCTGCCGTTTTCGCGCTTCGGCGTAATCCACGGCGATCCGCATCTCGGCAACTACACCGCGTTTGAGGAAGCGGGCGAGCCGCGCGGCATCAATCTCCTCGATTACGGCTGCATCCGCATTTTCCCGCCGAAATTCGTGGGCGGCGTCGTCGATCTTTATCGCGGCCTGCGTAACGGCGAGGAGGCCCGCGTCATCCACGCTTATGAGACATGGGGCTTCAACGGACTTTCGCGCGCGTTGATCGAGGCGCTCAATATCTGGGCGCGGTTCATCTACGGCCCGCTCATGGACGACCGCGTGCGCACCATCGCCGACGGCGTGAAGCCTTCCGAGTACGGCCGCCGCGAAGTCTTTCGCGTGCATACGGCGCTGAAGGAGCTGGGCCCGGTCACCGTGCCGCGCGAATTCCTCCTCATGGACCGGGCCGCGGTCGGGCTCGGCGCCGTGTTCCTGCATTTGCAGGCGGAGCTGAATTTTCACCAGCTGTTCGAGGGCGCGATCGCGGAATTCTCGACCGATGTGGTCGGCCGCCGCCAGGCGGCGGCACTCGGCGCGGCCGGATTGGAAGCCGCGGCCTGAACCGGTTGCCGGAAAGAAGCCTTTCGGCTAAGGCTGCCTCAGTCCGCAGGCTTACGGGGAACCACTATGGCTGATCACGCACCGAAATATTCGACGGCTTCGGGCAATGACTACAAGCAGCACGAGGAAACCTACGAGGATTTTCTCACACTGACAAAATGGGTCGTGATCACGGTCGTCGCCATCCTCGTTTTCATGTTCATCTTCCTCACCTGATTTCATAGGCGTTTCCGCCATGAAGATTGCGATCCCGGCGGAGATCGACCCCGAAGAGCCGCGCGTCGCGGCAACACCCGACACCGTCAAGCGACTGATCGGCATGGGCGCCGAAGTCGCGGTGGAAAAGGGCGCCGGCATCAAGGCGGGCGTTCTCGACCAGGATTTCGAAGGCGCGGGCGCGAAAATCACGGGCAAGGACGCGGTCGCAGGCGCCGATATCGTGCTGAAAGTGCGGCGGCCGTCGAAGGCGGAGCTCGCCGGCTACAAGCCCGGCGCGATCGTGATCGCGATCATGGATCCGTTCGGCCATGAAGCCGCGCTCGCCGACATGGCGAGCGCCAAGGTTTCGGCCTTTGCCATGGAACTGATGCCGCGGATTACCCGCGCGCAGGTGATGGACGTTTTGTCCTCGCAGGCGAACCTCGCCGGCTATCGCGCGGTAATCGACGCCGCCGCCGAATATGGCCGTGCACTGCCGATGATGATGACGGCGGCGGGCACGGTGCCCGCCGCGCGTGTCTTCGTCATGGGCGCGGGCGTCGCCGGCCTGCAGGCGATCGCCACCGCGCGGCGCCTCGGTGCCGTCGTCACCGCCACCGACGTCAGGCCCGCGGCCAAGGAACAGGTGGAATCGCTCGGCGCGAAATTCATCGCGGTCGAGGACGAGGAATTCAAGCAGGCGGAGACCGCGGCCGGCTATGCCAAGGAAATGTCGAAGGAGTACCAAGCGAAGCAGGCGGCGCTCGTCGCCGACCACATCAAGAAGCAGGACATCGTGATTACCACCGCGCTCATTCCGGGCCGACCGGCGCCAAGGCTCATTTCGAAAGCAATGGTGGAATCGATGAAGTCGGGCTCGGTGATCGTGGATCTCGCGGTCGAACGCGGCGGCAATTGCGAAGTGTCGCAGCCCGACAAGGTGGCCGAGCATAACGGCGTGAAGATCGTCGGCTTCCTCAACGTGCCCGGGCGGCTCGCGGCCACCTCATCGGCGCTCTATGCGAAAAATCTCCTCGCCTTCCTCGATGTCTTGATCAAGGACAAGAAACCCGCCGTGCCGTGGGACGACGAAATCGTAAAGGCGACGCTGCTTACGCGTGACGGCGCGGTGGTGCATCCGAATTTCAAGCCAAAGGGAGGCGCGTGATGGGCGAAATGGCGGTAGTCGATCCCTTCGTCTTCCGGTTTTCGATTTTCGTGCTTGCGGTCTTCGTCGGCTATTACGTGGTGTGGTCGGTGACGCCGGCGCTGCACACGCCGCTGATGTCAGTGACGAATGCGATCTCCTCGGTGATCGTGGTGGGCGCGCTTCTTGCGGTCGGCGTTTCGGTCGCCGGCGACGAGACGGCGTCGTGGTGGGCGCGCGGGCTCGGTTTCGCGGCGCTCACGATGGCGGCGGTGAATATTTTCGGCGGCTTCCTCGTCACCCAGCGAATGCTGTCGATGTACCAGAAGAAGAAAAAGTGAGGCGGCGATGAGCGGAAACGTCGTCGCGCTGCTCTACCTCGTCGCCGGGGTCCTGTTCATTCTGGCGCTGCGCGGGCTTTCGAATCCGGAGTCGTCGCGGCAGGGCAACCTGTTCGGCATGGCCGGCATGGGTATCGCCATTGTCACCACGCTCGCGGCCTCGCCGCCTGCGGGGCCCATCGGTTGGGCGCTCGTGGCGGGCGGTCTTGTCATCGGCGGCAGCATCGGCGCGGTGATTGCGCGGCAAATCGCAATGACAGCGATGCCGCAACTCGTTGCCGCCTTCCATTCGCTGGTCGGGCTCGCTGCCGTGCTCGTCGCCGCCGGCGCGCTCTACGCGCCGCAGGCCTTTGGCATCGGCGCGCCGGGAGCGATCCATGGCCAGAGCCTCATTGAAATGTCGATCGGCACCGCCATCGGCGCGATCACCTTCACCGGCTCGGTGATCGCCTTCCTCAAGCTCAACGGCAATATGAGCGGCGCGCCGATCATGCTGCCCGCGCGCCATGTCATCAACATTTTGATCGCGCTCGCGATCCTCGCTTCGATCGTGATGTTCGTGCGCACCGAGATGCACGCGTTGTTCTGGGCGATCGCGCTGCTCTCCTTCCTGATCGGCGTTCTTATTATCATTCCGATCGGCGGCGCCGACATGCCGGTCGTCATCTCCATGCTGAATTCCTATTCCGGCTGGGCCGCCGCCGGCATCGGTTTCACGCTCGGCAACACCGCCTTGATCATCACCGGCGCGCTGGTCGGTTCCTCGGGCGCGATTCTCTCCTACATCATGTGCAAGGGCATGAACCGCAGCTTCTTCGCGGTGATCCTCGGCGGCTTCGGCGGCGAGACCGCGGGACCCGCGGGCCATATCGAGACGCGGCCGGTGAAGCAAGGCTCGGCGGACGATGCCGCCTTCATCATGAAGAATGCCTCGAAGGTGATCGTCGTGCCGGGCTACGGCATGGCGGTCGCGCAGGCGCAGCACGCGCTCCGCGAAATGGCCGACAAGCTGAAAGCGGAAGGCGTCGAAGTGAAGTACGCGATCCATCCGGTGGCCGGCCGCATGCCGGGCCACATGAATGTGCTCCTTGCGGAAGCCAACGTGCCCTATGACGAAGTGTTCGAACTCGAGGATATCAACTCGGAATTCGCGCAAGCCGACGTCGCCTTCGTGATCGGCGCCAACGACGTGACCAATCCCGCGGCCAAGACCGATCCCAAATCGCCGATCTTCGGCATGCCGGTCTTGGACGTGGAAAAAGCGAAGACGGTCCTGTTCGTGAAGCGCGGCATGGGCTCCGGTTATGCCGGCGTCGAGAACGAGCTGTTCTTCCGTGACAACACGATGATGCTGTTCTCCGACGCGAAGAAGATGGTCGAGAACATCGTGAAGGCGCTCTAGTTTTTATCTCCCCAGGGGCCTGGAGTTTCCGTCGGCGCCGGCTCGCTCCACGGGCCGGCTTTCGTGTCTCCGGAAGCGGGCGATGTATTTTCGTCCGCCTCGCCTTCCGGCGTTTCCTTCGGCGGCGGCAGCGCGAGCGGCCCCGGATCATGGCCGCCGGCGTATTTCACCAGCGCCGCCACCCGCTGGTCGACCGAGGGATGGGTGTCGAACAGGTTGCTGAAGCCCTCGCGCGGATTGTCGACGCACATTTCCATCACCGCTGAGGTCGCGCCCCGCAATTCGCCGCGACCTTCGATCTTGCGCAGGGCCGAGATCATGGCGTCCGGGTTCTTGGTGAGCTCGACCGAGCCCGCATCGGCAAGAAACTCGCGTGAACGCGAGAGCGCCATGCGCACGACCACGGAGAGGAGCCACGCAATCACGATCAAGATGATCGCGATCAGGATCGCGGCTCCGGCGCCGCCCTTGCGCTCGCTTGACGACGAGCCGCCGCGAAAGCTTACGCCTGTATTCGTGAACATGCGGAAAATCATCTCGCCGAAGAACGAGACGACGCCGGCGATGACCATGGCGATCACCATCAGCCGCACGTCGCCGTTCCTGATGTGGGTGAGCTCGTGGCCAAGCACAGCCTCGAGCTCGTCCTGGTTCAGCGCCTTGATCAGGCCCGTCGTCACCGTGATCGAATATTGGCTTTGGTTCATGCCAGTGGCGAATGCGTTCAGCGCGTCGGAGTCCATCACCTTGAGCTTCGGCATCGGAATGCCGCGCGAAATGCACAGATTTTCGAGTGCGTCCCACACTTTCGGATAGTCTGTGCGCGAGACGAGCTCGCCGCCGGTGAGGGCGTCGATCATCGACTGGTGGAATTTGTAGGCGATGAAAATCCAGAGCACCGTGCCGGCGGTCGCCCATGGCACCGACGGCCAGAAGTCGCGTTCCGCGCGCCAGAGGATGAATTGCACGTCTTCGTCGCCGTGCGGAAAGGCCTCCGCGACAAGCGCGCCCGCGAAGACGAGCACATAGACGAGGAAGAACAGTCCGATCAGCAGAAAGGCCGAGCGGACCTGGTTGCCGCGAATGTGCGTATAAAGACCATAGGCGTGTTCCATGGTCCGGTCCTTCGCCGCTTGCCGGCGCGTTGCCGCCTTAGAACTTCACGCTCGGCGGTTGTTCGAGCTGGCTACGATCGGCGCCGAGATCGAAGAAGTCGCGCTGGCTGAAGCCGAGCATGCCGGCGAACAGCGCCGCCGGGAAACGCTGGATGCCGGTGTTGTATTCCTGCACCGCGTTGTTGAAGAAGCGGCGGGCGGCGGCAATCTTGTTCTCGATGTCGGCCAATTCGTTCTGCAGCTGCTGGAAGTTCGCGCTCGCCTTGAGATCGGGATAGGCCTCGCCCAGCGCCAACAAACCGTGCAGTGCGCCGGTGAGCTGGTTCTCGGCGGCGGCGACCTGCTCGGGCGTCTTGGCGGCGACGGCGGCGTTGCGGGCCTGGACCACCGCATCAAGCGTGCCGCGCTCGTGAGCGGCGTAGCCTTTCACGGTCTCGATCAGGTTGGGGATGAGATCGTGCCGCTGTTTCAGCTGCACGTCGATGTCGGCGAAGGCCTGGTTGACGCGCTGCCTGAGGGTGACGAGCCCGTTATAGACGAAGATGGCGGAAACAATCAGAAAGCCAACGATCGTGAGAAAAATCCAACCTGAAGTCGACATGAAAGCTGCTCCCTCCGGCCAGCGATTTCGCAACCCTAACGCATAAATCGTGCCTGCGGACAATCCCTCTCGATTTTTCGCATTCCAAAAAATCGTCGCGCCGGCGTGCTATCCGAGGATCATGGCGACATTGAAATCGCTGCTGATTCTTCTCGCGGTTGGTTACATCGCATTGGTCGCGCTGACCTATTTTGCGCAGCGCGCGCTCCTCTATTTCCCTGACCGGGCGCGCACGCCGCCTGCGTCGGCGGGACTTCCCGAAGCCGAAGAGGTTACGATCGAAACCGCCGACGGCGAAAAGTTGATCGCCTGGCATGTGCCGCCGGCCGAAGGAAAGCCGGTGGTCCTCTATTTTCACGGCAATGGCGGCGCGCTCGTCGACCGCGTCCGCCGCTTCCGCGGCCTGATCGCGAACGGAAACGGATTGCTGGCGCTGTCCTATCGCGGCTATGGCGGCTCGAGCGGCAGCCCGAGCGAAGCAGGGCTTTTGGCGGACGCGGCCGCAGCCTATGTTTTCGCGACCGCGCGCTATCCAGCGAAGCTGATCGCGGTGTTTGGCGAATCCCTCGGTACCGGGGTCGCCGTTTGGCTCGCGGCGGAAAAGCCGGTCGCGTGCGTCATCCTGCAAGCGCCCTATACATCGATCGTCGATGTCGGCGCTGCCGCCTATCCGATCCTGCCGGTGAGGCTATTGCTCAAGGATCGTTTTCCATCGGATCAGCGCGTCGGCCGGATCACGGCGCCGGTACTCGTTCTCCATGGCGAGCGGGATCGCATTGTGCCGATCGAATATGGCGAGCGGCTCTACGCGCTCATTCGCGCGCCGAAAAAGTTCGTGCGCTTCCCCGAAGGCGACCATGTCGATCTCGACCGGTCCGGAGCGATTGCGATCGTTCAAAGCTTTATCGCCGAGTCTTGCGCGGGCCAAAAATGAAAACGCGGGCGAGGTTTTGAGCCTGCCCGCGCCATAACCCGCGTGAATTTGATCGATCAGCGATATCCGCCGCCGCCGCCGAAGCCGCCGCCACCACCACCGCCAAAGCCGCCGCCGAAACCGCCGGGCCTGCCGCCGCGACCGCCAGCAGCGGCGCCAGGCGCGGTCTTCGGCTTCGAAGGCAGCAACCCTTCGCGCTGGGCGCGCTTGCGCGCGAGCTTGCGCGCGCGGCGGATCGCTTCCGCCTTTTCGCGGGCACGCTTCTCGGAGGGCTTCTCGTAGTGGCCGCGCAGCTTCATTTCGCGGAAGATGCCCTCGCGCTGCATTTTCTTCTTGAGCGCCTTGAGGGCCTGATCGACGTTGTTGTCGCGAACGAGAACCTGCACGTGTCTTCCTCTTTTCAAGTTTAGGATCGGGTTTCGGCACGGAGCTTGGGTCAAAGCCGGAGCCCTGCCGAGCGCGGCGCGTGTACCAGAAACGGACGGAAAAGTCCACTCGAGGAAACAAACGCCCGCCGTTGCCGAAAACGCCGAGGCCGGCCTAGGGTTCCCGCGCATGCGCATTGTGGGCATTTCCGACATTGTCGTTCCGATCAAGTCCTCGATCCGGAACGCCTACATCGACTTCTCGGCCATGACCGCGAGCGTGGTGGCGGTCTTCACCGACATTGCGCGCGACGGCCGACCTGTAGTCGGCTTCGGCTTCAATTCCAACGGCCGCTACGCGCAGCAGGCGCTCCTGCGCGAGCGCTTTATTCCGCGCCTGAAAACGGCAAGTACGAAAGACCTGCAAGACGAGCGCGGCCTGATCGATCCGGAAAAGGCCTGGGCGGCGATGATGAAAAACGAGAAGCCGGGCGGGCATGGCGAGCGCTCGGTCGCGGTCGGCGTTCTCGATATGGCGCTGTGGGACGCGCGGGCGAAGGCCGAGGGCGTGCCGCTGTGGAAATTACTCGCCGATCGCTACAACGGCGGCAAGGCGGACGCGGCGGCATGGGTCTATGCCGCCGGCGGGTATTACTACCCCGACGAAGATACAAAGAGTCTTTCCGCCGAGATGCGCAGCTATCTCGATCGCGGCTATTCGACCGTGAAGATGAAAATCGGCGGTGCCGATCTCGCGACCGATATTGCGCGGATCGAGGCCGTCCTCAAAGTGCTCGGCGGACGCGGCGAGAATCTGTGTGTCGATGCCAATGGGCGTTTCGATTTCGATACGGCGGCCGCCTATGCCGATGCAATCGCGCCGTTCGGATTGCGCTGGTACGAGGAGCCCGTCGATCCGCTCGATTACCTTCTGCATGCGGCACTTGCCGAGCGCTATGAGCGGCCGCTCGCCACCGGCGAAAATCTTTTTTCCATGCAGGACGCGCGGAACCTCGTCCGCCATGGGGGCTTGCGGTCTGATCGTGACATTCTGCAATTCGATCCGGCGCTTTCCTATGGCCTCGTCGAATATCTGCGCACGCTCGAAATGCTCTCGGCGCACGGCTGGTCGCCGCGCCGCTGCGTGCCGCATGGCGGGCATCAGTTCGCGCTCAACATCGCGGTGGGGCTCGGGCTCGGCGGGAATGAATCCTATCCGCAGGTCTTCGCGCCGTTCGGAGGCTTTGCCGACAATACGCCGGTCGAAGACAGCCGGGTGAAGATGCCGGACATTCCCGGGATCGGCTTTGAGGCGAAGAACGATCTTTACGCGGTGATGAAGCCGATGGCGGAAGCCGGACCCGGCTGAAGCGGGGCTATTTTTCCGGCTTCACCCGCGTGACGTGTCCCATCTTGCGTCCGGGTCGCGCCTCGCGCTTGCCGTAGATGTGGAGCGCCGCGCCCGGCTCGGCGAGGAGTTTTTTCCAGTTTTCGATTTCCTCGCCGATCAGATTGGTCATTTCGACCTTGCCGAGACGGCGGGGTTGGGCGAGCGGCCAGCCGGCGATCGCCCGAATATGTTGCTCGAACTGGCTCGCGCTGGCGCCGTCGATCGTCCAATGCCCGGAATTATGCACGCGCGGCGCGATCTCGTTAACGAGTAACTGGCGCTTTCCGTCCTTTGCGACGACGAACATTTCGACCGCGAGCACGCCGACATAGGCAAGCTCATCGGCGATTTTTTTCGTGATTGCGACCGCCTCCTTGGCCAGGGCGGGGGTGAGGGCTGCCGGCACCAGGGATTGATGCAGAATGTGATCGCGGTGAACGTTCTCGATCGGATCGTAGGCGGCGAAGCTGCCGTCGCGGCCGCGCGCGGCGACAACGGAAAACTCGCGCTCGAATTTGATGAAGCCCTCGAGAATGGCGGGCACTTCCCCGAGCCCCTTCCAGCTCGCCGCCGTATCGCTATCGCTGTGGACGACCGCCTGCCCCTTGCCGTCATAGCCGAGGCGACGTGTCTTCAGCACGGCGGGCGGCGGAATTTGCACGATCGCAACGGCGATATCGACCTCGGAGCCGATTTCCGCAAACGGCGCGGTGCCGATGCCGAAATCGATCAGGAAGTTCTTTTCCGCGAGCCGGTCCTGGGTCGTCGCGAGAATGGCGGGATCGGGCAGGACCGCGTTTCGATTGGTGACGAGAAAATCCGCGGTCTCGGCGGGCACGTTCTCGAACTCATAGGTGATGAGGTCGACGCTATTCGCAAAGCGCGTGAGCGCGTTGTCGTCGTCATAGGCGGCGCAGGTTTTTTCGGCGGCGACGTCGAAGGCGCAGGAATCGGGCTCCGGCGAATAGACGTGGCAGCGGAGCCCCAGCCGCGCGGCCGCCATGATCAACATGCGGCCGAGCTGGCCGCCGCCGAGAATGCCGAGCGTCGACCCCGGCTTGAGCACGGGCAGTTGATCGGCCATGGCGGCGATCAGCTTTTGGGGCGCTTGCCGACCGCGGCGGTCTGGCGGCTGCGGAATTGATCGAGGCGCTTGGCGAGCCTGGCGTCGGAGAGCGCGAGCACGGCGGCGGCGAGGAGGGCGGCGTTGATCGCGCCGGGCTTGCCGATCGCGAGCGTGCCGACCGGAATGCCGGCCGGCATCTGCATGATGGAAAGCAAACTATCCTTGCCCTCGAGCGCGGTGGTGTTCATGGGCACGCCGAATACCGGCAGCGGCGTGAGCGAAGCGGTCATGCCGGGAAGATGCGCGGCCCCGCCGGCGCCGGCGATCACGACCTTGTAGCCCTTCTTGCGCGCGGACTTGGCGAATTTGTAGAGGCGGTCGGGCGTGCGGTGCGCCGACACGATCAGGCGCTCGTGACCGATGCCCAGCTCGTCGAGCGCCGCCGCCGCGTAGCGAAGCGTCTCCCAGTCGGACTGGCTACCCATGATGATCGCGACCGGACGCTTTCCTGCGGGCATTCTTGGCACCCCCTGGCGCCGGAAAGCCGCGGATTATAGGAGTGGAAGGGTGGCTGGCAAGCGACGCTCCGATTTGCGGGGAATGGGGTTAATTCAATGAATCGCGACCGCTCGCGGAATGCGCACCGGAAGCCGGCGGGCGAAAAACGCGTCCGCCTGCGTCCGGCGCGCGAGCCCGATTCGGCGCCGGCGACGCCGAAATCGCGCGCCAAACGGCGCGCGCTGCCGATGCAGCTCGCGGCCGAGCTCGATGCGCTGAAAGAAGAACTGGCGCGGGCGCGGGCGCGCGTTGCCGAACTTGAATCGCATGTCGACGAAGATCCGCTGACCGGGCTCTTGAACCGGCGCGGCTTCGAACGGGCGCTCGAACGCGCGCTCGCCTATGTGCGCCGCTACGGCGCCACGGCGGCGCTTTTGTTTCTCGACCTCGATGGCTTCAAGGCGGTGAACGATCGTCAAGGGCACGCGGCGGGGGACTGGGTGCTCGGTCGGCTGGCGCGGTTGATCGCGGGAAACGTGCGCGCCTCCGACGTCGTCGCGCGCATCGGCGGCGACGAGATGGTGGTGCTGTTGTGGAATTTACGCGCAGACCAGGCCGAGTTGAAAGCGCGGGCGATGGAGGAGCTGATCGCCGCTTCGCCCTTCGAGCAGAACGGGAAGCGCTTCAATATCGGGCTTTCCGCGGGCTTCACCATGCTCGCGCCCGACGATACGGTCGAGACGGCGCTCGCGCGCGCGGATCAAGCGATGTATGCGCGAAAACGCGAGCGTCGCAGCTAGCAGCTAGCGTCCGAGAAAGGGTTGCATACCCTCGCGCGCGAGCTCGTCGGCGCGCTCATTCTCGTCGTGGCCGACATGGCCGCGCACCCAGTGCCAGGTGACGCGATGGCGTTGGGCGGCTTCATCGAGCCGCTTCCACAGATCGACGTTTTTCACCGGCTTCTTGTCGCTCGTGCGCCAGCCGTTTTTCTTCCAGTTATGCATCCACTGCGTGATGCCGTCGCGGAGATATTGCGAATCCGTATGCAGTTCCGCCGGGGTGCCGCCGGGCAGCGCCTCGAGCGCGGAGATCGCCGCAAGCAATTCCATGCGGTTGTTGGTTGTCGCCGCCTCGCCGCCCTTCATCTCGGTGATTTTGTCGCCGTCGCGGATGATCGCGCCCCAACCTCCCGGTCCCGGATTACCCGAGCAGGCGCCGTCGGTATGGATGATCACGCGGCTCATGCGGCAAGCCCGTAATCGCGCGCGTGATCGATGCGGCGATGGAAGCGAAGCTTCTTCAGATATTCCTGCGGATCTTTTGGCCGTACCAGCGCTCCGGGCGGAACGTTCAGCCAGTCGATGGTGCGGGTCAAAAGAATGCGGAGCGAAGCGCCGCGCGCGAGCAACGGCAGCGATTCCACCTCGCCGCGCTCGAGTTTTCGCACGCTGTTGTAGCCCGAAAACAATGCCTGGCTTTTGGTGACGTTGAACGAGCCGTCAATCTCGAAGCACCAGGAATTGAGCGAGATTGCGATGTCATAGACGAGGAGATCATTGCAGGCGAAATAAAAATCGATCAGGCCCGATAGCTTTTCTCCCAGGAAGAAAACATTGTCGGGGAAAAGATCGGCATGGATGACGCCTGCGGGCAGCGCGCGCGGCCAATTTTTTTCCAGATAGCCGAGCTCATCGTGGATCAGTTGCGCAAGACCCGGCGCGACTTCATCGGCGCGCGGCTCCGCCACCGGCGCGAGTTTTTTCCAGCCAGCGAGGCCAAGCGCGTTCTCGCGGGTGAGTTTAAAATTCGCACCGGCCTCGTGCAGTTCGGCCATGGCGCGGCCCAGCGCCATGCAGTGCTGCACATGCGGACGGCGCAGCCAGACGCCTTCGAGATAGGTGACGATCATCGCTGGCCGGCCCGCGAGTTCGCCGAGCGCCGCGCCCTTGCGGTTCTTCACCGGTTGCGGGCAATTGATGCCGCGGGCGGCGAGGTGCTCCATCAGGGCGACGAAAAAGGGAAGGTCGGCGGCGGCGACGCGTTTTTCGTAAAGCGTGAGGATGAAGTAGCCGCGCTCGGTGTGCAGGAGATAATTGGTGTTCTCGACGCCTTCGGCGATGCCTTTGAAGGACATGACGCTGCCGAGGTCGTAGCCGGCGAGAAACTGCTCGAGCTCATCCTCGTCGACCTGGGTATAGACGGCCATGGGTCGCTCACTCGGCCTCGCAAGTCGGGTGTTTCCGACTTGTGTCTGCTTCATGCCGATCTCGGGTAAACCCGGGATCGGCGCGGGCGGTCCGCCGCGCACGGCGGGCGCGATAGACGTCGCTCAATCTTTCCTCGCGCGGGAAGAGATCGTCGCCGGCAAGGCCTTTCTGCGCAAGCAAGCGGTCTTCGATTGCGCGCTGGCTCGCGATTTCGCCCGAAGCGAGGATGTGGCCGACGGCGATGCCGCGCTCAATCAGCGCGCGCGCGAGCAGCAGGCGGTGGCAATTCACCGGGTCGCGTTCCGCGCACATCAGCGCAATGCGGCGATGCGCGCTTTCGGCGACAACATGGTCAAGGCCGCGGGACAAATCCGCGGGCGTTGAAGGACGCTCGTGCAAGCGGCCGCCGAGATCCTTGCCGCAATAGAGATAGGCGATCGCCTTTTCCGCGAGCGCCTTTGCGAGCGCCTCTCTGTTGAATTGCGGCGCATAGCGCGAGACCGGAAACGAGCGGACATCGGCAAGCGCGCGCACGCCCGCGCCTTGCAGGAGTTCAAGGAACCGCTCGATCGGATAGTTCGAATGGCCGATGGTGAGGATCTGCGGCGCGTCCATTACCTACTCCGCCGCGTCCTCGCGCAACTCACGCGGTAGCGGGAAGAAGACATCCTCGGGCGGGCCGGAGACGGTTTCCACCTGCAGGTCATAGCGCGCGGCGAAAGCGCCGAGGATTTCCTCGACCAGTACTTCGGGCGCGGAAGCGCCGGCGGCAACGCCGATGCTTGCGACATCATCGAATTTCCCCCAGTCGATGTCGGCGGCGCGCTGCACGAGCGCGGTCTTCGCACAGCCGGCGCGCGCCGCGACCTCGCACAGCCGCTGGGTATTAGAGCTGTTGGGAGAGCCGACGACGATCATCGCGTCGACGCGCGGCGCCACGCGCTTCACCGCTTCCTGGCGGTTGGTGGTGGCGTAGCAGATGTCTTCCTTGTGCGGGCCCACGATCTTGGGAAACCGCTCGCGCAAGATCGCGACGAGTCCGGCGGTATCGTCGATCGAAAGCGTGGTCTGGGTGACGTAAGCGAGATTTTGTGGATCGCGGGGTTGATAGGTGCGCGCATCCTCCGCGGTTTCGACCAGCACCACGGCGCCTTTCGGCAGCTGGCCCATGGTTCCGATCACTTCGGGATGGCCGGCATGGCCGACGAGCACGATCTCGCGGCCGCGCTTGAAGTGAACCATCGCCTCGCGGTGCACCTTGGTGACGAGCGGGCAGGTGGCGTCGATCGCGAACAGATTCCGCCGTCCGGCTTCCCGGGGCACCTCCAGCGGCACGCCATGGGCGGAGAAGATCACCGGCCGGTCGCCGTCGGGCACTTCGGCGAGTTCCTCAACGAACACCGCGCCTTTTTGGCGCAGTTGCTCGACCACGTATTTGTTATGAACGATTTCGTGGCGGACATAGACCGGGGCGCCGTATTTTTTGAGCGCGCGCTCGACCACGTCGATCGCCCGCACCACGCCGGCGCAAAAGCCGCGCGGCGAGCATAAAAGCACGTGCAGGAGCGGTTTTTTGGCGACAGGCGGATTTTGCGACATTGATTTGCGTCCGGGCTTCGATCACCCTATATAACGACCAACCCCGGTGAATTCGAGGATAACCGAGGCTCCGTTCGAAAGAACGGACGGAGCGCGAAAACCCATAGCACAAGCCCGGTTCAAAGAGATTCTACCATGCCTGAAGCCCCGTTGATGCCCAAGGCGACCGCCGTCTGGCTCGTCGAAAACACCACGCTCACCTTCGAGCAGATCGCCGATTTCTGCAAACTGCATCCCCTCGAAGTGAAGGGTATCGCCGACGGCGAGGTGGCGCAGGGAATCAAGGGCCTCGACCCGATCTCCACCGGGCAGCTCACGCGCGAGGAAATCGACGCGGCGCAAAAGGACCCGAGCCACAAGCTCAAGGCGCAGGAAAAGCGGGTGGGGTTGCCCGAGGCGAAGCCGAAGAAGAAGGGCCCGCGCTACACGCCGGTGTCGAAGCGGCAGGACCGGCCGAATGCGATCCTGTGGCTCGTGCGCAATCATCCGGAGCTCAAGGACGCGCAGATCATGCGCCTCGTCGGCACCACCAAGTCGACGATCGAGTCGGTGCGAAGCCGCACGCATTGGAACGCGGCGACCTTGCAGCCGCTGGATCCCGTGACGCTTGGCCTTTGCTCGCAGATCGAGCTCGACCACGAAGTTGCGCGCGCGGCCAAGGAAAAGCCGGTCAAGGTCGAGGAGCAGCACGCGACATTATTGCCCGCCTCGGAAACGACGGCGCGGGCGGAAGCGGCCGCCGCGGCCGCCGCCGAGCGCGAGGCCGAAAGCGGCCGGCCGCCAAAAGAGGCGCCGGTCGACGTCGAGTCGGTGTTCGCCAAACTCGGCGGTTCGAAGAAGGGCGAGTAGGCGGCAATTAGCCGAGTGCCGAGTCTTTCACCGGCACGGTGTAATTGAGCGCAAGCCGGCCGCCATCGACGTAAATGATTTCACCGGTGATATAGCTCGCCTCGTCGGAGGCGAGAAAGGCCGCGACCGAAGCGACTTCCTCCGGATCGCCGATGCGGCCGAGCGGCGTGCGCGACAGAACCCGCCGCTTTGCTTCGATGTCGGTCGCGACCGCCGCGAGCATTTCCGTCATGATCGAACCGGGGCCGATGGCGTTCACGCGGATGCCATGCGGCGCGAGCGCAAGCGCCATGGTGCGGGTGAGCTGCAAGAGGCCGCCCTTGGAGACGGCGTAGGGCGCTTGGTTTGCGATCGTCACGGTCGCATTGATCGAGGCCATGTTGACGATCGCGCCGGGTTTCTTTCCGGCTTTCACCGCCTCGACCATCTTGCGCGCAATGCGCTGGCCGACCAGGAACGCACCCTTCAGGTTTACGCGCAGCACACGGTCGAAATCGGATTCGGCGAGGTCGAGAAAATCGGCGCCGTGGACGATGCCGGCATTGTTCACCAGCACGTCGATGGCGCCGGAAGCCTTTGTGGCTTCGGCAACGAGGCGAGCCGCGTCCTTCGCGTCGCCCACGTCACAACGCATGAAAAGGGCTGAATCTCCCAGGCGTTTCGCTTCCGCCGCGCCTTGCCGCTCGTCGATGTCGGCGAGCACGACCTTGGCGCCCTCGGCGACAAAGCGCTTGGCGCAGGCAAGTCCGATGCCGCGCGCAGCACCCGTGACGACTGCGACCCTGTTTTCGAGGCGGCGCATGGTCAGCCGCCGAGGCCGCGCCCTTTCAGCGCCACCCCGATCTCGTCGAGGATGACGGGATCGTCGATGGTCGCGGGCATGGTCCACGGCTCCTTGTCGGCGATCTTCTTCATGGTGCCGCGCAGGATTTTTCCCGAGCGCGTCTTCGGCAGGCGGTTCACTGTGATCGCAAGCTTGAAGGCGGCGACCGGGCCGATCTTGTCGCGCACGAGCGCCACAATCTCCTTCTCGACGTCAGCCGGCGCTTTCGAGACGCCCGATTTCAACACGATGAAGCCGCACGGCACCTCGCCCTTCAACTCGTCGGCAACGCCGATCACCGCGCATTCGGCGACATCGGGATGCGACGACAGGACTTCCTCCATGCCGCCGGTCGACAGGCGATGGCCGGCGACGTTGATGATGTCGTCGGTGCGGCCCATGATGAAGAGATAGCCGCCCTCGTCCTTGAAGCCGGCGTCGGCGGTTTTGTAATAGCCGGGAAATTCCGCGAGATAGCTTTCCTTGAAGCGCTCGTCCTGATGCCAGAGCGTCGGCAGACACGAGGGCGGCAGCGGCAGCTTGACGACGATCGAGCCCATCTTGCCCGCGGGCACCTCTTTCGATTGCTCGTCGACGATGCGCACGTCATAGCCGGGCATCGCCACCGTGGGCGAGCCGTATTTCACCGGCAGCGCGCCGAGGCCCATGGGATTGCCGGCGATCGCCCAACCGGTCTCGGTCTGCCACCAGTGATCGATCACCGGCACCTTCAGAATGTTCTCGGCCCATTTGATGGTGTCGGGATCGGCGCGCTCGCCGGCGAGAAACAGCGTGCGGAATTTCGAAAGGTTTTTGCCGGCAACGTGCTTGCCTTGCGGGTCTTCTTTTTTGATCGCGCGGAAGGCGGTCGGCGCGGTGAACAGGGCAACCGCGCCGTGCTCGGAAATCACGCGCCAGAAGGCGCCGGCGTCGGGCGTGGCGACGGGCTTGCCCTCATAGACCACCGACGTGCAGCCGTGCAGCAGCGGCGCATAGACGATGTAGGAGTGGCCGACCACCCAGCCGATGTCGGAGGCGGTCCACCACGTCTCGCCCGGCTGAATGCCGTAGACGCCGTTCATCGACCATTTCAGCGCGACCATGTGGCCGCCGTGATCGCGCACGACGCCCTTGGGAATGCCGGTGGTGCCGGACGTGTAGAGAATGTAGAGCGGATCGGTGGCGAGGCACGGCACGCAATCGGCGCTTTCGCCGTCGCGCAACGCCGCCGCGCGCAGCGAAGCCCAATCGTGATCGCGGCCGGAGATCATCATTGCCTCGGCCTGCGGGCGCTGCAGGAGGATCACCGCCTCGGGCTTCGATTTCGCCAATTTGATCGCTTCGTCGAGCAGCGGCTTGTAGGCGACGATGCGGCCCGGCTCGATGCCGCAGGAAGCGGTGAGGATGAGCCGGGGCTTGGCGTCGTCGATGCGGGTCGCGAGCTCCTTCGGCGCGAAGCCGCCGAAGACGACCGAATGAATGGCGCCGATGCGCGCGCAAGCGAGCATGGCGATCAAGGCTTCCGGCACCATCGGCATGTAGAGGATCACCCGGTCGCCTTGGGCCACGCCGAAATCGCGGAGCACGGCGGCGAAGGCTGTCACCTCATTGAGGAGTTCCTCGTAGCTGATCGTGCGCTTGGTGTTGCTGACGGGGCTGTCGTAGATGAACGCCGCCTGCTTGCCGCGGCCCGCCTGCACATGGCGGTCGACGGCGTTGAAGCAGGTGTTGCAGACGCCGCCCACGAACCAGCGGCCATAGATGCCGGCGGTCTTGTCGAAGATCTTCTTCGGCTTCTCGACCCAGTCGATCGCTTCCGCCTGTTCGCCCCAGAAGCCCTCAGGGTCGCGTAGCGAACGCGCGTAGATTTCCGGGTAGCGGCTTGTCTTCGCATCCATGGCGTCCTCCCGGCGTATCCTCGCCTTCTCCCGATTGTGCGGCGGCGGGGGCGCTTTGCAAGTCCGGGCACTTTATCATTTCTGCCATGCGCGGGCGGGACTGGCTCGTGCGAGCGCATTCGGCTTTATTGCAGTTCCCGCCGGAATGCCTTTCTCCCGCCCGTGATCTCCGATCCGATCTTCTATCTTGCGGCCATTGTCGCGGTCACCTTCCTTGGCCTTGCCAAGGGCGGCTTCGCCGGCGTTGGGCTCGTGGCCACACCGCTCCTGTCGCTGGTGGTGCCGCCGGTGCAGGCGGCGGCGATCGTGCTGCCGATTCTCCTGGTGTAGGACGCAATCTCCGTCTGGGTCTACCGGCACGACTGGGATGCGTGGAACGTGAAGGTGATGCTGCCGGGCGGCGTTGCCGGCGTGGGCGCCGCCTGGGCGCTCGCGGCGCATGTCTCGGATGCGGAGGGTGCGGCTCGCGGTCGGGTTGATCGCATTCACCTTCGTGCTCGGCTACTGGCTTTTGCCGGCGCCGAAAAAAGAGCGCGGCCGGCCGAACGCGTGGGCCGGCGTCTTCTGGGGCGGGGCCTCCGCCTTCACCAGCGCGCTTTCGCATGCGGGCGGCCCGCCGTTCCAGATTTTCGTGCTGCCGCAGCGGATGGCGAAGCTCCGTTTCGTCGGCACGGCGACGATTTTCTTCGCGGCCGTAAACTGGATGAAGCTCGTGCCGTTTTTTGCGCTCGGCCAGTTCTCGCCCGTCAACATCAAGACCTCGCTCGTCTTGATCCCGCTTGCCATCGCCACCAACTTCCTCGGCGTGTGGCTGGTGCGGATTACGCCGACCGAATGGTTCTACCGGATCGCGTATTCGCTCGTATTCCTGATTTCGCTCGAATTGATCCGCAGCGGCCTTACCTCGATCCTTGCTGGCGCTTGAGGCCGGCGCGGCGGGACGCTAGCGTTTAGCCCGAACACGAGGGGGAGCCTGTGACGAAAAGCGCGTACGACACCGATCTCGATCGCAACCCGGCGAACTTCCAGCCGCTGACGCCGCTTTCGTATCTGGAGCGCGCGGCGGCGGTGTTTCCGGATCATACGGCGATCATCCACGGCAAGCTTCGCCGCAATTATCGCGACTTTTATGCGCGCTCGAAGCGGCTCGCCTCGGCGCTGGCCAAGCGCGGGATCAAACGCGGCGACACCGTCGCGGTGTTCCTCGCCAACACGCCGGCGATGCTGGAGTGCCACTACGGCGTGCCGATGACGGGCGCCGTGCTCAATACGCTCAACACGCGGCTGGATGCGCCGATCATCGCCTTCTCGCTCGATCACGGCGAAGCGAAGATCGTGATCACCGACCGCGAATTTTCCAGGATCATGAAACCGGCGCTGGCGGCGGCGAAAGTGAAGCCCCTGGTGATCGATTACGACGACCCCGAATATACCGGCGAGGGCGAGCGCATCGGCTCGCTCGAATACGAAGCGTTCCTCAAGGAGGGCGATGAGAATTACGTGCGCACCGCTCCCGGCGACGAGTGGGACGCGATTTCGCTCAACTACACCTCCGGCACCACCGGCGACCCGAAGGGGGTCGTCTATCACCACCGTGGCGCGGCGCTCTTGGCGGTCGGCAACGTCGTCACCTGCGGCATGAAAAAGCATCCGGTGTATTTGTGGACGCTGCCAATGTTCCACTGCAACGGCTGGTGCTTCCCGTGGTCGATTTCGGTCGCGGCCGGAACGCATGTGTGCCTGCGTCAAGTGCGAGCATCGGCGATGTATGACGCGATCGCCACGCACAGGGTCACGCATCTTTGCGGCGCGCCGATCGTGATGGCGACGCTTTTGAATGCGCCTGAAAACGAAAAGAAACCGCTGCCGCACGTGGTGGAATTTTTCACCGCCGCGGCACCCCCGCCCGAAGCGGTGCTCGCGGCGATGAAGGGCGCGGGTTTCAACGTCACCCATCTCTACGGCCTCACCGAAACCTACGGTCCGGCGGTGGTGAATGACTGGCACGCGGAATGGGATCAGCTTTCGCCGCCGGAGCAGGCGGCGAAAAAAGCGCGCCAAGGGGTGCGCTACGGCGCGCTTGAGGACCTCGACGTGATCGACCCCGACACCATGAAGCCGGTGCCGCGCGACGGCGAAACCATGGGCGAGGTGATGTTCCGCGGCAATGTCGTGATGAAGGGCTATCTCAAGAACAAATCCTCGAGCGAAAAATCCTTCGCCGGCGGCTGGTTCCACTCCGGCGATCTCGGCGTGCGGCATCCCGACGGCTACATCCAGCTCAAGGACCGCTCCAAGGACATCATCATCTCGGGCGGCGAGAACATTTCCTCGATCGAGGTCGAGGACGCGCTCTACAAGCATCCGGCGGTGCAGGCCGCGGCGGTGGTGGCGAAGGCCGACGATAAATGGGGCGAGACGCCTTGCGCCTTCATCGAGCTGAAACCGGGCGCGAAGGCAACCGGGGACGAGCTGATCGCGCACTGCCGGAAGAACCTCGCCGGCTACAAATGCCCGCGGCACGTCGTGTTCGTCGAATTGCCGAAGACCTCGACCGGCAAGATCCAGAAGTTCAAGCTGCGCGAGATGGCGAAGGCGGTTTAGGGCGAAACCCTTGCATTCTGCAGTACTGGCTGGCGGGCCGGCATAATTCCGCATTACTGGTAGGTATTATAGTAAGTGAGCATACCAGTGATAGAAGCTGTGGAGTTTCGGCCACATATCCAGAAAATCGTCATTTAGCCGCTAGTTATTCGGTCACCGATGCGTACCCTTGCGAACGAAAGAACGAACCGATCAAATCCACTGGGGGGTGTCACATGAAAAAATCTAAATTCCTGGCTGTCGCATGCGCGGCCGCGATTGCACTCAGCCCGGTTGCAGCCTTCGCGCAACCCGCGCCGGCTCCAGTACACCTGTTCGGGGGTACCGCAACGCCGTGGTGGATATTCGTTTGCCCCGGCGGCGTCGTCACTGCCGCGGTGGTGAAAAACTGGAAGCGCCATAAGGAGCTGACCAGGCCGGAAGCGTGGACTTGCGGCGTCCTCTATTGGTGGAACGAAGGCACCGGTCAGTACGGCAGGTAAGCCGGCTTTCTATCGCCGTTTGGAAATATTCGAGGCCGCCCTTGTGGGCGGCCTCTTTACTTCTCGGGCGCCCTCCAGCGGATCAACCCGCCGCGGCTTTCTGCACAGAAAAACCCGCGCCACTCGCGCGGCGCGGGTTGGAATTTGAAAGACTTCCGGTTCGCGGCTTAGTGCTTCCGCTTCGGCTGCGAGAACCAGAACAGCACGCCACAGGTCCAAGCCTCCGGCGCCGTCAATTCGCGATGGTCGCGATAGTTCGCGGCCAGCGCCGACACGATGATGCCGCCGGCGCAGGCGAAAATCGGCCACGGGGCGCTGGTGGCGCCGCCAAAGACCGGTCCCTTCGGGATCACGATCGCGGCGGAGGCCGGGGCGGAGAGAGCCGCCATGGCCATGCCGGTGGCGAGCGTCGCCGCAATCAGTTTCTTCGTCTTCATCTCGTACCATCCTCTTTGAAACGAGAGCCGCACCGCTTCTGGCGGCGCCGCCTCTTGGGTTGCTTGGGATTGGCTCGATGAGGCGAAGATGAATCCGCCGCCGCGCGTCGTGGCGCGGAGACCCGAATCGAATGGATGCGTGATCGTTTTTGTACGCGGCAACAACGCGAAGGCCGCGCAAACTCCGGTACGCAACATCGTCAACTCCTACTCAACGAGTAGGCGAGACTTATTCGAAAATTTATTTCAAGTGCGCGCGTTCCGACATTAGCCCTACCCGTTAGCGCTAATCGTTAGCGATAAGAATTGAGGTTACCGGCGCGCGTGTCGCGCGCCCAAAAACAAAACCGCCGGCACGGAGGCCGGCGGCGAAAAGAGAGTGCGATCAATTCAGTGAATGGTAGCGCTTGCTTCGTGTCTGAGCTGTTCGATCCGGTCTTTCAGTTGCAGCTTGCGCCGCTTCAGCTCGACAAGTTTGAGGTCGTTCGATCCGGGATGGGCGAGTTCTTCCTTGATTTCCCGCTCCAGAGCCCGGTGCAACTCTTCGAGTTCGGCAAGATCCGCCTGAATGGACATGGGTAAGACCCTCCGGTTCAGGATTCCGACGCTTGACTGACGCGAAGTCTGCCATGTGCCTCTTCCGAAGTCGATCTTGCGGTGCCGAAATCCACTATCCGTGCCGGGATTTTGGGGCATACTCTCGTCGCCGGGCGGAACCGGGCCGGACGCGCGTCACGGGGCCATGAAGAGCGAGGAAGAACGTCAGCTTTCCGCCGAGCTCGAGCGGCTGAAACAGGAGCACCGCGATCTCGACGCGGCGATCGAGGCCATGTTGCGCACTCCCGGCTATGACCGATTGCAGATTCAGCGGCTGAAGAAGCGCAAATTGCAGCTCAGGGACCAAATCGGCCGAATCGAGGATCAGTTGTTCCCCGATATCATCGCCTGAACGCGGGAACCCTCGATCAAAGCGCCTTCATCAGATTTTCAGCGCTGGTGATCTCGGCCTTGCCGGCGTTTTCCTCGACATTGAGCACTTTGACGATGCCGTCATCGACCAGCATCGAATAGCGCCGCGAGCGCACGCCGCCCATGCCACGCTCGGAACCGTCGAAACTCAAGCCGATCGCCTTCGCGAACTCGCCATTGCCGTCGGCGAGAAACTCGACCTTGCCGTCGCCGCCCGACGCCTTCGACCAGGCGCTCATGACGAAATGATCATTGGTGGTGGTGACCGCGATCGTATCGACGCCCTTCTTGTGGAACTCGCCGGCCTTCTCGACGAAGCCCGGCAGGTGGTTGCGGTGGCAGGTGGGGGTGAAGGCGCCGGGCATGCCGATCAGCACGACCTTCTTGCCCTTGAAGATGTCGGCCGTGGTGCGCGGCTGCGGCCCTTCAGCGGTCATTACGCGGAAAGTCGCGTCTGGAACTTTGTCACCTACCTTGATCGTCATCGCCCTCTCCTTGTCCAGCATCGCGGCATTGGTTTGAACCCCGCGGAGCGCATCCTATTCGAGTGCGCGCCTTAGTCGAGCGGCGCCTCGACCTCGATCGCCTTGCCGCCCGCGACCAGCGTGAGGACGAGCTTCGACGGAATGGGCGGGCCGCCAGGCGGTACACCGTCGATGGCGAAGGCGAAGCGGGCCTTGCCGTCCTTCGATTCGATCCTGTCGGGAAGCGGCAGCGCCCATCGATCGTCCGGCCCTTCGGCGAAAAGATCGAGCGCTTCGCCACCGGCCGCTACCTCGACGATCGCGCGCGGTGTGGTGCCGCGCTCGATGCTCACCTTTGTTACGGCAAGGCCTGCGACATTTTCTCCGAGCGCCGCCCGCCGCGGTAAGCTTTGTCCGGCGCGGTCGAGGCGTTCGAGCGGGGCGATCGCCGTCGCGGGGATTTCCAGCGTCAATTCCGCATCGGCCGGAACGCAAAGCTTCTCGCAGACGGCAAAATCAAGCTTGAGCTTGAGCTTCACCGGCCGTGCGGGGTCCGCCGCACGGATCGCGACGGGGAAAACCACTTCGCCGTGATAGCCGATCGACTTCGACCCGCTTTCGTCGACGAAACGCATGGGCGTCGGCCATTTCACTTCGGCCGCGGCGAGGTTCTCGGAGCCCGACCAATCGAAACGCGGCGGCACGCCGGCGTCGCCCGGATAGCGCCAATAGGTCTTCCAGCCGGGTTTCAACTGGATCTCGACGCCGGCGCGAATCGAGGCGTTCGCTGCGTGGTCGGCGAGAAGACGGACGTCGGCCTGCGCGCCGCTCACCCAAGCTGATTCGAGGGCGCGTGCCGGCGGCGCCGAGCCACCCGCGGCAAGCACGATCATTAAAAATAAGGCAAGCCGGACCATGCGCTTCCTAGACTACAACGCCTGCTCAAAGCCCAAGCACGTTCGTGTGAATAGCCAGCCCTTTGCCCAATTTGCATTGCCGCAATCGCGCGCTAGATTCATCCCATGCGGATCGGCCGCACTCACCTCGAAGCCGGCAAGGGCAAGCGGCCCGGCTATCTCGACGGCCAAATTTTGGTCGCCATGCCCACGATCCGCGACGACCGCTTTCATCGCACGGTCATTTATCTTTGCGCCCACTCTTCGGAGGGCGCGATGGGAATCGTGATCAACCAGCCGGCGTCGAACATCGACTTCGGCGATCTTCTGGTGCAACTCGAGGTCATTCCCGACGACAAGCTCATCGAGCTTCCTTCGCGCGCCGGCGGCGTGAAAGTGTTGAAAGGCGGCCCGGTGGAAACCGGGCGCGGCTTCGTGCTGCATTCCTCCGATTTTTTCATCGAAAACTCGACGCTTCCCATCGATAACGGAATTTGCCTCACGGCGACGCTCGACATCCTGAAGGCGATCGCGCGCGGGCAGGGGCCGGAGAGCGCCATGCTCGCCCTCGGCTATGCCGGCTGGGCGCCAGGACAGTTGGAAAGCGAGATCCAGGCCAATGGCTGGCTCAATTGCGACGCCGATCCCGAGCTGGTTTTCGGCACGCGCGCGGAACTGAAATATGAAAGCGCGCTGCGCAAGATCGGCATTGATCCCGCGAAGCTTTCCTCCGACGCCGGCCACGCCTGAACGAGCGCGCGGTTAGCTCGCTTTCGCGGCGAGCCTGCGTTCGGGTTTTTGCGCGGGCAGGATCATGCGGCGCGCCTCGTCCGCCGTCATCGGCTCGCCGAACACGTAGCCCTGCGCGAAGTGGCAACCGAGCTGATAGAGCTCCACCGCATCGGAATCGGTTTCGGCGCCCTCGGCGACGACTTCCATGTGAAGGTCGTGGGCGAGCGCGATGATCGAGCGCAGGATCACGGGGCGGGCGCCGCCGCGGCCCGAGCCGCGGACGAATTGCTGGTCGATCTTGATCGTATCGAACGGAAAGCGCTGCAGATAAGCGAGCGACGAATAGCCGGTGCCGAAATCGTCAAGCGACAGCCCCGCGCCGAGCTCCTTGATGCGCGCGAGCATTTGCGCGGCGAGTTCGGGATTTTCCATCACCAGTGACTCGGTGATCTCGAGCTTGAAGGTGCCCGGCGCGAGCACATTGCGCGAAAGCACGCCTTTGATGTCCTGGATGAGATCGTGGCGGAGCAACTGGCGGGAGGAAACGTTCACGCTCATGAAGAGCGGGCGGCGCGCGTCGGGTGTCGCGCGCTGCCAGGCGGCGAGCTGGCGGGCGGCGCGCTCGAGCGCAAAATGGCCGAGGTCGACGATGAGGCCGGTCTCCTCGGCGATCGGAATGAACTCCGAGGGACCGACGCGGCCAAGGCGCGGATGGTTCCAGCGTAGAAGCGCCTCGAAGCCGGCGATGCTGCGGTCCTCGAGGCGGATGATCGGCTGATAGAGGATCGTGACTTCCTCGCGCTCGAGCGCGCGCCGGAGGTCGGATTCGAGCGTGAGCTGATCGATCTTCTGCGAGCGCATGGCGGGCTTGAACACTTCGATGCGGTCGGCGCCCTGTTGCTTGGCGGAATACATCGCGAGCTCCGCGTCCTTCAGCACCTCCTCGCGCGTGCGCACCTGGTTGTCGACAAGCACGAGGCCGATCGAGGCGGTGAGGAAAATCTGGCGCGCGCCGAAGCCGATCGGCGCCCGCAGCGAGCGGCGGATCGTGTCGGCGAAGGCGGTGATGCGCTCGGGCTCGCGCTCCGAAATCAGGATCATGCCGAACTGGTCGCCGGCTAGCCGCGCGAGCGTGTCCTGCGGCTTCAACAGGCGGCCGAGGCGGCGGGCGATGGTGAGGAGCACCGAATCGCCGACGGTGAGGCCAACGCTCGTATTCACCTGCTTGAAGCGGTCGAGATCGATGACGATGACCGTCGGCCGGATCTGCTCGTCGACGCGGGCGAAGGCAAGCGCCGCGTCCAGACGATCGAGGAACAATTCGCGGTTGGGCAAGCCCGTCAGATTGTCGTGTATCGCGTCGTGCAAGACCCGTTCTTCCGCGATCTTGAGCTCGGTGATGTCGGTAAGCGTGCCGACAACGCGCAGCACCTCGCCGTCGGAGCCGACCACCGGCCGCGCACGCAGCGCAAACCATAGATAATGGCCGCTTTCGGAGCGCAGCCGCAGTTCCTGGACGATGCGCCCGCGCCGCTGCTCGAGGATCGCATTGAGCGCCATGCGGAAGCGGTCGCGGTCGGCGGGATGCAGAATCTCAAGCCAGCCGGCGGCTTCGGTCTCCAACGTGCCGCGCTTGAGGCCGAGATGCTGCTCCGCTTCGGGGCTCGTGTAGATCAGGTCGCGGCCGACATCCCAGTCCCACACCACGTCGCCGGAGCCGGTGAGCGCGAGCGCCCGGCGCTCGACGTCGTTGACGATGCCCTCGGCGCCGACGCCGGCGAAGGCGTGCTGCATCACGGTGAAGCCGATCAGCATCACAATGAGCTCAAGGCCGCCGAGAAGGGCGGGCGCAATCAGGTCGTTGGTCAGAAGCCCGGCGACGGCAAAGCCGGTGGCGAGCACCCATATGGTGAGCAGGAACCAGGTCGGGATGAGCAGGACCGCGCGGTCGTAGCCATGGGTCGCGAGGTAGACGATGAGGCCGAAGCCGACGATGGAAACCGCGAGCAGCGAAAGGCGCGCAATGCCCGCGGCGATCGCGGGATCGATGAGCGCGACGGCGACGAGGGCGGCGAGGAAGATCAGCCAGCCGGCGGCGACGTGCGAGTAGCGCACGTTCCAGCGGCCAAGATTGAGATAGGCGAAGAGAAACACGATCAAGGTCGCCGCGAGGATCGCTTCGCCGGCCGCGCGCCAGAATTGCTCGGCCGCCGGCGACAGCGCGAAGACCTTGTTCCAGAATCCGAAATCGATGCCGATATAGCCGAGCACCGCCCAGGCAAGCGCGGCGGCGGCCGGAAACATGATCGAGCCTTTCACCACGAACAGAATCGTGAGGAAGAGCGCGAGCAATCCCGACACGCCGATGACGATGCCGTTATAGAGCGTGAACGAGTTGATCTTGCCCTTATAGGCCTCGGGCTCCCACAGATAGAGCTGCGGAATGTCGGAGGCGGCGAGCTCGACGACGAGCGTCACCGTCGTGCCGGGGTCGAGGGTGATCAGGTAGATGTCGGCGTCGTTCGACGCCTGCCGTTCCGGCCGGAAGCCCTGGCTCGGGGTGACGCTCGCGATCCGCACGCTGCCGAGATCGGGCCAGAACAGGCCGGAGCCCGCCATCTGGTAGTGCGGCGCCACGATCAGGCGGTCGAGCTGTTCGTCGGTGTTGTTGGCGAGCGCGAACTCAAGCCAGTCGGTGGACGTCTTGCCGCTAGCCGAGCGCACCTCGATGCGTCGCACGATGCCGTCGGCGCCGGGCGCGGTCGAAACCTGCACGCGATCGCTGTCGGACTGATAGCGCTCGGAGGCTGGCAACAGATCGACCGCGGGTGTGCCGGGCCGGACCGACACCGCTTCGACGGCAAGGGCGCTGCTCGCGCCGGCCAATAGTGCCAGGAGCACAAAACACGCGACAAATCGGCTGAACTGCAAGCGTGAACCCCCGAACGCGGCTCGCCCCGAACCTTTCGAACCAACCCCTAGCGGCAGCTTAAGGCAGCGGCATGGCAAGGCTAGCGGCCCGCTTCAAGCACGATCTTGCCGACATGAGCACTGCTCTCCATGCGGGCGTGGGCTTTCGACGCCTCTTTCAACGGGAACGTGGAATCGATCACGGGCTTGATTTTCCCCGCCGCAAGCAGCGGCCAGACTTTCGCTTCAAGATCATGGGCGATCATCGCCTTGTCGGCGACCGGGCGCGGGCGGAGCGTGGAACCCGTATGCGTGAGCCGCTTCTGCATGATCTTGAGAAGGTTGATCGTGACCTTGAAGCCCTGCTGGGTCGCGATCTGCACGACGCGGCCTTCGACCGCGGCGGCGTCGTGATTGCGCTCGGCATAATCGCCGCCGACCATGTCGAGGACGAGGTCGACGCCGCGGCCGCCGGTCGCCTCTTTCGTGGCGGCGACGAAATCCTGCGTCTTGTAGTCGATGGCGAAATCGGCGCCGAGTTTTTTGCATGCCTCGCATTTCTGCGGCGAGCCGGCGGTAACGATAACCTTCGCGCCGAAGGCTTTCGCCAGCATGATCGCGGTGGTGCCGATGCCGCTCGAGCCGCCGTGGATGAGGAGACTTTCGCCCGCCTTCAGCGCGCCGCGTTGAAAGACGTTGTGCCAGACGGTCATGAAGGTTTCGGGGAGCGCCGCCGCCTCGGTCATTGAAAATCCCTTCGGGACGGGAAGCGCGATCGATTCCTCGGCCAGGCAATATTCGGCATAGCCGCCGCCGGAGACGAGCGCCGTCACCTGATCGCCGACCTTCCATTGCTTCACGCCGCTGCCGATCGCCGCGACTTCGCCGGCGATCTCGAGCCCGGGAATGTCGACCGGCGCACCGGGCGGCGGCGGATAATTTCCCTGCCGCTGCATCACATCGGGACGATTGACGCCGGCGGCCGCGACCTTGACCAGAATTTCACTTGCGCCCGGTTTCGGCACATCGCGCTCCACGGGCTGCAGCACGTCGGGAGCGCCCGGCTTCGTGATGGCGATCACGGTCATGCGGGCGGGCAGCGGCATTTTCGCAAACTCCGGCTTGAAAAGGGACGTTTCTCCTACGAACTTCGTCCCGCGATGACAACGCCGCCGCTTCTCCGTTAACCTTGGGCCGCCGCCGGAGGAAAGCCGATGGAAGAAGAACCGATCCGCCGTCCGAAGACCGTGCATGAAATCGGCTCGGACCTGAGCCTGTTGTCGGTCGCGGAGCTGAAAGAGCGGATTGGCGCGCTAAAAGAGGAAGTTACGCGGCTCGAGGCCGCCATCCGCGCCAAGGAATCTTCGAAGAACACGGCCGATACCTTCTTCAAGCGCTGAAGCCGCGCCCCTGCTGGCCTTGCTTCAAGGGCGGGGACCGAAATTAACCATTTATTAAGGTTTCCTGCCCATTATCAGACCGTCCAGCTTCTGGACGCGAGTGGCTCCTGTCCACTCTGTTTGACGCCTCCCTGTGAAAACTCTTAGAGCCGCCATTTGGCGGCTCTTTTTTTGTCCCGGCGAGGCACGAAAGCGCGGCGCGCGATTTGCAAGTAGACGGCAAGCCCCGCGCAAAGCGGGACAGGGACGGCTTTACAAGCGGCCCCTGTTTGTCGAATCAATAGAGCCGGGACGGAGTTGCGTAATGTCCGAAGCATCGAGTTCGGCGGATCCTGTCGTTTTGGCGAAGCGCCGCGCTACAGGCGAAGCATTTAGCGCCTTGTTCCGCGAGGGTATGGCGCTCGTGGAGAGGACCGCCGCCTATCTCGACGGCCCCGGCCGCAAGGAGGCAAAGGGGCTCGATCGCTCCTCAGCCCTTGCCTACGCCACTGAATCGATGCGCCTCACCACGCGGCTGATGCAGCTTGCGTCGTGGCTTTTGCTGCAGCGCGCGGTCAATGAGGGCGAGCTCACCTTCGATCAGGCGCGCGCCGAGAAAATGAAAGTGAAGCTTTCGCCCTATCAGCCACCGCACGAGGATTCGCTGGCGGCGCTCCCGAAGACATTGCTGCAGCTGATCGCCGCCTCGCGCCGTTTGCACGACGAGGTGACGCGGCTCGACCAGCTCGTCTATGGCGGCGGCGCGAAGCCGGCGGCGCCCGTGCAGGCGATTGCCAATCCGGTGGAGACGCAACTCGGCCTCCTGAAAGCGGCGTTCGGCGGACGGGATCGCTGAGCCGGCTCAGCCAAAAGTTTTTTCTTTCATCTAAACGGCGTTTGAGCAGGATGGGCCCGCGAGGCGCCCATGCCGCAAAAAAGTGCCGGTATCCTGATGTATCGCCGCCATCACGGCGCGGCCGAAGTGCTGCTCGTGCATCCGGGCGGGCCGTTCTGGAAAAAGAAGGATGACGGCGCCTGGACGATCCCGAAGGGATTGGTCGAAGCGCACGAGGATGCGCTTGCCGCCGCCCGGCGCGAATTTCAGGAAGAGACGGGTGCGATGCCGGCAGGAGAGTTCATGCCGCTCGGCGAGTTTCGCCAATCGAGCGCAAAGACGATTTCCGTGTGGGCGGTGGAAGGCGAGTTCGACCCGGCGGCGCTTGAGAGCAACAGCTTCTCGCTCGAATGGCCGCCGCGCTCGGGCCGCATGCAGGAATTTCCCGAGATCGACCGCGCCGCCTGGTTCTTACCGGCGGCGGCACGGCGGAAAATCCTGAAGGGGCAGCGCGCCGTGCTCGACGCGTTATTTGCTCGGATCGACCCCGCTAGCTGAAAGTATAAGGAGGGCGTCGCGGCAATGGTCGCCAGGCGGACTCGGCGCGCCGCATTGCGGACTCGATCCTGAACCGCTGTTCATACGCGAACACAAATGCGCGATTGCGGCATTAAATTTGGGACAGAGTCCGATCCGAACGCCCGCTTCGTGCTTATCTTCCTACCAAGCCCGCAAAGGGCAACCGGTATAAGAGGAGATGTAGCATGAAAAAATTTCTCTTCGCTCTGACAGCGACAACGGCGCTCGCGCTTGGCGCGCTCGCCGTTCCGATGGCCGCCTCGGCGGCGTCAAACCACAGCAGCGGCGGTAACGCCGGCGGCCGTGGCGGTGTAGCGGCGGTGCACAGCTTCAATGGCGGAAGCGCCAATATGAATGTGCGCGGCCCGCAGAATTTCGCCGCCAACACCAACGCGCGCATCAACACCAACACGCGCGTCAACAACAACGCCCGCACCTGGAACGGACAGCAGTGGGCGTGGAACGGTCGCCATCATCACCGTCATGATCGCGACTTCCTGTTCTTCCCCTTCGCCGGCTATGACGACACTTATGCCAGCTACGACACTTGCTGGCAGACGCAGTGGACGCCGGCGGGCTGGCAGACGGTCTATGTCTGCGGACCTAGCCCCTACGGCTATTACTAAGTCCTGACACGCAGGTAGAGAACGAGCCGGCCCCGCTTTACGGCGGGGCCGGTGCTTTTTGTGGGCGATCGCCTTCTTGATTTCGACGCTCAGTCCCAAAAATCCGGACGCGTTTCCGCAAGGCATCCGCCGAGCCGGAGCGGCGCGATGCGCAGCGCGCGGCCGGATGTTTCGTCGATCTCGACCGCAACACCGGTCAGCGTTCCCTCGCCGTTCGCGGGTTCAAAACGGGAGGAGGGGATCTTGGTGAGGAAACGGCGGATCGGCTCATCCTTGTTCATGCCGAGCACGCCGTCATAATCGCCGCACATGCCGATGTCGCTGACATAGGCGGTGCCGCCGGCGAGCACGCGGTGATCGGAGGTCGGCACATGGGTGTGGGTGCCGACGACGAGCGAAAGGCGCCCGTCGAAATGATAGGCGAAGGCCTGTTTTTCGCTGGTGGCTTCGGCGTGGAAATCGCAGAGCGCCACGTCGCAGGCCGCGCCGAGCGGACAGGCGGAGAGTTCGCGCTCGGCCGCGGCGAACGGATCGTCGAGTTGATCCATGAACACGCGGCCCATGGCGTTGATGACAAGAACGCGCGCGCCGTTCTTCGCCGCCAAGAGCGCCGTGCCGCGGCCGGGCGTGCCGGCGGGAAAATTCAGCGGGCGGACGAGTTTCGGCGCGCGTTCGATGAAAACGAGCGCTTCGCGCTGATCCCAGGCATGGTTGCCGAGCGTGATCGCGTCGGCACCGGCGTCGCAAAGCTCGTTGTAGATCGCCTCGGTGATGCCGAAGCCGCCGGCGGAATTCTCGCCGTTGATGGCGACGAAATCGAGCTTCCATTGCTCGCGGAGCTTCGGCAGGCGGGCGGTCACTGCCTCGCGGCCCGGCCTTCCGACCACGTCGCCGAGAAAGAGAAGGCGCATCAGGCGCTTCCCGCCGTGAAGAGGAGGCCTTGCTCGGTGAGGATGAAATCGAGCCTTTGATCGTGCGCTTCCACCGGCACCTTATCCACTTCCTGGGTCGCGAAGCCAAGACCGACCGCGACGATTGTCTTCTTCGCGCGCAGGGCGGCGAGCGTCATGTCGTAATAGCCGGCGCCGTAGCCGATACGATAGCCAGCGCGGTCGAAGGCGGCGAAGGGAACGAGCAGAATATCGGGATCGACTTCCGGGGCGTCAGGCCCCGGCTCGCGAATGCCCCACACGCCGGCAACCAGCGGATCGCCGAATTTCCATTCGCGCATGCGCAGCGGATTTCCGCGGCCGACGACTTTCGGCAGCGCGAGCCGCGCGCCGGCATCGGAGAATCTCCGCAGCAACGGGATCGGATTGAACTCGGTGTTGATCGGCGAGAAGCCGGCGACGATCGCCCCCTTCGGCACCTCGATCGGAAAGTGCCCGGCGGCGATCTTGCGCGCGGCTCGCACCCGGTCGTCGGGCGGCATGCGATCGCGGCGCGCGATGGCCGCTTCGCGCAACTCGCGTTTTTTGTCGGCGGCGGATTTCGCCTCGGTGAGGATCATGGGGCGGAAGATAGAGGAAGAATAAAGTGCGGGCCACGAGAGCCGTTGGAGACGACGATCCCGGGAAACCTACGAAGTAGGTGGGCGCCGTAATGGCCGAGCCCACGGGCAAGGCCAGGGACAGCTTCCTTTGGGATCGTTAAGGCCTCGGGGAATTGGCCTCCTGACGAAAACCGCAGCACCGCGCCATCACTGTAGGCGCGTTTGCCGCGGGCAACCAGCCCGATCCTCAACCGAGCGCGGTTCCACCGCCGCCGCGGCCGTTCAACGAATGCGCGAGGCGTTCGATCCGCTCGGCGGCTTTCTCGATCGTCTCCGCGCTCGTGCGTTCCACGGCTTCGATATGATCGGCGGCGGCGAGCCGCGTTTCCTTCAGGCTCTCGATTTCCTGTTCGAGCGAATGCAATCGCTTGCGCATCTCGGTAAGCTCGTCGGCGATCATGATCGCCGCCATTACCGTCAGACGCGTGTCGCCGATTTCGCCGAATGCCTCGCGCAATTGCGCGAGCTTCTGGTCGAGCTCGCGCCCGAGCCGCATCAAATGATCTTCCTGGCCGTCGTCGCAGGCCATCCGATAGGCGCGGCCGCCGATGGTGATACTGACTTCTGTCATGAGGATCCGGGGTCTAGTGGTCTTGCGCCGCAAGTGCTGCGCGGATGGTGTCGGCGGCGTGTTCGAGGCGGCGGGAAACCTCGCGGTTGGCGGCTTCCAGATCCGTGGAGCGGGCGCGCATGCGGTCGAGCTCGGAGGCGAGCCGCGAGCGGTCGCTGCCGAAGGCCTGCAGTTGCGATTCAAGGTCTTCGCGGTTGCGGCCGTGCTCAACGGAGCGGTCGATCGCCGCTTCCAGCATGTCAATCGCGGCGTCGAGACGCCGGATGGCCGCATCCATCGCGCTCAAAGTCGACTCACTCCTACAGGCCGATAAGTAAAGGTCCGCAAACAGCGTGCGTCAACGCCGGAGACGAAGTTATGACCAGGAGGAAACGTACGGCAGGGCGCCATTTCACACGCGAAAGCGGAGTTTGCTTATTTTGATTCCACCGCCTCGCGTGTTATCAGTCCGCCGCCTTCATAATGGAGGCGGCGAGACGAGACCGACGTGAGCACGCGCGCGAACCACGACCGCATGGCCAACGCCATTCGTGCGCTCTCCATGGACGCGGTCGAGGCGGCGAAATGCGGCCATCCGGGCCTCCCCATGGGCGCCGCGGACATTGCGACGGTCCTGTTCACGAAATTCCTGAAGTTCGATCCCGCCGACCCCGCCTGGCCGGATCGCGACCGCTTTGTGCTTTCGGCCGGCCACGGCTCGATGCTGCTCTATTCGGTGCTCTATCTCACCGGCTATCCGGGAATGAGCATCGAGGAGATCAAGCGCTTCCGCCAGCTCGACTCGAAGACGCCGGGGCATCCCGAGAACTTCATCACCGAAGGGGTCGAGACGACGACGGGGCCGCTCGGCCAGGGGCTTGGCAATGCCGTGGGCATGGCGCTCGCCGAGCGCATCCTCGCGGCGGAATTCGGCGAGGTCGTCGATCACTTTACCTATGTGCTCGCCTCGGACGGCGACCTGATGGAAGGCGTGAGCCAAGAAGCGATCGCGCTCGCCGGGCACCTGAAGCTTTCGAAGCTCATCGTTTTCTTCGACGACAATGGCATCACCATTGACGGCAAGTTGTCGCTTGCGGATTCGACCGACCAGGTCGCGCGCTTCCAGGCATCGGGCTGGAATGCGAGCCGCATCGACGGGCACGACCCCGAGGCGATCGCAAAGGCGATCGAAGCCGCGCAAAAGTCCGAGCGGCCGACGATGATTGCCTGCCGCACCACGATCGGCTTCGGCGCCCCGCATAAAGCGGGCACGGCCGAGGCCCATGGCGCGGCGCTCGGCGCCGAGGAAATTGCGGGCGCGCGCGCGAAGCTCGGCTGGACTTCGCCGCCGTTCGAAATTCCCGTCGAAACCCTGAACGAATGGCGGAGGGCCGGCACGCGCTCGGCCGCTGCCCGCAAGCAATGGCAGGCGCGTGTGAAAGCGCTTCCTGCCGGGACGCGCGCGGAATTCGAGCGCCGGGTCGCGGGCAAATTGCCGGCGGGGCTCGGCGGCGCCGTACGCAAGGTGAAAGAGAATGCCGCCGTGAAGCCGCAGGAGATCGCGACGCGCAAGGCTTCCGAGCTTACGCTCGAGGCATTGATTCCGGCCGTGCCCGAAATGATCGGCGGCTCGGCCGATCTCACGGGCTCCAACAACACCAAGACGAAAGCGATGGCGGTGATCGGCCCAGGCCAGTTCAAGGGCCGCTTCGTGCATTGGGGCATCCGCGAGCACGCCATGGCCGCCGCGATGAACGGCATGGCCTTGCATGGCGGCATCATTCCCTATTCCGGCACGTTCCTCGTCTTTTCCGATTATTGCCGGCCTTCGATCCGGCTCGCGGCGCTGATGGGCGAACGCGTCATTCACGTGATGACGCATGACTCGATCGGCCTTGGCGAGGACGGGCCCACGCATCAGCCGGTCGAGCATCTCGCGGCGTTACGGGCGATCCCGAATTTGCATCTCTTCCGGCCGGCGGATCTGACGGAGACCGCCGAATGCTGGCAGCTTGCGCTCGAACATGCGCACGGGCCGAGCGTGCTTGCGCTTACCCGCCAGAACCTGCCGGTATTGCGCACGGTCTTCGAGGAAACCAACAAGAGCGCGCGCGGCGCCTACGAGCTCTCGCCCGCCAAGGGCAAGGCGCAGGTTTCGCTCTTTGCCTCGGGCTCGGAGGTTTCGATTTGCATCGCCGCCAAGGCGGAGCTCGAAAAGCAGGGCATTGCCGCGCGCGTCGTTTCGGTACCGTGCCTCGACCTGTTTCTCGCGGAGGATGCGGACTATCGCCGCATGATCATCGGCGAAGCGCCGATCAGGATCGCGGTCGAGGCGGCGGTGCGGCTTGGCTGGGACGCGGTCATCGGCACCGAAGGAACCTTCATCGGCATGACCGGGTTTGGCGCCAGTGCCCCCTATAAGGACCTTTACCGTCGTTTCGGAATTATCCCTGAAGCGATTGTCGCCGCGGCCTTTGCCGCGCTAGGAGAAAGGCGCGAACTGCCGCGCAAGGAGAGAGCATGACCGTCCGCGTCGCCATTAACGGATTCGGCCGCATCGGCCGCAATATCTTGCGCGCCGTGGCCGAATCCGGCCGCAAGGACATCGAGGTGGTTGCGATCAACGACCTCGCGCCGGTGGAAACCAACGCGCATCTCCTGCGCTACGACTCCGTGCACGGCCGCTTCCCCGGCGAAGTGAAGACGGGAGCCGATACGATCGACGTCGGCCGGGGGCCGATCAAGGTGACCGCGATCAAGGATCCGGCGACGCTGCCGCACAAGGATCTCAAGGTCGACATCGCGCTCGAATGCACCGGCATCTTCACCTCGAAGGAGAAAGCCTCGGCCCACCTTTCCGCCGGCGCCAAGCGCGTGCTCGTCTCCGCGCCCGCCGAAAACGCCGACATCACCGTGGTCTACGGCGTCAATCACGACAAGTTGGGCAAGGACCACAAGGTGGTTTCGAACGGCTCTTGCACGACGAACTGCCTCGCCACGGTCGCCAAGGTCCTGAACGACGCGGTCGGCATTGAAACCGGATTCATGACGACGATCCATTCCTACACCAACGATCAGCCGACGCTCGATCAGGTGCACAAGGACCTCTATCGCGCGCGCGCCGCGGCGCTGTCCATGATCCCGACCACGACGGGGGCGGCGAAGGCGATCGGCCTCGTCTTGCCGGAACTCGCGGGCAAGCTCGACGGCGTTTCGATCCGCGTGCCGACGCCGAATGTTTCGGTGATCGACTTCAAGTTCGTCGCCAAGCGCAAGACCGACAAGGACGAGATCAACGCCGCGGTCAAACGCGCCTCCGAGCAGCAGCTGAAGGGCATCCTCGGCTACACGACCGAGCCCAACGTCTCCCACGACTTCAACCACGATCCGCGCTCGTCGATCTTCCACATGGATCAGACCAAGGTGCTGGACGGCACCTTCGTGCGGGTCATGTCCTGGTACGACAATGAATGGGGCTTCTCCAACCGCATGGCGGACACTGCCGTCGCGATGGGCAAGCTCGGCTGACTCCATGGCTCAGCGTAAGCTGAAACGCCGGCCCGCCGCCGGTTCGTCCGCGCGAAAACGAAAAAGTTCGCGCGCGTTGAAACATCCGCGCGCGCAGCGCGTTTTCAAGGCGGCGGGCGCAAAACGGAAATCGGCAATGCCGGGGTTCCATACCCTCGATGAGGCCAACGTAAAGGGCAAGCGGGTTCTGATCCGCGTCGATCTCAACGTGCCGATGGAGGCGGGCCATGTCGCCGACGACACGCGCATCCGCGCGGTGGCGCCCACCATCCGCTCGGTGATCGAGCGGGGCGGCAAGGCGATTTTGCTGTCGCATTTCGGCCGGCCGAAGGGGCCCGACGCTTCGCAATCGCTCGCGCCGGTCGCGCCCGCGGTCGCCGGCATCATCGGCAAGCCCGTCGCCTTCGCCGGCGATTGCGTCGGCCCGGAGGCGGAAAAAGCCGTTGCCGCCATGAAACCGGGCAACGTGCTCTTGCTCGAAAATACCCGCTTTCATTCCGACGAGGAAAAGAACGCGCCGCGTTTCGTGAACGAGCTCGCGAAACTCGGCGACATTTACGTCAACGACGCGTTTTCCACCGCGCATCGCGCCCACGCTTCGACCGAGGGGCTCGCGCATAAGCTTCCCGCCTTTGTCGGCCGCACGATGCAGCACGAGATCGACGCGCTCACTCGCGCCTTTGCCGCACCCGAGCGGCCGCTCGCCGCGATCGTGGGTGGGGCAAAAGTTTCCTCGAAGCTCGCGCTTCTGCACAACCTCCTGGCCAAGGTCGAGATCCTGGTGATCGGCGGCGCCATGGCGAACACGTTCCTCGCCGCCGAGAAAAAACCGGTTGGCAAGTCGCTGATCGAAGCCGATCTCACGGGGACGGCGCTGAAGATTCTCGCCTCCGCGAAGGAAACGGGTTGCGAGATCGTCTTGCCGTCCGATGCCGTGGTGGCGAAGAAGTTCGAGGCGAACGCGCCCTCGCGCGCGGTTTCGATCGAGGCGGTCGGTGCCGACGAGATGATCCTCGATATCGGGCCGAAATCGGTGGCGGCGATCCTCGCCAAGCTCGCCCGCGTCCGTACCCTCGTGTGGAACGGGCCGATGGGCGCCTTCGAGCTTCCGCCCTTCGATGCCGGCACCAAGGCGCTGGCCAAGGGCGTTGCGGAGCTCACCGCCAAGGGAAAGCTCCATTCTTTCGCCGGCGGCGGCGACACGCTGGCCGCGCTTCATCATGCGGGCGTGATCGAGAAATTCACCTATGTCTCGACCGCGGGCGGCGCCTTCCTCGAATGGCTGGAAGGAAAGCCCTTGCCTGGCGTCGAGGCGTTGCGGATACAATAAGCAGGAGACACGAAGGAGGGCGCCATGAACCTCTCAGCCTTGAACAAAACCGCCGAAGCCATGGTGACGCCCGGTAAGGGCATCCTCGCCGCCGACGAATCCACGAGCACCATCAAGAAACGCTTCGACGCGATCGGTATCGACTCCACAGCCGATTCCCGGCGCGATTATCGCGAGCTTCTGTTCCGCTCACTCGAGGCGATGAAGAACCACATCTCCGGCGTCATCCTCTACGACGAAACCATCCGTCAGAACGCCAAGGATGGAACGCCGCTCGTCAAATTGATCGAGAGGGCGGGCTCGATCCCGGGCATCAAGGTCGACAAGGGCACGAAGGCGCTGCCGTTCTCGCCCGGCGAAGTCATTACCGAGGGTCTCGACGGCTTGCGCGAGCGCCTTGTCGAGTATCGCGGGCTCGGCGCGAAATTCGCCAAGTGGCGCGCGGTGATCGACATCGGCGACGGCATTCCGAGCTACAACTGCATCATGACCAATGCGCATGCGCTCGCGCGCTACGCCGCGCTCTGCCAGGAAGAAGACATCGTGCCGATCGTGGAGCCGGAAGTGCTGATGGACGGCGCCCATGACGCCGACCGCTGCTACGTCGTCACCGAATGGATGCTGAAGACCGTCTACGAGCAACTCTACTATCAAAAGGTCGCGCTCGAAGGCACGATCCTGAAGCCGAACATGGTGGTCGCCGGCAAGAAATCGCCGAAGCGCGCTTCGGTCGACGAGGTCGCCGAGAAAACGGTGCGCTTGCTCAAGGCCTGCGTGCCGCCGGCGGTGCCGGGAATCGCATTCCTCTCCGGCGGCCAGTCCGACGAGGAGGCGACGGCGCATCTCGATGCCATGAACAGGATCGGCGGCCTGCCGTGGAAGCTCACCTTCTCCTATGGCCGCGCCTTGCAGGCGGCGCCGCAAAAGGCTTGGTCAGGCAAGGCGGAAAACGTCGCGGCCGCGCAACGCGCGTTTACGCATCGCGCGCGCATGAACGGGCTCGCCACCGAAGGCCGCTGGTCGGCGGATCAGGAAAAGAAGGCGGCTTGACGCAACAGAATAAAGCCGCGCCGCGGGCGCGCCTGATGCTGGTCACGCCGCCGGTCGATGACGCGGCTGCTTTTTCTGATCTGCTTTGGCCGGCTTCCACCGCGAGCGATATCGCGGCGGTGATCGCGCGGTTTTCGCCCGCGAACGATGCCGAACTTTCCAATCGCGCCCGTACGCTGCTGCCGCGCATACAGGGGCGCGACATTGCCTTTATCCTCGAAGGCCACGCCGGTCTTGCCGTGCAAATCGGCGCCGACGGCGCGCATCTTTCGGGCATCCAGGCCTTTCGCGACGCCTTGCCGGTTTTGAAGCCCGGACGGATCGCGGGCGCGGGCGGTCTCGCGAGCCGGCACGACGCCATGCTCGCGGGCGAGGCGGGCGCCGATTACGTGATGTTCGGCGAGCCGGATGCCGCCGGAAAGCGGCCGTCATCCGAAGCCGTGATCGAACGCGTGGCGTGGTGGGCGGAGATTTTCGAAATTCCTTGCGTCGCCTATGCCGGATCGCTCGACGAGATATCCGGCCTTGCCCGGGCCGGCGCCGATTTCATCGCGCTGGGGGACGCCGCCTGGTGCGCGCCGGGGATCGCAAAGACCGCCATTGCCGAAGCGCTCGCCCGTCTTTCAGCGCCGGAGCGCGTCGGCTAGGCCGTTTCGCACTTGACGGCTTCGCCTTGGGGCTGGCACGAAAGCGCGCAAGTTCCTCAGAGGATGTCCATGAAGATCAACGGCAACGAAATCCGGCCCGGCATGATGATCGAGTATGAAGGCTCGCTGTGGATCGCGGTGAAGGCCATGGCGGTGAAGCCGGGCAAGGGGCCCGCCTATAATCAGGTCGAGCTCAAGAACATCATCGACGGCCGCAAGCTCAACAACCGCTTCGGCTCCGACGAGCGGGTCGAGCGCGCGCGCCTCGAGCAGAAGGATTTTCAGTTCCTCTACAAGCAGGACGACATGCTCGTTTTCATGGACACCGACACCTACGAGCAGATCGAGCTGGCCACCGATTTCGTCGGCGAGCGCGCGGCCTTCCTGCAGGACGGAATGACCGTCACGCTGGAAATGCATGACGAGCGCCCGATCGGAATCAAATTGCCCGACCACGTCGTGCTCAAGATTGTGGAAGCCGACGCCGTGGTGAAGGGGCAGACGGCGGCGTCTTCCTACAAGCCCGCGAAGCTCGAGAACGGCCTCCGCATCCTAGTGCCGCCCTTCATCGCCGTTGGCGAGAGGGTGATCGTCGATACCAACGAGACCACCTACGTGCGCCGTGCGGAGTGATCCGCGCGCCGCTTCGCCCGGCCGCGGAGCGAACCTGACATGATCCGTTCCGCCCTCATCACCGTGATGACACAGGCCGCGCGCAAGGCCGCGCGCACGCTGGTCCGCGATTTCGGCGAAGTCGAGAATCTCCAGGTCTCGCAAAAGGGACCGGCCAATTTTGCATCGGCCGCCGACCACCGCGCGGAAGAAACGCTCTATCGCGAGCTTTCGAAAGCGCGCCCGGCGTTCGGCTTCCTGATGGAAGAGCGCGGCCGCGTCGCCGGAACCGACCCGCAGCATGAATGGATCGTCGATCCGCTCGACGGCACCACCAACTTTCTCCACGGCATTCCGCTGTTCGCAATCTCGATCGCGCTGATGCGGGACGGCATTCCGGTTGCGGGCGTCGTCTACAATCCCATTAACGACGAGATGTTTGTCGGCGAGCGCGGGCAGGGCGCCTTCCTCAACAATCGCCGCCTGCGCGTGGCGGCGCGGAAGGAGCTCGCGGACTGCGTGGTTTGCTGCGGCGTTCCGCATCGCGGGCGCGGCGATCCCGCGCGCTTTCGCGCCGAGCTTGCGGCAGTGCAGGCGGTTGTCGCGGGCGTGCGCCGCACCGGGGCCGCGGCGCTCGATCTCGCGTGGCTTGCCGCCGGTCGCTTCGATGGATTCTGGGAACGCGGCCTGTCGGCGTGGGACCTTGCCGCCGGCATTCTGCTCGTCCGCGAGGCGGGCGGCTTTGCAACCGACCTCGATGGCGGCGACGCCATTCTCGAAAAAGGCTCGGTTGTGGCAGGCAATGAACCGATCCATCGCACGTTGCTCGCGGCGATACAGGCCGCTTGACCCTGCCGCGATTTCGCCGCCTCCTACCGCCATTAGTCGCCCGTGATCAACGCACGGGAGAGCGCGAGTGACCGCCATGCCGCGAGATCGAGACTTCGACGCACCGATCAAGATTTCTTCGCCCCGGATTTTCCTCGTCCGGATGCTGGTGTTCCTGACGCTCGCCGGCTTGTTTGCGGTCGTGCTCTACCGGCAGATTTGGGCCGCCTTTCTCAACAATGTCTGGCTCAATAGCGTCATCATCATAGCGCTCGGAATCGGGATCTTGCTGGCGATCCGCCAGGTATCGCGGCTTTTTCCCGAGGTCCGCTGGGTGAACGGCTTTCGTGTCGCCGACCCGGGGATCGCGACCCCCCGCCCGCCGGTATTGCTCGCGCCGATGGCGGCGCTGTTGCGCGAGCGCACCGGCCGCATGGCGATTTCGCAGACCACCATGCGCGCGATCCTCGACTCGATCGCCACGCGCCTGGACGAATCGCGCGACATCGCGCGCTATCTCACCGGCCTTCTCGTCTTCCTCGGCCTGCTCGGCACTTTCTGGGGCTTGCTCGAAACGGTCGGCTCGATCGGCAAGGTCATCCAGACGCTCGAGATCGGCGGCGATACCGGCGCGATTTTCGAAAATCTGAAGAGCGGGCTTTCGGCGCCACTCGGCGGCATGGGGATCGCGTTTTCGTCGTCGCTCTTTGGTCTTGCTGGTTCGCTCGTGCTCGGCTTTCTCGATCTGCAGGCGGGGCAGGCGCAGAATCGCTTTTACACCGATCTCGAAGATTGGCTTTCGACCACGGTGCGCGACCTGCACGTCGGCGACGGTACGGCCGCCGCGACGACGGGGCGGATCGCCGATCAATTCACCGCCGCCCTCGAGCGGCTAGAGGACGCGTTCAAGAATTCCGGCTCGCAGCAGGCGAACGAAGCGACCATGCAGCTCGCCGACAATCTCAAGGCGCTCGTTCAGCACATGCGCCAGGAACAGCAGATCGTGCGCGGCTGGGTCGAGGAGCATGGCGAGCAGCAGTCGGAGATCCGCAAGCTCCTTGAAAAGCTTTCGCGCTCGCCCGCGCCCGAACGGAGGCGTTGATGGCGCTCAGCCGCCGCGGCCGCGACCGCGCGATCGATTATTGGCCGGGCTTCGTCGATGCGCTGTCGACGCTTCTCCTCGTTTTCACGTTTTTGCTGACGGTGTTCATGATCGCGCAGTTTTTTCTCACGCAGGAAATTTCCGGCAAGGAAACCGTCCTCAACCGCCTCACGGCGCAGATCAAGCAGCTCTCGGAGCTTTTGTCGCTGGAGCGCGCGAATTCAGGTTCGCTCGAGGATCAGATGGCGACGTTGCGCGCGAGCCTGAAATCGGCGGAAAGCGAACGCGACAAGTTGCGCGCGGGCGCGGAGAGCGGCGACAAGACGATTTCGGCGCAGCTCGATAACGAGCGCGATCTCAACCAGCGCGCGGCCTCGCAGATCGAGATTCTCAACCGGCAGATCGCCGACCTTCGCAAACAGCTCGCCGCGATCCAGGAGGCGTTGGACGCCTCCGAGCAACACAACAAGGAAAGCCAGGCGAAGATTTCCGATCTCGGCCAGCGGCTGAACGTGGCGCTGGCGCAGCGCGTGCAGGAGCTCTCGCGCTACCGCTCCGAGTTCTTCGGGCGGCTCCGCGAAATTCTCGGCAACCGGCCCGATATCCGCGTTGTCGGCGACCGCTTCGTGTTTCAGTCCGAGGTGCTGTTCGACGCGGGCTCCGCGGCGCTCAGGCCGGAGGCATTGCCGGCGCTCGACAAGGTCGCGGAAGCGCTGCGCGAGCTTGAGAAGCACATTCCCGGGGACATCGCCTGGATCGTCCGTGTCGACGGCCACACCGACGCGCGTCCGATCTCGACGGCGCAATTTCCGTCGAACTGGGAGCTGTCGTCGGCGCGCGCGACTTCGGTCGTGCAATACATGATTTCGAAGGGGATTTCGCCGCAGCATCTCGTGGCCGCGGGCTTCGGCGAATTCCAGCCGCTCGACACCGGCAGCAGCGAAGAGGCCTATCGCCGCAACCGGCGCATTGAATTGAAGCTCACGGAACGCTGAGGCGTGGGCGTCGTCCTCCGCGCCTATCGCGACGAAGATCTCGATGCCGCGATCAACTTGTGGCGGCGCGCGTGGGACGCGACATTTCCGGAGATCGACTTTGCCGCACGGCTGCCTTGGTTCCAAGCGCACTGGGTTGCGGATCTGGTGCCCGCCAATACGATCCGGATCGCTGATCGCGGCGGCGAAATGGCGGGCTTCGTCGTCATCAATCCGTCCACCGGGTATCTCGACCAATTGGCCGTGGCGCCCGAACTTTGGAGGAAGGGTATCGCCGAACTGCTGGTCGACGAGGCAAAACGGATCGCGCCCAGCGGCATCGTCCTGCACGTGAATACGGAGAACGCGCGGGCAATCCGGTTTTACGAACGCATCGGCTTCGCGCGCGTGGGCGAGGATATCGAACGCAATCCGTTCTCCAACCTGCCGACCTGGCGCTACGCCTGGAAGCCTTAGGCGGCGGCGCCGAATTGCAATTCGGCAAAGCGCGCATAGAGCCCGCCCTTGGCGAGGAGGCTCGCATGCGAGCCTTCCTCGACGAGCCGGCCGTGATCGAGCACCAGAATGCGGTCGGCGCCGAGTACGGTGGCGAGCCGGTGGGCAATCACGAGCGAAGTGCGTCCTTCCATGGAGCGGCGGAGCGCCTCCTGCACCAGCGTTTCGCTTTCGGCGTCGAGCGCGGATGTTGCCTCGTCGAGGAGGAGCACCGGCGCGTTACGCAGGATCGCGCGCGCGATCACAATCCGCTGGCGCTGGCCGCCGGATAGCGTCACGCCGCGCTCGCCGATCTCGGTTCGATATTTCTCCGGCAGCGCCGAGACGAATTCTTCGACGAGCGCGAGCCGCGCCGCCGCTTCGACTTCCGCGTCGCTCGCCTCCGGCCGTCCGAGCCGGATGTTCTCGGCGATGCTCATCGCGAAGATCGCGACATCCTGCGGCACGAGCGCGAGCGCGCGCCGCACCGCATGCGGATCGGCTTGCGAGAGCTCGACGCCGTCGAGCCGGATCTTGCCCGCAAGCGGATCGTAAAAGCGCAACAAGAGATGAAAGAGCGTGCTTTTGCCGACGCCCGAAGGCCCGACCACGGCGACGCGCTCGCCGGGCGAGACCGCGAACGAAATGCTGTCGAGCACCCGTACTTCCGGCCGCGCCGGATAAGCGAACGAGACGGCCTCGAAGCGAATTTCGCCGCGCGCGGGTTGCGGGAGCGGAACCGGCTTTGCCGGTGCGCGGATTTCGGGCTCGATCTGCAAAAGCTCCGCGATCCTTCCCGCGGCGCCGGCGGCCTGGTTGAGCTCGTTCCACACCTGCGAAAGCTCGCTCAAGGCGCCGGCGGCGAACACGGCGTAGAGCACAAACTGGCTGAGCGTTCCGGCGGTCATTTTGCCAGCGAGCACGTTTTGCGCGCCGGTCCACAGAATAACGACGATGCTCGCGAAGACGAGGAAGATGGTCGCGGCCGTTAGCCACGCCCGCGCCTTCGTCGATCGCAATGCCGCGATGAAGGAGTGTTCGACCGCGGCGGCAAAGCGCGCGCTCGCGGCACTCTCTCCGGTCAGCGCCTGGATCGCGCGCGCCGCGCCGATCGCCTCCACCGCGAAGGCGGTCGCATCGGCGAGCGTATCTTGTGCCGCGCGGGCGCGCCGCGTCACCATGCGCCCGAAGGCGACGAGCGGCAGCACGATCAGCGGAATGGCAATCAGCACCAGGGCCGAAAGATGCGGGCTTGTCACCGCCATCATGGCGGCGGCGCCGAGAAACAGCACGAAGTTGCGGAGTGCGATCGAGGCCGAGGAGCCGAAGGCGGCCTTGATCTGGGTCGTGTCGGCGGTGAGCCTTGAAGCGATCTCGCCCACGCGCTCGCGGTCGTAGAAGGCCGGCGAAAGTTCCATCACATGCGCGAAGAGGGCCGCGCGCAAATCCGCCACCACCCGCTCGCCGAGCGTGATCACGAGGTAGTAGCGGAGCGCGCTCGCGCCCGCGAGCACGGCCGCGACCACGAGCATTGCCTCGAAATAGCGTTCGATCGAGCCCGCGTTTTCCGGCGCGAAGCCGAAATCGATCATGCGGCGGACCGCGATCGGCACCACGAGGGTGGCGGCCGAAGCCAGCACGAGCGCGCCGAGGGCAGCCAGAATGCGGCCGCGATAGCGCAGGCCAAAGGGCACGAGCGCCAGAAGCGGCCGCAAGCCCCGCGCCGCTTTAACGGCCGTCTCTGCGTTTGCGGCGTTTTCGCCGGTGGCTTGAGTCATCGGGCGCTCTCCTGTATGTAGCCGCGCAATTCAGGCGTTGGAGGCTCTTGGCCCGCGCCGCTCCATGACAAAGAGGTTGTTCAGCCATGAAGCCCGGCATTCACCCCGATTACCATCCCATCAAGGTGACGATGACGGACGGTAGCGAATACACGACGCGCTCGACATGGGGCAAGGCGGGCGACAATTTGCAGCTCGACATCGACCCGAAGACGCATCCGGCCTGGACCGGCGGCCAGCAGCAACTGCTCGATCGCGGCGGCCGTCTGTCGCGCTTCCAGAAGAAGTTCGCGGGCTTCATCAAGACCGGCAACGAGCCGGTTGCAGCACCCGCGAAAAAGGAAGAGAAAGCCGCGCCGAAGGGCGAGAAGGCCGCGAAGAAGAAGTAATCATTCTTGCTTTTGCGAGGACCCCGCGCGCCCGCGCGGGGTTTTGTTTTCGGATTGCGGCTTTTTTTCCGGATCGCGCCGCCCTATAAGCCTCGCCGCACGGAGGACCCATGGCCGGGCATTCGCAATTCAAGAACATCATGCACAAGAAGGGCCGCGCCGACGCGGCCAAGGCGAAGCTCTTCGGCAAGCTCGCGCGCGAAATCACCGTCGCCGCCAAGATGGGCCTGCCGGACCCGGCGATGAACCCGCGGCTGCGCGCGGCGGTCATCGCGGCGCGCGCCGAGAACATGCCGAAGGACAATATCGAGCGCGCGATCAAGAAATCGCAGGGCGGCGAAGGCGAGAATTACGAGGAAATCCGCTACGAGGGCTACGCGCCGGGCGGCGTCGCGGTGATCGTGGAAGCGCTCACCGACAACCGCAACCGCACCGCCTCCGAGGTGCGCTCGTATTTCACCCGCTACGGCGGCAGCCTCGCGGAAACGGGCGCGGTTTCCTTCATGTTCAGCCGCGTCGGGCTCGTGCAGTACGATGCGGGCAAGGCGACGCCGGACGCGATGCTGGAAGCGGCGATCGACGCGGGCGCCGACGACGTTTCCTCTTCCCCCGCCGGCCACGAGGTGATCACCTCCGCCGAAAGCTTGCATGAGGTCTCGCGCGCGCTGGAAGCGAAATTCGGCGAGCCGACAAAAGCGAGGCTCGTCTGGCGGCCGCAGAATTCGATCGCCGTCAACGACGAGGCGGGCGAGAAAATCCTGAAGCTGATCGAATCGCTCGAGGAAAACGACGACGTGCAGAACGTCTACGCCAATTTCGAGATTTCCGACGCGCTGATGCAAAAAATGAGTGCCTGATCTGCGCGGAAGCGGCGCGGAATCGGGTGGGCCGGCCGACGGCATCCTCTACATTGCCACGATGACCGATTCCGCCCGTAGCGCCCGCCTCGTCGGCTTCGCGGCACTTCTCACGACCGTTGCGATCTGGGGCGCGTGGATCGTGCTCACGCGCCGGGCCGTGACGCATTCGCTGCCGCCCTCGGCGATCGCGCTATTGCGCATGATCGCACCCACGATTCTGCTCGCGCCCGCGATCTGGCGCGCGGGCATATTCGCCCGCGGCAAGATCATTCCGTTGATTTTCTGCATCATCGGCGCGGGAACGCCGTTTGTGCTGTTGACCGCGACCGGCATGCAGCACGCGACCTCGGCGGATTTCGCGGCGCTGGTGCCGGGTACGATGCCGCTTTTCGTGGCGCTGATCTCGGCATTGTTCTTCAAGGAGCGGCTGGGCTGGCTGCGCACGCTTGGCTTTGCCTGTTGCTCGGCCGGCGTGTTCGCGATCGCCGGCCGCAGCCTCGCCGCCGCCGACGCCAGCACCTCCTTCGGCCATCTCTTGTTGCTGCTGGCGTCGCTGAATTACGCCGGCTACGCCCTCGGCTTTCGCGCGAGCGGCCTCACGCCGATCGAAGCGACCGGCATCGTCGCCTTTTGGTCGCTGTTGATGATCCTGCCGTTCGGCACGATGCCGGTGATCGAAGCGTTGCAAGCCGGGCATGTGCACGAGATCGTTTTTCAGGCCGTGCTGCAGGGGGTGCTCTCCGGCATCATCGCACTCGTCGCCTTCAACACCGGCATCGAGCGGCTCGGGGCCTCGAAGGGCGCCGCCTTCGTGGCGCTGGTTCCGGTCGTCGCGACGTTGCTCGCGATCCCGATCCTCGGCGAGTGGCCGGATCTCGCGGCGATCGTCGGGGTGGCGACGACGAGCCTCGGGGTTTTGCTCGCGAGCGGAATTCTGACTACGGCCGAAACAGGCGGTCAAAAACCGGCAGGCTGACAAGACCCGCAAGGCCAATCATCGCGTAGGCAATCCAGCGGTAAATTTTTTCCGGCGCGCGGTGAAAGGAAATCGCGCCCAAGAGAAACAAGAACGTGTAAGGAATGCCGAGCAGGATGGCGAGTGCGACCGCCTCCCTGCTGAACAATCCTTCGATGAAATAATTGACGCAGCCGGCGACATCGAGCGCGCCGAAGAACACGAACATGTTGGCGCGCACGACCGAAGCCTTCAGCGCGCCGCCGAGCCAATAGAGAATGACCGGCGGTCCGCCGATCTGCACGGCGCCGCTCGTCAGCCCGCGATGCCGCCGACGGCGAGCGTGATCGGCAGTTTCGGCTTGCCGTGATAGCGCCAGCCGCCCGCCAAGAGCGGCAGCACGCACAGCACGAAGAGGCCGATGAACCACCGCATCAGGACTGGATCGAGGACGAGCAGGAGAAAAGTTCCAAGCGGCAGGAGGACGAGGGCCGCGGCCACGGTCGGGCCGACATCGCGCCAATCGCATTGCGGAAAAGCCCGCAGGGCGTAAGGCACGCCGGTGGCGCTGTCGATCAGGAGCAGGCTTACGGCGGCGATTTTCGGCTCATAAATGGCGCTGATCAGCGGGACGTAAATCAGCGCCGAGCCGAAGCCCGCAAAGCCGCGGGCGGCGCCAGCAATGGCGACGACGGCAATCGCGAGCAGGAAACGCCGCTCCGAAAGCACGGTCGTGAAGGTGGAAACGTCAGGAAGGTCTATCATGCGGAGCGATTCGGGGTCCCCATCCAGTCCGAGAGCCGCCATAGCATGAACCCGTCCATTCGCATTCTCGGCCTCGATCCCGGCCTCCGCCGCACCGGCTGGGGGGTCGTCGAATGCGCCGGCAATCATCTCTCCTACGTCGCTTGCGGCTCGGTCGAGACGAGCGACCGGGACGCGCTCGCGATGCGGCTCGCGGCGCTGCACGAGGGGCTTGCCGCCATCATCGCGCTGCACGCGCCGCATGAGGCGGCGGTGGAGGAGACCTTCGTCAACGCCGATCCGCGCGCGGCGCTGAAGCTCGGCCAGGCACGCGGGATTGTGCTGCTCGTCCCGGCAAAAGCAGGCTTGCCCGTCGCCGAATACGCGCCGAACCTCGTGAAGAAATCGATCGTCGGCGCTGGGCGCGCGGAGAAGGTGCAAATTCGCAAGATGATCGCGGTGTTGTTGCCCAAGGCTGCGCCCGAGAGCGACGACGCCGCTGACGCGCTGGCGGTGGCGATCACGCACGCCCACCATCGCTCGGCGCCCGCGCTCAAGCTCGCGGCGGGAGGCGCGTGATGATCGGCAAGCTCCGCGGCGTCATCGACAGCTACGGCGAGGACTCGGTCGTCCTCGATGTGCACGGTGTCGGCTATCTCGTGCATTGCTCGGCGCGTACGCTGCAATCGCTGCCCGCGCCCGGCGAGGCGGCGACGATCTCGATCGAGACCTGGGTGCGCGAGGATCAGATTCGACTCTACGGTTTTGCCTCCGATCTTGAGCGCGAGTGGTTCCGCATTCTCATCGGCGTGCAGGGCGTCGGCGCCAAGGTCGCGCTCGCCGTCCTCGGCACGCTGAAGGTCGCCGATCTCGCCAATGCCATTGCGCTCGGCGACAAGGCGGCGATTGCGCGCGCGCCGGGCGTGGGGCCGAAGCTCGCGCAGCGGCTCGTCACCGAGTTGAAGGACAAGGCGCCGCCCTTCGCCAATATTGATCCCGCGATCGTGCGGCTTTCGGGCGAGGTCGCCGAGCGGCGCGCGCCGCAGCCGGTGAGCGAGGCGGTCTCGGCGCTCGTCAATCTCGGCTATGGCGAGATCCAGGCGAGCGCCGCGGTCGCCGCCGCCGTGCGCTCGGCGGGCGATCAGGCGACGACTGAATCGCTCATTCGGCTCGGCTTGAAGGAGTTGGCGCGATGAGCCGCGCCCTCGTCTCCCCCGAACGCCGTGACGAAGACCAGGCGGAAGCTTCGCTGCGGCCGCAGCGCCTTTCCGAGTTCATCGGCCAGGAAAAAGCCTGCTCCAATCTCAAGGTGTTCATCGAGGCGGCGCGCGCGCGCAAAGAAGCGCTCGACCACGTGCTCCTCGTTGGACCGCCGGGGCTTGGCAAGACTACGCTTGCGCAAATCGTCGCGCGCGAACTCGGCGTCAATTTCCGCGCGACGTCCGGCCCGGTGATCGCCAAGGCCGGCGATCTCGCGGCGCTCCTCACCAATCTCGAAGACCGCGACGTTCTGTTTATCGACGAAATCCACCGGCTCAATCCCGCGATCGAGGAAATTCTCTATCCCGCCATGGAGGATTATCAACTCGACCTCATCATCGGCGAAGGGCCGGCGGCGCGCTCGGTGAAGATCGATCTATCGCGTTTCACGCTCGTCGGCGCCACCACCCGTTCGGGCCTGCTCACGACGCCCTTGCGCGACCGGTTCGGCATTCCGATCCGGCTCGGCTTCTACGAGGTCGCTGAACTTGAGATCATCGTGAAGCGCGGCGCACGCGTGCTCGGCCTTTCGATAGTGGCCGACGGCGCCCACGAGATCGCCCGGCGCGCGCGCGGCACGCCGCGCATCGCCGGACGGCTGTTGAAACGCGTGCGCGACTTCGCGCTTGTCGGCAATGACGAGGAAATCGACCGCGCGGTCGCCGACCGGGCGCTCGGCCACCTCGAAGTCGATACCGCCGGCCTCGATGCGATGGACCGCCGTTATCTCTCGATGATCGCCAGTCACTACGGCGGCGGCCCCGTGGGAATCGAAACGCTTTCCGCGGCACTTTCCGAGCCGCGCGACGCCATCGAAGACATCATCGAGCCGTTCCTGATCCAACGCGGGTTCGTGCAGCGGACGCCGCGCGGCCGCGTGCTCACGTCGCATGCCTTCCAACATCTCGGCCTTGCCGAACCCGCCCGCGATGCGGCACAGATGCCGCTCTTCGATCAGGGCGAGGACGAGTGAAAAAACCCGGCCAGGATACTTCGACAGAGCTCGCCGGCCGCCTCATCGCAGGCGGCCATACGATGCCGGTGCGCGTCTATTACGAGGACACCGATTTCACCGGCATCGTCTATCACGCCAATTACCTCCGCTTCATGGAGCGCGGCCGCACCAACTATCTGCGGCTGGTCGGCGCCGATCACCGGGCGCTGTTCGAGCAGACCGAGAAAGAAGCGCCGAGCTTCGCCTTCGTGGTGCGCTCGATGAAGATCGATTTTCTGAAGCCCGCTTTCATGGACGACCTGCTGGAGGTGCGTACCTTGTCGCGCGAGGTCTCGGGCGCCTCGATCTCGCTCGTGCAGCGGATCATGCGCGGCGCCGACGTGCTGATCGAAGCCGAAGTGCGCGTTGCCTTCGTCTCCGAGGGGCGACCGAGGCGCATTCCGGAACCGTTGCGCAAGGCCATGGGGGCGGATGCCGAGCAGAATCCTGAAAACCGGAAGCGATAACTTTACATTAAGTAGAAGAAGGGCTCTTTAAGCGCCGGGACGGGCGCGCATTGCCCAAGTTTGGACAGATTTCGTGCGAATTGAACCGGTGGGAGAGGGTGGCGACATCGGACCCAGCGCAATTGCCAGGCCGTTGCCTCATACGGGCAAGACACTCCATCCAACCAATTCATTTTCTGACGCGGCGTTGCGGCCTCCGGCCCGAAGCCGAGGAGCCGGGGAAATTATTCGATGAATCCTGCTGATGTCGTCACCCAAGCGCCGGTCGCGTTGCCGGCCGCCGACGTGTCGCTGTGGGCGCTGTTCATCCATGCGCATTGGGTCGTCAAACTTGTGATGGTCGGCCTGATGGTCGCCTCGGTGTGGGTATGGGCGATCGTCGTCGACAAGACAATCCTCTACGCGCGCACGCGCCGCGAGATCGACCGCTTCGAGCAGGTGTTCTGGTCGGGACAGAATCTCGAGGAGCTTTACCAATCGCTCTCCTCGCGCACCACCCATTCGATCGCGGCGCTGTTCGTCGCGGCGATGCGCGAATGGAAGCGCACCTATGAGGGCGGGGCGCGCACGCTTGCGGGTCTCACCGAACGGGTGGAAAAGGTGATGGATGTTACCATCGCCCGCGAGGTGGAACGGCTGGAGCGCCGCCTGCTGGTATTGGCCACGGTCGGTTCGGCCGGCCCGTTCGTGGGGCTGTTCGGCACCGTTTGGGGCATTATGACGAGCTTCGTGTCGATCGCGGCCTCGAAGAATACGAGCCTTGCGGTGGTGGCGCCGGGTATTGCGGAAGCGCTGTTTGCCACGGCTTTGGGGCTGGTTGCCGCCATACCGGCGACGATTTTCTATAACAAGTTCTCGAGCGAGGTGAGCCGGCTCGCGCAGCGGCTTGAGGGCTTCGCCGACGAGTTCTCGGCGATCCTGTCACGACAGGTCGACGAGCGAGCCTAAGGGATCGGGATATGGCTGCCAACGCAGCAGGCCGTGGTCAGTGGCAAAGCCGCCGGAGCCGCCGGCGCACGAGCCACGTGATGAGCGAGATCAACGTCACGCCGATGGTCGACGTGATGCTCGTTCTTCTCATCATCTTCATGGTCTCGGCCCCGCTCCTCACCGTCGGCGTGCCGATTGATCTGCCGCAGACGCAGGCGAAGTCGCTCGACCAGGACCGCGAACCGCTCACGGTCACGGTCAACGACAAGGGCCAGGTCTATTTGCAGAATACCGACATCAATCTCGACGAACTCGTCCCCAAGCTGCAGGCGATCGCCAAGAACGGCGCCGAGGAGCGCATTTACGTGCGCGGGGATAAGAAGGTCGATTACGGCACCATCATGCGCGTCATGGGCCGGCTGTCGGCGGCCGGCTACCGGCGCGTGGCGCTGATTACCGAGGTCGAGCAAGGGAACTGATGGAGAGCTTTCGCCCGAGCCTTGCCGTCTCCGCGGTCTTTCACGCGGTTGTTCTGTTGTGGGGGCTGCTCTGGTTCGCTCCGCAGCAGCTCGACGCGGCGCGGACCGAATCGATGACGGTCGACATCGTGCCGATCAGCGATTTCACCATGAACAAGGCCGGCTCGAAAAAGGGAGAGCAAAGCCCGGCCAAGCTCGCCGAGACCAAGGGTGACCCGAAGGAGCTCACCGATCTCGTGCAGAAGGTCACTGAGAAGCCGCCGATCAAGGCGGCGACCCCGCCGCCCCCGGCCGAGGAGCAAAAGCCGCAGGAAACAAAGGTCGAGGACAAGAAGCCCGAGGCAAAGCCGGATCCGAAGCCCGATCCGAAAGAGGCGCTGAAAAAACCCGAGCCGCCCAAGAAGCCGGAGCCGCCGAAAGAGCAGCCGAAGACGGCCGCGCAGCAGATGAAAGCGGCGCCGACCAAGCAGCGCGATTTCGATCCCAACAAGATCGCCGCGCTCCTCGACCGGACGGAGCCGCAACGCCAGAAAATGTCGAACGATGTGCCGCAAGTGACCCCCTTGGGCGTCAATCGAGGTGCCGCCGAAACGCTTTCCATGAGCGAGATCGATGCGATCAAGCGCAAGCTGATAGCGCTGTGGAACCCGCCAGTGAAAGCCGACAATCCGCAAGAGCTCGTCGTGACCTTCCGCTTCAAGCTCAAGCGTGACGGCACGCTCGACGGTGGCCCGTTGGTCATGACCAGTGGGCGCAGTCAGAATTTCATGATTTCCCGCGAGCGGGCTTTCCAGGCCATCATTAGAGCGCAGCCGTTCGATAACCTGCCGCAGGACAAATATGATTTATGGCGCGAATTGGAGATCACCTTCGATCCGCGCGACTTGGCGGGCGGCTGAGTCAGCCCCCGTATTGCACGCAACTAACGAGAATCGAATTCTTCATGACCAACAAGCTGATCACTTCTTCTCCTCTATTCGCGCTGCCGCTTTCGCGCCGTCGTCTGTTGGCGCTGACCGGCGGCGCGGCCGCGGCCGCCGCCGTCGGCGGCCGGATCACGCCGGCAGCGGCGGTGCTCAAGCTCGACATCACCCAAGGCACGCCGCAGCCGATCCCGATCGCGATCCCCGATTTTGTTTCAGCCGGCGGACCGGAGGACGCGGGTCCGGGTCGCGAGGTGAATCAGGTCATCACCAACAACCTTCGCCGCTCGGGCCTGTTCATGCCGCTGGACCCGGCCTCCTTCATCGAGCGCATCCAGACGATCGACGCCAATCCGCGCTTTCAGGATTGGCGCGTGATCAACGCGCAAGCGCTCGTCACCGGCCGGATCGGGCGCACAACGGAGGGCCGCTACAAGGTCGAGTACCGGCTGTGGGACGTGTTCGCGAACAACTATCTCGGCGGCCAGCAGTTCTTCGGCCAGGCCGAGAACATGCGCCGCATCGGGCATATGATTTCTGATCAGATCTACGAGCGCATGACCGGCGAAAAAGGCTATTTCGATTCACGCGTCGTTTTCGTCGACGAGACCGGCCCGAAGGAGCGCCGCGTCAAGCGGCTCGCGATCATGGATCAAGACGGCGCCAATGTGCGGTATCTGACGAGCGGCGACGATCTCGTGCTCACGCCGCGCTTCAATCCGAATAGCCAGGAAGTCACCTACATGTCCTATGGCCGCGGCGAGCCGCGCGTGCTCCTGCTCAATGTCGAGACGCGCCAGCGCGAGATCGTCGGCGACTTCCCCGGCATGACCTTCAGCCCGCGCTTCTCGCCCGAGGGCCAGCGCGTGGTGATGAGCCTGCAGCAGGGCGGCAACTCCAACATCTTCGTGATGGATTTGCGCTCGCGCCGCACCACGCGGCTCACCGACACGCAGGCGATCGATACGGCGCCCTCCTATTCGCCTGACGGGCGCTCGATCGCGTTCGAGTCGGATCGTGGCGGCGGCCAGCAGATTTACGTCATGGGCGCCGACGGCTCCGGTCAGCGTCGCTTGTCGTTCGGCCAGGGCTCGTACTCGACCCCGGTCTGGTCGCCGCGCGGCGACACCATCGCCTTCACCAAGCACACCCAGGGATCGTTCGCGATCGGCGTGATGCACCCCGACGGCTCGGGCGAGCGGATCCTGACCGAAGGCTTCCACAATGAGGGGCCGACCTGGGCGCCGAACGGCCGGGTGTTGATGTTCTTCCGCGACCCCGGCGTCGGCCCGCAGCTCTTCACGGTGGATCTCACCGGCTACAACGAGCAGCGCGTGCAGACGCCGAGCTACGCTTCCGACCCCGCCTGGTCGCCGCTTTTGTCGTAAGGCGGGCGGCGGCCTTGATATGGCCGTTTTGCGGAACAAAGTTCCGGTTTACCCTTTGCTAACCACGTCGGCCGGTTTCCCCGATGGACCACGGAGAAACCTAGATTTTTTGCAATTAAGCCAAGGGTCCATCAAGGTTGACGGAATATTCGATTAACTCTCGCGCGGTTAGATCGGACGAGAGTTTCGGCAAGGGGATAAGGGAGCCAGCGGATATGACGCAATTCAAGCGGTTCCTTCGCGGCCTGCGTTTCGTCGCGCTGCTCGGGTCGGTGATGATGGTCGCCGCCTGCGCCACCAATCCAAACGACCCGAACAACCCAGGCGGCTCCGCCGCTGTCCCCGGCTCGGCGCAGGATTTCGTCGTCAATGTCGGCGACCGGGTGTTCTTCGAGACCGATTCGACCGAACTCACGCCGCAGGCGCGCGCCACCCTCGACAAGCAGGCGCAATGGCTGAACCAGTACAGCCGCTATGCCTTCACCATCGAGGGCCACGCCGACGAGCGCGGCACGCGCGAATACAACATCGCGCTCGGCGCCCGCCGCGCGCAAGTGACCCGCGACTATCTGATCGCCCGCGGCGTCGATGGCTCGCGCATGCGGACGATCTCCTACGGCAAGGAACGTCCGGTCGCGGTCTGCAACGACATCTCGTGCTGGTCGCAGAACCGCCGCGCCGTCACCGTGTTGAACGCCGGCGGCGCCTGAGCCAGGCTTGCTTTCAATCCTGATCCCCGCGGCTCCGTTCCGCCGCGGTCAAGCAGCCCCATTTTGGACGCACTCCGTGCCCTATGCTAAAGGACAGGGTGCGCGGGGAGTTTCGGGAAACGAATTGACGTTTCCGCTTCGCGCTCGAACGAACGCCATGGTTTCCGCGACCGCTCGCTTTATCGCGTTTGCTCTCGCCGCATGTCTCTATTCGGCGGCGGCAGAAGCGCAGCTCTTCGGCCAGCCCAATGACCGCCGGCAACAGGATGACGCCGGCGATCTTTCCGTGCGGCTCGACCGCATGGAAAACCAGATGCGGCAGCTCACCGGCACGATCGAGCAATTGCAGTATCAGAACCAGCAACTCATGCAGCAGTTGAGCACGCTGCAGCAGCAGGTCGGCGCCGGCGCGGCGCCGCGTCCGGCAATGCAGCAGCGGCCGCCGGCCGCCGGTCAGATGCCGGTGCCCGAGCAGCCGCTGCCCGGTTATCAGCCGCCGCCGGATCAACTGCCGCCGTCCACGGGGCGGCGCGGCGACGCATTCGACCCGAACGCGCAACCGAATGCGCCGGGCGCGCCGCGTCAGCTCGGCACTTTGCAGCAAGGCCCGGTCGAACAGCCGGGGCAGACGCCCGTCATCTACGGCCGCGCGCCCGGGCAGCCGATGGATATCGGTTCCTATTCGGGCAAGCCCGGCAATGATCCCAACTACAACCGCGGCCAGCAGCAAGCGGTGCTGCCGCCCTCGAACAGCCCAAAGGACGAATACGATCTCGCCTATGGCTACGTGCTCCGCCGCGATTACGCGGCGGCGGACGATGCGTTCCGCACCTTCATGCAGAATCACGCAGGCGATCCGCTGATTCCGCAGGCGTATTATTGGCTCGGCGAAAGCCAGTTCCAGCGCCAGCAATATAACGACGCCGCGGAAACCTTCCTCGACGTCTACAACAAGTATCCGCAGAGCACGAAAGCGCCGGAGGCTTTGATGCGGCTCGGCCAGTCGCTTGCCGCCATCGGCAAGCAGGACGCGGCCTGCGCTTCGCTTGGTGCCGTCTTGCAGAAATATCCGAAAGCCTCGGCGCAGGTGAAGGCGACGGTCGCGGCGGAACAGAAGCGTGTCCGCTGCTGAGCGCGGTGCGGTCGCCGATCGCGAGCTTTCCCGCTTATTCTCCGATTTTTCCGATTTTTCGCGGGTGATCCTCGCCGTTTCCGGCGGCCCGGATTCGACCGCGCTCCTGTGGCTTGCCGCGCGCTGGCGCGCCACGCAGAGCGACGGCCCGATGCTCGTCGCGGCGACGATCGATCACCGGCTGCGGCGCGAGGCGAAGAAAGAGGCGGCGGCCGTCGCGAAGCTCGCGAGAAAACTGCAAATTCCGCACTACACGCTCGCCTGGTCCGGCGCGAAACCGAAAACCGGTCTGCAGGAGGCCGCGCGCTCAGCGCGCTATTCGCTGCTGCTCGGGCTCGCGCGCAAGGTCGGCGCCGATGCGATCGCGACCGCGCATACGCGCGACGATCAGGCGGAGACGATCCTGCACCGGATCGGACGCGGCTCGGGGATCGGCGGGCTCGCCGGCATTCGCCGCCGCCGCGAGCGGGACGGCATCGTTCTCCTGCGGCCGCTGCTTGGCGTTGCCAAGGCGCGGTTGATTTCAACGCTCGGCAAGGCCCGCCTTGCCTTCGCCGACGATCCTTCCAATCGCGATCCGCGCTTTCTGCGCGCGCGCCTGCGCCAGCTCGCGCCCGGGCTTGAACGCGAAGGGATTGATGCGGCGAAGCTCGCGCTATTGGCCCGCCGGCTCGACCGCGCCAATGAGGCGATCGAAGCGGCGGCGGCGGATGCGTGGAAGCGGGCGTTGAACGGCTCTTCCGTCACACTCGAATTCGAGGCCAGTCGTTATTTCGCGCTGCCGGCGGAGATCGCCTTGCGCCTCCTTGCCCGGGCAATCGATGACAAGGGCCATGAGGGACCGGCGGAACTCGGCAAGCTCGAGGTGCTGTATGAGGCGCTGGTGAAGGCGAAAACCGCCCGGGAGCCGCTCAAACGCACGCTCGCGGGAGCGGCCGTCACACTCGCGGGCTCCCATATCAGCGTCGATGCAGCGCCTCCCCGGCGGAAACCGCGCCGGCGGAGCCTCCCGGAAGCCGCCGCGAAGATTTAGCAATATCTGCCTTCTCGCCGCCCCTTTCCCTTGTTTCAAAGGGAACCCGAGCCTATTTTAACTTTCTCCAGCTAGGCTTCCGGGCCCGAATCCTCGGAAGTTTCACAACAACGGGGGTTCCCGCGAAAGGCCGGCGATGAACGCCAATCTACGCAATTTCGCCCTCTGGGTGATTATTGTCCTGTTGCTGCTTGCGCTGTTCTCGCTGTTCCAGAACCCGGGCCAGCGGGCGGCCCCCAATGACATTACTTTTTCGCAGCTTCTCGCCGACGTCGATCAGGGGCGGGTGCGCGATGTCGTCATCCAGGGCCAGGAAATCACCGGCACCTATAATGACGGCAAGCCCTTCCAGACCTACGCCCCGAACGATCCGAGCCTGATCCAGCGGCTCTACGGCAAGGGCGTCTCGATCACCGCGAAGCCGCCCGGCGACAACGTGCCGTGGTTCGTTTCACTCCTCGTCTCGTGGCTGCCGTTCCTGGCGCTGATCGGGGTGTGGATATTCCTCTCGCGGCAGATGCAGGGAGCCGGCGGCAAGGCGCTCGGCTTCGGCAAGTCGCGGGCGAAGCTTTTGACGGAAGCGCACGGGCGCGTCACCTTCGAGGACGTCGCCGGCGTCGATGAAGCGAAATCCGATCTCGAAGAGATCGTCGAGTTCCTGCGCGACCCGCAGAAGTTCCAGCGGCTCGGCGGACGCATTCCGCGCGGCGTGCTCCTGGTGGGCCCGCCCGGCACCGGCAAGACGCTGATCGCGCGCGCGGTCGCGGGCGAAGCCAACGTGCCGTTCTTCACCATTTCGGGTTCCGACTTCGTCGAGATGTTCGTCGGCGTCGGCGCCTCGCGCGTGCGCGACATGTTCGAGCAGGCGAAGAAGAACGCGCCGTGCATCATCTTCATCGACGAGATCGACGCGGTCGGCCGCCATCGCGGCGCCGGCCTCGGCGGCGGCAACGACGAGCGCGAGCAGACGCTCAATCAGCTCCTCGTCGAGATGGATGGCTTCGAGGCGAACGAAGGCATCATCCTGATCGCCGCCACCAACCGGCCCGACGTGCTCGATCCGGCGCTGCTGCGTCCCGGCCGCTTCGACCGCCAGGTCGTGGTGCCGAACCCGGACGTCGTCGGCCGCGAGCAGATCCTCAAGGTGCACGTGCGCAAGGTGCCGCTGGCGCCCGACGTCAACCTCAAGACGGTGGCGCGCGGCACGCCCGGCTTCTCCGGCGCGGATCTCATGAACCTCGTGAACGAGGCGGCCCTGATGGCGGCGCGGCGCAACAAGCGCATGGTGACGCAGATCGAGTTCGAGGACGCCAAGGACAAGGTGATGATGGGCGCCGAGCGCAAGTCGCTCGTCATGACCGAAGAGGAGAAGATGCTGACCGCCTATCACGAGGGCGGCCACGCGATCGTCGCGCTCAACGTCAAGGCGACCGATCCGGTGCACAAGGCGACCATCATTCCGCGCGGCCGCGCGCTCGGCATGGTGATGCAGCTCCCCGAGCGCGACAAGCTGTCGATGTCGTACGAGCAGATGACCTCGCGGCTCGCCATCATGATGGGCGGCCGCGTCGCCGAGGAGATGATGTTCGGCACCGACAAGGTCACGTCGGGCGCGCAGTCCGACATCGAGCAGGCGACCCGGCTCGCCCGCATGATGGTGACGCGCTGGGGCTTCTCCAAGGAGCTCGGCGCCGTGTCCTACGGCGAGAACCAGGACGAGGTCTTCCTCGGCATGTCGGTCGCGCGCCAGCAGAACGTGTCGGAGGCGACCGCGCAGAAGATCGACGCCGAGATCCGGCGGCTGGTCGAGGCCGGCCACGACGAGGCGCGCCAGATCCTCGAGGACAAGCGCGCCGACCTCGAGCTGCTCGCCAAGGGCCTGCTCGAGTTCGAGACGCTGACCGGCGACGAGATCAAGGACCTGCTCAACGGCAAGCGGCCGAACCGCGAGTCGGTGATCGAGCCCACGACCCCGCGCGGCTCGGCGGTGCCGACCGCCGGCAAGCCGCGGCCGCGCCCGGGACCGGGCGGCGCCGGCGGCATGGAGCCGCAACCGCAGTCGTAAGCCCGCTATTAGTTTCGACACGCTGAGCGCCCGCCCATTCGGCGGGCGCAATGCTGTTGGCGCGGCGCCTGCGGTTGTGGCGCGAGAGCGCCTTTGTTACTGCTCGCGCCCATTTCGCCGGCCGCCCAATCCATGATCGAAAAATCCTCCGCCGCTCCCGACCACCCCACCTGGTCGCTCGACGGCCTGCGCCTCGGTGCCGTGCAGATGGCGCCGGCGCTGCCCGGCATGATGGCGTTCGCGGTGGCGATCGGCGCGACCGAGGCACGCAAGGGCTTTGCGCTGGCCGACGCACTGCTGATGAACA
>DATGIF010000034.1:0-95218 GCA_035295845.1 Xanthobacteraceae bacterium
TTTTGCTGCTCGAGCTGTTGTTGCGTCTGGCCTGTACCCGTTCCTGGCTGTCCCGGTTGACCAGTCGACGGCAGCGGCTGTCCCTTTATGCCAGGCAGAGGCTGTCCCAGTTGCCCGGGCTGACCTGTCAACGGCTGTCCCCTATCCGGCTTTTTGGGGACCCTTCTCAGTTGTGGGAGAAGGCAAAGGGCAGTGACGCCGGCTTCTGGAACTTAGCCGAAGTAGAACAATGTCCGCTTTGCCCCCAAGAGCAGACGTTCAACCGTGGTCGCGGAATGTCCGCTTTGTGCCAAGAGCTGACTAGTAACCAGCAGAAAGCGACAAGCTCTCATCGCGGACGCTCTGACGCAGGAACCTCAATTCCGTTGGGCTGTGCGTATGACGTTCTCGATGAGCACTGCGGCGCATCCGGCCAGCAGCACGAGTCCCACAGCAAGAGCGGAAGTCTTCAATACAAAAGCCAGAAACGCTGCGACGGCGACGACCCCGAGGATGGCGAAAGCCAAGCTACCATCGTCGACAAATAGACCCGCTATCTCGCGCAGAATCGCCAGGAGCGTTTTCATTTTGCGATCTCCGTTACCAACCGGCGTGCGAAAGCAACCGAGCTGACCGCAATTAACAAAAACACGATCACGAACCCTAATATGGCGAGATCGCTGCCGGGCCAATTCACGCCTAGACCCTCGCCTGTCCAGAAAACGCCGAATGCCGTGAGCATCAGCCCAACGCCAAACTTAAGGGTGTTCTCAGGAACGCGGGCCAAAGGCCGACGAACAGCAATTCCAGCAATGAGAACAAGGACAAACGCTGCGAGCGCGCCTAGGCTGGCGGGAATCAGTAATCCATGACCCGCACCAATCGCGATAACGATAAAAACGACCTCTAGTCCTTCAAGAACGACAGCCTTGAATGCCGTGATCCCTGCGAGCCAATCGAGTCGGGCTTGATGAGCAAGTGCATCGTCTTTCAAACTGGCCGTCGTTTGAACGAATTTTAATTGCTCGTCGCGTAACGAGATGATACTAGCCGCCCGCAAAATGGCGGTCCGTAACCAGCGCATTCCAAACAATAAGAGCAATATGCCAATGACAATCTGGAGGAGATTGAGCGGGACGCGATTTAATATTGGGCCCAGAACAACCACCAGCAATCCGAGCAGGACAAGCCCCGCCAAGCTGCCGAGAACGGCAGGTCGATAACCACGTATCGTGCTGACGGCGAGCACCACCGTGAACGCCTCCACCACCTCGACGAGCGAAGCTAGAAACGCAGAGGTTATCGCGGGTGCGACTGTTGCCCATGAACCCATCGCTCACCTCAGAAAAACGATTGGAGTGCCTATCTAGCACGATAAGCTGCGCGTGGATCCGTTGCCAGACAGGAATCAACGGATCCTACGGTGCCTGCGTCTTGAGATGCGAATGTCCGCCTTGGGTCATTCGCTACCAATCTGTTCTGCGCCGGTGTTAACTAGTGTCCGCTTCGCTCCGAAAGCGACCAATGCGCTGCGATGCAACGAATGACGCAACGTTCTAATAGCGCCCAAAGCTCACATAAACTAACCTTTGTTTCGAGCCATTCGATAAACAATTGTTTGGAGCACAGGATGAGTGACACCGACAACACAATTCCAATTGAAGCGTGGAATACTGTCTTGTTCGATAAGTTTTGCCGGTTTCGATACGTGCTGACCCAGGGCTTGTCTGGTCACAGCGACGAACTGTTTCGGCGAAAGCCTTACCCATCTGGTGCACGCGTGCTCGACGTTGGGTGTGGCTTCGGTGATACCACCCAGCGCATTGCGACGCAGGTTAAACCCGGCGGCGAGGCTGTCGGTATCGACTGCGCGCAGAATTTCATAGACAGCGCGGTTCGCGAAGCGGCCCAAGCATCGATAAAGAACGCTACGTTTTTTGTCGCTGATGCGCAGTCCGACAATCTTCGTGGCCCGTATGATTATGTTTTTTCTCGTTTCGGGACTATGTTTTTCAATTTGCCAGGACTTGCATTGCGCAACATTCGGCGCGCGCTCGCGCTCGGCGGTGAGCTAACAATGATCGTATGGCGGCGTCGCGAGGATAATCCTTGGCTGCATGAAGCCGAGCTGCGTGTGAAGCAAATCGTCCCTGTGGTCTCTCACGAAGAGACTGAAGAAGTGCATTGCGGGCCGGGTCCGTTCTCCATGGCTGGCCCGGACATGGTGAGCGACATGTTGCGGGGTGCTGGATACGAGTGCATATCTTTTTCGCGCTACGACACTGACGTCTGCATCGGCCGTACCTTGGACGATGCGGTTGAGTTTGCGTTAGCGCTGGGACCAGCAGGTGAGATCATTCGTCTTGCTGGAGAAGTAGGCGAAAAAAGCAGGGGGCAGGTTATCGCGGCACTGCGTGAAACTCTTTCTGCTCACCAGCGCGCCGATGGCATCTGGGCTGGTTCGAGTACCTGGTTCGTTACAGCGAGGAATCCTGCCAGCTAACTGGGATTGCTGGATGTACTATTGGCACAAGCGGTGAAATTTATTCGCGTGTGGTTGAATGAGAACTAGATATAAGCGTCGAGCCAAATATTGTCGATATTTCAATCGCCTTAGGCGACCGGATCAGACGCTCGCTCTATTGCGATATTCCTTCGATGTGACAGGCGAGGCGCGTCATGGATATGAGCCTATTTCGGTTTGGCTTAGCTGCTCTTGCGCTTTGGAGCCTCTGTTCGATCAAGTGCGCGGCCGCGGAAGGAATGCGGAACTTATCGACCTGTGTCCACTGGCAATATTGGCGTGACGAAGTATTTGGCGGCCAAAATACGTGTGAATTTCCCGTTGCAGTCCGTTTCGTCTCGCAATTCGATCGGAACGAAATTAGCAAGATCCTACGACAGGAGGAATTCTCATTATCGATCTGCGCAAGCAACAGCTCGAATCGGGATGGTGGATCTCGACGGACAGCACGCATTGGGGGGTGGTAGCGTGATTTCACGATGCGCATATCGCGCGAAAGAGATTCATTCAATACGTTTCATCATCCTGACATTTACTGCCTTTGCGCTGGCTGGAGTTCTGATTTGTCCAGCGAAGGCAGAATGCAACGAGGACGGCATCGCGGGCACCTGCAATGACGAGGCCATGAAATTCCGAGTCTTCGCTCTTGAGAAAAGAGTGATTGAACTTGAAAGGTTGGCTCTTGTTGAAAAGACAGACTCTCAGAAATTGAAGATGCCGAACATTCCGATTGTGAATCGAGCCCTGATTGCGTTTTGTGTGATTAGAACGTCATAAGCGGAGGCCGCCTTAACTGGCGGCCTCTTTCGTTTTCAGACGGCTAACGATTAGTGTGTCACCCACAGATTGTCGCTAAGTGACAATAGGCGACGCTTCACGATAGGTCAGCTTGTGCCTTTGGCAAGGTAGGCCCGATATTTTGAACTTTTATCACGGATCTGTACAACTCGCGAGAAGCGGATTTTTAACCACGAGTCATTTGAGCGCGATATAGGTAGTTTCGTCACAATCTTTAACACTGAGGCAAGCAACCTTGCGTATGGTCCGCGTCGGCACCGGAGGCTGAATTTACGTCCGCCGGACCAAAACGCAGAGAGCCACAGTGGTTCAAGGAGCCCTTACAATGAAAACCTTCGCTCGTTTCGTGAAGGACGAGTCCGGCGCGACGGCCATCGAGTATGGCCTGATCGCCGCTTGCATCTCGGTTGCGATCATCGCCGTCGTGCAGGGTGTCGGCACCAAGCTGAACACGACCTTCACCAACGTTTCCAATGCGCTGTAACAAGCGTTACACTCGTTTCTAAAGAGGAAGGCCCCGGCCCGGTCGGGGCCTTCCTTTTTCCGTCGTCACTCAGTGCCGCGCCACAGGTGGATTCCGGATCAGTGTCCGCTTTCGCCCGAAGTGATGAAATGTCGCAGCGATTCACCAGCTGACTAACGCGGCATAATCTGCAATCTGGGTTCGATGCGACGACGCGGATTCTTCGCTCTGCTCGGTGGCGCGGCTGCCGTTTGGCCATTCTCGGCTGCGGGCCAAGATGCCATGCGGGTTGCAGTGCTAGACGCAGAGTTCCGAACGATTCGAACGATCACGGCTGCCACCGATCTTGCCTTTTTTAATGAACTCTGGGCTGCCCGCCTAAAAGAAAGCCCCAATGTAACGATGCGGCCAGACTACAAGATTGATATTCTGAGCGATCGTCGCAGCACTCGCTGGCTTTATGATCCCGCGGGGCTTGTGCAGGTGCTCTCGGTGAACAAATCGCCCATTTATCGGATGTCGTCGCCGGCGGCATTCAACGAACTGCTCGGAATCAAGGCACAGTAGCCGGTCAGAGCCCGACACGCGCGCATCTGCTTCAGATTTTCCGACTATCGTACGCCCATTGCAGTAGAGCCTGTCGTTGCCGGCGACGGCACGAGGTATCGCCAGGCTCACAATTCATTCGAACTTGAGCAATATGACGCCGGAACGCCTTCCAGCGCTTGATTTGGCGCCTGTCTTCCTCCGGCGTTCGGCGTCCCATGTAGTAACGGCAATACCATTGAAACCACCCACGCGGGTCATCCGGATAGATCCATCCTTTTTTCCGCCACACGGAAAGCGGTTGGCTTGCATCAACACCAAAATAGTTGAGCGAACAATCGCGGCCGGATGGTGAAAGTTTGGCGCGCTTGAACCAGCTCTTTGGAAACTCCCTCCGTGTATCCGTCATGTACTTACCGCAAAACACGCCGAGAGCGAGCATCTGTTGCGGCGTCAGCTCGGGTTTAAATTTTGGATCAAAGCTGCGGCCCAAAGGCGTCGAGAGTTCATAGCAATATTCCTTCTGCATTCTGTCGTTCACAGTGACGAGCCTGCTTTTCGACCTTCTTGGTTGCTTAGTGCTCTTTTGCATCAAACTACCGTGAAAGCAGGACGGTCCTTATTGGGTTTAGTGGCGTAACGCTTCAGCCGTTCAATTGCCAGATTGCGACGTTACCAAAACCAGGCCCAGGTCCTTTCGCTATTGCTGTAGTCTATGTGCTGTCTGTTGCGATAGTCCTTGTTCTCAGAACATATTCCTCTTTTTTGCGAAACTAACATCAGGAGCAACCCATGTCGGAGAACAGCGCGGCGATGAATCGGGAGTTCCTTGACCAACAGCGAAAGCGCCTCGAGACGCTGCGCCAGGAACTTCTAGGAGGAGAGCGGAAGGCCGCAGCTGACGAGCGCGCCGCTCAGGTGATGCGTGGCGAGGAGACGCAGGATCCCGGTGAGCAAAGCGTGGATCTTGCGCAGCAGGAAATATCGTGGGGTCTACACGAAGGGGATAAGCGGCGGTTGAACGATATCGAACGCGCGATCCAGAAGATTGCTGAAGGCACTTACGGCTTCTCTGATATAAGCGGCGAGCCGATACCGGCGGCGCGACTAAAAGCCACGCCCGAGGCGATTCTAACCGTGCAAGAAGAAGAGCAGCGGGAAAAGAAGAACCACTAAGATAAACGAAAGCGAGGTTTTCAATGCGAAAGAAAAATCACATGCCGCCGGTTCCTCCGGGCAACCGAAACAACGCGTTTCCGGGCAACAACGCCAAGCCGAAGCAGGACACGACGCTGAAGCACTCCGAACCGGAAAATCCCTCCGAGCAGGGCGAGACCGCGAACATCAAACAGAACACGACCAATGCCGGCTTCTTTCATGGCAGGCGGGTTAAGTGATCTAGATTCGGCTTTTCCGCTTCATCTCCCGGAAGTGTGACTTACGCCACATAGAGCGGCGTTCGGCTGCAGTATGGGAAAGGTGCCTTCACAGGAGGTACCAATGGAGCCGTGGAAACTCGTTACTGCCGGCATTATCGCCGCCTATTTGCTTGTGGCGAGCGCAATTTCGGCCACAGTCGATCACTTAGCCACGACACCGAAGCCGCGCTTGGGCCAGGAACTGAACGCGCATTCTCAGTCTATTTTCGTCGCCGACCAGGAATGTCTCGATTCGGAAGATGAGTCAGATCGTCAAGAACCCCGCCCGATTTGGCAATCAAACGACCAATTCGGGACCTTCATGATCCAGCGCTGGGACCTGCGCGGTTCCAGCGAGATCGTTGGCTATGCTCCCATCGATCCCTGCGAGGAACAGAGAGGCTAGTAACTTCCTCTCTTTACGTCCTTGCTTGCCGCTTAGACGGCTTATTGAAATCCGCGAAAATTCTATGGGTTTGAAGTGGCCGCCTGAGTCATAGGTAGCGCCCATTTATTTCCCCATCTAGGGCCAAGAATTTTTTTCAAACATTTTTTCTTCTGTGAACTCGCTCACACAGCATCTCTGAGGCCCAGGCTAGCTTGTGCTTGCAAGTAAGTCCCCACACCCAAACAACGGAGAACTACCATGACCTTCAAGAAGCTCGCTCTCATCACCGCGTTGCTGATCACGAGCATTACCGCTGCGGCGGCTGGCCCGGCTTTCAACCAGGATGCCCAGTATCGCTCTGCGGACGTCGGCGACAACGGCGGCGGCGGCCAGTAAGGCCCTCACGCAGTGGAGCCAGGGCGGTCGGTGACAAACCGGCCGCCCTCTTCATTTGGCCCGAGCCGGTCGCAAGCGACAACGGATCGGTAGCGATCGAATCCCTCCTACAAAATTCGATCTCGCCCATTGCGGTGTACCGGCAAATTCAATTCGATCAAGCCGGCTCATCAGCTCTTTAAGGAATACGCGAATCTCCACCTTTGCTAAGTGGTGTCCCAAGCAGAAGTGCGCACCCTGACCGAATGCAACCTGTGGATTTGGATAACGATTAATCAGGAACTTTTCGCTGTCAATAAATACCCTTTCGTCTCTGTTGGCAGAGATAAAGAACAGCGCGAGCGATTCACCCGCTCGGATTTTCGTACCCCCCACGTCCGATTCCTGTTTGGCCGTGCGCATAAAATGGCGCACGGGCGAGGTCCAGCGAAGAATTTCATCAACGCCCCGGTCAAGGAGTGAAAGATCGTTCTTAAGTTTTTCAAGCTGTTGCGGATGCTTAATTAATGCGTGCAGGCCGCCGGAAATTGCGAACGACGTGGTGTCATGGCCAGCCGTTGCCAAAATGATGAAGTAGGACAGGCGCTCGAAATCTGGAATCGGTTTTCCATCAATCTTTGCCCTGGCAATCAGCGTCGCGATGTCGTTTCTGGGACGCGCTCGCCGCTCGCCGGTAAGATCATCGAAATAGTCCCGATACTCCACCAGAGCGGTTCTGATCGCCTCAAAGGGGTCTCTTTTCGTGCGGCGCTGAGGGTCATCGACGCCCAGGAGATTGCGGTTGAGCTCCAATAAAAGGGGAAGATCCTCGGCAGGCGTTCCGAGAATGTTCATCAGCACGCGGAGGGGAAATTTTGCCGTAACGGCCGCAAAGTCGACCTCCATATCTGCGTCCATCAACTCATCAATGCTTTGGCGAGCCATTGTCGAGATCGACGCCTCTAGCCGACGAATGCGATCGGGGGTAAAGCACGCCTGGGTTATTGCGCGATAGGCCCGATGGGCGGGATCATCCATGTGAGTGAGGGGCTGCAGCGGCGGACTTCGGCCGGTCAATTGCGAAAACGCCGTCTCCGCGAGCTCGTTGAACAAAACCGTTCGCGGCGCGGCGAGGAACGTTTGCCCATTTTGCTCAACTGCGATTACATCCGGGTGCCTTGTAACGGCCCAGAAGGGCTTAATCCCATTGGCTTTTACCCAATGAACGGGTGAGCAACTTCGCAAGATCTTGAAGGCCCTCTCAACCCTAGTCGGATCCGCATAGGTATCGGGTTCTGCGATACTCGCCGCGATCTTTTCCAACTCGGCGGTCATCGTAGTGTCTCCGGCTTACGCTAACTCGCGACCCAACGTCTCAATGGAATACACTCGGGCTGGGCGTCAAATACGTAATGGTTGATTAACGAGGATTTCCTCCATTACGCTCTAAGCTGTCGAGGGCGCCCGTCACCGAGTAAGATTACGTCATAGGCATAATCCTATGCGATGCCCCGAGTGCGAGCAGGACAATCCCCGCAGCAATGTTTACTGCGAGCGTTGCGGTGTCCGCCTTGTGGCCAAGTGCAGCCGCTGTGGTCATGGCAATACGCCGACGGCGCAATTCTGCGGCGCCTGCGGCGCCAGCCTCAATGTGAAAGCGCAATCAGAAGACGAAGATGCGCAATATCCCATTCAGGGCGAGCGCAAGCAGGCCACCATATTATTTGCGGATATTGTGGGATCGACCCAACTCGTCGCAGGTCTCGATCCCGAGGAAGCAATTGCCCGTCTTCGACCCGCCCTCGAGTTGATGTCGAGTGCTGCCAAAAAGTTCGGGAGTTCCGTGGTTCATTTCCTCGGCGACGGGATCATGGCCGTCTTTGGAGCGCCGCAAGCCCACGAGCGGCATGCGCTATTAGCCTGTTCCGCGGCGCTCGCCATGCAGGAAGCGGTGAGCCGCAGCAAGGATGGCCTATCGATCCGCATTGGCCTCCATTCCGGCATTGTCGTCGCGGGCGCCCTTGAGATCGGATCATTCCCGGAAGGGGCGAGGGGACCCGTGGTCTTCCTCGCGCGTCGGGTCCAGGAACTCGCGAACCCCGGCGAGATTTGCATAACCTCCGATACCTGCCGTCTCGTTCGCAGCTATTGCGACGTCTATCCGCTCGGCCGTCGAACCGTAAAGGGATTCGATGACGCCATCGAAGTGTACCGCCTCCTTGGCCACAAGCGCGCCGTCACGAGCGAGCAATTTCGTAATGCTGCTCTAACCCCATTTCGCGGGCGCGATCAGGAATTTGCGAGGCTGCAACAGGGCTTGGCGAATGCTGCCGATGGCAATGGCTGCGTGATCGGCATTTCCGCGGCTCCGGGTGCGGGGAAAAGTCGAATTTGCTACGAGTTCGGTGAATGGTGCCGAAGCCAGAACGTCCCCATTATCGAGGCCCGCGCGCTTCCTTATTCTCATGCGACGCCTTACCAACCAGTTCTCGAACTGCTCAGATCATTTTTTCAGACTTCCGACACACCGGCGATCGCACGCGTGCGCATTGCAAGAGCAATGCTTGCTCTTGATCCCGCCTTCGAATTTGATCTCCAACTAGTCTACGAGTTCATGGGAGTGGCGGGGCCTGATGATCGTCCGCTCATGCTCGAACCAAAATCTCGACAGATTCGATTACGAAATATTCTGAGTCGCATTGTCCGCCTGGTCGGCGTCCGCACATCCGTTGTTATTTTCGAGGATCTGCACTGGCTTGATGAAGCAAGCAGTGATCTCGTCGAGACACTCGTCGAATCCGTGAAAGGCACGCATATCCTTCTGGTGCTGAACTACCGGCCATCTTATGTCGCGCCCTGGATGAAACAACCGCACTTCACTCAGACTCCGCTTTCAGACTTCGATTCGAATACTGCGCTCGCCTTTGTGACCGACTTGATCGGAAGCAAGCCCGAGCTCGCAAAAATTTGCTACCGCATTGCAGACCGCAGCAACGGCAATCCGTTTTTTGCCGAGGAGCTGATCAATGCCCTCGAAGAAAGTGGTGAACTTCGAGGTAGCGCAGGAAATTACGAACTTGCTGGCCAAGGCTCCGAAGAGGCGTTGCCGGCGACGGTGCATGCGGCACTTAGCGCTCGAATCGACCGCGTCCACGCTGAGGACAAGAACCTCTTGCAGATCGCGGCCGTCGTCGGCACCGAATTTCCTGCAATCGTCGTGCGGCACATGGCGCAATGCGCGGAAAAAGAGCTCGATCAGGCGCTCGATCGGCTTTGCGATGCCGAACTCATTCAGCGGCACGTGGGTGCGGGGGCAGGGCAGTTCATGTTCCGGCATCCGCTCATTCAGGAAGTCGCTTATGAAACCCAGCTCAAAAGCCGCAGAACGGCGCTGCATGCGGCAGCTGCCACTGTGCTCGCCGGTTTTTACAAGGACCGCTTAGACGAATTTGCAGGTCTCCTCGCTTATCACAACGAAGCCGCGGGTCGGAACATTGAGGCGGCGAAGTTTGGTGCGAAGGCCGCACGCTGGATTGGAAAGAACGATTCCGCTCAGGCGCTGAAGACTTATAAAAAAGCCCGCGATTTGCTCGGGCGCGAGGGAAGATCGAAGGCCCTTGATCCCTACCGGCTCTCCACCACGCTGCAGATTTTGAATTTTGGTTGGCGCCAGGGAATGACCGCCGAAGAGGCAAAGCCATTCGCTGAAGAGGCGCAACAACTGGCGATCGAACTTGGGCACAAGATGGCCCACACCATGAGCCTCGTGGTGTATGGAAGGATTATTGCGGCTTCGGGTGCTGCCGACGAGTACGTAAGGTTGACGCGGGAGGCTTTGTCACTCGTCGCAGATGAGAAGAACTCCGGCCGGTTGGCGACGCTCAACGCCTCACTCAGCCAGGCATACTTTTTTGCCGGACTGTTGAAGGAAGCGCTTGACGCCAACATCCACGCGCAGCAAAGCGTCGGCTTCATGGACAAGCACGATACCGAAATGCTCGGGTTTGATGTCGAGCATTGGATCACAAGCTTGCGCGGGCGCATTCTCGTGGCGCTCGGACGCTTCGCTGAAGCGGAGGAGTTGCTTACAAAACTTGTCCCAATTCTCGCCAAGGCGCGCAATCCAATTCTTCAGTATCTTCCCCACTCGTCATACGTTGAAATGGCATGGTCCCGTGGCAACGCTCCGATGGCGACGGAGCATGCCTCCCGTATTTCGGAAATTGCCGATCACAGCTCGATTCCATATCTGCAGGTACAGGCCCTTGCGTCACTGGGCATTGCGCAATCAACGGCGGGCGATAACGCCGCGGCGGTCGCGAGTTTCGTGAAGGCGATCGGCTCTGCCCGCAGCACAAAGGCTGGATGGGAGAACGAACCCGCAGTTCTAGCCCATCTTGCCAGCACCTATCTCAGCATGGGCGAGTTTGAGGAGGCCGATAAAGTCGCGCAGGAAGCCGTCGAGCTTGCGCGACAGCGAACGGCACGCCTTCCCGAATTGCATGCTTTGATCGTCAGCGCCGGAGCACTTGCCGGAAAAGACAAAGCAGCGGGTCAGAAGTTCTTCCGTCTTGCCGACGAACTCTTGCAGACGACAGGTGCCAAACTATTTGATCCGCTACTTTCCCAGGTAAGGGCCGGTTTGTATCCGCATGTCATTTCGTCGGGCGGACGAGTAGCGTGAATTCGCGAAGGCCATAGCCTTTCACGCTCGCGACGTCGCAGTTGAGCTCGGCTTCGCAGAAAGCAACCCATCGCTCGGGTTTGGTGCGATAAAGCATTCTATTCGGAATGTGGCCTCGCTCCTCGGGCAACATGAAGTTGACCGCGAAACCACAGCGGCTCGTTTCTTTCAGATCGATCAACGCCTTCGCAATGAAGTGCTCCCAGGCCTTGATGTCTTGCCGCAGCTTGACGTTGAAGATCCCACTCGCAACCGAATAGTCAGCAATCCTTGGTGAGGCCGTATCGACCAAGAAGCGGGTTTTCGGACGCTTTGCGTGCATCCGGCGGGCTCGCGCAATCATCGCCCGAGAGACATCGATGCCGAGGTAGTCGATTTTGGCTTTGGCGTGCCGCCTTGAAAGGTAATTTAACAGCGCGCCGTACCCGCACCCGATGTCGTTTAGAGAAATAGGGCGATTGAAGCTGCAAACTTTGAGAAGTTGGACAAAGCGCAATTCTTGCGTCGCAACGCAGGTCCAATCGACGCCGAGCGGCGTCGGGCCGTGCTGCGATACCTTCTTTGTGTAGTAGTCGTCGATTGTCCGGTAGATCGAATCCAATGTTCGGACGTCGTTTTTGTGCATGCAGCTTCGATCAGAATTCGCCTACCGCTTGGCCGATTTGAGAAGCCGCCGCCGGGCACGAACGTGCCTGGCGATTTCCTCCCGCACTTCGCGGCCGCCTGCCGTCGGAACCGACACGACAACATATTTTTGCTTAGAGAACACAATCGGCCGCTCAATCTTTATGGTGACCGCTCGGTTCTGCTTCGCGGGATGAACCGTCAATCGCATGGGGAGCGGGTGGGATGCTTCCAGATTGTGCTGAATTGTTTGCACAATTCTATCCGCTCCATTTACACCCCGCTTGTCGGAGGGATAGGTGCGAAGCTGTTGCAAATAACGAAACCACCGCTGACGCTCCTTGCCGGGAGGTGGTGCGATATGGAGTAGAGCGAAGCTGCTCCGCAAGGAATGCTTATTCGAGAAAATCCTGAACTCTTTCTGCAGCGCGACCATTTCTTGAATGGGATCACCCATTCCAAACCGCGCATTGATTTGCACCAGAATTGAAAGCGCCGTGCTGTCTAATACAAAGCCGCCCATTGCCGCCTCCCGAAATAGGTCGGAACGATAGCAGCTTGCAACGTGCTCACAAGTTCCATCTGCGGCGCCCGCGAACACCTCAATTCACTCAACAATCAAAAAAGAACTGTGTGAACGGCTTCACATTGATTTCTCAGGACATTCGCTACCTAGGCGGGGTGCAAACCAGTCCGAAGGAGGCGGCAATGGAAAGGAACTATGACAAGCCCGTACAACGTAATCATCACGCGGTCCAAAACAGGAATGTCTTTGCCCTATGCACAGTCGCGATTATTGCAGTGGTTCTCGCGTTGATCGCGACCAACCATTTTGTGACGCAGTGGGCGGCAAATGCGGCGCAAACAGAGTTTCAGAGCCAGATGGGCGACGCTGACATTGACGCAACGCAAGCGGTTCCGAACACCGCCAAACGTTAGCGGCCGAAGATGAAACCCGCCGCGGCAGCCGAAGCACCCCTCGTCATCGCTTATCTCTTGGCGCTGGGTTTACTTGTTTTCGGCTGGTCGAATGTAAAACCGCCGGCGATGAGCATATTGGAGCTTCATGCAATGCAGGCCGGCGTGGCGATGCTACAAGTCGGCGCTCACAGATGAAAATACTCGGCCGGGTAATGGCGCATCAATGCAGCAGCGCGATATTCCGCAATATTTTGGATTCGCTTGCGAGTATCACAGACACCGATCGCGATTGACTCGAAAAAGTCGGATGGTACCATTTCAAAACTACTCCTTGAGAGGTTTTACGGGGGGCGGAGAGAGCTATGAATGATATCGGGCGGCTATTCACAGTGGGCTTTGTCGTTTTTATTGTCTCCACAGCATTCGAAGTTCGTCCGGCGGCTGCTGTTAAGGGATGTCATGGGTACGTAGCGCCCCGGCCCCCTTTTCGCGGGTGTGTTTTCGACGGGGTGGCCAACTTGAATCAAAACCCCTGTCACCCTGCCAACGAACATTTTATACCTACTTGCACCCCGTCTCCGCTTTTCGTTTGGAAGAATTGTGAGACACCTCGAGAATACGGAACTTGTAAGCCGTATACAAAACAATGAAAGCTATACGGTAGAGTACAACTGTCCCCCAGCCGGCTACTGACGCGCAGACCAACGGTCGACACGCCGAAGCCGGCTAGCAACGGGCGACGCCTTCGCCGACAACTACGCCCTAGATTCTCGGTGCTCGTCGCGTCTTCGATTTTTTGCGGATCTCGCTGCGATGGCCGCGGCGATCTTCTAGTTGAAATGACTTTTTCTTTCGAGCGGATCCATAAACAGCCGACCACTTGCCTGCCTTAAATATGATCTGATAGCCGCCACTCAGAAGCTGAAATGGCCGATCGATCGTTTTCATGTGGTCGAATTGGATCGATCCAGCTTTATGAAATACCTCGAACCAAGAAGGGTAGACGAAGTTACTCATCGGAACGCCCCTTACTTTGAACGTCGTTTCCTCGACGGGATCCGCACTCTCGTAGGCGTACATAATGCGCGATTTTCCAAGGCCTCCGGCGCCGGGGCCTGTCGTCATCATGTTGAGCGAGGGATCGATAAGCATCTCGACCAATTCATGCGAGGCGGCGGCACTCACAAACTCTCCGTTTAGAAGAGCGGTATTCACGAAGACTTTCGCGAGCGGCAGGCCCTCTGGTGTCAGATCGTGGTCTGCGAGCTTGGTACCCCGGCCCGTAGCCTGATTGGCATCATCCAAAAACACCATTGCCCAAGCGCCTTTGACGAAATTCTTGCCGGCAACGAGCCTTGCCGGCGTGCCCCAAACTGGGGCTACATGCTCGTCAACGTAAGCCTGTAAAGCCCGAACCAGAGCATTGAAGGGAATATCGAGAGAGACGGTCGCCCGGTTGATGCAAACGATCTTGGGTATGAGGCGTTGCGCGGGCTTCCCCGAATTCGATTTTGGCATGGTGGACCTCTAAAAAAGCGGCGTTTGAATGAACGTAGTCTAGGGTTTCTACTGCCCGACTAGATGCAAGGGCTCATGACGTTCTAATATTGACAGGTTTTTCCGACCGGCGCTCCCGACCAGAAAATAGCCGCGGGGATGGTGATTTTTGATTGAAGATAATCCACGGCAACGAGCCGGTGCAGCATCTTGCGTCATCGTCGTCGAGAATTTACCGGTTCCGCTCGATCGGCGTGTTTGGCAGGAAGCGCAAGCGCTCCGACAGGCGGGCTGGGCGGTCTCGGTGATATGCCCCGCTAGCGCCAATTACCCTGCGCGTTACGAAATGGTCGATGAGATCGCGATCTATCGCCATCCGTTACCCTTGGAGGCCCGCGGCAAGCTTGGTTTTTTGCTGGAATATGCGAGCGCTCTATTTCACGAAGGGCGCTTGCTTTTCAAGGTCGCGCGCGAACGCGGCTTCGATGTCATCCAGGTATGCAATCCGCCCGACCTTTTATTTTTAAATGCGCTTCCTTATAAGCTTTTTGGCAAGAAGCTCGTATTCGATCATCACGATCTATGCCCAGAACTTTTCCAGGCGAAATTTTCCCGCAAGGGAATTCTTTTTTCCTTGCTGCTGCTCGCCGAAAGACTCTCGGTGAAATCGGCGGATTTGGTGATCTCTTCCAACGACACTTACCGCGAGATCGCCATTCGTCGCGGCGGCAAGCCGCCCGAAGACGTGATCACCGTCTATAGCGTGCCGGAGCGATCCGGCCTTCGCCGGGTAGAACCAAATCCGGCCTTGCGAAAGGGCGCAAACGTTGTTCTCGGCTACGTCGGGATCATCGGCGACCAGGATGGGCTCGACCACCTCGTCCGCACGCAAGAATATATCGTTAAAGACTTCGGCCGCAGCGATGTCCGTGCCGTGGTTGTGGGTGATGGTCCGGCATTGGGATCCGCCAAAGATCTTGCACGTGACCTCGGGATCGAGAACTCGATCACCTTCACCGGTTATCTGCGCGGCGATGAGCTGCTTTCGGCTTTAAGTACCTTTGACATCGGAATCATTCCCGATCCGATCAACGCCTATAATGACAAGATCAGCATGAACAAGGTTTTCGAGTATTCCGCGCTTGGAATTCCGTCAGTAGCCTACAATCTCTTCGAAACGCGCAGGCTTCTAGGGGGAGCTGGTCGCTACGCGGAAGACGGAACGCCATCCGGCCTCGCGCGTGCGTGCCTCGAGTTGATTGAAAATGACAAGGCAAGGGAGGAGTGCAGCAGGCTCGCAAAAAAGCTCTCCACGGAGCGGTTTGATTGGGATCGTGAACGAGAGAAATATCTCGCGGCCTACCGGCGGCTGGCCCCCGCCTCAAGAATCTAGCCGATGACGTAAAGGAGCGCTTGATCCGGCGCCTTCCAGCTTGCCAACGATCCTAGGGTCACGCGTCCGACAACGCCCTTTGGCGCTTCGTCATAAACCGTAACCGGACAGCTCGGGCCATAAAACGGCAACAGATTTCGAGCCGTGTGTTCTAATTTATGGGCGCTGAGAAAGAGCGCGAGTGGGCCGGGCGAAGGATTGCGATATTCGCGCTTGGGAAGCGGAAAGTCATTCGCCGGTCGATCAGGCTGAAGCAACGCGATCGCGGTAGCGGGTTGGGGATCCGGCATGGATGCAGGGCCGTCTCGAATCATGGTTGCGAACAGAATTGAGCCGCCTTACGGCGAGCGCGCTTAAAGCCGGGTTAAGCTCCGCGTCAGGTGGTCAAAGATGGCTGAATCGCCGGAGTCTCAGCATCCCATTGAAAAGCGATATCTCGGCAGAATTGCCGAAAAAGCTAAAGTGTGGTCCACTTTGCGTGGGGAGACAGAGCAATTCTGCGCGTGTTCGGGGGGCGAAATGCGGATTGTGATCGGTTGTTTCGTTTTCTTATGCATTACGTCGGCACATGCACAGGAATATTTTGATCATAACAATTCCGTCGTCGAATTGAGAGCCGACGGCGATGAAAGGCAATTCGTATACACCCAACCGAGAGCGGGGCTGCCCGTCACGCCGGGCACGGTGCTTTTTACCGGCACCCGGAGCGGAAAAAACTATACGGGAACGGCCTACGTTTTCACGAAGGAGTGTGGTGGCACAGAATACAGCGTATCTGGCGCCGCCAATCCAGATGACAGCACCGTCACGCTGCATGGACAGGCCCCGATTCTGGACGCGCGTTGCAACGTCACGGGAACGAAGGATGATGTCTTAATCTTCTCTTTTAGAGCGGACGGTTGCGCAGGTCCCGACGAACCGGAATTCTCGATGGAATATTCGGAGAATGCGCAAGAAGGAGAAGGAACTTCTTGTCCTTATCTCTATGCTTGGAACGAGGAATTATCTGCCTGGCAGAAGTACGGAAAGGTTATTCATCGGGCGCAGGGCCGACGGCGTGAGATGACGCAAGCAGTCAAGCTCACAACCTTCGCGACAAAATTTCGATTGGCTGAAGAAGAGCCGGAGGATTCATTTATCGACCAGGTCCAACTGAACGTGCGGCTCAAAAACGGCTCTGTCCTCGCGCTCAAGCCGAGCACGAGCGAGCTGGCGGATCGTGATGGAAGACGTCTCCATATCATCGAATTCCAGTCGGCCGAATTCGGATTCGAGCTTCCAAAAGAGGTTACGGCCTCGGACGTGGAGACGGCATCGATTTCGGTCACGGGCTATTACGAACCCCGCGAGCCCGCTCGGGTCTGCAAACGTCCCAATGCGATTTCTTACCTCATAGTGGGCGATGCTCGACACTAGCAGCCTCAAGTATCGGGCTTTTGTTTCCTACTCCCATGTCGATACGCGTGTTGCCCACTGGCTTCACGCAAGTCTTGAGAATTTCAAGATCGACAAGGATCTCGTCGGATGCTCGACGCCGATGGGTCCGATTCCAGAAAATCTGCGTCCGGTCTTTCGGGATCGCAACGATTTCGACGCTGGTTCGACTCTTCAAGGCCAGACTGTTGCCGCGCTCGATGCGGCCGCAGCTTTGGTGGTTCTATGCTCGCCGGCCGCTGCAAAGAGCGGCCCCGTCAACGAAGAGATTAGGCTTTTCAGATGGCGCCATCCTGACCGGCCGGTGATTCCGGTCATTCTCGATGGCAAGCCGGGTGACCCCGGGAATGAATGCTTTCCGCCGGCGCTGCACTTTGCGCTGACGGACGCGGGAGAACTCACCGACCAAGAGCAGGATGTCATCGCCGCCGACATTCGCGAGTCGGGCGATGGTCGCGACTTGGCGCTCGCGAAAGTGATCGCCCGTCTTATTGGACGCGCCCCCGACGAGGTCTACCGGCGCGCTGAGCGAGAGCGCCGGCGCCAAGCGCGGGTGCGGGCGTGGATCGCATCGGCGCTCGTCGCACTGCTTTTGGGAGGAGGGTTCTTCTACTGGCAGTCATACCAGCGGCAGCAAACCATCAGCGAAGTCCAGGCACTCGTAAACAAATATAGCTTTGTTGGCTCAGCCCAGGCGTCCGATTCCGCCGCCCGGGAAAATCTGACTTCTGCGATCCAGGCCATCGCGGACGGCGCCGCAACAGACCCGCGCTATGCGAAGGCGCTCGAGTTTCTCAAGGCGGGCAAACCTGCGGACGCGGCATCTTTATTGCAGGCCGTTGCCGAGGACGAGGCTGCCCGTGCGCAGCGCATAAACAAGCAGGCCGCGCAAAAATACCGGCAGCTTGGCGCAATTGCGGGGCTCGGAAATCCAAAGTCGGCTCGCGAGGCCTACGCGCGGGCGTTGGAATTGGACGCGAACGATTCAGAATCGCTCTACTGGATTGGGTTCTTCAGTTTGCAGGCAGGCGATCTTGCGGCCGCCGAGCGCTCACTTACCCGGTTGATGGAAGTTTCCACCAACACCCAGTCGAATACGGGGCTTTTCCGCGCGCATTTGCGCTTGGGAGAAATTGCGCTGGCGAAGGGCGATATGACAAATGCCCTTCTCCATGAACAGAAAGCCTTGACGATTGCCGAGCAAGCCGTCGTGCAAGATCCTGCTAATTCCAATTGGCAGCGCGACCGTTCTATAGCGCTCGAAAAGATCGGCGATATCGAGCAAGCGCGCGGCAGGCTCTCGGCCGCACAAGAAGACTTTGCCACGGCCGTGAACATCCGGGAGGCGCTGGCCAACGCCGATCGCAAGGATCCTGAGTGGCAGCGGATCTTGGCAATTGGCTACAGTAAAGTTGGAGATACACAGAAAGCTCAGGGCAACCTTGAAGCGGCACTTGCGAGCTATTCAGCCTCGCTGGCTCTGAGAGATCGGCTTACTAAGTCCGACCCCACAAATGCCGGGTTCCAACGCGATCTTTCGATTGCATTTGAGAAAATCGGCCTGGCCTTGGTGAGTCAGAAGAAATACGCGGATGCTTTGGAAAAGTATCGAGCAGCTCTGGATATTCGAGAACGATTGGCAACGAGCGATCCAAATAATGGCGCATGGCAGCGCGACGTTTCCGTCTCGCTGGAAGCCATTGGCGATGTACTGCGGACTCAGCGTAATTTCTCGTCGGCGCTGGATAATTACAGACGTTCTTTCGCGATCAGGGATCGTCTTGCAAAGGCCAATCCGGAAAATGCGGGATGGCAGCGTGATCTAAGCATCTCGTACAACAAAATCGGTGATGCTCTTCGGGCGGAGGGAAAATTTCCCGCGGCGCTCGAAAACTTCGAAGCGTCCTTTGCGATTAGGGATCGAATTGCCAAGCTCGATTCCGGGAATGCGGAATGGCGGGTCGATCTGGCGCTGAGTTTTGCCCGTCTTGGTCAGATTTATGCAGCTTTGGGCAATAAGGCGGAGGCGTTGAACAAATTTGCGGCGGCGCGCGGAATTCTCGCTCCTCTGGCGCAATCATATGGGAATAAGATCTGGCTCGAGTATCTGAGGAACATCGACCAGGATATGGCTGCGCTAAAATAATCCCGCGTTCGCATCGGGGGCGGCCTGCCTCTTGCCTAAGGCATCAAATGAATTCATTTTTCCGGCCAAAGAATGATGTAGTGGAGGGTTTCTTGAAGCGCTTTCACTATCTACTGCCTTTGATCGTGGGGCTGCTAACAACAGTGGGTCTTGGAAATAGCGCCGCCCATGGCGAGACCTTTCGATTCTCAATATGCAATAAAAGCGAGGTCGATGCTTTTGCAGCAATATCCAGCCGTGAATCGCCTGGTAGCAATCAGTGGGTAACCGAGGGTTGGTTTTCTGTGAAGTCTGGCACCTGCCAAATAATCGGATCCTTCAATACCGGTTGGTTCTACTATTTCGCCGAAGTCGCTGGGGATTCGTCCACATATTGGGGCAATGGCGACAGCATGACCTGTGTCGAGTATCCTGGGCCGTTCCGATACGTATCCGCGGGCGGCGATACCTGCTCCGAGCGAGAGCTAAAGGGTTTTAGTGCAAGGAACATCGCGCCCGATATTGGGGATTTCACCTGGACACTGCGTTGAAGGCTGCCGCGGAGGTTAGCCGCAAACGATTCAACGACCTATTTTGAATTGATTGCGCTCGTCGGAGCTTTGTCTGAAGCAGGCTGTTTGTCGGTTGATATTTCAACACTCGAGGGGCGCTGCTTCACGGGGACGGCGGGCTTTGCATCGAGCGTGCTACCGATCGCGCTGTCTTGTAGGCGGGGGGATACTGCAGTTTGTGCGAGCAGATACGAAGGCTCGAAGAAAATCGCGCAAACGGCGGCTGCCGCCAACATTGAGACTTTGAACATTATGATCTTGGCTTGCGGGCTCATTCCGGAATCCTTGTCCGATTTCTAAGTTTCGTAAAAGCAGGCGACTATATCATTACGATAGCGCCCAAACGGTGATCGATTGCTGTAAGCTTACGTCATAATTGTGATGCATGCACTGCAGCATGCCACCGATTTGTCCCAACATCGTAAGGGCCTTTTGCCGCGGCAATACAGTTCGACTTTTCCTCCCAATACCAAATATTCTCTGCATTGGGGGAGGGAGGGTTCATGCTCGCACGCGCAATTCTGTTTGTTTCAATCACGCTGTCACTATTTGGAATTTTGTCGGCGCCGGAGTTCACGTCTCATTCGCAAACACCCGAGCGAGCCGCGCAAAAAAACGAATCAATGAAACGACCTGCAAGTCAGGAAAAAGCGACGGGTTTCACCAACGAGGAATTGAAGCGCGCACGTCCAATGCCTTTGCCGGTCGTCGATCCTGAAAAAGTTCGTGCAGCTGTTAAGACACGCGAGCGTCGCGGCGCACCGGGCGCAATAGAGGCGGTAGATTCAACCAAGCGTCCCACCCAAGAATATTCGGGAAATATAAATTCCACCCCTCTTCATTGGGCGGGCAGGCTTTTTTTTAAACAAGACGGAGAAGGTTGGGTATGCAGCGCGCAATTCATCTCACCGACTGTGCTCCTTACGGCGGCGCACTGTGCGCGTAATGCCGACACCGGAGATTGGTCAACCAATCTGGTTTTCTATCTTCAATACAAAGAGGGGAGTTTCACGGAGAGATACGATTATAAATGCGTTGGGACGAAGCAAGGTTGGGTCACAGCTGGCAATGATGGGAAGTGGATATATGACTTCGCGTTAATATTGGTCGACCATGAATCGATCACGGGACATTTTGGCGCTCGGTGGAATTGGGAAGGCATCGAGCAGTTGAACAAAATTGGTTATCCGGGGGGGATGTTTGACGGCGAAATACTTCAGGTCGAACAAGGTCCAATTTCAGTTTCAAACGGTATCGTGGCAATCCAGCACGGCAACACCGCTGAACAGGGTGGATCGAGCGGCGGTGCTTGGATCGCTGATTTTAAGTACGGTTCAACGGCGAGTGGCGCCAATCAAATCGCGAGCATCGAATCCTTTGGCATTCCGGCATTACCCGGGGTGGACTTCGGCCCTTATCTAACCGATGATTTCAAGGAGCTCTGGGATTACGTCGAGCGAGGTTGTGAGGACGAAGATCAGGGCAAAAAATAGCAGCGGTGGTTGCGACATGAAAACGCCCGCATCTCAAAAGATAGACGCTCGGGGCGCGAGCGCCCCGGTTTGGGAGCAAAGTTATGCGCCGGACATCTTTCGCATTGTTAATGTTGATGCTTTCGGTAACATTTGCCATGGCTCAGACGAAGAAACCCGAACAGCAAAATAGCTCCGCGAAACAGTCAGAAGTGGACCAAGATCCTGATTTTTGGACGCCCGAGCGTTTGGATCAGGCAAAGCCCATGCCGCTTCCCCAGCTTACGCGGGAGCAACTTGAACGTATAACGGGCAAGAAGCAGTAGCATCGTCAGAAATAATCGGTAACAAGAGACGCTTGTGGCCGCCGATCCAAATTCGAATAGCTCCCAAGCGCGCGCGAACATTTTTATTTCCTATTCTCGCCACGATATGGCGTTTGCGGACCGCCTAGAAGCGGGATTGAAAGCACGCGGCTTTGCTCCACAAATCGATCGAACCGACATTTATGCTTTCGAAGATTGGTGGAAACGCATTCAAGCTTTGATCATTCAAGCCGATACGATTGTTTTCATACTAAGTCCCGATTCGATCGCATCGGACATCTGCCAAAAAGAAGTTGCTTTCGCGGCTTCATTGAACAAACGGTTTGCTCCGATTGTCTGCCGCCCTCTGAATGCAGCCGCGGTTCCGGAACAGCTTTCTCGATTGAACTTCGTTTATTTCGATAACGAGGCTCTCTTCGAAGAGAACATGGACAAGCTCAGGGACGCTTTGTCCACCAACATTGAGTGGATTCGAAAGCACACCGAGCTTGGAGAAGTGGCGCAACGATGGTCCGAGGCAGGTCGTGCCAACCAAAGCGGGTTGTTATTGCGCTCGCCTTTGCTGGAGGAGGCCGAGCGTTGGGTTGCATCAAGGCCTTCGGGTGCGCCGCTCCCCACGGAAGCGACACAAGCATTCATAGCGCAGAGCCGACGCGCAGCAACGAGACGCCGCGAAGTATTAACAGCGAGCCTCGCTGCGGGCTTTGTTCTTGCGGTTGGTTTGGCTGGTCTTGCGACCTGGCAACGCGGCATTGCAGTTCAAAATGAAAAGCTAGCTGTGGCCAACGAAAAGAAGGCGAACGATCAGCGCATTGAAAATCTCAAGGGAGAATCCAGGCTGGTATCGGTTGCCGCACAGCAGCTTGTCGACGAAAACCAGCCGGCTCTGGCTCAGGCAATCGCACTCGAAGGTTTGCCAAAGGAGCCGGGGGATCGCCCGATTGTCGATGAAGCCGTAAAGGCGCTCAAGCGAGCGATTCGAGCCGATCGGTCCCTAGTCACGCTCGCGCTCAAAGGCGACGAGTTTCTTTCGATCGCATTCATGCCGGATGGTCGATCGCTGGTTACGGGAACGAGCACCGGGAAGCTGATCGTTTGGGACCTGCAGGCTTACCAGCCAAAATTGCAAATCGAGACCAATAATGATCATGGCCTCTTGCATTTTGACATTAGCCCCGATGGTCGAACCGTTCTTGCGGCCAGTGATAATCACCCAGGGATATGGGATCTAGCCGACGGTAGACTTCGAGTTCAAATCCCAGCCGTCGCGCGCGGATTTGCAAGAAAGGGTCAGTTCAGTCCAGACGGGAGACGGTTCGCAATTGGTTACAATGATAACCACGCCGAAATATGGGACGTGGCAGCCGGCAAAGTTCTTTACCGCCTAGACGGCCCGAACGATTTCGACGCCGCTTATCGTCGCCGTACCTCAAAATTTTTAAATAACGGCACTGGTCTTGACGATGTCATGGAGGAAAATAATTGGAAAATGTTCGGCGGCATGAGCGAAGTCTTGTTCAGCCCGAATGGAAAAATCCTCGCAATCGCAGGTCAGGGCGACGCCGAAGCCGCGCTGCGACTGTTTGATGTGTCTACAGGAAAGCTCATTGCAACGCTGCCGAGTGAGAATTTGGTTGCCAGCCTTAGCTATCAAAAAATGTCCTTCAGCCCGGATGGTGGAATGCTGGCGCTCGCCTCACGCGACAATATCGTTCGCGTATGGAATGTAAGTGAAAAAAAGCAGCTGTTTACATTGGCACATACAGCTGAATCGCATGCGCTCGCGTTCGATCCAACTGGTGCGTTCCTTTTCGTTGGCTATGCCGACGGATCCGTCCGGATCTGGAGCATGGAAGATGGGCAGGCCATCGCGACTTTTACGGCGCATCATGACCGAATTACTTCGATCGCCTTTAATTCCTCAGGGGACATGTTCGCGATGTCCTCTAACGATCGCAATATCAGCCTGTGGCGCAATACTTTGGAAAAAGACGCCTGCGGCCCGAAAGACAGAGCGCTATTCTGTGACACACATCTTCCGTTGGCGGCGGTTTTGCGCGGTCACACGGATAATGTGCAATCGGTGGTGTTCAGTCCGGACGGAAAAATTGTCGCATCGATTGGAGCCGACTCAACACTGAGGTTATGGCGCACCGAAACCCCCGGGGTGCTCGCTTTGGAGTCATCGCCGAAAGAAAAAACAGTATCTCAAGACGATGACTGCAATGCATTGGAAGCGAAACGCAAAGAGCCCTCTGCCGATAGCCAGGAAAATTTACCTAAAAACATGCCCGAAGCTGAATTGCGAAAAATGGCCGAGAATTATGGACTTGGCGAAGAAGCCAAGACGCTAAAAGTCAACGCTCTGCGGATTAAGTTAGCGGCGACCCTAAATGGGTTAATTGCAGAACAAGAGAAATTATTGCAGACCACTTGCGAATTTAGAAAGTTAATGGGGAGTTTGGCCGAGAGCCATGGGCGCAGCGCTCATACGCTCGAGCGTTTGGCCGCTCAATTGGGAAACTCCGCTGAACCGTCGAGCGGGACTGACGAAGTTCATAAGATAACATTCTCGAGAGATGAAACACATTTGCTCGCATCCGAAGATGGAAATTCGTTTACGCTATGGGATTTGATAACAGCACAGCCTCAGTGCCAAATTCCGGGCAGTCAATTTTCGATCGCGAACGATCGCATCACGGTGTATGACGAGTCATTCGGTGGCAAGCCCGCAATTTGTCCCGAGGCAGAAGACCATTCTTATCTAGGGCTCCCCTATACACTCTGGGTCATGAGCCCTAGCGGAACACGTGCGGTTGCGAACGAGGCCAAAGAGCCAAAAGCGACCTTTCTCATCGATATGGAAAAAAAGACGCAGGTCGCGCCCCTTTCGTTCGACGGCCGTGGCATTCAGGCCGTTCAATTCAGTTCTGACGGCGCGACCGTCATCGGTTCTCTCAAAGGTGATCAAGCACAGAAAATACCCGATGGTGGGCAATATGCCGTATGGAACGCCATCACCGGAGTACTGTATGGCGTCAGCGCTCCCGACAAACGCGAACGCAATCTTTTGGCAATGGCGTCAAACGGGCATCAGTTTGTTTTGGCCACAAGCGGCGAGCCGACCCTCACATACTATTTTGTTGACGACCAAAAACACCTAACTTTTCGTGAAATAAAGGGTCCGCAGCGTGCCATTTCGTCTGTAGCAATCTCATCGGACGGAATGATTATAGCGGCCGCATTGATCGATGGGTCGATAACACTATTGTCTTCGAGTGACAGCAAACTGATAGCCACGCTTCCGGGCGGGAATTACTCGATCAGACATCTAACGTTCTCTCCTGACGCTCGTTTGCTAGCGGGGGCAGATGCCAATACGTCGATTTGGCTCTGGGACCTTGACAGTAAGACGCCTATTTTAATCAGCTCCATAAGGAGCAAACCGACAGCCATAAAATTTTCCGACTCTGGCCAGCGCTTAGCGTTCAAAACCGAAAGGGGCGAGTTGGGCGTAATCGTAGTTGAATTAGATCTAGGTCTAGAAAAACCCGAAGACATCATTGATTGGGCGCGCGCATCGCTTTCGGCAACGTTGTCGGATGTTGATCGCCAACGGTTTCTTCTCAATAAAAATCAGGAGCGCGATGAGAATCTGTTGAGGATTGTTGAGGCGGCTGTTCCAGTAGCGCCGTCTACGCCGGAGCAAGATGTTGCCACTCTACGCGAGGAGGCAAGGCGTAGAGCAATTTTAGAGGGCGTCGCTGGATCATGGCGTGCCTTTGCCTACTCGCTCTCGGCAAATGGTGGCAAAGCGGCAAATGCGGCGTTTCAGCTGGGATTGGATATTGGACAGGATCAAGGGGACGAGACTAACAGGGAGCTCGCATTCTTTTATTTGCAGGTCGGTCAGAGGTTGGCGATAGCGAGCCCTGTTGGAACCGTGGATGATGGGCTTCGCGAATCCGCCATCCAACGGCTTAAGATTTTGCCCCGGCAAATCGAGCCACATGAGCTGATCAACCTCTATAGGCTTTCGCGAAGTTGGCAGGGACCGCCTCGTTTACAATGAGCCGCGTGTTCGAGAGGAATGCTGCGCTCGCTCGTAATCAGCCGGAGTCTTAAATGAAATTAGGCATAGCGGTTTTTGCAGTTTTTATATTTTGCTGCGCCACGGCACAAGCAGACTGCAAGGTGGACGAAGAGATTGAGCTCAGTGGAATCATCGGAGAAATGACGCGCGGCGACGATGGCTGGATTTTGCAAGTAGGACACCTGAACAAAGAAATTCTAGCATGCGATCTGAGCGACTTGTTTGGTCAGGCCACAGATTCCCCTTGGTACTTGCTCACCCTAAAAAGTTCATCCCGCAAGGGCTGCTCGATCGGATCGCTGATACGTGCGACGTTGAAGTTAACCGAGGACTTGGGAGGCTATGGCGCGGACGTTATCACTTGGCAGTGCCAGTGATTCTACGGACACCAGCATAGTATCTGATCGGGCCTAAGCTGCTTATTCGCCTATGCATTCATAGTCGCCCGCTTTTATTTTATCCTTGTTCTCGGGGACCAACGCAAGGCTCGGCTTAAATGGCGTGCCATTTTGAATATTGATCGGACAAGTCGTCGAGATCCACCACCCGGACTCGAGCTGCTGTTTTTTCAGGTCGGTTATAAGAATCCCTCCGGTGGGAAGGATCTTGCTGATCGCATTCGGATCGAATTGTGAGACGAAGCGGACTTCAACGGGAAATTCGCAAATATTCTGGCCGCCAAATTGTTCGTCACGCCAATAAGTCCAATGGACGCGGATCGATAAATTCCGCATACCTTGCGCGACCGCGGATGTGATCGAACAGATGCTGCAAAGCACAAGCGCAGCCAAGATGAATCGATATAGAGCTGCAGTCATACAGGGCCCGAGTATCGTCCAATCATTACGGTTATTACCAGTGATCTTTATGATCTAATTAGGTATTAGCCTGCTTGATCATTATAGGAATAAAAAGTCTAATGTTTGACCCACCCAGGGGCGATTTTGCAAAACGAAGCCAAATATTCTCGATATGTTACTTCTCATTATTCGATAAATGGAGGGCGCTATGAACGACAAATTATTCCATCGGATAGCTGGCACTATTTTCGCACTCGTCGCGGTGCTCCAAGCCTTGCGCATTTACATGGATTGGCCGGTTGTGATTGGCGGCTGGAGCGCGCCGATGTGGATTAGTTGGATTGCCATCATTGTCGCGGGCGGCTTGAGCTACTTCGCTTTGACCCTCAAGAGCCATGAGTAGCAATGCCTGTATTAAGTACGAGGTACATTCGCCGGCATCCGTTTTTTCTACCGCCCTCGCTCTAAAGTTCGCACTGCCTGATAGTTGATTTCTCGGCCGACTCTCTGCGCGTATTGACTCATGGTGGTCAAATACTGACGATCAAATATGAAGTAATTGACCGCTATTGCTAAGATAACCGCGACTAGCAACATCCTGTACATTGGGTCGTTGTAGCATCTTGGCACTAGTTTTTGCCACCGAAGAGACAAGCGGAGGTATAGCCAAGGAGTCGATCAGGCTTTGCCAGAAGCTTTTTGCGAAACGAAGCCAAATTATTCCGAAATATCAATCGTCTTAAAGTCAGGAGGGGCGGCGCAAATCCTACGCTTAAGCCCTTACTTTTTGGATGGCCGAGGTCCTTCCGGCTCGCTGGGCAGAAACAGCAGAACGATCAAAGCGATGGGATTAAGGAGGAGTCCGAGGATAACCCAATTTGCGACTGAACGGTTCTTGTAGTGAGCGATGAAGCCGTTGGCCACGGGGGTTAGCAAGAGGATGATAACCAGCCAATGCCAAATCGATAAATCGTTCATGCTTTATGCTCTGAGGAATTTTGGTTCGCGACTACCAATCATATCAGGATGAATTTCGCAAATCGGCTTTGGTGGTTAGCTCGATGTGAAAAGCCGACACGCCTGCGCCCGCACACTGGTTCGATGGATCGTTTTTAGTTCCACTCCCGCTCTGCAATTTGATGCTGTCCCGTCAGCGAACCTGATTGGGTTACTAGAGTTAAGACGACGCGGGGTGCAAGCGTGGACTACACAGATGCCTTTTTTGTTTTTGTTTCCGTTGATCATCTTTGGCGGCTTTTGGCGACTCGCCGCCGATGAAGACCGGCAAGTCGCGCTTACCGGCAATGATGCGCGCGATGAAGCAATTTCAAGCTCTGATGTAGCAGCGGGGATACCACGCATGCGGGAGACGCTCGCTGTCCGCTTTGCCAGGCCGACACCACGGCATTAACGCGAGCAGTCTTGGCTTAGCCAAAAAAATGTGTGGCAGAAGGCTTTCGCGGAACTTTTTTTGTTTCGAAATTCATTGATGATAAGGGGAGGCGAGGATCACGCGCATCGTTCGGACCGGAGTAACATTCGCATCGCGGGCGGAAGGTGGTTCGTTCCCTGAGCGTTGGTTGCTGGTCACTTTGCTCCGCTGCTCAAAGCTCTGCTGCTCAAATTGAATGAAGGAAGCGGCAAATATCGAAGCAAAGACGGCCGCGATAACGGCCGCTGCGGTAGCAAGCCGAAGGTGGCTGTTCGGTCCCATGTCGACTCAATGGCTCCGACCTCCAAAAGTTCCAGAGTCCTCATCTGGAGGACCCCCTCTGTGGAACTTCGGTCTCACTATGCCGTTGTTACGCGGATTTACTCCGATCGCGCCATCCTGGCGCGCGCACGCAGTTTGAGATTCGTCATGACCCTCATCGTTCTTCGCTGCCCCAAGACGCACAAGGATATCTTACCTGGGATCCACGTCACCGATTTTCGCTCCGCTCCCACCGTGGCGCAGCCGATCAAGTGTCCGATTTGCGGCGATGAGCATTCGTGGCTGCCCTACGCAGCTGACGCTGCGGAAGCGATCGCGAAAGCTTTTGGCAGCCGCGAAACGGTTAAGGATTCATCTTGCAACGAAGATTAGGTGTTTCAGATTATTTGCAGCCCGCGCTCACAAATGTTCCCGACAACAATTGGGCGGCGGTCTAGTGCACGCTAACGGGGTCGATCAGGTATTCACGCGCGCTAGCAACCGCTGCCGGGCGCGTGGCCGCTACCATCAGTGGCGTGCCGTCAGCAGCATGCAGCGTGAATAACTCGCGGCCTGGTGCAACTTCCAGCTCGGGGAAAAAACGCGCCACCTGTTCGGATCGAACTGATCTCACATAGCCTATCTTTCCGTTACCGAACATTGCAAACGCCTGCGGCGTCATCCTTGGCATAATTTCTGGCGTGTGAATCGGCATGGCGTAATTCAACACGAGCAGACGCACTTGGTTCCCGTGACACCACACGGGTTGCGAAACGCAGCAGCGGCGCAACGGAAGTTGCCGGGAACCCAGTCCATTCAACTTGTTAACGCGCCATTCGGCGAGCGCATCGACGCTGAATTGCCGGTCGTGCGGTTTATAAAGCCCCGGCACGTACTGGGGAGAACGTGCCGGGGCGCTGAGGTGCCCGCTTATGTGTGGCGGGGTGGCAATGCCAGCGGGCTTGCGGCGATTCAATCCTTTGCCCGTTTTTTGGTTCCGAATCTGATCATGCCGCAGTGCATGTGCAGCTAGTGCAGCAATACCAACGTATATACGAGTAATTGCCTTCACATGCGGGAGAAAAAATACACGACCAGGGACGTAAAAAATCCGCTTAGAGCGAATCCTGCATGAACAGAAAATTCGCCGACATGCAAAGCCGCTAATCCAACGGCGAGCAACAATTCCACTGCTGCGACGCCGTACCAAAATCGGGCCATCGCATCCGTCCTCTGGTGCCCTAAACGAAAAAGAGCGCCTTGGGTTCCGGACGAACCAATATCTTCAGAACCGCCAAAAGAGGATGCTGTCATCACAATGAAAAGTTCGACTGGTCATGCTTTGCTACTTCGATGGTGCCAGCTTTTATTGTACGTCGCCGGCGAGCGGAAAATATTTGTTAGTCCGCCGCCGCACTGTCTCATAGCATTCGCAAGCGGCTTCCTTGAGGCGGCCGGCGTCAAGGATCTCGATCTTGCCGCGCCGGTAGCGGATGAGCTCGCGCGCTTGCAATTCGCTCGCAATCTCCGTGACCGTTGAGCGGCGCACGCCTAGCATTTCGCTGAGAAATTCCTGGGTGAGGGGAATGATGTTGGAGTCGATGCGCTCATGGGTTTGTAGCAGCCAGCGGCTGAGCCGCGCTTGCACTGTGTGCAGTGCGTTGCAGGCGACGCTTTGCTGAATTTGCGCGGTCACGAGCTCGTTATAGCGGACGATATGATTGCGGAGCGCGTTGCTGCGTTGCACCGCGGCCTCCAAATGCCGCGCGTCCAACCATGACATGAGGCCGCTTACCTGAACGATTGCGCGATTGAACGCATGCGAAGGGCCGAAGCCGGTGACGGTGCCGGCCGCGCCCTCGTTGCCGATCGTGGCGACTTCGACGGCTTTGTCGCCGTCTTTGAGGAGGGCCACGATCGAAATCATGCCGGTCAGCGGAAAATAGGCTTGATCGATGTCGCCGCCTTGCTCGTAGAGAATTTTCCCCTGCTCAAAGCGGCCGGTTTTCACATTCGGCTCAATAGCCGCCCGGTCGGCGGTCGCGAGCGTGGCCAGAAAGCGATTGCGAAGAAACGGCGCCACCGTCGCGGAAGGAGGGGTGTCAGCCTTCATGGAAAACCTCGAATGAAACAGCAGTAACGATTTTTCGAATTATCGACTGCACGAAAACGAACATAACACCGAGGAGTTCCATTGCCGCATTGGAACGGTATTCCCATGTGGTGCGTTTCAATCCGATGACGATCGTCGAATATCTGCAATGGCAGGCAAATCTTTGCCGGCGTATCGCAGTGCGGTGTATCGACCTCACGACGTCGAATACGCTGCAACAAATGGCGGAACTGCACGAGCGCCAGGCAGATATGGAATCGCAGCGGGAGTCGCAGGAAGCGGCGCAAAATCCGCCGACGCGGTCTCCGCGGCATTAATGCGTGCGCTTCTCAACGTCGAGCAGATGGAACTTTCGTTGAGCTGCGACCGTTACGCATGCGCGGGAGGATCCGAGGAGACTACAGATGAAAACTCAGAAGAAGGCGCTTCTAATAGCCGTACTAGCCGGTGGCGCGCTTGCCCTATCGCTTTCCAATGCGTCTGCAGCGATCGTGTGCGTCGACAACGTTTGTTGGCATAGCCACGAACGGTACGAGTATCCACCTGAGGCCCGCGTAACGATCCACGAGGATAGCTGGAAGTGGGGCCCGAGCGAGCACTATACGTTTCGAGAGCACGAAGGCCGGGGCTATTGGCACGGCGACACGTGGAAGACCTGGTAAATTAGACCGGCTGGGGAGCTGACCAAAGCCAGCTTTGGTTGGCTCCCCGTGTCGCACCCCGATCGGGTGGTGCCGGGGAGAACGCGTTTTACCACCAGCGCTGTGGCCCCTGACGATAGTACGGGTCGCCCCGCTGGCGCGAATCTCGGGGGTCCGGATAGCGCTGGAACAGAAAGCCGAAGAAGTCGTCGCCTCGGTTCGCAAAACCGGTATCGGTGGTGGGCTTGCGCGTTATAAAGCCGCCTTGCGGCTGATTGCTCAGCACGGCGATGAACTCGGTGCGATAGTTGGTCTCGCGGCTCAGCGGCTCGTCCGAGACAACGATCGAGGATCGCGGCAATGCGGTCGGTGCGATGCGATCGAGCACCTCCTGCGGAATGGTGATGCGGTCGAGCGCTGCCTTGGCATTGTCGGCGGCGTCAATCGTGACCGCGCTCCAGCGCAAGCTGGCGTCGCTGCGTGCCATCGCCGTGAACACATGCGTGCCGATCCGCTTGTCGGGGTCGCGGATCGTCACCGGGACTTCGATGGTCGTGTCGAACACCTCGCCGCCCCCGTCCGGCGCCGGTTTATGCGTGTTGCGCCGGACGTAAAGCTTCTGCGTTGCACGGCTGATGTAAACCGAGACCGGCTCAAGCGCGAGCTTTGCCTCGTTTGCTGCCTTGGCGGTGTCGGCCTTTCTTTTCTCAGCCGCCTTGGCAGCATCCTTTGTCGCAGCAAGTGCGTCGAGCTTCGGGTTGGCGTCGGCCCTGGCGGCATCGAGTTGCGTCGCCAAGTCCGCGGCTTTAGCGATGGCCTTCTGCTTGAAATCTTCGGCCCGCGCCCTGTCCTCGTCCGTCTTGGCGGCGGCGATCGCCTTATCGGCGTTGGCGAGCTCGGATTCGGCCCGAGTCTTGAGCCCCTCGAGCTTGAGCAGCGACGACTTCAGCAACCCCATCTCGCGCGGCGCTTTCGCGGCGGCCTTCTTCGCCTCGTCGGCCACCCTGGCGGCCTCAATCGCCTCGCGGACGAGGGCCTCGGCCTTGGACGGCGCCGCCGCGAGAGCGTCTTGGTTCGGCACGAACAGCGCCGGATGAGAGAATTCGACCGGCTCGACGTCGTTCGGCGAGATGATTATCCGCATCCCGATCCGCGTCTTGTCGAACAGCTTTTCGGCAAAATCAAAAGGCATCCGCACGCAGCCATGCGAAGCCGCGTATCCGGGCAGCGGCCCGCCGTGCAGCGCGATGCCGTTCCAGGTGATGCGCTGCATGTTGGGCATCCAGGCATCGTCGTACATGGTCGAGTGGTGGTCCTTGTCCTTCTCGATGAGGGCGAAAACGCCGGCCGGCGTTTCGCGTCCCGTGGTGCCGGTCGATACCGGCGCGCGAAAAATCCAGCCGTCGGCATCGTAGAACGTCACTTGCTGTGATTTGATCGAGACGATCGCCATGATCGGCTCGCCTGCATCGCGCGGCGCCGTCGCTTCGGTGACCCGAGCGGGCCGCTCCTCTTTAGTAACGGCATCAGCGGTCAGTGCGACCAGCGCGGCCATCGCTGCGAGAACAACAATAGCGGGAGTTCCCCAACACCACACCGGTTTGGTGGATTGCCCCGCCTTAAATCGATTGATCATGCGCTGCCCTGTTGCGTGTCCGCGCTGGCTGGTCGTCGCGTCAAATCGCTTCATCTCTCTCAGGGGCATGATAATTTGTTACATCCGCTCAAGCTACAGCAGAGCGGCCGAGTGGTATGGCTGGGGGACTAGGATTCGAACCTAGATTCTCGGAGTCAGAGTCCGATGTTCTACCGTTGAACTATCCCCCAACGGATATTCGCGCCTACCGTTGGCGCGCCGGTTCTAGCTTGTCCCTCGCAAAGTCCGCAAGCAGTGGTTTGCCGCCGGCCAAAATCAAAACCCCGGGCCGATTGTGGCCCGGGGCTGCATCCGACAACTCGCGCGGAAGCGTCAGAACTTGTAGTTCAAACCTGCCCGCACGACGTTTTCCTTGACCTTCACATTGGCGCCGCAGGCCGGGCAATTGAGCGTGCCAAGATCGACGTAAAGGTATTCGGCCTTGACCGTCCAGTTCGGTGCGAATGCGTATTCGGCACCGCCGCCGACGGTCCAACCCGTCCGCGTGTCGCTCGCCGAGCCGACGCCCGGAATATTCGCCTTGACCTCGCTGAACGCCGCGCCGCCCGTCACGTAGGGCATGAAGCGGTCGAACGCGTAGCCGAGGCGGCCGCGCACGGTGCTCAACCAATTGCTTTTCGTTTGGCAAACACCTGCGACGCATACGCCGTTGCTCTTGACGTCTTGCCAATCGAAGTCGCCTTCGAGGCCGAGCACGGTCTGGCCGATTTGATAATTGTAGCCGAGCGTGCCGCCGACGAGGCCGCCGCTGGTGTCGATATGGTTGGCACCGGCGGCGCCGAAGTCAAAGCGCGACGAGCCCCAGCCATAGCCGGCGTTGATACCGGCATAAAAACCGGTCCAATCGAAGACACGGAGTGGCGGCGCCTTGACCGGATATTCAGGCGGCGGACGGCGCGGCAAATCGGCGGCGTTGGCCGCTTGTGCGGCCATGGCGAATGCCAGAATCGCGGTCATGGAGAAGAATACGCGGCTCATAACTCTGCCCTCCGTTCGAACGAAAAGATCAAACTCCCCGATTTTGTTGACCATCCGAATAGCCACGCATTGCGGCTCCGGTCTGGCCACTCTTGGGCGTTCTTGTGAACGGCCCGGCGTACGAACGCCGGGCCGCCCGGTTATTCGGTGATGACGTCGACGACCTGGCTCGTCTCGGGATCCACAAGCACAAGCTGGTTATTGACGTAGATGTAGCGGTACCGCTTCAACACCGGCACGTCGACATAGACGTCCTCGGGAAAGGTCGAGAGCTCGACCGAGCCCGGAGGTATCGGCGCGCCGACCTCATAGCGCACGCCCGGCGCCGGCCGCACAACCACCGCAGGCGCCGTTTGGCGCTCACGCGTCACCGTACGGTAAATCGTGGTGCGCTGCTCGGGCGAAAGCCGATAGGGTCCGGTGGTTTCCTTGGTCACCGTCGTCGTGATGGTGCTCTGCGCCATCGCCACCGGCGAAACGGCCGCGAGTGCCGCAATCAAGGCGGAAGTGCGAATAAGCGAATTCATGGTTCCCTCGCGCGTTGATGAGAAACTGCCTCTCAACGCAGGAAGGAAAAATTGGTTCCCGGCAACGGCGGAAAGCCTTGAAAAGCCTTAACCTTTGAATGTCGGCTGCCGCGGGTGAACCGCGTCGGCAAATTCCGGAAAGCTTTTCCAGGCCGGTTCCGGAAAATTGCCGCCGGCGCGGGGCGCATAGGCGGATTCCTCGACAAGTTTCATCGTCGGAATGTAGCGCGGGCAGTTGGGAAAGATCACGCGCGCCGTCACCCGCACGATCAACTGCGCTCCGACCGTCTGCGCGAGCAAGGGATCATCGGAAGAAATGACGGCGCTGCCGTTGACGCGCAGCCGCCGCGGCTTTTCGAAGTCGAGGAAAAGCAGGCCGACTTCGGGATTGACCGCGATATTGCCAAGGCTCTTGAACATCCCGTTGCCGTCAAAATCGGGGAAGACCAGTTCGGAGGGACCGGCTACGCGCACGAAGCCCGGCGCCCCGCCCTTGAACGAGCAGTCTGGACGGCCTTCGCTGTCCGCGGTCGCAAGAAAAAAGCAGCGCCCCTGTTCGATGAACGCTTTGTCGCTCTCGGTGAATTGCGTGCGCGTGATTACCTGTTCCTCCCGGTCGGCGATCTTGCGGCTCTGGAATTGGTCCTGCAGCCGGCGATTTCCTTCGTGATAAAGCTTGGAGCCCGTCATGAAAGTTCCTCTTCTGGGATCGCAGGCAGATATGGATGTACCATTATACTCCTGGCGATCGGTTTGGAGCGCCCAGGAATAGGGCGGGAATAAATACGGCGATCGGCGGTTCGACGGATTGGGTAGAGGCACGTTCTGGAGGACATCGATGAATCGCAAAATCAAATGGGGGCTTGTCGCCGTTGCGGCGCTCGCGCTTGCCGTTGCCATTATCGCCCTGACCGCGGCGGAGGAACAGATGGTGCGCGTGCGCGGCACCATCGATGCCGTTGACGGCCAGACGATCATGGTGACTGCACGGGACGGTGCCAAACTCACCATCAAGCTCGCCGACAATGTGGCGGTGGTCGGCGTCGTCAAGGCAACGATGTCCGATATCAAGGCGGGGAGTTATGTCGGCGTTGCTGGCATGCCGCAGGAGGACGGCAGTCAGCGCGCGCTCGAAGTGCTGATCTTCCCCGACGCGATGCGCGGGCTCGCCGAAGGCTTCCGGCCATGGGATTTGCGGCCGAACAGCACCATGACCAACGCAACCGTTGCTGCACTCGTGGTCAAGGTCGATGGTTCAACGATGACGCTGAAGTACAAGGACGGCGAAAAGACCATTCTCGTCCCGCCCGATGTACCGGTCGTGACCTATGTAACCGGCGAAAAAAGCGAATTGAAGCCGGGCGCCAAGATCTTCATCGCCGGCGCCCCCAGACAGTCGGACGGAAACTTGCTCGCGGCCCGTATCGGTGTCGGGCGCGACGGCCTTACGCCGCCGATGTGATCCGAAAAAATTGCGCGGCCCGCAAGGGTCGCGCTTTTTGTTCCGGTCACAGCAAACGGATTTCAGAACACCGCGAGATAACGCAAGAGCGAAAGAATGCCGATGATGATGACGATAACTCGCACGATCTGCTTCGTGCGGCGATCGAGCGGAAGCATGTTGACGAGATAAAGCACGAGAACGATGACGAGAACGGTGATCAGGAGGCTGATGAGCGTCGACATGCGGGCTTCCCTCCGTTGCGGGTGAGCGCGTCACGCCGATACCCCCTGCGGCCCCGGCGCCCGTAACGCCGGGGCGAGGCCGGCGGCACGGAAAAGGGAGGTTGCTCGATCCGCCGGCATTACTCAAACGAAAAACGCCCGGGCTCCACGGGGTGCTGCCGCGAAGAATGGAGCCAGCAGCGGGGACGCCGGTATTTCGGTGCGAGTCGCCATGAAAGCGCGCTGATTTGGTAATGACGGCTATCGTTTCGCACGTTAACTGTCGCGCCGAGGCGATTGATCCATTCGAAGGCGTGAAGATAAATCCATGATTTTTCTGCAAAAATCGACACCCGCGCGAACCGTCGCGGCGCTGCGGTTTTTTTGCTCACGAATATGACGCGGCTGCTTTCCCGGCTTGAATTTCCGCCGGTTCTGGTGCGGTATTGCCGCACGAAGAGCTCTGACCTGGGTGCATCCAGCGCCGCGGCCGAGCGACTTCCGATGCGCTATCAAGGAGGCCGCAATGAATAGCCGTTTGATTATTGGTTTGTGCTCCATAGCCGCGCTCGGCTTTGCCGTGACGTTTTCCGCGCCCGCTTCCGCCGAGCGGGCCAAGTCCTGTTCCACGCAGTGGCGGGACATGACCAAGGACCAGAAGGGAGACCAGAAGAAGAAGGATTGGGTCGCTAATTGCGAGGCGAAAGCCGCCGCCGCCAAGGGCACTACGCCCGCGACGACCCCGACGACGACGCCCTCCACGGCGGGCGGCACCACGGGCAAGCCGGGACGGCTGGCGATGTACGCCCGCGAGCGCGCTTGCGGCAAGGAATGGCGCGAGGCGAAGGCGGCGGGCAAGATCGAGAAGGGTCAGACCTGGCCGAAATACTGGCACGAGTGCGACCAGCGCATGAAGGCGCAGGGAATGTGATTTGCGCAGGCCGCGGCGGAGATAAGTCGCTCTGCCGCGGCTAAGCGGTTTCCCTGCTGATGTAACAATGCGGCGGCAAACAGCCGCCGCATTTTTCATTTCTTCTGGATTGTCCCGTTCGGGCTCGCCTGATCGACCGCGTCCGGCAAATATTTCGCGAGAATGTCGAGCGCCTGATCGACCGGCACGCCAAGCGAGCGCGCGATCTGCTGCAAATCCTTGTCGTTGATCGCGGCGCGCAGTTGCTCCTTGGTGACGGGGACGTTCTTGCCGTCCGAGAGCCAGGACGCGACCTGCTTGTCGAGACCCGCCTGTTGCAGTTTGTTGACGACGCCCTGTAACCCGCCGCTATTGGCGAGCACTTGCGACAGGATCGTCGGCGCCTGCTTGCCGAGTTCGCCGGCAACGCCCTTCAGCACGCCGCCCCAATCAATATTGCTCATAGCCAATTCTCCATGACCGTTCGGGCCGGGAGTGTAGGCGAAGCGGCCCGCGAAACAAGGCGAAAATACATGTACGCATCAGGCGTTACGCCGCAGTCACATATTGCGCAATGCCGCGGCCGAACGACCAGTTTTCTTTCGCGACTTCGAGCAAATTGATGAAAATATCGTCGGGTTTCAGCCCCGGCTCCTTCTGCAGCCGCTCGACGATGCGTTTGAAGAGCGCCTGCTTCTGCGCGACCGAGCGCGTGTTGCTGACGGTGATCTGGATGATCACGAGATCGTCGCTGCGCGCAATTCCAAGATAGCTTGCGCTGAAGAAAAAATTATCCGCCTCATATTCATGCACGGTCACGAAACGGTCCTCTTCCGGCACGTCGAACGTCTCGCGGAGCGCAAGATAAATGTTCTCCGCGATCTTCTTGCGATAGGCGGCGGGCTTTCCCTTTCTCAGCGAGATTCGGACCAATGGCATGCTTGCCTCCACGAGCAGACGGCCGGAGATCGGATGTAATAATGCCGGAGACCGCGGCAAGCAGGCTCAATAAAATCCCGGTGTCGCGCCACCGTCGACGGCAATGGCGCTGCCCTGGATGTGGCTGCCGCGCGGCGAGCACAGGAATAGCGCGAGCTCCGCGATGTCTTCGGGCTTGGCAATTCGCCGAATGCCCTGTTTCTCGATCACGCGGCTGATGGCTTCTTCCGGCGTGATGTTCGCGGTCTTGGCGCGGCGCTGCGCCTGCTCGAAGAAGCGCTCGGTTTCCGTCAACCCCGGATGGATGACATTGACGTTCACGCCGTCCTGCTTGCCGCGGTCGGCGAGGCCCTTGGAGAAGTTGGCAAGGGCTGCATTGACCGATCCGCCGATGAGGAAGTTCTGATCCGGCGTGCGCGCCGCCCCGCCGACGATGTTGACGACATGGCCGCTCGCCGCCTTCAGCATCGGCCAGAACAGGCGGCAGAGGCGAACCGCTGCGAAGAACTTGAGCGCGTAGCCGTCGTGCCAGTCTTCGTCGATCAATTCGAGAAAATTTCCCGCCTTTGTTGCGCCGGCGGAGTTCACCAGCACATCGCAACGGCCGAAGCGCGAGGCCACAAGATCGAACAGCGCTTCGCAGCTTTCGAGCTGCCTGAGGTCGCCGGCGCAGGTGACCGTCACCGGGCCGCCGGTCTTGGCGATGGCCTCAGCGGCATTGGCGAGATTTTTCTTCGACGAGGCGGCGATCACGGTTTCGGCGCCGGCGCCCGCGAAGCTTGCCGCGATCGCGCGCCCGATGCCGCGGCTGCCGCCGGTCACCACCACGATCTTGCTGCTGAACTCGCCCTGCATCGAAGCTCATCCGGCCGCGGTGACGGCGCCTTGTCAGTGCCGCGCGATACTGCGGACTTCGTTGAGAATAAAGTTGCCGATCCGCTTGCCGCGGTTGCGCAACACCTGCACCGGGCTCTTGTCAACGAAATAGGTGAGCAGGATCGAATCCCGCGTCTCCACCTCCGGCCCGACCGTGTCGACGGAGTGCCAGGTGTCTTTGTCGACCGCGAAGGCATAGCCGGTGTTTGGCGCGAACTTCATTTGCGAAGCGCGCGTGAAGGTCTTGTCCGGGTTGCGTGAGTGAAACACGGTGCCGACGTGATCGATCGAATTGTCGCGGGGCAGGTAAAGCTGGATGGTCATGCCCTTCCAATGGGTGTCGGGATGGATCCCGATGCGATAGCCGGGCACGTCGCGGGTGAGAATCGGGATCGGATACATGCCGACCTTCTTGTAGTTCGCGCCGTAGCGCCGCTCGAGGCCGGGGGCGAGCCGCCGCATGAAAGCATCGCGCACCTTGGCCGAGCAGAGAACCTTGCCGATCATGTTCCAAAGCTCGCGCTTCTCGCGCGGCAAATGGCGGATGTATTCGGGGAAGAGGTCGATTTTCACGCGGGTGCCGCCGCCATTCATGGTGCGCGTTGATTTCGTCCGCCCCGACATGCGCCGGTAGTCGCTCGCGACCGGCATTTCCTTCATCATCTTCTCATAGATGTCCGGCGGGAAGATATTGGAGAGCTTCAGATGGAAGAACGGTTCCTTGCCGTTCGGCGCCTGATCGATCGCGGCTGCCACATGGTCAATTACGCGGTTGAGGTCACGATTATCCATGAGTGGGTACCCTGAACGGATGCATCTCGGCCCTTGGGAAGGGGAGACAACTAATCGAGGCGTCATCGCCGCGCAAGCCGGGAGGTAATTACTGCTTCCATTGCTGCTTCTTACCGCAGCGCCGCAAGAATTCCGTGCAAGCCGCCTATTCATCGACCCGGCGTTGCGCGCCGCCTTTGCGCTGTTACACTCGTCCTCAACTGGAGGAACCCAAGAACACTGTGCGGCCGTCGAGCGCGGTCATTCGCGCGCCGGCACGTGCGGGAAAGGATCGCCATGGCGGACGAGCGCGCAGGGGGCGCGTCCGGCCCGCGCGGAGCGGGCTCGCGCAATCGACGCCGGCACCGGGCCCGTTTCGGGCGGTACGGCGTGCCGCTGCGTCATGCGGACGCGGCGAGCCGGTCGTTCTATGCGGCGCTCGATCTTGGCACCAACAATTGCCGTCTCCTGATCGCGCAGCCCACACGCGACGCCTTTCGCGTGGTTGACGCGTTCTCCCGCATCGTGCGGCTCGGCGAGGGACTCGGCCGCAGCCACCGGCTCGCGGACGCCGCTATGGATCGCGCGGTGAGCGCGCTTCGCGTTTGCGCGATGAAACTTGCCCATCGGGGAGAAGTGCGCGCGCGGCTGATCGCGACGGAAGCGGCGCGCGCCGCCGAGAACGGCGGCGAGTTTCTCGCGCGCGTGAAGCATGAAGCGGGGCTTGCGCTCGAAATCATCGACCGTGAGACGGAAGCGCGGCTTGCCGCCTATGGCTGCGCGCCGCTGCTCGATCCTGCCGCCGATGGCGCGATCCTCTTCGACATCGGCGGCGGCTCGTCGGAACTCGCTTTGCTTGGCCGCGCGCAGTCGGTCGATCGCGGACCGCCGATCGCGCCGATGCTTTCCTGGGTCTCGCTCTCCATGGGGGTGGTTTCGCTCGCCGAGCGCCATGGCGGCGAGGCGGTTTCGCGCGAGACGTTCGAAGCGATGGTGGCGGAAGCCGTGCCCTTGATCGAGGCATTCGCCGGCGAGGCCAAGGCCAACGGCGCGAAGAATTATCACCTTCTCGGCACCTCGGGCACCGTGACCACGATCGCGGGCGTCCATCTGGAACTGCCGCGCTACGATCGCCGCCGGGTCGACGGCGTATGGCTCTGTGCCAAGGACGTGAACGCGGTGGTCGAGCGGTTGCTCTCGACAAGCTATGCCGAGCGCGTTGCGCATCCCTGTATCGGCGCCGACCGCGCCGACCTTGTGCTCGCCGGCTGCGCCATCTTCGAGGCGATCCGTCGCGTGTTCCCCTGCGATCGCCTGCGCGTTGCCGACCGCGGCCTGCGCGAAGGCATGCTCGTCGAATTGATGCGCGCGGACGGCGTTTGGGCTAATTAGGACTCGATGCCCGGAGACAGTCGGAAGAAAGTCAAGCTCAAGCAAGGACAGCGCACGCTCTCCTCGCGCCAGTGGCTGGAGCGCCAGCTCAACGACCCTTACGTCAAGCGCGCAAAGAGCGAAGGCTATCGTTCACGCGCGGCCTATAAGCTCGTCGAGATCGACGACAAGGCGAAGTTTTTGAAACGCGGCGCGCGCGTCGTCGACCTCGGGGCCGCACCCGGCGGCTGGAGCCAGGTCGCGGCCGAACGGGTTGGCGCACAAGGCCGTGTGGTCGCGATCGACCTGTTGCAAATGGAGCCGCTTGCGGGTGTCGGGTTTTTGCAGCTCGATTTTCTCGACCCGCACGCGCCCGAAAAGCTCAAGGCAATGCTCGGCGGCCCGGCCGACGTCGTTCTCTGCGACATGGCGGCGAACGCAACCGGCCACCGCCGCACCGATCATCTGAAGATCATGGCGCTCGTCGAGGCGGCGGCCGAATTCGCCCGCGAGGTGTTGGCACGCGGCGGGACATTTCTCGCCAAGGTCATCCAGGGCGGTACCGAGCATTCGCTGCTCGCCGAATTGAAGCGAGACTTCGCCGGCGTAAAGCACATCAAGCCGCCCGCGAGCCGCGCGGACTCCGCCGAGCTATACGTGCTCGCGACCGGATTTCGCGGCTGATCAGATTTCCTTGCCCGATTCCGGCGGCGGTGCTTCGTCGGGCGGCGGCGCGGTCAGCGAAGCGCCGGCGTCGATCGGCAGCGGCAGCAGGAAAAAGATCGACGAAGCGGAGACGAGGCCGACGATCAGGAAGGCCGGCACGAAGTCGCTCGCCGCAAGCACAACGTCGCCGCGCACGAACCGCACGCCTTCGAGCGCGAGCGCCGCGACCGCGACGCCGGCGGTGATCGAAAGCTGTTGCGCGACGCTGGTGAAGCTCGTGGCCTGGCTCATATCGCTCGAGCCGAGATCGGCGAAGGCGAGCGAATTCAGGCTCGTGAATTGCAGGGCGCGGAAAAATCCGCCGACCAGGAGTATGGAAATGATGAACCAATAGGGCGTGTCTGGCCGGAACAGCGCGCAGGCCGCGATCAAGCTCGAGGCCACCGCCGTATTGATCATGACCACGCGCTTGATCCCGAAGCGGCGGAGGATCGTCGCCGCGCTCGCGCGCATGACCATGGCGCCGACGGCGCCCGCGAAGGTGAGCAAGCCCGATTGCAGCGCGCTCATTCCGAAGCCGATCTGGAACAGGAGCGGCAAGAGAAACGGCAGGGCGCCGATGCCGATGCGGAAGATGGAGCCGCCCGCGACGCTCGCGCGAAAGGTCGGAATCGAAAGGAGCTTGAGATCGAGCAGCGGAAAGGGGGTCAGGCGCGCATGCAGCACATAGGCGAAAACAGAGGCCGCGCCCACCGCGAGAAGCGCAAGCGAGATCGACGGCGGCATGAAATGCTGGCCGATGGTGGTGAAACCGAACGCGAGCCCCGCGAGCCCGATACCGGAAAGCACGAAGCCGCGGACGTCCAGGGGCGGCACGTCGCGCTCGCGGATGTCCTCAATGTAGCGGGTGGCGAGAAGAATCCCGATGATCCCGATCGGAATGTTGATCCAGAAAATCCATCGCCACGAGAAGTAAGTCGTGATGAAGCCGCCGAGCGGCGGTCCGATCAGCGGCCCGATCAGCGCCGGCACCACGAGCCAGGCAAGCGCCGAGACAAGCTCGTGTTTCGGCACGAGCCGCACGATCACGAGCCGTCCCACCGGCGTCATCATGGCGCCGCCGATTCCCTGAATGATGCGGTAGATGACGAAATCGAGAAGCGAGGTGGCGGAGCCGCACAGCGCCGAGCCCGCCGTGAAGATGACGATGGCGACGCGGAATACCGTGCGCGCGCCGAAGCGGTCGGCCATCCAGCCGGAAATCGGGATGAACACCGCGAGCGTCAGGAGATAGGAGGTAAGCGCGAGCTTGAGCGCGATCGGGTCTTCGTGCAGGTCGATGGAGATCGCCGGCAGCGCCGTGGAGATCACCGTCGAATCGAGGTTCTCCATGAACAGCGCGCAGGCGACGATCAACGGAACGATAATCAGGTGCGGCATGAGAAGAAACGGTTCGGCGTGTTCTTTTTGAAGCCTTCAATAGCCCCTTGGTTCCGCACGGTCACCCCGGCGGATAGGAGGCTTGCGCCAGGCGAACACCGCCCCCACATTGGGCGCGGGAACGGGAGAGACCGATGATCTATCTGCTTGCGATCTTCCTGCCGCCGCTCGCGCTGTTGCTCAACGGTCAGCCGTTCTCGGCGATCTTCAACGTGTTCCTGATCGTGCCCTGCTTTCTCTTTGGGCTGGTTCCGTTTTTCCATCTCTTGCTGTTGGTGCCCTCGGCGCACGCGGTGATCGCGATCTACATGGAGCGCGAGAACCGCCGGCATCGCGAGATCGTCGATGCGATCGAGCGCCACGGTCCGCCGCCGGGATGGAAGCCGTAAAATCTTTCCCTGCGAGGACAGATATATTGATCAGGCCACCTTGCTGAAATCGGGTGGCCGGCGTTCGGCGAAGGCGCGGAAAGCTTCCATCGCCTCCGGGCTCTTTAGCCGCGCCTGGAATTCCTCGCCCTCGCGTTGCATCACCGCCTTGATGGTTTCGACGTCGCGCATGAGCTTCTTCATCGCTTGCAGCGCGCCCGCGGGGCGTGTGGTCAACGCGCGCGCGGCTTCGAGCGCGCGCTTCTGCACTTCCGCGGCGGGAACCGCGGCGGTGGCAATGCCGATTTGTGCCGCCGTCTTGCCGTCGATGGGTTGACCAAGCGCGAACATCGCGAAGGCCCGCGCATAGCCGATGCGGGCGGGCATGAGCCAGCTCGAGGCTGCCTCCGGCACCAGCGCGAGATTGACGAAGGGCGTCGTGAGTTGCGCGTTCTCCGCGATGAACACCATGTCGCAGTGGAGCAGCATCGTGGTGCCGACGCCCACGGCATTGCCTTGCACCGCCGCGATCAGGGGCTTCGAGAGGTGGGCAAGTGCCAACAGAAACGGGCTGGCGCCAATGCTGCGCTCAGGCGTCTTGCCGCTCGCGACGGCGGCAAAGTCCCCGATATCGTTGCCGGCGGTGAACATGTCGCCTTCGGCCTGAATCAGGATGGCGCGGACTTTTGAATCCTTGTCGCCCCGATTCAGTTCGCGCACGATGGTTTCATACATCGCATTGGTCAGCGCGTTTTTCTTTTCGGGCCGCGCGAGCGTGAGCGTGAGCACGCCGGCATTTTCCGTGACGCGGACATGATCGGTCATGGCGAAATCCTCCCGCCGCTTTTTAGCACCATTTCAGGGTTTGACGCCGAGTCTTTTCAGCCCCTCGGTTGCCGTAGCGTCATAGGGCTGTGCCGCGAGCGCCTTCCTGAAATCGTCGATTGCTTTCTCGCGCTCGCCGCGTGCTTCGTAGATCTTGGCGCGGTCGTTATAGGCACCGGACGCATAGGGATCGGTCTCGATCGCCTTGTTGAGATCGGCGAGGGCGTCCGCTTCGCGGCCGAGGAAGGAATACGCCTGCGCCCGCCTGAAATATTCATAAACAACCGTGACCGGGTGTTCGAAACGGATGGCCTCGGTCCAATCCGGGATGGCTTTTTTATACTCGCCCTGTTTCATCCGCAGATCCGCGCGCCGCTGATAACCGCTCGGCTGCTCCGGCTCGAGCCTGACCATTTCACTATATTCCGCGAGGGCGCGGTCGAGTTCGCCGCGTTCCTCATAGATGCCGCCCAGAAAGTCATGATCTGCGGCGGAGGGACAAATCCGGTCGGATTCTTGGAAATCGGAGATGGCGCGATCGATCTTGCCCCAGCTCTGGAATGCCATCGCGCGTTCGAAATAGATGCTGGCGAGGTCCTGTCCGCTGAACCGGCCGGAATCGATGAGCGCCGTGCACGCGAGCACCAATTTGCTCACCGCCTCCTCGCGGTCGAAACAGATCTCGTCCGCGCTCCTGCTATCGGCGATGTTCGGCGGCGTGAGATAGTAAAGACCGCCCGCGAGCATCAGTCCGGCCAGCGCCAAGAGAACGAGCCACCTAAGCCGCATGGACCCTCTCCTGCGGGCAGGAATGTTCACCAAGCATGGCTTTTTGGGGCCGGGAAGGCCTTGGCAGCCCTTTGCAGGGAGGGGCGAGCATGCTATCGACCCTCGCCAACCCAGAGCGGCGATTCCATATAAGCCGCACCACTAGATTTCCGGTCAGACCGGACCCAGGAGTTGGCGATGCACCGTCTCACCGGCGGCCTCGCGCAAGAAGCGCTCACCTTCGACGACGTATTGCTCAAGCCTGGGCTATCGGACGTGCTTCCTTCCGAGGCCGATGTCCGCACGCGGCTCACGCGTTCGGTCACGCTCAATATCCCGGTTTTGTCGGCGGCGATGGACACCGTCACCGAGGCGCGGCTCGCCATTGCCATGGCCCAGGCCGGCGGCATCGGCGTTATCCACCGCAATCTCAGCGCCGAGGATCAAGCCGATCACGTACGGCGGGTGAAGAAATTCGAGTCCGGCATGGTGGTGGATCCGGTCACCATCCATCCCGAGGCGACCCTCGCCGAAGCGCTTGAAGTGATGACCCGGCACGAAATTTCCGGCCTGCCGGTGGTGGAGAGGAAGAATGGCCGCGCCGGCAAGCTTGTCGGCATCCTCACCAACCGCGACGTGCGTTTCGCCGCCAATCCGCGCCAGCCGATATCCGAGCTGATGACCAAGAAGCTCATCACCGTGCGCGAGGGCGTGAGCGAGAACGAGGCGAAGAAGCTTCTGCACCAGAATCGCATCGAGAAATTGCTCGTCGTCGACCCCGATTTTCGCTGCGTCGGCCTGATCACCGTGAAGGACATCGAGAAGGCGGTCGCCAATCCCCTTGCCTGCAAGGATGAGCAGGGCCGGCTGCGCGTCGCCGCCGCCACGACGGTCGGCGAAGAGGGCTTCGAACGCACCGAGCGGCTGATCGATGCCGGCGTTGACGTCGTGGTGGTCGACACCGCCCACGGCCATTCGCAGCGCGTGCTCGATGCGGTCAATCGCATCAAGCGCCACTCGAACGAAGTGCAGGTGGCTGCCGGCAACATCGCGACCCGCGAGGGGGCGAAAGCGCTGATCGATTCCGGTGCCGACGCGGTGAAGGTCGGCATCGGGCCAGGCTCCATCTGCACGACGCGCGTCGTGGCGGGCGTCGGCGTGCCGCAGTTGACCGCGGTCATGGATGCCGTCGACGAGGCGTCGAAATCCGATACGCCGGTAATCGCCGACGGCGGCATGAAGTTCTCCGGCGATCTCGCCAAAGCGCTTGCCGCCGGCGCCGATTGCGCCATGATCGGCGCGTTGCTTGCCGGCACCGAGGAAAGCCCCGGCGAGGTCTACCTCTATCAAGGCCGCTCTTATAAGTCGTATCGCGGCATGGGCTCGGTCGGCGCCATGGCACGCGGCTCCGCCGACCGCTACTTCCAGCAGGACATCAAGGACGCGCTCAAACTCGTGCCGGAAGGCGTCGAGGGGCAGGTGCCGTTCAAGGGGCCGCTCGCCACCGTTCTGCATCAGCTCGCCGGCGGCGTGCGTGCGGCCATGGGTTACGTCGGTGCGCGGACGCTGAAGGAGTTCCGCGAAAAGGCGCAGTTCGTGCGCATCTCGGGCTCGGCGCTCCGCGAGAGTCATGTCCACGATGTGACGATCACCCGCGAAAGCCCGAACTACCCGACGCGCGTTTGATCGCGAGGCGGGCGTTTATTCCTTATTCTGCTGTTGCCTGTGCGGCGCAACGCGAAGCTTTGCGCGGCTGAGAGGCTTGCGGCAACTTTTCTTATTCAACAGGTAAGCGACGGTGCTATAAGTTCGCGGGTTTCGGGGCCGCGGGTAAGCCGCCAAAGGGTAAAGCGAGGAAACATCTCGATGTTGCGTTATGACCGCGTGAAATTCGATTACGAGCCCTATCCCATCGGCCTGATCGAGAACGTGCTCGAATCAAAAATCTATCAGGGGCTCGCTGACGGTTATCCGCCGCTCACGCTCTTCAAATATATGCCCAATCTTGGTCACAAATATTCATTGTCGGAATCGAACAACCCGAAGGCTTATCAGCGTTTCCTCAAGGAGAACGAAGGCTGGGGCCGTTTCCACGACTACATCAAGAGCAAAGAATTCATCGAGAAGACGATCGGCATGCTGGGCGATAATTTCATCGATCTTGGCATGAAGAAATATCGCATTGTTTCCAACAAGCGCAGCAACCGCGCTTATCCGTGGAATGCGCTTCTGCGCATGCCGGAGCTTTCGGCGCGCTTCGAGTTTTCGATGATGAACGGCAAGGGCGGCAGCATCCGGCCGCACACCGACATGCCGCGCAAGTTGATCACCATCGTGTTCTCGATGGTGAAGCCGGGTGAATGGAAGCAGGAATGGGGCGGCGGCACCGCGGTCGTTTGGCCGAAGGACCGGCGCAAGAGTTACAACCACATCAATTATTATCTTCCCTTCGAGGAGGTCGACGTCGTCAAGGAATACGGCTTCAATCCGAACCAGGCGCTGATTTTCATCAAGACCTTCAATTCCTGGCACGCGGTCAATCCGATGACCTCGCAGACGGACGACGCGCTGCGCAAGACTGTAACCATCAATATCGAGCGTAAATACTGAATCTCGTTTCGCTCCGGCGGCAAAAACGATTTTACCGCTGGCGCGCCTTCGCGGCCGCCTCGGGCTCAACGCAAAACTTGCTGATGAAAAACGAATAGACAGCCGACAGCACGTCCTGCGAGACGTGCTTGGAAGAGGCGTCTTCCGCACCGAAAATGGGAATCGGCAGGAGCGGCCCGATCCAGCGCACGAGCTCGTAGGAAGGAAAGTAGTGGATCGTCGTGCCGGCTTGCAGCCATTCCTCCGATAGTTCGAAGAGAGCCGCGCGCAAAATCGATTTGCTGATGCAATCAAGTTCGACCGCGCCGCGCACCGAGTTGCGCGTAATCCCGATGGCGCCGTCGATGGGAACCGGCGACAGCGTGAGGATGCAGGACGCTGAAGGGTTGAGCTTGCGAATGCCGAGATAAGCGCTGCTGATCGCCGCTTTTGCTTCGGCGAAGCTTGCGGATCGCAGCCTGGCGCCTGCGGTCTTCATGCCGGCGGAAATGGAGCCGCGCGCATCCTCCGGGTTCGAAATCCAGAGGAATTTCGGCGCAACCGGCACGTTGGGCGCGATGTCGCTCGCTTGTGGCTCGATGAAGAAATCAAGCGTGTTTCCGATCGTCTGCACAATGACTTCCGCCGAGCGAATCTCGTCAACCAATTGATCCAGCCGGTCGCTTTCCTTCTTCACGAGATGTCCGACCGAGGCGTGCACATCCTTCGGGCGTAGCGCCGAAATCCATCGCTCAAGATATTCCGCTCTCTCATTTCTGCCCGCCGCGGCCACGGCAATCATCTTGGCGTTCGACAACGGCGAATTCAGGTCCTCGGCGAGGCGAAAGCTGTCGGCGTTGTATCCCTTGGATTTTAGATACACCGCGATGTTCCGGGCAAAGCAGGAGCCGATGGTGAAAACGCGGATTTCCTTCGTGATCATCGGGGTCGCGGGAAAATCGAAGGCCGAGTCGAGAAAGTCGGCCTGCAGGGAGAATTCATCCGAGCAAATTGGAAAAATATCCGCGAGCTTCCGGTTTCGTTTTGAACGGCGGCCGAGCAGGATATTGGCCAATAGCTCGCGTTCGTCATCACTGAGCCGCTCGGTGATGAAATTCGGTAGCGACCAAGTGAGCTTGATGAATTCGCCCTTGCTGCCTTCAGCCTGAACTTCTTTTGCGAAAGACTCGATGGCCGCGTGCCGCTCGCCGGAATTCAAAGCGGCATCGAGCGCATGCGCAAGCCGGCGATAAATGAAACGCGGCAGTTCGGGGCCTTTGGTGGCGTAGAAGGCGACCTCGCTTGTGCGCTGCGCGTAAGGCAGGATAACGCCCGTCCGTTCCTTGAAGGCGTGGCGAATACGGCGCGTGAGACGCGATAAAGACACGTTCGTTATCCTCGAGGGCAATCGCGAATGCTTGTCCAAACAAGACTTGTTGGCGCGCCGCAAAGCAAATTAGCACTGGTCTCGCCCGCTAAGAAAGGGCCTCAAAATGGGCGTCGTAGAGGTGGCCGGCGTGGGCGGCGATATCGCGATGCCCAGCGTTGTTCGGATGCAGACCGTCTTCGAGGTGAGATCGGATGAACTCTTCGCCTCGCTCCACCCATCGCGTGAAGTTGTCGATGAACAATGCTTGATACTGGACAGATGCCTCATGCAGCTCGCGCTCGTATTCAAGCTGCGAGGCTCTCCGATAATGTTTGTCGTCCTTAAAAGGATCGACTAGGCGGTCGATGACCGGAACTTGTCCCGCCACGATGATTTTGGCGCGCGTCTTTTCCCTGATTGCGAACAGAATTCCATCGAGCCCCGCCCGAAATTTTTCGATTGGCGTTTCCGCGGCAGATTGTGACGGGCGAAATCGCGAGTCGTTCACGCCGATGCCGAGGATCACTACATCCGGCTTCTGATCGATGCAATCCTTTTGCAGCCGTCTTCGTATCTCGGCGATGGTCGAGCCGCCGCGGCCGTTATTGATGAGCTTGATTGTAGATTGATTGTGGCTCAGTTCGCGCGCGAAAATGTCTACCCATCCGCGATTTGGATCCGCGCATTTTCCCGCGATCACGCTATCGCCGATGCTGACAATCCTGATGGTGGGGGAATTGGCAGGTGCATTCCGCAACATATTGATAGCGTAAAGGTACCCGCAGCTCCGAAGCAAATGTGGTCGCAGGCTCAATCGGGAGCCGTCTGCCGCAACGATCCCAGCCGCTTGGCCGATACGTATCTTTCTGCTTCGGCGCGGCGCCGAGGCGCGCTATATGATCTCGCAGCATTCTCGGGAGGAGAGAGCTCATGCCGATCCAAGTCGCGCTCATGCCCTTGTTTTTCCAGGTGCTCCTTGTCTTCGGTTTGATGATCTGGATGGCGATGGCGCGCCAAAGGGCGCTCCAGCGCGGCGACGTGCATTCCCGCGATATCGCGCTCCGCCAGCCCGCCTGGCCGTTGAAAGCAATGCAAGTGGCGAATTGCTTCGCCAACCAGTTCGAACTTCCGGTGCTGTTCTATGTCGTCACCATCCTTGCGCTGATCACGCGGCAATTCGATTTTCTGTTCCTGGTCCTGTCGTGGATCTTCGTGCTCTTGCGCTACGTCCACGCCTTCATCCACACCACCTCGAACCGGGTGTCGCGCCGCGGGCTGGTTTACATCCTCGGCGCGATCGTTCTGTTCGCGCTGTGGATCGAGTTCGCGCTTCGGCTTTATCTATTCTGACGGAATGACGCCTTCGGCCCGCATCTCCGCCGCGATCGAAGTTCTTGCCGATCTCGACGCGCATATCCGTCCGGCCGCCGAGGCGCTGAAAGCGTGGGGGCTCGCGCATCGCTTCGCGGGCTCCGGCGATCGCGCCGCGATCGCGAGCCTTGTCTACGACGCGCTGCGGAAAAAAGCCTCGGCGGCGTATCTGATGGGCGAGGGCGCGCCGCGCGCGATCATGCTTGGCGCCTTGAAGCTCGCGCACGGCCTCGAACTTACCGCCATCGAAAAGCTCTTCGACGGCGGTCGTTTCGCGCCGCCGCCGCTCTCCGATCCTGAACTAACAAGGCTGGAAACCGGCAGCCTTGCCGGCGCGCCGCCCTATATCGCGGGCGATTATCCCGAATGGCTGGAGCCGCATTTCGCCGAGACTTTCGGCGCCGAGCGCGCGGAGGAGGGTGCGGCACTCGCCGCCCGCGCGCCGCTTGACCTTCGTGTCAATACGCTCGCGACGACGCGCGAAAAAACGCGCGCCGAGCTCGCGCACCTCAATGCAGAAGAAGCCCGCTGGTCGCCGGTTGGTCTGCGGATCCCGCTCGGTGCTGATGGCCGCCATCCGCCGGTCACCGCGGAAGCGGCCTTCCACAAAGGCTGGTTCGAAGTGCAGGACGAGGGCTCGCAGGTGGCGGCGGCGCTGACCGGCGCGAAAGCCGGCGAGCAGGTGCTCGATCTTTGCGCCGGCTCCGGCGGCAAGACGCTCGCGCTCGCGGCGGCCATGGACAATCGCGGCCAGATTTTCGCCTATGACGACGATATCAGACGGCTCTCGCCGATTTACGACCGCATCAAACGCGCGGAAGCGCGCAACATTCAGGTGCGGTCGCCGAAGGGAAAGACGAACGTCCTCGCCGACCTCGAAGGAAAGATCGATCTCGTGCTTGTGGACGCGCCCTGCACCGGCACCGGTGTCTGGCGCCGTCATCCCGACGCCAAGTGGAGGATGCGCCCGGGCGCGCTCGCCGAACGGGTAAAGGAGCAAGCAGCGCTTCTCGATCAAGCGGCGCGGTTTGCCAAACCGGGCGGGCGGATCGCCTATGTCACCTGCTCGTTACTCGACGCCGAAAACGGCGCGCAGGTGAGAAACTTTCTTTCGCGCGCGTCCGGCTGGTCGGCTGTGCCGGCCGCGGAAGTGTGCGCGGCTCTTGGCGAACGCGGCGCGATCCTCCGCGCCGCGGCCTTGATCGGCGCCGAAGGCGTCCTGCTTACGCCGCGGCGGACGGAAACCGACGGATTTTTTATCTCGATATTGCGGCGCGTGGCCTAGGCAATCACTCGGCGGCGAGCGCCTTCGCCTGCGGTTGCCAATCCGCGACGATCTCGGGACCGGCCTCGACCTGCCAGCGCCCCGGCTCGCCGCCGCCTTGCGCTCCGTCGGCGAGCAGCCGCAGGAATTCAGCGCGCGAAATCACCCGAAAGCCCATGTCGATCGTCGGCCGCGTCGGATATTTGCCGTCGTTCAGGAGGAATCCCCAGCGCGCGAGGTGATAGTTGAGGACGGTGAAGCCAAGCTTCGAGGTGTTGTCCTCGTGCGAGAACTGCGATTCGGTGAAGAAGATGCGGCCGAGCGCGACACCATAGCCGCCGCCCACGAGCGCTCCGTTCTGGTTCCACACCTCGAAGGAATGCACATGGCCCGCGTCGTAGAGCGCCGCATAGGCGTGCATGATCCGCGGCGTGATCCAGGTAAGATGCCAACGGCTGCTACGCCGGCCGGCGCAGGCCGCGATCACCCCTTCGAAGTCACGATCAAAGGTGACCGTGTACGCGCTCTGGCGCATCTGGCGCCGCAGGCGCTTGGCGATATGCAATTCGTCGAAGAAGAGCACCGAGCGCGCGGGCAGGGACATCCATTGCGGCCTGCCGAAATGCGCGAAGGTGAAGAGCCCGCGGCGATAGGCTTCGACCAGTGTCGGCACAGAAAGATCACGCACGCGGCCCGCATAGCCGGCTTCGCCGAATGAACGCGCGGGATCCGGCAAGGAGGATGGGGCGAATTGATCTGCGACCAGCGCCTGTAGATAAGGCGGCCAGTCCTTGAGCCGCCTCGGCTGCAACGCCCAGGCAGTGCCGAGCAGAACCCGTTCGATCCGTTCCGCCGGCGTCTCGCGAAAAAGCGCGGCGCGCCGCGCGGCGTTGGCTTCGCTAAGATGGGACGATGAATCTCCGGATGCCGCAAGCATTTAAGCCGGTCCTGGCCGCGATCGAGACAGGCCTTGTCGCACCCCGTCCGCTAAAGAAGCGTTAGCCGGACCTTTTTTCTATGTTCGCTCCAATAAATTGTTGAGGTTTGTCTGCAACTTTCGGGAGAACCCCGTTTTTTGGTCGCCGATGCTGAAAGCTACGCAATCCGCTTTGGAAATCCGCGAAGCGTCCGCTCCCGGACCTTCGCTCGAGCCCTATCGCCGTGAAATCGTGAGCGAACCGGGCGCGGGCTGGGACCGGCTTACGGCCGGCTTCGCCGATATGTGCCTCGAGCAGACCATGGCATTTGCCGGCGCCCGCTTTGGCGCCGAGCGTTCGACCGGCATCATTTTGCGCGCGGCGGAGGGCGGCGAGCCGGTGGCGATGGCGCTCGCCGTGGTCGCGACCCTTCCCGTCCTTGGCCTGGGGCTCGCTTATGTGAAATTCGGCCCGTTGTGGCGCCGCCGCGGCGCGTCCGCCGACGCTTCGCATCTCGGGCTCATGCTTGCGGCGCTGAAGCGCGAATTCGCGGAAAGGCGCGGGCTTGCCGTTCGCATTATGCCGCCCGCCGATCCGGGGCACGAGGATGGTTGGAAGCGGGCGCTCGCCGGCGCGAATTTCACCTTCCACGCGGCCGCGTCCGATCGCGAGCGTTATCTTGTCGATCTCACGCTGTCCGAAGGCGAACAGTTGAAAAGCCTCGGCTCGAAGTGGCGCTACAATCTCGCCAAATCCGCGATCGACGATCTCGATATCCACGAAGCGAGCCTCGAGGACGGGTTACCGGAATTCCTCGGGCTTTATCGCGAGATGCTCACGCGCAAGCAATTCGCCGACCGCCATGGCGTCGAGGATCTGCCGGCGATCGCCAGGGCGGCCGGATCCGCGCTCGGTATGCGCCTGTTTTTCGCCTCCCATGGCGGCAGGCCCGTGATCGGTTCGATCATCGTCGGCACCGGCGAGCGGGTGTTCGTGCCGTTCAGCGCGAGCAGCGAAAAGGCGCTAGAGTTGCGCGCCGGTTATGCCCTGCGCTGGACGATCATGGAGCGCCTGCGCGGCACCGAGGCGCGCTGGCTCGACCTCGGCGGCACCGAAGGCGATGAGGGCCTTCGGCACTACAAGCTCGGCAATGTCGGCAAGCGCGGCCGCGTCGCTGAGATCCCCGGCGAGTTCGACTTCGCGCCGAGCGCGCTCGCGGCGGGCGCCGCCCGGGTGGTCTTGCTCGGCCGCGAAATCGCGCGCTCGCGAGAGATGAAGCGGATAGCCACGATGCTGCCGGTCTGAATTGTTGAGGCGGCGGGCAGGGAGCCTCGACAGCCATCGCGCGAAGCCCTAGAAGCGCGGCAATGGCCGCGCATGACAAGATTCTGATCGTCGATTTCGGCTCCCAGGTCACGCAACTGATCGCCCGCCGGATCCGCGAGGCCGGGGTCTACAGCGAGATCGTCCCCTTCGACCGCGCCGAAGCGGCGCTGAATGGCGAAAAACCCAAGGCCGTGATCCTCTCGGGAGGCCCCGCCTCCGTGCATGAGCCGGGCGCGCCGCTGCCGCCGCAGGCCGTTTATGAAGCGGGCGTGCCGGTGCTTGGCATCTGCTACGGCGAGCAGGCCATGGCCGAACAGCTCGGCGGCAAGGTCGAAGGCGGCCATCACCGCGAATTCGGCCGCGCCGAAGTCGAGGTGAAAAAACCCTCGGCGCTCTACGACGGCGTCTGGCAGCCGGGCCAACGCTATCCGGTTTGGATGAGCCACGGCGACCGCGTGACCAAGCTTCCCGCGGGCTTCGAGGCGGTCGGCACCTCGGAAAACGCACCGATGGCGATGATTGCCGACGAGAAGCGGAAATTCTACGCCACCCAATTCCATCTCGAAGTGGTGCACACGCCCGACGGCGCCGCGATCCTCAGGAACTTCGCGAAGAAGATCGCCGGCGCCAAAGGCGACTGGACCATGCGCGCCTTCCGCGCGGAATCGATCGACAAGATCCGCAAGCAGGTCGGCAAGGCGCGCGTGTTGTGCGGGCTATCGGGCGGCGTCGACTCTTCGGTCGCGGCCGTGCTCCTGCACGAGGCGATCGGCGACCAGCTCACCTGCGTGTTCGTCGATCACGGCCTGTTGCGCCTCGGCGAGGCGGAGAAGGTCGTGGCGCTCTTCCGCGAGAGCTACAACATCCCGCTCGTGCATGTGGATGCAAGCGCGCAATTCTTGCAGGCGTTGAGGGGCGTCAGCGATCCCGAGCAGAAGCGGAAGACCATCGGTAAATTGTTCATCGACGTGTTCGAGGCCGAGGCGAGAAAAATCGGCAAGGTCGAATTCCTCGCGCAAGGCACGCTCTACCCCGACGTGATCGAGAGCGTGTCGTTCTCCGGCGGTCCGTCGGTGACGATCAAGTCGCATCACAATGTCGGCGGCCTGCCGGAGCGGATGCATCTGAAGCTCGTCGAACCGTTGCGCGAATTGTTCAAGGACGAGGTGCGGGCGCTCGGCCGTGAGCTTGGCTTGCCCGAGGCGTTCGTCGGCCGCCATCCCTTTCCCGGGCCGGGGCTCGCGATCCGCGTGCCGGGCGAGGTGACGAAGGAGAAGCTCGACATCCTGCGGCTCGCCGACGAAATTTACCTGGAAGAAATCCGCCGCGCCGGCCTTTACGACGAGATCTGGCAGGCCTTCGCGGTGCTGCTTCCGGTCCGCACCGTCGGCGTCATGGGCGACGGCCGCACCTATGACGAGGTGGTGGCGCTCCGCGCCGTCACCTCCACCGACGGCATGACCGCGGACTTTTATCCGTTCGACATGGTGTTTCTCGGCCGCGTGGCGACGCGCATCATCAACGAGGTGCGCGGCGTCAACCGCGTCGTCTATGACGTGACCTCCAAGCCGCCGGGCACGATCGAGTGGGAATGACGGCGGTCGTTCTGACGGTTCTTTTTTAAGTGCACACCAGCGGAAACAGAAGACCGTCATATCGAGCAAGCCGCGCTGACGGTCTTTGTTGACGGACGGCAGGCGCGCCGTCCTTGAGGAAGTGCAAGTGGCCCACATCGGGGTACTGCACCGTCTGACACAGTTTACCCGTGAAGAAGGTTTGGGCCCTTGGTGTGACGTGGGCGAACAGGGCGGCGAAAGGGTCCATTGGGACGATCGGCAATGTTATTGGCACCAATTATCACCCTTAGTTCTCCATATAGCCAACGTGCAAGCCCAAATGACTGAGGAGAAAATATCATGAAGGCAATCGTCGTAACGGATCAAGCCGCCGGAACGGCCGGGATGAAACTGGTGGAGCGGCCCGAGCCGAAGGCAGCGATAAACGACGTCATCGTTCAGATTCATGCGTCGGGATTCGTCCCGACCGAGCTCACATGGCCTTCGACCTGGAGCGATCGCCTCAACCGTGACCGGACACCGACGATCCCCGGGCACGAGCTGGCCGGCGTGGTCACCGCTCTCGGCTATGGCACCACGGGATTGTCCGTCGGACAGCGTGTGTTCGGACTCGCCGACTGGTATCGCGACGGCACTCTGGCGGAATACATCGCGATCGAGGCACGCAACCTCGCGCCGTTGCCGGGCGATGTCGACTTCACGGTGGGCGCAAGTCTGCCGATCTCGGGTCTGACCGCGTGGCAGGGTCTCTTCGAGCACGGCCGCCTTCGCGCGGGGCAGAGCGTGATCGCGCATGGCGCGGCCGGCGCTGTCGGGTCGATGGTGACGCAACTCGCACATGAGTTCGGCGCCTATGTGATCGGCACCGGACGCGCCGCCGACCGCCAGAAGGCGCTCGACTTCGGCGCAAACGAATTCGTCGATCTCGACAACGACTCTTTGGAAGACGTCGGCAATGTCGATCTGGTGTTCGATCTCATCGGCGGCGACATAGGCAAGCGGTCTGCGCGCCTAGTTCGCGCCGGCGGAACGCTGGTGTCCATCGTTGGACCGAGCGAGACACAACCCGCGGGCGGTTTGGCGCTCGACTTCGTCGTAGAGTCCGATCGCGCTCAACTGAGCGAGATCGTCCAGCGGGTACGGGATGGACGATTGCGGACAAATATTGGCACCGTCTCGTCCCTCGACGATGCCGTCGCCGCCTTCAACCCGACAGAGCGTCGCTCGGGGAAGACCGTCATCCGCGTTCGTCCGTGACCGACACGCGCCGGTCGATGCATGCAGCCCGGCCGGCGCTCTCTAGGTCGGCCGACTGTGCAGTGTCTCGGAAGCCCAAATAACGGGCTGATAAATAAAATAATCCAAAGACCTTCGGGGACTATCGGCCGGCAGAGATCGCCGCTGACGTACTGCCTGACGGTGCGCTTCCCAAACGGATTTCGTCCACCACCGGGTTGCAAAACATTACACCATATGGTGTAATGTTCGTATGGATCACTTGACGGACGTGCTGACGGCGATTTCGCACCCCACGCGGCGGGCGATCATCGGGCGGCTAGCGAATGGGCCGGCTCGATTCCTGGATGTCGCGAAGCCGTTCGACACCGCTTTAAACGCGGTGACGAAACACCTGAAGCTGCTCGAAAGAGCCGGACTCATTGAACGCAGGAAACAGGGTCGAGAAGTCTTCATTTCATTTCGCGGTGAGCCGCTTCGCGAGGTGGCGGAATGGATGAATGAATATGAGCGCTTCTGGAACGAGCGCCTCGATCAGTTCGAGCGTTATTTTAAGGACAAGAAGAAGACGGAGAAGGGCAAATGACGACATCGACAAAGACGTTGGAAATCAAGGTCGAACGGACAATCCCTGCGCCTCCGAGCGAGGTTTTCGATGCGTGGCTTGATCCAAAGATCCCGGGTACGCCTTGGCACGAGAATGAGAAGCTGATCGTCAATCCGAAGGTGGACGGGCTCTGGTACTGGCGCTCTTCAGGGGGCACCCCCCACTACGGGCGATTTATCGAAATCGATCGGCCCGGCCGAATCCGGCATTCCTGGATGTCGCCGAACACCTTGGGAGAGGAGTCGACGGTTACCGTCACATTCCAGAAAAAGGGAGAAGGCACGCTCATGACTCTTCTGCATTCCGGCCTTCCGAATGATGCCATGGCAAAAGCGCACGAGAAGGGTTGGAATTCTATTTCTGATAAATTTAGCAACATTTTTATCAGTGGGTCGCACCGCCGGAAATAACACTCGAACGACGTCCTATTGAACTCAAGCGCGATTGAAATCGGCAGAAACGGAGTGATCATGGCAAAGGCAATTTTGCGAAATCTTGCGCCCGCTTTCGCGCCGCTCGGCCTCTGCATTGCCCTCGCGGCTGTGGCGGTCGCTGCCAGCCCGGCGCTAGAAGCCAGGGCTGCCGGGAATGATCCGGTGAAGAACATCGTACTTGTGCATGGCGCTATCACCGATGGCTCGGGGTGGCGCGGCGTTTACGATATCCTGACAAAGGATGGATACCACGTGAGCGTCGTCCAGCAGCCCCTCACGGGTCTATCCGACGATGTCGCGGCCACGAAGCGCGTCATCGACCAGCAAGACGGACCGGTCATACTCGTCGGTCATAGCTACGGCGGCACCATAATCACGGTGGCCGGCGCTGATCCGAAGGTGCGAGCGCTGGTCTACGTAGCGGCATTGCAGCCCGACGTAGGCGAAACGACCAACCAGCTCGCCGCGTCGATGCCGGGGGAAGTGCCGGGCAGCGACCTGAAGCCGACCAAGGACGGCTTCATCTTCCTCGAGCCGACCAAATTTGCGGCCGACGTCGCGGCTGATCTGCCCCCGGCGCAAGCGGAATACATGTCGAACTCGCAGATGCCGGTGGCGGCCGCCGCATTCGACGCGCCGGTGACGGTCGCCGCGTGGCGCGACAAGCCCAGCTACGGAATCATCGCCACAACGGATCGCGTGCTCAATCCCAAGCTTGCGCACTGGATGTACGAGCGCTCAGGAGCGCGGATAACCGAGATCGAGGGCAGCCACTTAGTCTACATCTCCCAGCCCGGCGTGGTCGCTAGCGTCATCGAAACGGCGGCCCGCGTCGCCGGGGAGAATACGATGAAGGCGCAATGACGCGTCCGATCCGCACGCGGCGCCCTGAAACGGTCATTCAACCAAACGGTTGACATTCAAAAACGGTGCGTTTATATTCAACCACATGGTTGAATTACAGACCCCTCAGCTGGACGCGATCTTCCATGCTCTCGGCGATCCCACGCGCCGGCAGATGCTACGCGAGCTCGCCGGCGGCGAGCGAACGGTCGGCCAGCTCGCGGAACCCTTCGCGATCTCGTTGCAGGCCGCATCGAAGCACGTGAAGGCGCTGGAAAAGGCCGGCCTGATCCGTCGCGAGGTGAGGGGCCGCACGCATCTGTGCCGCCTCGATCCCGGGCCGCTCGCCAGCGCCCACGAATGGTTGAACTTCTACGAGCGCTTCTGGACCGACCGTCTGAATGCGCTCGACCGGCTGCTCCGCGAAGCGGGCGCCCGTCATTCCCCGAATCCCAAAGGAGGCAAACAATGACCGGAGTTGCGAAGCCGGACGCTTATGGCGCGCTGATCGAGCCCGCCACGCTGAAGATCGAGCGTCTCTTGCCGGGCCCGATCGAGCGCGTCTGGGCCTATCTCACCGAAAGCGAATTGCGCCGCCAATGGTTCGCGGCGGGCCACATGGAGATGAAAGCCGGGGCGCCTTTCGAACTCGTCTGGCGCAACGACGAGCTCACCAATCCGCCCGGCCAACGTCCGGCCGGATTCTCCGGCGAACATCGAATGCAGAGCCGGATCATCGAGGCCGACCCGCCGCGCAAATTGGCGTTCACGTTCGGAAACAGCGGCGAGGTCTCCTTCGAGTTGGAGCCGAAGGGCAGCAATGTGCTGTTCACCGTGATCCATCGCCGCCTGCCGGACCGCGGGACCATCATGAAGGTCGGACCCGGCTGGCACATGCATCTCGACGTGCTGGTCGCCCGCATGACCGGCAAGGAAGCGGAGCCGTTCTGGGACGGCATAAGCCGCCTGCAGAAGGAATACGAGAAGCGGCTTCCGGCCTGACGAACTCACACCGTTAGCGCGTGTTGTCGCGGGCCACGCAAGAACAAGCAGGAACAAGATGGGGCATGTGACAAGAAAAAAGGAGAGAGACATGGAGCACCGCAAAGGATTTCCCGGAATGAAAACACCGCCGGTCGTTTCGCGGCAGGAGTGGGAGGCTGCGTGGCAACAGCTTCTCGCGAGGGAGAAGGCCCTGACCCGCGCCCGTGATGCGATGGCCGCGGAGCGGCGGCGGATGCCGTGGATGGCCGTCGAGAAGAAGTACGAGTTCGATGGCCCCAAGGGTAAGGCGAGCTTGCTTGATCTATTCGAAGGCCGCCGGCAGCTGATCGTGTATCGCGCTTTCTTCGAGCCTGGCGTATTTGGTTGGCCCGAGCATGCTTGCCGCGGTTGCTCTTTGGGTGCCGACCAGGTCTCGCATCTCGCGCATCTCAACGTTCGCGACACGACCCTCGCCTACGCTTCGCGCGCGCCGCAGGCGGACATCCAGCGCCTGAAGGCACGAATGGACTGGACGATGCCCTGGTACACGATCACGGACGACTTCGACAAAGACTTCGGCGTCGACGAGTGGCACGGCCATAACGTGTTCGTCCGCGACGGCGACAAGGTGTTCCGCACCTACTTCATCAACAACCGCGGCGACGAGGCGATGGGGACGATCTGGAGTTATCTCGACATCACTCCTCTCGGCCGCCAGGAAGCGTGGGAGGACTCGCCGGAAGGTTACCCGCAGACGCCGCCGTACAAGTGGTGGAATTGGCACGACAACTACGGCGCCGAAGCCGCGCCCCACCCGAAGTGGGTCGAGGTCTCGGACGCCGGCGAGGCCGCGTTCCGCAAGGCAAGCGCTAAGGCAAGTACCAAGGCATGACCGAGACCCATCCCGCCCGCTCGACCGGTACCACGGACCCCAAGAAACGAGGACCAATATGCTCAACTGGATCAAGTCGAATTACCGCTGGGTGATCGTCGCGGCGGGCGGCCTTCTCGGCTGCGTCGCGATCGGCGGCATGTTTTCGCTGCCGGTTTTTCTCCAACCCATTACCAAGGACACCGGCTGGTCCGTTACCGGCGTGTCGAGCGCGATGACCATCGGATTTATCGCGATGGCGGTCGCCAGCATGTTCTGGGGCAATCTGTCGGACCGCATCGGTCCCCGCGCCGTCGTGGTGACCGGATCGGTCGTCCTGGCTGCAAGTCTCGCTCTCGTCAGCCGCGCGACGTCGCTCGTTGAGTTTCAGCTCATCTTCGGTCTGGCGCTCGGCGGCGGCACCGCCGCGATCTTCGCGCCGATGATGGCCTGCGTAACCGGCTGGTTCGACACCCACCGCAGCCTTGCTGTGTCGCTCGTGTCGGCCGGCATGGGAATGGCGCCGATGACCATGTCGCCCTTCGCGGCGTGGCTCGTCTCGATCTACGATTGGAGAACGTCCCTGCAAATCATCGCCCTTGTTGTTGCGGCCGTGATGATCCCGGTGTCGTTTCTGATCCGCCGCCCTCCGGCTCTCGAAGGTAAGGGCGCCGCCGTCCGCGCGGATGCGGAGGATCAATCCTCCATGTCCTTGGGGCAGGCGTTGAGATCGCCCCAATTCATTATTCTGGTGCTGACGAACTTTTTTTGCTGCGCCACGCACTCGGGCCCGATCATTCACACGGTGAGCTACGCCGTGACCTGCGGGATTCCGTTGATCGCCGCCGTCTCCATCTACAGCGTGGAAGGGCTCGCCGGCATGGGCGGCCGCGTGGCTTTCGGCATCCTCGGCGACCGGTTCGGGGCGAAGCGCGTTCTGGTCTGGGGGTTGCTGGCGCAAGCGTTCGGCGCCCTGGCCTATGCTTTCGTGCGCGACATTGCCGCCTTTTATGCGGTGGCGGCCGCCTTTGGCTTCATCTACGCCGGCGTCATGCCGCTCTATTCCGTCATCGCCCGCGAGAATTTCCCGTTGCGGATGATGGGAACCGTCATCGGCGGCACGGCAATGGCCGGAAGTCTCGGCATGGCAACGGGGCCGCTCGCCGGAGGGCTGATCTACGACACCTTCGCGAGCTACAGCTGGCTCTATATCGGAGCTTGGGGAATGGGAATTGGCGCCTTCTTGATCGCCTCGACCTTCAAGCCCTTCCCCAAAGACCAATCGGCGCCGGCGATGGCCTGACGATCTTTGATCGAGCCGCTTTTCGTTGATCCGGGAGGGCACCGTCGGGCGGGGGTGAGATTCTCCCGCTTGGTGCTACACTCCTGCCGTCGATCATTTACCCAAAACAAAATAATCACGGGAGAAAGCCATGGCCGAGAGCGTTTACAAAGTCATCGAAATCGTCGGCACCAGCACCGAATCTTGGGAGAAGGCCGCAAAGGCGGCGGTCGAGCGGGCCGCCAAATCCCTGAAGGACCTGCGCATCGCCGAGGTGCGGCAGCTCGACATCCAGATCAAGAACGGAAAGGTGGAATTCTACCGCGCACGGCTGAAGGTCTCGTTCAAGTACCGCGACAAGGATTAGGCGGCGCGCCTGAATTTGAGTAGCTTGCGCCGCGAAAAACCGGGTTGCCCATGAAGTTGATGCTCCTCGGCCTTCTCGTCTTTCTCGGCGCGCATATTTTTACGACCATGCGCGTTGCCCGCGCCGGCGTCGTCGCGCGGATCGGCGAGGGACCGTACAAGGGTCTCTACTCGCTCGTATCGATCATCGGCGTTGTCATGATCGGCTACGGCTTCGCGGCCTGGCGGGCGGAAGGCTCGCCGCAGCTCTGGTATCCGCCGCTGTGGACCAAGCATCTCGCGATTCCATTGATGCTCTTCGCGAGCATCTGCGTCATCGCCGCCTATCCACCGACGCATATCCGCGTCTGGCTCAAGCACCCGATGCTCGTCGGCGTGAAGACCTGGGCGGTCGCGCATCTCATCGCCAACGGCGATCTCGCGGGCATTATCCTGTTCACCGCCGTGCTCGCCTGGGCGGTGTGGAGCCGTATCTCGATGAAATGGCGGCCCGCGCCGGTTTACCCTCAGCCGAAATGGGTCGCCGATGGAGTGGCCGTGGCCGTCGGCACCGTGCTATTCCTCCTCCTCGCCAAGCTCTTCCATCCCTATGTCGTCGGCCTCGAGGTGCTGCCCTAGATGAGCATCGAACCCACCCGCCGCATCACCGCGCCGGAATTGCGCGCGCGCAAGGGCAAGGAGCCGATCGTCGCGCTCACCTCTTATCATGCGCACACCGCGCGCATTCTCGACGCTTACGTCGATTTTCTCCTGGTTGGCGACTCGCTCGGCATGGTGATGCACGGCCTTGAGACCACCGTGCCCGTCACCCTTGAGATGATGATCCTGCAGGGCCACGCGGTGATGCGCGGCTCCAAGCGCGCGCTCGTCGTCGTCGACATGCCCTTCGGCAGCTACGAGGCGAGCAAGGAAGACGCCTTCCGTTCGGCCGCGCGTGTCTTGAAGGAAACCGGCTGCGGCGCGATCAAAATGGAGGGCGGCGTGAAGATGGCCGAGACCGTGCGCTTTCTCGCCGAGCGCGGCGTGCCGGTGATGGGCCATGTCGGCCTCACACCGCAGGCGGTGAACGCGCTCGGCTCGTTCAAGGCGCTCGGCCGCGAGGAGAAGGACTGGGCGCCGTTCCTCGACGACGCCCGCGCGATCGCCGACGCCGGCGCCTTCGCGATCGTGGTCGAGGCGGTCGCCGAGCCCCTGGCGCGGCGGATTACCGCGGAAGTGCCGGTTCCGACCATCGGGATCGGCGCTTCGCCCGCCTGCGACGGGCAGATCCTGGTGCTCGAGGACATGCTCGGGCTTTCGCCGCGCGTGCCGAAATTCGTGAAGAAGTATGGTGAACTCGCTGGCGGCATCGAAGCGGCGGTGAAGGAATACGCCCGCGAGGTCAGAAGCCGTGAGTTTCCGGGGCTTGCGAACGTCTATCCGCTCAAGGCAAAAGCTTAACGCCCACAACAATTTGGGCGGTTTGCCACGTTCCGTCCACATCTCTATCGTACGCCGCCTATCCACGAGGGCTGCGGGGCACGGCGGGATTTGATGTCCGATTCCCAATTCATTCGCGAGATCGACGAGGAGCTTCGGCGCGACCGGCTGATGCAGCTGTGGGAGCGCTACGGCCACTATGCCGTGGGCGCCGCGGTTCTGCTCGTCGCCGCCACCGCCGGCTGGCGCGGATGGGAGTGGTACCAGCTGCGCGAGGGCAGCAAGTATGGCTCGCGCTTCGAGGCCGCGCTCGTGCTCGCCAAAGGCGGCAAGGACGCCGAGGCTGAGCAGGAATTCGCCGCGCTCGCGCAGGAAGGGACGTGGGGCTATCGCGTGCTTTCGCGCATGCAGCTTGCGGCCGAAACCGGCGCGCGCGACGCTTCCGCCGGAGCCGCGGCCTACGACGCGATCGCCGCCGATAGCTCCATCGATATCGCCGTGCGCGACGTGGCGCGGCTCCGCGCCGCCTATCTTCTCCTCGATACCGCGCAGGTCGCGGAAATCGCTTCGCGCGTCGAGCCGCTGAATACGCCCGCGTCGTGGTTCCGTTTTTCGGCGCGCGAGATTCTCGCGCTCGCCCGCTACAAGGCCGGCGAGCGGGAAGCCGCGCGTACGCTCTTCGCCCAGCTCGCGGTCGATCCCGAAACGCCGCCCGCCCTTCGCAGCCGCGCCGAGGTGATGCTGACGCTTGCCGCCGGCGGCGCCGAAACGCCCGCGAAGCCGGGCTCTGCCACGCAGTGAGCCTCGATATGCGGTTTCCCCGATTATCGTCGCTCATCCACGCAGCGCTTATCGCCTTGCCGCTGGCCATGGCCGCCTGCTCCGATTTCGATTTGTTCGACGAGAAAAAGACGCCGCTTGCGGGCGATCGCCGGCCGCTCTTCCCAGGCGGCGTTCCGGGCGTCAATTACAATCAGCCGCCGCTGCAGCCGACCAATTCGAATATTCCCATCGACACGCAGATTTCCTCCACCGGCCAGAACGGGCCCACCGCGCAGCCCGGCGAATACCAGAACGATCAGCAGGCGCAGCCGCGCGCGAAAACCCGCACCGCGCGCAACGCGCCGCCGAACCAACCGCCGAGCCAGCCGCCAAAGCAGCCGCCGCTACCGGCCGCGCAACCCGCCGGCGCCGACGATCCGTGGGCGGATGCGCGCACGCCCAACTGATTTGACTTAAATCGCGTTTCCTGTACCGCCGTTCGATGCTCCCCACCGTCGCCGTCGTCGGCCGGCCCAATGTCGGCAAATCGACCCTGTTCAACCGCCTGATCGGCAAGCGGATCGCGCTTGTCGACGATCGGCCAGGCGTCACGCGCGATCGCCGCGAGGGCGAGGCGCGGCTCGGGGGCCTCGCCTTTCGCGTCATCGATACTGCCGGTTTCGAGGAAGCCGCCGACGAAAGCCTCAAGGGCCGCATGCGTGCGCAGACGGAGGCCGCGATCGCCGAAGCGGACGCGGTTCTCTTCGTGCTCGATGCGCGCGCGGGTATCTTGCCCGACGACCGCGCGTTCGCCGACGAGTTGCGCCGGGCGGCAAAGCCGGTGATCGTCGTCGCCAACAAATCCGAGAGCAAGGCGGGCGAGGCCGGCTATTACGAGGCCTTCGAACTCGGTCTCGGCGAGCCGGTCGCAATCTCCGCCGAGCACAATGAAGGCATGGCGGATCTCTACGGCGCGCTGCGCGAGGTGCTCGCGCGCGAGCCTGTGGAGGAAGCCGATGCCGATGCCGAGGGCGAATCCACCGAGGCCGAGGACGCGGCGCGGCCGTTGCGCACCGCCGTGGTCGGCCGGCCGAACTCGGGGAAGTCCACGCTGATCAATGCGCTGATCGGCGAGGAGCGGCTCGTCACCGGGCCCGAGGCGGGAATTACCCGCGATTCGATCGCCGTCGATTTCGAGCATTCCGGCCGGCGCTTCGAGCTTTACGACACGGCGGGGCTGCGCCGCCGCGGCCGCGTCGAGGACAAGCTCGAACGCTTGTCGGTCGCCGACGCCTTGCGTGCGATCCGCTTCGCCGAGATCGTGATCCTGCTCCTCGATGCAACGCATCCGTGGGAGGAGCAGGATTTGCGCATCGCCGATGTGGCGCTGAAGGAAGGCCGCGCGCTCGTGATCGGCATGAATAAATGCGACCTCGTGCCGCGGAGCGATATCGCGCCGAAGAAGCTGCGCGAGGAGGCGGATCACTGGCTGCCGCAGGCGAGGGGAATGCCCGTCGTGCCGGTCTCAGGAAAGACCGGGGAGGGGCTTAACCAGCTGATCGAGGCGGCGGTCGAGGTTTACGGAATATGGAACCGCCGCGCATCGACCGCGGCGCTGAACCGCTGGCTGCGCGGCGTGATCGAATTGAACTCGCCTCCCGCCGTCACCGGCAAGACGATCAAGCTCCGCTACATCACGCAACCGAAGGCGCGGCCGCCGAGCTTCGTCCTGTTCGGGACGCGCACGAGCGCCCTGCCGGATTCATACACGCGCTATCTCGTGAATTCCCTGCGCGAAACCTTTGGGCTTCCGGGCGTGCCGATCCGGCTTGCTTTCCGCGAATCGGATAATCCGTTTGCGGAACGAAAATAGCCGGGGCCCGTGGGCGCGTCATGAATAAACCGGAAGTGCCCGTCTCGGCGCGCCGAGCGGGCTTCATTTTCATCTTCATCACCGTGCTCCTCGACATGCTGGCAATCGGCATGATCATTCCGGTATTGCCGAAGCTCGTCGTCGATTTTGTCACCGGCGACACCGCGCGCGCCGCCGCCATCTACGGCCTCTTCGGCACGGTCTGGGCGCTGATGCAGTTCCTATTCTCGCCGATCCAGGGCGCGCTTTCCGACCGCCTCGGGCGCCGGCCCGTTATTCTCGCTTCCAATATCGGCCTCGGGCTCGACTACATTCTGATGGCGCTCGCGCCGAATCTGTACTGGCTCTTCGTCGGGCGGCTGATTTCCGGAATTACCTCGGCGAGCATCGCGACCTCCTTCGCCTATATCGCCGACGTGACGGAGCCCGATCAGCGCGCCGCCCGTTACGGCCTCCTCGGCGCGGCCTTTGGTGTCGGCTTCGTCATCGGCCCCGCGCTTGGCGGCGTGCTCGGCGCGGTCGATCCGCGATTGCCGTTTTGGGCGGCGGCCGCGTTCAGCCTTGCCAACGCCGTTTACGGCCTCTTCGTGCTGCCGGAGTCGCTAACGCCCGACCGGCGCGCGCCCTTTCTGTGGCGGCGCGCCAATCCCGTCGGCTCGCTCGCGCTCTTGCGCTCGCACCCGGATCTCTTCGGCCTCGCGATGGTGAACTTCTTGTACAACCTCGCGCATGTGGTGCTGCCGAGCGTCGCGGTGATTTACATGGGCTACCGCTACGGCTGGGATGCGCGCGCCGTCGGCTTTGTGCTCGCGTTTGTGGGACTATGCGCGATGGTGGTGCAGGCGGGGCTCGTCGGCTGGAGCGTCGCGAAAATCGGCGAACGCAAGACGCTCCTCCTTGGCCTCATGTTCGGCGCCGCCGGCTTTTCGCTTTATGGCCTCGCCTCCACGGGCGAATTTTTCCTCGCCGGCGTGCCGTTGATGTCGCTCTGGGGCCTTGCCGGCTCCGCGCTGCAAAGCTTGATGACCCGCCGCGTGAACGAATTCGAGCAAGGTCAATTGCAGGGCGCGAATGCGAGCCTGCAGGGGATCGCGAATCTCGCCGGGCCGTTTCTGTTCACGCTCACCTTCGCCTATTCGATCAATCCCGCGCATCCGGTCCACATTCCCGGCGCGCCGTTCCTGCTCGCCGCACTCCTGCTCGCGATCTCGCTGTGGCTCGCCTGGTCGGTCACGCGGGAACGTTGAAGGAAAGAAACTTCTTGTTCGGGTAGTTGAAGATCTTGCCGCTCTCCGCGCAGGAGGGAAGGCAAAGCGGCACGATCGTTTCCGCCGCCTGCTCGGGCGTGTCGAGCGTCATCGGATCCTCGCCGGGCATGGCCTTCGCGCGCATGCGGGTGCGGATCGGGCCGGGGTTGAAGAGGTTCGCCTTCACAAGCGTCTTCGCGGTTTCCTCGGCATAGACGCGCACGATCATCTCGAGCGCCGCTTTCGAAGCGGCATAAAGCCCCCAATAGGCGCGCGCGCGATAGGTGATGCCGGAGGTGACGAAGACGGCGCGGCCCGCCGCGGAAGCGCGCAAGAGCGGATCGAGCGAGCGGATCAGCCGCCAGTTGGCGGTGACGTTCACCGCGAATACCTCGTCCCAGATTTTCGGCTCGAGATGGCCGAGCGGCGTGAGCGTGCCGAGTTGGCCCGCGTTTCCGACCAGCACGTCGAGGCGCTTGAAGCGCTCGTAGAGCGAAGCGCCGAGCCGGTCGAGGGCGTCGAAATCGCGGAGATCGAGCGGCACCAGCGTCGCGCTCGATCCTTCCTTTTTGATGTCGTCGTCGAGTTCTTCGAGGCCGCCGACCGTGCGCGCGAGCGCCACGACATGCGCGCCTTCGCGCGCGAGCGCAAGCGCCGTTGCCCGTCCGATACCGCGCGAGGCGCCGGTCACGAGCGCAATCTTGTCGGCGAGGGCTTTCGGCATGAGAGGATACGCCTTCCGCCCGGGGCAGAAGGCTGAAGGTTCAGCTCGCCTCGGCGAGCAAGGACAATTGCTTCGGCGCGTCGCCCCCGGTCTTGTCGGTGAGCGCGGTTGGGTACTCGCCGGTGAAGCAGTGGTCGGTGTATTGCGGCCGGTCAGGATCGCGCCGGTTGTGGCCCATCGCCCTGTAGAGGCCTTCGATCGAGAGGAACGCCAAGGAGTCCGAGCCGATGTATTTGCGCATGCCCTCCAGGTCGTGGGTGGCGGCGAGCAGCTTGTCGCGCTCGGGCGTGTCGATGCCGTAATAGTCCGAATGCGTAATGGGCGGGCTCGCGATCCGCATATGCACCTCGCGGGCGCCGGCTTCGCGCATCATGCGCACGATCTTGATCGAGGTGGTGCCGCGCACGAGCGAATCGTCGATGAGTACGATGCGTTTGCCCTTCACCACCGCGCGGTTGGCGGAGTGCTTCAGACGCACGCCTAGCTCGCGGATGTGCTGTGTCGGCTCGATGAAGGTGCGGCCGACATAGTGGTTGCGGATGATGCCGGGTTCATACGGCGTGCCGGATTCCTGCCCATAACCGATGGCGGCGGGAACGCCCGAGTCGGGCACGGCGACCACGACATCGGCCTCGGCGCGCGATTCACGCGCGAGCTGCGCGCCGAGATTCTTGCGCACCTCATAGACGCTGCGGCCGCCGACGATGGAATCGGGACGGGCGAAATAGATGTATTCGAAGATGCACGGGCGCGGCGCCATTTCCGGGAACGGCTTCACCGACTGGATGCCTTCCTCGGAAATGACGATCACCTCGCCGTTCTGGACGTCGCGCACGTAATGCGCGCCGATGATGTCGAGGGCGCAGGTTTCGGAGGCGAGGATCGGCGAGCCGTTGAGGTCGCCGAGCACGAGCGGGCGGATGCCCAAGGGGTCGCGGGCGCCGACAAGCTTCTTGTTGGTGAGGCCGACAAAAGCGTAGGCGCCCTCGATCGAGCGCAGCGCGTCGATGAAGCGCTCGACGAAGCGCGGCATTTTCGAGCGCGCGACGAGGTGCAGCATCACCTCGGTGTCGGTGGTCGACTGCATGATCGCGCCCTCGCGCACGAGCTGGCGCCGGAGCGTGAGGCCGTTGGTGAGGTTGCCGTTATGGCCGATGGCGAAGCCGCCGCCGTCGAGCTCGGCGAAGAGTGGCTGCACGTTGCGAAGGATGGTCTCGCCGGTGGTGGAATAGCGCGTGTGGCCGACCGCGGCGCGGCCGGGCAGGCGGTCGATCACCGCGCGCTTGGAGAAATTGTCGCCGACAAGCCCGAGGCGGCGCTCCAGATGAAAGCGCTTGCCGTCATAGGAGACGATGCCCGCCGCTTCCTGGCCGCGATGCTGGAGCGCGTGCAGGCCGAGCGCGGTGATCGCCGCGGCATCGTCGTGATTGAAGATGCCGAAGACGCCGCATTCCTCGCGCAGGCGATCGCCGTTCTGTTCGAGGTCGAAATCGCGAGGGTTGCCGGACCTCGTTTCGTGTTCGGCTGCGCTCATCATCGTCCTCCGCGCCATTCCTAGCGAGTTACGCCGCGGGTACTTTCGAGAAGCTGCTCGAAGCCTTGCCGGTCGTTGCGCTTGTAGCCGGCATTGATATCGCCGCCGGCGACACGCTCGGGTACCGTTCCCCGGTCCGAACGCTGTCCCGGACCGGGCGGCGGGGTGTCCTGCGGCGAGGCCGAATCATCGCCATCCTTCGGCTTCCGCAGCCTCTTCAAGATGGCGGTCTCGGGGTCGTCCGGCAAGAGCGACAATAGCCAATCTCCGGTGCCTTGCAGGACGGGGCGGGAGCGGGCGTTTTTGACCCAATCGGGCAGGCTCTTCGCGGGCACGAGCCACACGAAAAAGAGGAAGGCGACGACCATGATGATGAGCCCGCGGGCGAGCCCGAACAGAAAACCGAGCGAGCGGTCGAGGGCGCCGACGCGCGAATCGAGGACGAGGTCGGAAAGCTTGACGGTGAACAGCGACACGATGAGCAGCGTGCCGAGGAAGAGGACCGCGACCGCGACCCCGGTCGCGATCAGGTCGTTGGAAATGTACTGCTTGGCGTAAGGAACGGCCGTGGCATAGCCGTAGAGCGTGACCACCGCGGCGATCACCCAGGCGGCGATCGACAGCACCTCGCGCATGAAGCCGCGCACCATGGCGAGGATGCCGGAAACCAGCATCACCGCGATCAGCCCGATATCGAGGAGCGAAATGGGCATTCTGGCCTAGGATCCTTGCACTCCGACCGACTCGACGAGGGACGATGCCCGCGGCAAGGATATAGCGGTCGCCAAGCGTGGCGTCATCCGTCTTCTCCAGACCCTCCGCACAAGTCGGCTGTCGCCGGCTTGCGCCTTAATCATTGCCGATCCCGGGTTTACCCGAGGTCGGCCGCGCGCCGCGGTCCCTTCGGACTGCGGGCGGCGATCTCCGCGACGAGGGCGGACAATGTGGCGATGGCATTGATTTTCAAGCCTTCCCCCACGTCCGCCGAGGCCGGTTCCGGTAGCACGGCGCGGGTAAAGCCGAGCTTACCGGCTTCTTTGAGGCGGGCCGCCGCCTGCGGCACCGCGCGCACGGCGCCGGTCAGGCTGACTTCGCCGAAATAAACCCCGTCGGCGGGAAGGGCCGCGCCGGAAAGCGATGAGACGAGGGCGGCGGCAACCGCGAGATCCGCGGCGGGCTCGATGATGCGCAGGCCTCCCGCCACATTCAGATACACGTCGTGGCCCGAAAGCCGCACGCCGCAGCGCGTCTCCAGGACCGCGAGGATCATCGAGAGGCGGTTCTGGTCGATGCCGACGGCGGCGCGGCGCGGCGTGCCGAGCGCGGTCGGCGCCACCAGCGCCTGGATCTCCACGAGCAAGGGCCGCGTGCCCTCTATGCCGGCGAAGACGGCGGTGCCGGGCGAGCCGAGATCGCGGTCGGAGAGGAACAGCGCCGACGGATTTTCGATCTCGCGCAGGCCCTCGCCGGTCATCTCGAACACCCCGATCTCGTCGGTCGGGCCGAAGCGGTTCTTGAGCGCGCGCAGGATGCGGAACTGGTGGCCGCTGTCGCCTTCGAAATGGAGGACCGCGTCGACCATGTGCTCGACCACGCGCGGCCCCGCGATCTGTCCGTCCTTGGTGACGTGGCCGATGAGCACGACCGCCGCGCCCGTGCGCTTGGCGTAGCGCAGCAACGCCTGCGTCGAGGCGCGCACCTGCGTCACGGTGCCCGGCGCCGACTCCACCGTCTCGGTCCACAGCGTCTGGATCGAATCGATGACGACGAGGGCAGGGGGCGCCGTCTCCTTCAGCGTGGCGAGGATGTCCTCGACATTGGTCTCGGCGGCGAGCTCCACCTTCGCGCTCGCAAGCCCGAGGCGCGCGGCGCGCATGCGCACCTGGCCGACCGCCTCTTCGCCGGAGACATAGACGACGCGGCGGCCGGCGCGCGCGAGCGCGGCCGCGGCTTCGATCAGCAGCGTCGATTTACCGATGCCGGGATCGCCGCCGAGCAGCACCACCGATCCGCGCACGAAGCCGCCGCCGGTGACGCGATCAAGCTCCGCAATGCCGGATGCCGTGCGCGGCGCTTCCTCGGCCTCGCCCGCGAGCGGCTCGAGCTTGAAGGCGCGGCCCTTGCGGCTCGTGCGTTGCGCGACAGGCACCGCATCCTTGGCGCCGGCTTCCTCGGCGATCGTGTTCCACTCGCCGCAGGCCTCGCACTTGCCCTGCCAGCGCGGATACACCGCGCCGCAGGACTGGCAGACGAAGGATGCGCGCGCTTTGGCCATGAGGCTCAGGAAATAGAGAGTCGCCGATGAAACGCTAGCACAAGGGTCCGCGCGAAGTCTGGCAGCCGGCGTTCAATGCACGCTCGGCTTCTTCAAAAACTGGCTGCGCTCGCCGGATTTCACCGTCACGTCGAACGTGTCGCCGTCGCGGTGAACGGTGAGCGGCACGCCCACGCCGGCGTTCCCGAGCGACCAGATTTTCCGATAGAAGTCCGCAAGATCGCTCACGCCCGCGCCGCCGACGGCGAGAATGATGTCGCCGGTCTTTAATTCGGCGCGCCGCGCCGGCCCGCGCTTGGCGAGCCCGGCGACCACGACCCGCTGGTCGATCTCGGTGGAATAGAGTCCGAGCCATGGCCGCGCCGGGCGGCCGAGGCGGCCGAACTTCACGAGGTCGGTGAGCACCGGCTTCAGGATATCGATCGGCACCATCATGTTGATCGGCTCGGCGCGGCCGCCGTCGCGCGTGCGCTCGAGCTGCAATGAGCCGATGCCCAAAAGGTCGCCGGCAGGGCCGATCAGCGCCGTGCCGCCCCAGTTCGGATGAAACGGCGCAGTGAAGATCGCCTCGTCGAGGTAATATTCCCAGTAGCCGGCGAATTCCTGTTTCGCCACGATGCGCGCGGCGACCGCATGCGCCCGCCCGCCCGCGCCCGCGACCACCACGCTTTCGCCGACCTTGGCGGTCGCGGATTGATCGAAGGAAAACGCAGGCAGGCCGAGCGGCGAGAGCGCTTGCACGAGGCCAAAGCCGGTTTCCTGGTCGAAAGCGAGCACATGGCCGGGAACTTTCCGCCCGTCATGGGTTGAAAGCCAAATCGTCTCGGCTTCGGTGACGAGATAGCCGATCGTGAGCACAAGGCCGTTCTCGCGGATCACCACGCCGTTGCCTGCGCGCTCCGTGCCCAGCACTTCGGCGGTGGCGGCATCGGGGGGAATGACCGCGCGCAGGCCCACGACCGATGTCAGCGCCCGGTTGAGATCGTAGCCATAGTCCGAAGGATTCGGCTGAAGTTCCTCCGCGACGACCCATTCGCTCGGCATGCAAGTGTCCTTTCAGCCGCCAATATAGGTGCGCCGGTAGCGGCTGCCCAGCCGGGTCAGTATTTCGTAGCCCACGGTGCCGGAGGAGGCGGCGAGGTCATCGACCGAAATCCCTTCGCCGAGCAACGTCGCGACCTCACCGCGCTTGACCGCGCCGGAAGGCAGATCGGTGACGTCGACGACGACAAGATCCATGGATACGCGGCCCACCGACGGGCAACGCTTGCCGGCGATCACGGCCTCCATGCCGGGCTTCGCATTGGTCGAGCCCGAGGCGCGCGGGATTCCGTCGGCGTAGCCTGCTGAAAGCACCGCGAGGCGGCTGTCGCGGGCGAGCTTGAATTCGCCGCCATAGCCGACGGTGTCGCCGGCTTTGGCCTGCCGCACCTGGATGATTTTCACGTCGAGCCGCACCACCGGCCGCATCGGATTGTCGCCGGCAATCAGCGCGCGGCCGCCATAAAGCGAAATACCGGGGCGCACGAGATCGAAGCGCGAGTCAGGATGCGCGAGAAGACCGGCGGAATTGGCGAGCGAGGCGGCAATGCCCGGAAATTTCGCGGCGTGCGCCTTGAAATCAGCAATCTGCTTCGCAGTCATCGGCTGACCGGCTTCATCGGCGCGGGCGAGGTGACTCATTACCAGCGCGGGTTTGAAGGCGAGCGCCTTTAGCTTGGCGGCGAGCGCGCCCGCTTCGTCGGCGGAAAGGCCATGGCGCGACATGCCGGTGTCGATGTGGATCGCGGCGGCGAGCGGCTCCTTCGCCGTGCGCGCGGCGGCATCCCATTCCTCGATTTCCGCCATCGAGCCGAGCACCGGCCGCGCGTCGATGTCGCGGAAGGCACTGGCGGTGCCGGGATTGAGGCCGTTCAGCACATAGATCGCGGCATCGGGGGCGACCGTGCGGAGCTTCAGCGCCTCGTCCAGAAGCGCCACGAAAAACGTCTTGCAGCCGGTCTTGGCGAGCGCCGCGGCGGCGGGCTCAAGCCCGATGCCGTAGGCGTCGGCTTTCACCACCGCCGCGCACTCGGCGGGCTTGGCGCGCGCCGCGAGGTCGCGGTAATTCGCCACAAGCGCGTTTAGATCAATCGTCAGGAGGCCGCCCGCTTCGGCGTCGCCGGGGCCGAAGGCGGCTTCCGTTTCTTCCGGTTTTGCGCGGGCGGCGGCTTTCTGGCTCATTTTTTCGTCTCTCGCGATCGAGGTGAACCTTAGCCTATCCTCGATCGTTCTTGGATGCAGGATCGGCGTGGCGCAATTCGGGCCGCGCTCGATGCGAGCCTGTGAGGCAACCATGATTCGCAAACTGAAATCGGGCAAATACCGGCTTTATTCCCGCAAGCAAAATCCGAAGACCGGCCGCCGGCGCAACCTGGGGACCTTCCCGACGCGCGCCGCCGCCGAAAAGCACGAGCGCGCGGTGCAGTATTTCAAGCGGCATTAGGACGGTTGCCGTTCCGGACGCGCCGGAACGGTCAAGTTTGATTATCCCCGCCGCTCCGGCAGGCGTTCCTCGCGTCCGAGATTGCTGAAGCGCGTGACATGCGCCTCGAACGAAAGCTTCACGGTGCCGGTCGGCCCGTGGCGCTGCTTGCCGATGATGAGCTCGGCGCGGTTCTCCGCGGCCTTCATGTCGAGCTCCCACTTGAACCATTCCTCCGAGCCTTCGCGCGGCTCGCGGTTCTTCAAATAGTATTCCTCGCGGAAGACGAAGAGCACGACGTCGGCGTCCTGCTCGATCGAGCCCGACTCGCGCAAGTCCGAAAGCTGCGGCCGCTTGTCGTCGCGGCTTTCCACCTGGCGCGAGAGCTGCGAGAGCGCGAGAATTGGAACATCGAGTTCCTTCGCCAGCGCTTTGAGGCCGGTGGTGATTTCCGTCACTTCCTGCACGCGGCCTTCCATCGCCCGCCGCGTCGAGCCGGACAGGAGCTGAAGATAATCGACGATCATCAGGTCGAGCCCGCGTTGGCGCTTGAGCCGCCGCGCGCGTGCGGCGAGCTGCGCGATCGAGATGCCGCCGGTTTCGTCGATGAACAGCGGGATCGACTGCATCGTCTGGGCGGCGGCGGCGAGCTTGGTGAAGTCGGCCTCCGAAATGTCGCCGCGGCGGACGCGCGAGGAGGGGATTTCAGTCTGTTCCGAAAGAATGCGGGTCGCGAGCTGCTCCGCCGACATTTCGAGCGAGAAGAATCCGACGATGCCGCCGGAGACGGTCTCAATCGAGCCGTCGGGCCGCGGCTTGCCGCGGTAATCGACCGCGACGTTATAGGCGACGTTGGTCGCCAGCGCCGTCTTCCCCATGCCGGGGCGGCCGGCAATGATGATGAGGTCGGAAGGCTGCATGCCGCCCATCAACTGGTCGAGGTCGACAAGACCGGTGGCAAGCCCCGACAGATGCCCGTCGCGCTGATAGGCCTTGCTCGCGAGATCAACGGCGTCCTTCAGCGCGTCGGAGAAGCGCAGGAAGCCGCCGTCATAGCGCCCGGTTTCGGCGAGCGCATAAAGCTGCCGCTCCACCTCCTCGATCTGCGCCTGCGGCGCGAAATCGACCGGCGCGTCGTAGGCGACATTGACGATGTTCTCGCCGATCTGGATGAGGTCGCGCCGCGTCGAAAGATCGTAAATGGTGCGGCCGTAATCCTCGGCGTTGATGACGGTGGTGGCTTCCGCGGCAAGGCGCGCGAGATATTGCGAAAGCGGAATGCCGGCGATGTCGGCGTCAGGCGGAAGAAACGTCTTCAGCGTCACCGGCGTCGCGACCTTGCCGGCGCGGATGATGCCGGCCGCCACCTCGTAGATTTTCTGATGCACCGGCTCGAAGAAATGTTTCGGATCGAGAAAATCCGAGACGCGATAGAACGCCTCGTTATTGACGAGGACCGCGCCCAGCAGCGCCTGCTCCGCCTCGACGTTGTGCGGCATCTGCCGGTAGTTTGGCTCCGGCTGGTCGACGACTTTTCGCAGCGCTGATTCGATGGCCATGGCGGCAAGTCAGGTTGATCTTCGAGCTGAGGCAAATTTGGCTTAGCACGGCGGGAGCGAGCGCCAACAAAACGCGCGACTCAATCCACCAATTCACATGATAGGCGCAACTGTGTGCGAAAAAAGATTCAAGCTTGACTGTGAAGAAAAGTCGGAGATCGCGGGCGGCGAGGCCGGATGCTACTCGCCGGCGAGCCGCATCACCGGTTTCGCGCGGCGCTCGGCGGCGCGCAGCCGCTCCTCGGCCTGGCCGATATAGTCGCGCGTGAGCGGCACCGCCTGCTGCCGCCGCGCCAGCTGAATCTGGAATACCACCATCCCCTGATGGCGGAAGGCCATCTCCGACGCGGCGAGGTAAAATTCCCACATGCGGCAGAAGCGCTCATCATAAAGAGCCACCACCTCCTCGCGCCGCGCGAGGAAGCGCTCACGCCATGCCTTTAGTGTCTCGGCGTAATGCAACCGCAAGACCTCGATGTCGGTGACGATGAGGCCCGAGCGCTCGATCACCGGCACCACCTCGGAGAGCGACGGAATATAGCCGCCGGGGAAGATGTATTTCTTGATCCAGCCGCTGGTCGCCGAGGGGCGGCCGGAACGGCCGATCGAGTGGACGAGCGCCACCCCGTCCTTGTTCAGCATTTCCGCGATCTTGCGGAAATAGGCGGCATAATGATTGACGCCCACATGCTCGAACATGCCGACCGAGACGATGCGGTCGAAGCATTCGTCGATATCCCGGTAATCCTGCAGCCGGAACTCGACCTTTCCCCTGAGGCCGCGTTCCGTGACCCGCGCCCGCGCCGCCGCCACCTGTTCATCGGAGAGGGTCACGCCGGTGACATGCTTGGCGCTGGCGATTTCCGACAGATAAAGCCCGAGGCCGCCCCAGCCCGAGCCGATGTCGAGGACGCGCAGGCCCGGCTTGTCCATCAGAAGTTTTGCCGCGAGATGGCGCTTCTTGGCGATCTGCGCATCGTCAAGCGTCGTGCCTTCATCCTCGAAGTACGCGCAAGAATATTGCCGGTCGGCATCGAGGAAGAGGGAATAGAGACGGCCGTCGAGGTCGTAATGGTGGTGGACATTCTTCCGCGCGCGTTGGCGCGGGTTGAATTGCGCGACCCGGCGGCCGAGATAACGCGCGCCCGCGACCGCAAGCGAAGCAAACGTCGCCGCGCCGTGGTTTTGCGATTCAACGAGATCAAGAAAGTCGGCGAGCGAACCTTCGGTTACGCGAAAGCTTCCATCCATAAAGGCTTCGCCGAGCCTGAGGTCCGGATCGCTGAGAATCCACCAGAGTGTCGCAGGACTATCGAAGGCGATGGTGATCGGCTTGCCGGTTCCGTCACCGACCATGAAGGAGTGCCGCGGGCCGAGCTGAACCTTGAGCGCGCCCCGCTTTACGAGTTTCCTCATTATGCGTTTAAGCCAACGCACCATGACCAAACGCGCCTTAGCCGCCTTCAAGGCCCGGCATCCCCTCGCCGGCGCCGGAAGGAATTAAAGCATATGGTATCGAGTTAGGGCAATCGCCAATCGCGCGAGATGCGGGCGCGCGGCCGGCCTGCTAGGCTTTCCGCGGCGCGAAAAACGGAATGCGGGAGGACGTCATGGCCATGACCGGCGGATCGCAATCGAAGCTTGCCACCGTGCTGCGCGTAACCAGCGGCAACTTCCTCGAAATGTTCGATTTCTTCCTGTTCGGCTTCTACGCCTCCTATATTTCGCGCACCTTTTTTCCGCTCGATAACGAATTCGCCTCGCTGATGCTGACCTTCATGACCTTCGGCGCGGGCTTCCTCATGCGGCCTCTGGGGGCGATCGTGCTGGGCGGCTATGTCGACCGGGTCGGCCGCCGCCGGGGGCTGATCGTCACGCTTTCCATCATGGCTTTCGGCACGATTCTCATCGCTTTCGTGCCGGGCTATGCGACGATCGGCCTGTTGGCGCCCCTGCTCGTGCTCGTCGGCCGGCTGTTGCAAGGCTTTTCGGCCGGCGCAGAACTGGGCGGCGTCTCGGTATATCTCTCGGAGATGGCGACGCCCGGCAACAAGGGCTTCTATGTAAGCTGGCAGTCGGGCAGCCAGCAGGTGGCGATTATCGTCGCGGCGGCGATCGGCTACGCCCTCAACGAATACCTCGCGCCGCAAGCGATCAGCGACTGGGGCTGGCGCATTCCGTTCTTCATCGGCTGCATGATCGTGCCGATCATTTTCATCATCCGCCAGTCGCTGGCCGAGACCGAGGTTTTTCTGGCGAAGAAACACCACCCGAGCTTCGGTGAAATCTGCCGCGACATGCTCGTCAACTGGCAGATCGTGGTCGCCGGCACGATGCTGGTGATCATGACCACCGTGTCGTTCTATCTGATCACGGTCTACACGCCGACCTTCGGCAAGAACGTGCTCAAGCTCACCGCCGCCGACAGCCTGCTCGTCACGTTCGCGGTCGGGGTTTCGAATTTGATCTGGCTTCCGCTCTGGGGCGCGGTGTCGGACCGCATCGGCCGCAAGCCCGTCTTGCTGGGTTTCACCATCCTGACGATTCTCACCGCTTATCCCGCGCTCGCCTGGCTCGTGGCGGACCCCAGTTTCCAGCGCATGCTCGCCGCCGAGCTGTGGCTGTCGTTCCTCTATGGCAGCTATAACGGCGCGATGGTCGTCACGCTCACCGAGGTGATGCCTTCCGACGTGCGCACGGCGGGATTTTCGCTCGCCTACAGCCTCGCCACCGCGCTGTTCGGCGGCTTCACGCCCGCGATTTCAACCGCGCTGATCGAGGCAACCGGCAATAAGGCCGCCCCCGGCTTCTGGATGTCATTCGCGGCCGTTTGCGGCTTGATCGCGACCTTCATGCTGCTCGGCAAGCGGCAATCGGCGGCCGCGGAATCGCTGCCGGCCTGACGCAAAACCGCGAATGTGACACGCTGTCCACAGTCGCGGCGGCGTCATTCGAGCGTCATTTGCGCTGTCTAGACAATGCCCGTTCGAAAACTCAGCCAAGACCCCCATCGGCCCGGCCTCCCCGCCGGGCCGCTTTTTTTGGGGTCTGGCGCTAGGCCGCGCGGCCGGTTCCCGTGTCTTCGAACGAGACGCCCATGCGGTTCGGCGTCCGCCACGCCACGCGGCAGTGATGTTTGACGCAATCGATCGGGATCGAGAGGTCGAACTCGTCGGGCAGATAATGCGTCGCCACTTCCAGGCACGCGCCGGCAGCCGACATGTTGCGGACGATGCAATCAATGACCGTCAGCCGCCGGTTGTAGATGATCTTGCCGCTTTTCAACGTGCGGTGGCGCGGGTGCTTTCTGTACTCGACCATAGCCGTAAGCGCCCCTTCCGGGAGCGAAATCGCGTGAACGTTAGCCCTCATTCCTTTCGTAAAATTGAATCGATGCCGGACTCCCCGGGCTCAAAGTGACTGTGGCGCTGCGACAAGGCGCCGCCGCGAGCACCCGCCACGGGAGTACGGCCCGGCGCGCAACCTCCGGAAAACAGCCGGCTATGGTGTATGAATCGTTGACGCGCCGGCGATTGAACGAGCCCTCGCGCTGAAAACGCGAGGGCAGGGCCGCTCACTCCTTCGCCGGCTTCTCCTTCTTCGGCTTCCTCGCGGGCTTGGCATCGGCGGCCCCGGCCGCGGGCTCCGCCTGCTTCTGGCCGCGCCCTTTGGCGGCGGCTTTAGCCTCGGCGCCTTCGCCCTCGGCCTTGGCCGCTTTCTCACGCCGCGGCTTTTTGTCCCGTGCCTCATCGCCCTCGGGCGCCCGTTCGAAGAACTTCTCCGCCGCGATCGCCGCTTCGGCCTTCGCCTCTTCCGCCGCACTCCTCGCCAGCGTGAGATCCTCGCCCTTGGCCTGACGCCTGGCTTCGTCGTGGCTGCGGGCGACGTTGACAATGATCGCGACCTCGACCTCGGGATGCAGCTCGACCGCGAGCTTGTGCAGGCCGATGGTCTTGATCGGTGTGTTGAGCACGATCTGCTGGCGCGAGACCTCGAAGCTTTTCTCGGCGAGCGCCTGCGTGATGTCGCGGGCGGAGACGGAGCCGTAGAGCTGGCCGGTCTCGCCCGCCTGGCGCACAAGCACGAGCGTTTCGCCGTCGAGCTTTTTCGCGACGACATCGGCGTGCGACTTTTTGTCGGCATTCTTCGCCTCGAGCTCGGCTTTGATCGTCTCGAATTTCTCGCGGTTTTCCTTGGTGGCGCGGAGCGCCTTGCCTTGCGGCAGAAGAAAATTGCGCGCGAAGCCGTCGCGCACGCGCACCACGTCGCCGATCTGGCCGAGCTTGGCGACACGTTCGATCAGAATGACTTCCATCAGAGGCTCCTTCGTTCAGTCCGTTTTGTTGGGGGGAGGATTGGAATTCGCCGCGCGCAGGTCAAAGAGCCCGTCCGCGAGCCCGATCAGGGCGATCACCAGCACGGGCCAGCCAAGCACCAGCACAAACAGCCAGACCGCGCCGAGAACGATGCCGCGCGCCGCGAACGCCCGCGTGAGCTTGTGGATCACCGCAAAACCGAGGACCGCATAGGCGAGAAGGAGACAAGCGGCGAGCATGCCGGCGGCAACGCCGACGATGCTCGCGAGGAATGAGAGCGCGATCGCCGCGAGCAGGACGACCGGCGTCATTGCCGGAAAATTCATGGCGGCAAGATCGGGCCAGGGCCGCGCGAGCCTCCCCGATATCCGCGCAATCCTTCCCGCCAGCCAAAGGTTGAAGAGGCCGGTGAGCATCGAAACGGCGGCGGCCATCAGCGGCATCACGGTGGCGAAGAGTTCGAGCGCCGCGTTTGGATCGCCGCCGTTCGGCAATTTCAACGGCTCGCCCTCGGGCGTGCCGAGCTGCAGCCGGATGATCCGCTCGAGGATATGTTTCACCGCCGTCCGATAGGAATCGAGGTCGGTGCCGAAGACCGGAATCGTGAGCGCGGTGGAGACGGCGGCAATGCCCGCGCTCCACAGCACGAGCTTGCCCGCCGGATACCATTCCACGGCGCCGCCGGATGAATGCCGCGCGAGCATTGCGACATAGGCCAGGATAAAGGCGGGAAGGCCGATGCCGAGGAGATGCGCGATGAAGAACCAGAAGCCGAACAGCACGCCGAGGCCGGCGGCGGCGGCAAGTGCCGCGATCAGCGCGGCGAAGTGGCTCCAGCCGATGCCGGCGAGCAGAATCGGGAGCGGCGCGAGGTAGAACAATAGAATCGCAAGCACCGAGCCCGAGGCGATCGATGCGAACAAAAGCGCCGATGCCACGCCCGCGCCGAGGCCGATGAGAACGATCTGCGTCATCGTCAGCTGTCCCGCTGCTTGAGCGGTTAGAGGCGTTGCCGCCCCAACCATCGCCGCCGGACCATCCCGGCGGCTTACGATTCATGCCGAGGCGTTTCGCCTCAGCGGATTACGTAGGGCAGGAGCCCGAGAAACCGCGCGCGCTTGATCGCCGACGCAAGTTCGCGCTGCTTGATCGCCGACACCGCCGTGATGCGGCTCGGCACGATCTTGCCGCGCTCGGAGATGTAACGCTGCAGGAGCTTGGCGTCCTTGTAGTCGATCTTCGGCGCGTTCGCGCCGGAGAACGGGCAGGTCTTGCGGCGGCGGAAGAACGGGCGGCGTCCGCCGCCACCACCCGCGGGGGCTGAGCGGCTCATGACGCGGCCTCTTCGGTGACTTCCTCGCCGCCCTCCGGCGCATCGAACTCGCCTTCACCGCGCTCGCGCCGGCTGCGGCGCTCGTCGCGGTCGCGCTTCTGCAGCATGATCGACGGGCCTTCCTCATGCGCCTCGACGCGGACGGTCAGGAAGCGGATGACGTCTTCGTTGATGCGCTCCTGGCGCTCCATTTCGGTGACGGCCGCCGGCGGCGCATCGAGGCGGAGCATGGCGAAATGCGCCTTGCGGTTTTTCTTGATGCGGAAGGTGAGCGTCTTGACGCCCCAATATTCGGGATCGCCGACGATCTTGCCGGAATTCTTCTCGATCACGCCCTTGTACTGGGCGGCGAGTTCCTCGACCTGCTGCGCGGTCACGTCCTGACGCGCGAGAAACACATGCTCGTAGAGCGGCATGAAGAGCCTTTCCTGTTCCATTCGCCCTCCCGGCGCCGAGCCCTCCGAGCCTCGGGAAAGGCTCGAAAATCCTCGAAGGCGGGGACACGGGACGCCGGGCAAATTGCCCTGCCGCGAGTGGCGGCCGTCCGTTCAGCCCCCGGCCGAAAGCCAGCGAAGCGCGGTTTTATACGCGGTTTTGGCGGCGGCGCAAGCGTCCGGGGCGGCCGCAAAAGGCGGGAAAATTCATGACCTTTCAGCCACCTGCCTTGACAGAAGTTGCGCCGCCGTTGTCTCTCACCCGGCTTTTGAGGTGGTGCCGCATCGCATGACGGTCGCATTCGTGTTTCCGGGCCAGGGCAGCCAGGCGGTCGGCATGGGCAAAAGCCTTGCCGACAATTTCGCCGCCGCGCGCGCAACCTTTGACGAGGTGGATGCGGCCCTTGGCGAGAAGCTCACCGAGACCATGTGGGCGGGGCCGGCCGAGAAGCTCACGCTTACCGAAAATACGCAGCCGGCGCTCCTGGCGGTTTCGATCGCGGCGCTGCGCGTTCTCGAATCCGAAGCCGGCGTCGATCTCGCGCGCGACGTCGCTTTTCTCGCCGGCCATTCGCTCGGCGAATATTCCGCCCACACCGCCGCCGGCAGCCTTTCGCTCGCAGACGCCGCGCGCCTCGTGCGTATCCGCGGCCGCGCGATGCAACAGGCGGTTCCGGTCGGTGTCGGCGCCATGGCGGCCCTCCTCGGCCTCGATGATGCCGCGGCCAGGGCTGTCGCCAGCGAAGCCGCGCAAGGCGAGGTTTGCGAGACCGCGAACGACAATGCGCCGGGACAGGTCGTCATCTCCGGCCACAAGACCGCGGTCGAGCGCGCCGTCGAGATCGCCAAGCACCGTGGCTCCCGGGCGATGATGTTGCCCGTGTCCGCCCCTTTCCATTGCGCGCTGATGCAGCCCGCCGCCGACGTGATGGCCGACGCGCTGTCGAAGGTGAGGATCGCCGCACCCAAGGTTGCGGTGATTGCGAACGTCACGGCCGAACCGGTGAAGGATTCCGCCGGGATCGCGAAACTGTTGGTTGCGCAAGTGACCGGCACCGTGCGCTGGCGCCAGTCGGTGGCGTATCTCGCCGCCCACGGCGTGAGCCGCATCGTGGAGGTCGGCTCCGGCAAGGTCTTGTCCGGCCTCGTCAAGCGCATTGCCAAGGAAGTCGCCACCGCGAACGTCGGCAATGCCGACGACGTGCTGGCTTTCAAAGCCGCCACGGCCTAAAGCGGAGCCGCCATGTTCGATCTTTCCGGCAAGACCGCGCTCGTCACCGGCGCCTCGGGCGGCCTCGGCGGAGCGATAGCGCGCGCGCTGCACAAGCAGGGCGCGACCGTCGCGATTTCCGGCACGCGGCGGGACGCCCTCGACAAGCTCGCGGGCGAGCTCGGCGATCGCGTGCACGTGCTGCCTTGCGATCTCTCCAAGACCGATGAGGTCGAGGCGCTGGTGCCGGCGGCGGAAGCCGCGATGAAGCAGCTCGACATTCTCGTCTGCAACGCCGGGATTACCCGCGACAATCTGTTCATCTCGTTGAAGGACGAGGAGTGGGACCAGGTGATCGCCGTCAACCTCACCGCGACCTTCCGTCTCGCGCGTAGGGCAACGATCGGCATGATGCGCCGCCGCTTCGGCCGCATCGTCGCCATCACCTCGGTTGTGGGCGTGACCGGCAATCCGGGGCAGGGGAACTACGCGGCGGCAAAGGCCGGCATCATCGGCATGATCAAGTCGCTCGCGGCGGAATACGCGCGCCGCGGCGTCACCGCGAATTGCGTGGCGCCCGGCTTCATCGCCACCGCCATGACCGACAAATTGAATGACAAACAGCGCGAGGCGATTCTTTCGCGCGTGCCCGCGGCGCGTCTCGGCACGCCGGATGATATCGCCGCCGCGGTGGTGTATTTGGCTTCCAACGAGGCGGCCTATGTCACCGGTGCGACGATCCATGTAAACGGCGGTATGGCAATGATCTGATTGGCCTTTTTCTCCCGCCGTCGATGCCGGGGGGCGCTGGCCATGGGAAATGAAGTATGGTAACGACCGCAGCGAAGTCGCGGGGGCGACCACGCGGTCTGTCGCAGCAGGATCGGCTGCAAAGGTTTTTTCAGTAACAGGGCCACGAAGGGCGGAGCGATGAGCGATATTCCGGAGCGCGTAAAAAAGATCGTCGTCGAACACCTCGGGGTCGACCCCGAGAAGGTCACCGACAAGGCAAGCTTCATCGATGATCTTGGCGCCGACAGCCTGGACACGGTCGAACTCGTGATGGCGTTCGAAGAAGAGTTCGGCTGCGAAATTCCCGATGACGCGGCGGAGACGATTCTCACCGTCGGCGATGCCATCAAGTTCCTCGAAAAAAACGCGGCTTGACGCCCTCGCGTCGTGCCGCGCCCAGCGCAAGCACTTGCAGAATCGCCTTCACGGACCAAATCAATGGGCCCGCGCCGGGCGTGAACGATCGTTGATCGGCGAGCCGCGAGGCGAGCGGGGCCGGAGGTAGGAATGCGTCGCGTCGTGGTTACCGGCCTCGGACTGGTTTCGCCGCTTGGCGCCGGCGCCGAATTGACGTGGAAGCACATTCTGGAGAGCAAGAGCGGCGCTGCTAGAATCGAGAAATTCGACGTCTCCGATCTTCCCTGCAAGATCGCCTGCCAGATCAAGCGCGGTGACGGCTCGAACGGCTCCTTCAACCCCGACAAGTGGATGGAGCCGAAAGAGCAGCGCAAGGTCGACGATTTCATCATCTACGCCATGGCCGCCGCGGGCCAGGCGCTCGAGGACGCCGGCTGGCATCCGAACGGCGAGGACGACAAGACCGACACCGGCGTGCTCATCGGCTCCGGCATCGGCGGCATCGAAGGCATCGCCGAAACTGCGATCGTGCTCAAGGATAGAGGGCCGCGCCGTGTATCGCCGTTCTTCATTCCCGGCCGGCTGATCAATCTCGCGTCCGGCTACGTCTCCATCGAGCACGGCTTGAAGGGTCCGAACCATTCGGTCGTCACCGCCTGCTCGACCGGCGCGCATGCGATCGGCGACGCCGCGCGGATGATCGCGCTTGGCGATGCCGAGGTGATGCTTGCCGGCGGCACCGAATCTCCGATCAACCGGCTTTCGGTGGCCGGCTTCTCCGCCTGCAAGGCGCTTTCGACCGCCTTCAACGACACGCCCGAGAAGGCCTCGCGGCCTTATGACAAGGACCGCGACGGCTTCGTCATGGGCGAGGGCGCGGGCGTTGTCGTGCTCGAAGAATATGAACACGCCAAGGCGCGCGGCGCGAAGATCTACGCCGAGCTCATCGGCTATGGCCTTTCGGGCGACGCCTATCACATTACGGCGCCCGCGCCGGACGGCAACGGGGCGCAACGGTGCATGACCATGGCGATCAAACGCGCCGGGATTGCGCCGGCCGAGATCGACTACATCAACGCCCACGGCACCTCGACCATGGCCGACGAAATCGAGCTCGCCGCCGTCGAGCGCGTGGTCGGCAACGCGGCCGGCCGCATCTCGATGTCTTCGACGAAATCCGCCATCGGCCACCTCCTCGGCGCCGCCGGCGCCGCGGAAGCAATCTTCTCGATTCTGGCGATCCGCGATCAGATCGCGCCGCCGACGATCAATCTCGACAATCCGTCGGTCGAAACCCCGATCGATCTTGTGCCGCATACGCCGCGCAAGCGCGAGATCAACACGGTGTTGTCGAACTCGTTCGGTTTCGGCGGCACCAACGCCTCGCTCGTGTTTCGCCGGGTGAACGGACGCTGACGCGTTTCGCGCTTTCGCCATAATTGCCGCTAGGTTGAGCGAAGCGCCAAGTCGACACTTCGCGGCAAAGCCTGTACCCATAGAGCAGGCGAGGCGCCCGTCGCGTTCGCAATCGGTCACCACGGAAATATGAACCCATGCCGGGGGATCAGCAGGAATCGCAAAGGCCGCGGAGTAGCGGTGAGTTCTATTCCGAGCAGCGGCCGATCGTGCAGCCGCGCAGCCCGCGCCAGGCGATTGTCCCCGACCGTTTGCCGCCGCCGCCCTCTCGGCGCGCGCGCAACCCGCTGGTGATGATCGGCAACGGGATCTTCACCGGGATTCTGCTTCTCATATTTGCAAGCGGTGGCGCGCTCTATTTCGGCCGCGCCAAGCTTATCGCGCCCGGACCGCTCGATCGCGAGCGCACCGTCGTCATCCAGCGCGGCCAGGGAATTCGCGATATCGCCGAAACCCTCAAGCGCGAAGGCATTATCGACCAGGTATTTCCCTTCGTCGCGGGGGCCGTGGTGTTGCGCATCACCGACGAGCTGAAGGCCGGCGAATATCTGGTCGAGCCGCATGCCAGCATGCGCGACGTGCTTGCCGCCATCGTCGAAGGGCGTTCGATCCTGCATCAGGTGACGATCCCCGAAGGCCTCACCAGCGAACAGATCGTCCAGCGCCTGCGCGATGCCGACGTGCTCACCGGCGATGTGGCCGAAATTCCGAAGGAGGGTACGCTTCTCCCCGAAACCTATAAGGTGACGCGCGGCACGACGCGCGATCAGGTTCTGCAGCGCATGGCCTTCTCGCAGCGCCGGCTGGTGCAGGAGATCTGGGACCATCGCGCGTCCGACCTGCCGTTGAAGAACATCGACGAGTTCGTCACGCTCGCTTCCATCGTCGAAAAGGAAACCGGCAAGACCGACGAGCGGCCGCGCGTCGCCGCCGTGTTCGTGAACCGGCTGAACAAACGCATGCGGCTGCAATCGGACCCGACCATCATCTACGGTCTGATGGGCGGCAAAGGGTCGCTCGGCCGCCCGCTGTTCCGCTCCGAGATGGAAGAGCCCAACCCTTACAATACTTATATCAACGACGGGCTTCCGCCCGGACCGATCGCCAATCCCGGCCGCGCGTCGCTGGAAGCGACCGCGCATCCCGCCCGCACCCGCGACCTTTATTTTGTCGCCGACGGCACCGGCGGCCACGTCTTCTCGGAGAATCTCGATCAGCACGCGAAGAACGTCGCGCGCTGGCGAGACATTGAAAAACAGCAGCCGGACAATCCGGCGACGCCCGTGGCGCAGCCGCCCGCCACGCAGCAGCCCGTCGTGCAGAACACGCCGGGCCAAACCGGGCCCCAGCCCGATCAGCCAGCGCAGGTGAAGCAGCCACCGGCCGCGTCGGCGCCGCTCACTTCGCCGCACACCGTGGTCCAGCCGAAAAAGAAAACCACGGCGAAGAAGCCAGCCAATACCGGGCAAACAGCCCAGACGCCTCCCACGACCCCCGCGCAAGGCGCGCCCACCCAGAAGCAATAGCCGCCTTGAGAGCCTCTGGCGGCGCGGCTAAGGTCCGCGCCGTCGCCCGAGGGTTTAGCTGGGATTTAGCTTCGCATGCCGCTCGCAAGCATGACCGGCTTCGCCCGTTCGCAGGGAACGGCCGGCGACTATCACTGGTCCTGGGAACTGAAATCCGTCAACGGCAAGGGCCTCGATCTCCGCCTTCGCCTGCCGCAAGGCTGGGACGCGATCGAAGTCCCGATCCGCGCCAATGCGGCGCGGCATCTTATGCGCGGCAACATTTCCGCGACGCTTTCCGTCGAGCGCAACGGCGCCTTGCCCGCCGTTCGCGTGAACGAGGACGTGCTCGCGGCGCTCCTCGAGACGATCCGCAAGGTCGCCAAGCGTGTCGACGCGAGCCCGCCGAGCCTCGATGGAATCCTCGGCCTCAAGGGCGTGATCGAAGTCGGGGAGGCGGAAGCAAGTGCCGACGAGCGGCGCGCGGCGGAAGCGGCGGTTGCCAAAGGCTTCGAGGCGGCGCTCTCCGATCTCGTCGGCGCGCGCCGGGACGAGGGGATCGCGCTCGCCCGCATCCTCGATGCGCGGCTTGTCGAAATCGCCCGGCTCACGGCGGCCGCGGAAGCTTCGCCCGCGCGCGCGCCCGAGGCGATCCGTGCGCGCCTTGCCGAACAGGTGAAATCGATCCTCGGCACCGGCGAGAAGCTCGATTCCGACCGCCTCTATCAGGAGGCGGTGCTGCTCGCGGCCAAGGCTGACGTGCGCGAGGAACTCGACCGCCTGAAGGCGCATGTCGAGGCGGCGCGGAAGCTCCTGGCCGAAGGCGGGCCGGTCGGCCGCAAGCTCGATTTTCTCGCGCAGGAATTGAACCGCGAATCGAATACGCTCTGCGCGAAATCGAACGATATTTCGCTCACCGCCATCGGGCTCGACCTCAAGAGCGCGGTCGATCAGTTCCGCGAGCAGGTGCAGAACCTCGAATGAAAAAGAAGCCGAAGAAATCCGGCAAATCGAATAGCGGCAAGCGTTCCCGTGCGCTCGCGCGCCGCGGGCTGATGCTGGTGCTGTCCTCGCCCTCGGGCGCGGGCAAGACGACGCTGTCGCATCTTTTGCTCGAGGCGGACAAAGCCATCGAGCTTTCGATTTCGGTCACCACGCGCCCGCGCCGGCCGGGCGAGGTCGGCGGCCGCCACTATCATTTCATTGACGCCGGCCGCTTCGCCGCGATGGCCAAGGGCGGCGACCTCCTGGAATGGGCGGAAGTGTTCGGCCACCGCTACGGCACCCCGCGCGCGCCGGTCGAACGCGCGCTTGCCGCAAGCCGAGATGTGCTCTTCGACATCGATTGGCAGGGCGCGAACAAGCTCCGGCGCAAGATCAGCGACGACCTCGTGACCGTTTTCGTCTTGCCGCCATCGGCAACGGAACTCGGCCGCCGGCTCAGGCGCCGCGCGCAGGATTCCGAATCCGTGATCCGCCGCCGCATGGCGGAAGCAGGCCGCGAGATGAGCCATTGGGCCGAATACGACTACGTGATCGTCAATTACGACCTCGAGCGGGCCTTCGGCGAGTTACGGGCGATTCTCGCCGCCGAACGGCTGAAGCGCGCGCGCCAGACGGGGCTCGCAGCCTTCGTGCGCGGACTTCAAGCAAAGCTTTAACTTGAAGCAAAGGCGCTAAGGCACGAGCACCATGCGGCCGACGGTCTTGCCGGCGGCGAGTTCTTCAAGTGCTGCTTGCGCTTCGGTGAGCGGCCGCGTGCGCACGGGGATCGGCGGCACGCGGCCCGCGCGTACGAGCGCGAGCATCGCCTTTGCCTCGGCGAGCGAGCCAACATAACTCCCGAGGATCGAAACGCCTTTGAGCGGAAAGGTCGGCACCGGAAGCTTCATCTCGCCGCCGATCAGACCCACGAGCACCAGCCTGCCCCCCTTGGTGAGCGAGCCGAAGCCGAGGCTTGCCGACTTCTCCGAGCCCACGAAGTCGATGGCGCCGAGGACCCCGCCATTGCTCGCCGCCATGATGCCCTTGCGCGAGGCCGGATCGTTCGGGTCGAACGCGGCGGCGGCGCCGTTCGCGAGCGCGTATTCGCGCTTCTTGGCGTCGATCTCGACCACGATCGGCGGCTGTTTCGACTTCGCCCGGATGAACGAGAACCCCATCATGCCGACGCCGCCGAGACCAATGATGAGCACCGGGAATTCTTCGGCGGCCGCGCCCAGCTTCTCCACCGCCGAATAGGCGGTGACGCCCGAGCACATATAGGTGCCGGCGAGCGGAGCGGGGATCGGGTCGTAGTCGAGAAGGTAACGCGGATGCGGCACCATCACGTGGCTCGCATAGCCGCCATCGACTTGAATGCCGATCTGCTGCGGCTTGAGGCACAAATGCTCCTCGCCGCGGGCGCAGAACGCGCAGGCGCCGCAGCCGATCCACGGATAGACGACGACCCGGCGGCCCGGCTTCGCGTCCTTGGCATCGGGACCCGCCGCCTCGATCGTGCCCTCGATTTCATGGCCGAGCGTGAAGGGAAGCGGCCGCCCGCCGGCGAGCTCCAGCTTGCGGCCGCCGCCGAGATCGAAATAGCCGTCGTGCAGATGGATGTCGGAATGGCAGACGCCGCAATGCCCCACGCGCACGAGCACTTCGCTGCCCTTGGGCGCCGGCACCTCGCCGACCGCTTCGCAGAGCGGAACGCCGTAGTCGTTGAACACCTCGCGCTTCATGCGGCTCATGATCGACCCCTCGGCGTCGGCGGATTTCACGCGACCTTAGCAAGCGCATTGGCGAGCGCAACGAAGCCGGCGACGTCGATTTCCTCGGCGCGCTTGGTCGGATCAATGCCTGCGCGCTGGAGCAACATGGCGGCATCGGTGCCGAGCGTACGCAGGCTCGCGCGCAGCATTTTCCGGCGCTGGCCGAAGGCAGCGGCCGTTACGCGCTCAAGCATCGCCTGATCGCACGCGAGCGGCGCCGCGCGCGGTACGAGCCGAACGACCGAGGAGGTTACCTTCGGCGGCGGCACGAAGGCCGACGGATTCACATCGAAGAGAATCCGCGCCTCGGTCCGCCAGCCTGCGAGCACGCTCAGGCGGCCGTAGCTTTCGCCGCCGGCCCTGGCCACGATCCGTTCGGCGACTTCGCGCTGGAACATCAAAACCAGCGAGTCGTAGAAAGGCGGCCACGGTTCGACGGAAAGCCAGCGCACAAGCAATGCGGTCGCGATGTTGTAAGGAAGGTTCGCGACGATGCGTGCCGGCCCCGCGCCGAGATGGATTGAAGGATCGAACGCGAGCGCATCGCCCTCGATCACCGCGAGCCGCCCGGCCTCGCGGTCGGCGAGCTCCTGCAGGGCCGCGATGCAACGTTGATCGCGCTCGATCGCGATCAACTGTTTTGCGCCGGCGGCAAGCAGCGCGCGGGTGAGGCCGCCCGGACCCGGCCCCACTTCGATCACCGTCACGCCTGCAAGCGGCCCCGCCGCGCGCGCAATGCGGGCGGTCAGGTTGAGATCGAAGAGGAAATTTTGCCCCAGCGATTTCTTCGCCCTGAGCTCGAAGCGGCGGACGACCTCGCTTAGCGGCGGCAGCGTATCGTTCATTTTGCCGCGACGGTGGCCTCCGCCGTGGCGAGACGTTCGGCGAGTTTCAACGCCGCGAGCAGGCTCGCGGGATTGGCGCGGCCGCTGCCGGCGATATCGAACGCCGTGCCGTGGTCGGGCGAAGTGCGGACGAAGGGAAGCCCGAGCGTGACGTTGACCGCGCGGTCGAAGGCAATGGTCTTGATCGGGGCGAGCACCTGATCGTGATACATGCCGATCACCGCATCAAAGCGTTTACGCGCCTCCGGATGGAAGAGCGTGTCGGCGGGATGCGGTCCGCTCGCTTCGATCCCTTCCTTCGAGAGCCGCCCGATCGCGGGGGAAATGATCTCGATCTCTTCCCGGCCGAGACTTCCGCCTTCGCCGGCATGGGGATTGAGGCCGCACACGGCAAGGCGCGGGCGGGCGACGCCAAAGCGCCGCGCGAGCTCGCGCGCGACGATCCGGCCCGTCTCGACGATGAGATCGGCGGAAAGAAGCGCGGGCACGTCCTTCAGCGGCACATGAATGGTCGCGGGCACGACCGCGAGCTCCTCGCACCAGAGCATCATCACCGGCCGCGGCGCGGCCTTGCCGTCTTTTGCCGCGAGCCGCGCGAGATATTCGGTGTGGCCCGGAAATTCGAAGCCGGCCGCGTAGAGCACGGATTTCGAGATCGGATTGGTGACGAGGGCCGCGGCCTTCCCCGTCTCCACGAGCTTGACCGCGCGTTCGATCGCAGCGCGGACGGAAGCGGCGCTTGTCCGGTCGGGCTTGCCGGGGGCCGCGGTCGCGGCGACGCCGGTGGAAAGCACCGGCAGGGCGTTCGCAAAGCGCGACGCGGCCGTATCCGCCTCGCATTCAACGAGCGGGACATCGAGCGAAAGCAAGCGCGCGCGGCTCGCAAGCAGCGCGGGATCGCCGACGGCGACGAAAGCGGGGACACCGAGCGACTTGCGCCTCGCCCAAAGCGCCAGCGTCAGCTCCGGCCCGATACCGGCGGGCTCTCCGAGGGTCAGCGCGAGCGGGCGCATGGCGCGCTCAGCGATACTCGATGATCGACTGCTTCCTGTAGTAGTCGAGCATGATTTTTTCCTGCTCGGCTACGCGCTTGCCGAGCAACTCTTCCTTGAACTCGCGCCGCGAGGAAACGTCGGCGGTGATTTCCTTGCGGCTGCATACGGCAACGACCTGGATCCCCGTGGCGATGACTTCCGGCGGCGTCATTTTGCCGTCGGGCGTCTTGTCGAGCAGTTGCTTGTATTGCACGCCGATATCGCTCGAGAGGCGGCTTATGGGCTCCTTGATGACCACGTCGGGGAGCTGGCGCGCGAGGTCGAGATCCTGCTCGCAGTTGTTGAAACGGTTGCGCAGGTTTTCCGCCTCCTTCGTGCGCGCCGCCCGTATCGGTTCGGGAGAATTGCGCGGGACGACGAGCACGATCTGCTGCAGGGCGTATTGCGTCGCCGTGGTCTGCGGCGGTTCGCCATGCGCCATCAGGATCGCCACGAGGTCGGCGTCGCGCACCTGAAAGACGCCTGGCGCGCGTTGCTCGAGCACTTGCCGCCAGCCAAGCTCGGCGCGCAGCCGCTGCTTGAAGCGAGGCATGTCGATGCCCTCGCGGGTCAGCGCTTCGGCGAATTCGGCCGACTTGCGGCCCACGCGCTGGGCCATTCCGGCGAACACCTTGTCGACCTGCGCATCGGTGACGTCGATCTTCATATTGCTCGTTTGTTGCAGCTTGATCTTCTCGTTGATGAGCTCCTCGAGCGCGTCTTGCCGCGTTTGCGGTTTGTGCGTCATGAGTTCGGACAGGCGCATGCGCTGGGCGACGTCGATGGCGGTAATGGGATCGCCGTTGACGAGGGCGGCGACCTGTCCGCCGCTGGGGGTAAGGGAAGGGGCGGCCTGCGCAAGGGCGGCAGCAAGGATGCCGGCGGCGAATAACGCGGCGAAAGCGAGGCCCTGTCTGCGCGCGTGGATTTTCGCCCGGTGAATGTCTCGCATGCTCATTGACCGCGCTGGTTGGCGTTTCCGGTCCTTTATCTCGTTCCCAGACATGCAAAAACCTTATGGCTGCAATGGGACAACCACTCAGTTCGGCGTCGTCATCACGCTCGTGCCGGCGGTCGGCCCCAGCGTGGTGATGCCGGTGGGCGTGTCGGGGCTCGAGAGCGTCCGCAGATTGATGCGTGCCATGAACCGGTGATCCGGTTTCTGAATGAGGAAGTTCGTGTCGTCGTAGGTGTAGGTGGCCATGAGCGCGAAGCACTCGTCAAGATAGTTGACCCCGACCGTGTAGAGATCGGTGTGGTTGAGGTCGAGATCGTAGCGGATGCCGCCGGTCACGCTCCAGTGCTTGTCGAAATTATAGGCGGCGGTCTGATAGATGCCCTCGCGGCGGGTGAGGAAGCCGATCAGGGGCTGCGCCTGATAACTCGCGAAGGTCGTCGTCAGCTTCAGGCGGTCCCAGATCGTCGTGGCTTCCGCCTCGAAGCGGTTGAGCGCGAAGGTGTCGCGATCGAACAGATAGCGGGTCGTGAACGACAGGTTGTTGGTCGGCTGATAGTAAAGGCGCGCGACGTAGTCGGAGACGTTGTGATCAAGCCCGGATTCGAGGCCGATATTGGTCGCGTCGGTGACGGAGAACGAGTTCAGTCCCGCCAGCTGATAGGACTGCCCGAACATGGCGTTGATGGTGCCGAAGCGGTTGATGTTCATCGTGTACTGCACGCCGACATTGGCGCGCGTGCCGCCCTCGACGCGGTCGAAGCCGGAATATTTGTCGATGGCAAAGAGGTTCGCGTCGCTGAAGACGAGGCTCTGCGAATCCTCGTTGGGGAACTTGCCGATCTGGGTTTCGTTCGGCCGCACGATCACTTGCGCGATCGGCTCGAGCGTTTGCGTGCCCCACTCGTGCACCGAGATGAACGGCCAGCGCGTCTCAAGGCCGATGGCGGGCATCGCGCGCACCAGCGAATCGCCGCCGGTGGGCATGAACAGCGATGTAACGCCGTTGGCATTGCTGATATTGGCGTAGGCCGCGTCGGTGCGAAGCCGCACGAAGGGCGTGAACATCATGCCGATGCTGTTGGTGATTGTCCGCTTCCAGTCGAGCTGGAAAGTCCCCCGCGTATAGTCGCCCGGCGCGCCGCGCATGACGCAATTTGTCGGATTGGTTTTGCCGAGAACGATGGCGCGGCTGTCGCAGAAGTCGCTGTTGAGCGCCGCCTGGTTGATGGCGTCGAACTCCGCCTCCTGCCGCGACAGGCTCGCGAAGTTCATGGTGAAGCCGAGTTCGCCGCCGAGAACGGGCTGGCCATAGATGTAGTTGTAATCCAGCACCGGATGGATGACCGGCTGCTCGTTGTTGCGGTCGAGTTCCGACATGCCGAGGAAGCTCATGCCGCGCATGTCGAAGTAGCTGCGGTCGCCCTGGCCGACGAGGTAAAGCTGCGAGACCTTTTCGTTCGCGTGCTCCTGGGTGAGCGTGTTGTAGTCATTGAGATACGTGCGATCGGTCGTGAGCACGCCGTCCCAGCCCCATACCCATTGTTTGTTGATGTCGAACTGGCCGGTGCTTTCGATCGCGCCGCGGTTCGTCCGCGTGCCGGCGCCGGCGGTGCCGCCGGTGAGGTTGATCGCGGTCGAGGTGGGCGAAAGATTGAAGGCGCCGGGATCGGACTGAATGATGCCCGAGGCCTTGACCGTGAAGGCGCCGGTCAGGAACCGCTGCCGGTACTCGATCTTGCCCAATACGCCCTGATTGGTGAGCGGCACCGCTGCGAAGGTGATATCCTTATCCGGCGCGATCGCCCAGAAATAGGGCTCCTCCACGCCGACGCCGAGCTTGCTGCTGGAAAAGGCGTGCGGCACTAGGAAACCCGACTGCCGTTTCACGGTCGGATCGGGGTGCCAGAACATCGGGATGTTGAGGACCGGCTGGCCGAAAATCTCGAACACCGCGTTTTCGTAATAGATGATCCGCTCGTCTTCCTTGTGAATGATGCGCTGCGCCTTCACCTGCCACAGCGGCGGCTTCGTCGGGTCGTCCTTGCAGGCCTGACACGCGGTGTAGATGCCGCTCTGGAACACGGTGGTGTTGCCGTTGGTGCGGTCGGCGCGGGCGGCGGCGAAGTGGGTCTTTTGCGGCGTCTCGATCAAGAGCGAGTTGGCGAATCCTTCTTTGAAATCCTTGTCGAGCTCGATGACCTCGCCGTAAAGAACCTTGCCGTCTTTCGTCCTGTAGCGGACGTTGCCTTGCGCGTGCAGGCGGTTGGTGTTGCGGTCGAAGGTTACGCGGTCGGCTTCCAGCACCGCGCCCTCGTAGTAGATCTGCACGTGGCCGACGGCGGAGACGAGATTCTCGTGATAATTGTGGACGAGCTCGTCGGCGTTGACGAGCATGCTGGCTTTCGGATCGTGCTTGGTGCTTTGCACGGCTCCTTTCAGGAGCGTCGGCTTTTCTCCGCTTTTCTTTTGCGGCGTCTGATCGGGCTTCTTCTGCGGCGTCTGGTCCAATTGCGCGTTCTGCGTCGGCTGATCCGATTGCGCGCGCGCGGGGATCGCGAGCGCGACAAAAAGCGCAGCCAACAGGGCATGCGCAAGCGCAATCGCGCACGCGCGCGGCATGCGATGCCGAGGCCGGACGTGATCCAACAGAACGCTCATCCGTCCTCTTGCTGCAACAAGATCCACGAACCCATCGTCGCGCCCAGAACAACGGGCAGCCATCCCGCCAC